>DAONET010000073.1:0-3206 GCA_035403225.1 Bacteroidales bacterium | reverse complement strand
TTATGAAAAAGTACATTTGTAACATCTGCGGGTATATTTATGACCCCGCTGCCGGAGATCCCGATTCGGGAATCCAGCCAGGCACCGCTTTTGAGGATCTCCCCAACGACTGGGTTTGTCCGATCTGTGGCGCTGAGAAATCCGACTTTGAGCTACTGGATGCATGAAAGAAAATGAAACCAGGCAGGTGGTCAATACCGGTGATGGCTCCGATACCGTCTTTCATCCCCTGACAGGCGAGCACTATCACTCTACTTTCGGCGCCGTGACAGAATCGATGCACATTTTCATTCATCATGGCTATCATGATCTGCCTGACGGTATTGACCCCCTGCACATCCTCGAGATCGGCTTCGGCACCGGCCTCAATGCCTTGCTTACCTTCGTGGAAGCGGAGAAACAACACCGTTCCATCGTGTACGAAGCCCTGGAGCCTTTCCCCTTGCCGCAGAAGGTGATCAGCCACCTGAATTATCCCGGTATTCTTACCGGAGAAAACCTCCGTGACGTCTTCCAACACCTTCATGCCTGCCCGTCAGGGACCAAAGAACAGATCTCGCCCCGTTTCTCCCTGCTGAAGATCGCTGAGAAACTGGAAGAAGCCACATTTCCTCTCCATCGCTATCACCTGGTCTATTTCGACGCCTTCAGCCCCAACGTGCAACCCGAACTGTGGCAGCCCGTCGTCTTCCAAAAGATTTTTGCCGCCATGAAAGAGGGAGGACTCCTCCTTACTTACTGCGCTAAAGGGACCGTGTCGAGAGGCCTGAAAGAAGCCGGGTTCACCGTGGAAAAACTTCCAGGTCCCCCCGGGAAAAGACATATCCTGCGGGGACAAGTATGATTTTTTTTTGCATCTTGCATTACCTTTTTCTCTTTCGCCGGATTAAACGGAAAATCCATCCGTGACTTTTACTCTTAAAGATCATTACCATGCTTGACAACATCCGTATCGAAAACATCCTGTTTCTCGACATTGAGACAGTGCCTGTGGCAGCTCATTATGATGATCTGTCTGACTTGTTCCGCAAACATTGGGACAGAAAAGCCGACTCCCTCTCCCGGGCCGAGCGGAATCAGACCGAGCCCTGTAAAACACCGGCCGAATGGTTCGAGCGGGCCGGGATCTATGCCGAGTTCGGGAAAATCGTCTGCATCTCCACAGGGATCATCCGCAACGGCGCTCTCTGGCTGAAATCGTACTATGGAGACAAGGAATCAGACCTGCTGGATGAATTTGCCCAGATGCTGATGAAATCATCCGAGAAATTGATTTATTATCTCTGCGCCCACAACGGGAAAGAGTTTGATTTCCCGTACATCATCCGACGGATGCTCATCAACGGCATCAAGGTCCCTCCCATTCTCGACCTGGCAGGCAAGAAACCGTGGGAAGTCAACCACCTCGACACGATGGAACTGTGGAAGTTCGGCGATTACAAAAGCTTCACTTCCCTCGAGCTGTTGGCGCACTTGTTCAACATCCCCACTCCGAAAGATGACATCGAAGGGAAAGATGTCGGCCGTGTTTATTACGAGGAACACGACCTGCCGCGCATCGTGACTTACTGCCAGAAAGATGTGCTCACCATCGTGAACCTGATGCTCCGGATGAAGGGAGAAGCACTGGTCCCGGACGACAAGATCAACTTTGCCTGACAATTTCCGGCGACGCGTGACGTTGAGAAGAATACCTGAAACCCCTATGTCATGAAATCTATCAGGAAATGGTTCCTCCCGCTGCTGCTCCTCACCGCCTGCCACCCGCATGCACCCGAGGGGACGGCCCTCATCACCGGGAAAATCGCCGGCGGACAAGGCGCCACCTGGATCCTCGAAGAGCTGGATCCGATGGGTTCCGTCGTGCTGGACTCTGTCACGGCCGATGCCGGCGGAGTGTTTCACTTCCCGGTTAATGCCACGGAAGCAAGTTTTTATATGCTGAAGACACTGGATGGCCGCATGACCATCGTCACCGCAAAACCCGGCGACACGATCCATGTCACGGGTGACCTGTCACGCTTCCCCGAAGAGGTGACCGTCGACGGCAGCGCCGACGCCCGGCTGCTCAGCGAATTCTATCGTCATGCCTCCCGGAACAAGGCGCTGTCGGATTCGCTGCAAAGCATCCTTGCTTCCCACCGCGACGACTCGCTGTTCACCCCGCTCACCCTGAAGTTCGATTCGATCTTTCAACATATCTGGGACGACCAGCGCACCTTCAACAGTGAGTTCATTCGAAAGCATCCGTCATCTTTCGCCTCCCTCCTGGTGGTCAACTTTTCGTTCGGCACCCGGCCGGTGCTCTCGCCCGACAGCGACCGGACTTTTTACCTCACCGTCGACAGCGCCCTCTCTATCCGCTACCCCGGTAACAGACATGTGGAGTACAACAAGAAGAATATCGCAGGCTATGTGCGCCGCGAACAACTCGACCGGAGGACGAACCATTAATTTGTTTATTTTTACCCCGTGAACGGAAAGATCTATTTTATCTCCGACTTCCATTTCGGCATCCCGGACCCTGCTTCCAGCCTGAAGCGGGAGCAACGGTTTATTGACTGGCTTGATACGACCCGTACCGACGCTTCGGAGATCTACCTCATGGGCGACTTGTTCGACTTCTGGTTCGAATACAAAACCGTGATCCCCAAAGGATATTCCCGCCTCCTTGGCAAACTGGCCGAAATCACCGGACAAGGGATCAAGGTGCATCTCTTCCGCGGAAACCACGACATGTGGGCTTTTTCGTACCTCACCGAAGAGCTGAACATCACCCTCCACCGCGATCCCGAAGTGGTCTTCCTGGACGGGAAGAAATTCTACCTGGCGCACGGCGATGGGTTAGGCCCCGGCGATCACGGCTACAAGTTCATCAAAAAAGTGTTTGCCAACCGCTTTAACCAATGGCTTTTCCGTTGGCTCCATCCCGACCTGGGCATCCCCCTGGCGCTGTTCTGGTCGCGCCGCAGCCGTTACGCCAACCAGGTGAAGGAGGAAGTAGAGACCGACCGTAACCTCCGGCTTATCGAGTCACGCCTCGTATCTCATTCCGAAGAGATCATCACCCGGCACCCCGACGTCAGGTTCCTCGTGTATGGTCACTATCACCTGCCCCATGAGCAAGATATCACCCCACAGGCCCGCATGATCGTCCTCGGCGACTGGCTGACACACTTTACCTACGGGGTGTTTGACGGAGAACA
>DAONET010000072.1:2439-3524 GCA_035403225.1 Bacteroidales bacterium | reverse complement strand
CCCGAAAACAGATTATTAACCCCCTCCCTTGCGGAGGAAAAATTTATGTCATCATGGCTTACAAAATAGGTGAAGATTGCACTGCTTGCGGTACTTGCATCGACGAATGCCCCGTTGAAGCTATCTCCGAAGGCGACATTTACAAAATCAATCCGGAAATGTGCACCGAATGTGGCGCATGCGCAGATGTGTGCCCGGTTGAAGCAATTCATCCGGAATAACATCTCCTGTCCGGAAACGGAATGAGCTGCCTCGTGAAAACCATGAGGCAGCTTTTTATTTCCTTCCAAAAGGCTTAACTTTGCATTATTAAATACCAACCTCTCATGACCAATAAGAAAAAAAACATTATTGAACGGAAAGAAGTTGTGGTGAAGTTCGTCGGTGACTCTGGCGACGGTATGCAGTTGTCGGGAACCATCTTCTCTGACAGCGCTGCCATCGCAGGCAACGACATGACAACCTTCCCCGATTTCCCGGCCGAGATCCGCGCCCCGCACAACACTGTTGCCGGTGTCTCCGGCTTTCAGGTTCATCTCGGCAGTGAAAAGATTTTCACCATTGGCGACCAGGTAGATGTACTCGTCGCCATGAATCCGGCTTCCTTAAAAGCAAACCTTAATTGGGCCAAAAAAGGAGCTACCCTCCTCATCGATGCCGATTCATTTGAAGAAAAAGCGATTGAAAAAGCAGGTTATACGACTAACCCGCTGATTGACAACTCTCTTGAAAGCTATCGCGTGATCAATGCCCCGATCACTACATTGACCAAAGAGAGTCTGAAAGACCTGGGGCTTGACCCGAAAACGGCCGAACGTAGCAAAAATATGTTCGCCCTCGGTATGCTCTTTTATATCTTCAACCGTGACCTGAAACCTGCCTTTAAATATTTCCAGACAAAATTCGGCAAGAAAGATCCGAAGTTGGTGGATATCAACAAAATAGCACTACAGCAGGGGTACAATTACGCCGACACCATCGAAGCTATCGAGTCGGTGATCAGCATCGCCCCCTCGAAGATGGAAAAAGGCCGCTACCGCAACATCACCGGTAACACGGCTACCGCCTGGGGCCTCATGGCTGCC
>DAONET010000072.1:0-2339 GCA_035403225.1 Bacteroidales bacterium | reverse complement strand
TGGCCGTCATGACCGAACTTCCGCTGGTCATCGTCGACGTTCAGCGCGGAGGTCCTTCCACCGGTCTGCCTACCAAATCGGAACAATCTGACCTCTACCAGGCCCTCTTTGGACGTAACGGTGAATGCCCGGTGATCGTCATCGCCGCCTCCACCCCCGATAACTGCTTCTATTACGCATACATGGCCGCGAAATACTCGATGGAGCACATGACCCCTGTCATCTTCCTCACCGACGGCACTATGGGCTTCGGATCCGTCTTGTTCCGCATCCCCAAAGTCGCCTCGCTGCCTCCTATCAACCCGCCTATTGCCCAACCGAATGATCCCGACTACAAACCTTATCGCCGCGACCCCGAAACATTGGTCCGCCAGTGGGCATTGCCCGGGACAGAAGGTCTCCGTCACCGCATCGGCGGACTGGAAAAAGCCGATATCACCGGCTCCGTCTCAACCGACCCGATGAACCATCAACACATGGTCGACATGCGCGCCGCCAAGGTGGAGAAACTGGCCGATTTCCTCCCCGAACAGGAGGTTAACGGACCGGCTGAAGGCGATCTGCTCGTCGTAAGCTGGGGCGGAACCTACGGACAGGTACACCAGGCTATAAGCCAGATGCAGGAAGAAGGAAAGACTATCACGCACACCCACTTCAACTATATCATGCCGCTGCCGAAGAATACCGGCGATATCCTGAAACGTTTCAAGAGAATCCTGGTATGCGAGCTGAACAGCGGTCAGTTCGTGAACTACCTGAAGATGAAGTTCCCCATGATGAACTACTCCCAGTACAACAAGGTACAGGGTCTCCCCTTCACCACCCAGGAATTAATGGATAAGTTTAATCAAATGCTGGAGGAAAAGTAAGATGGATGAATTTTTAAATAAAACCATAGAACGGTCCGACGTTCAACTGAGCAAAGGCGATTTCGAAAGCGACCAGATGGTAAAATGGTGCCAGGGTTGCGGCTCTCATGCCATCCTCAACGCCGTTGAACGCGTCTTCCCGAAGATCGGGTATCGCAAGGAAAACTTCTGTGTCGTGGCAGGCATCGGGTGCTCATCCCGTTTCCCCTATTACATGAATACTTACGGCATCCACGGCATCCATGGCCGCGCTGCTGCTATCGCCACCGGCGTGAAGATCGCCAACCCGCGGCTCAGCACCTGGGTCACTACCGGCGACGGTGACTCGCTCGCTATCGGAGGAAACCATTTCATTCACCTGATCCGCCGTAACGTCGACGTTAACGTCATCCTGTTCAACAACCAGATCTACGGCCTTACGAAAGGACAGTACTCCCCCACTACGCCGATGGGTAAAATCACCAAATCGTCGCCACAGGGAACCATCGAACATCCTTTCACCGTCGGAGAACTGGTCATGGGAGCTCAGGGCACCTTCTTCGCCCGCGTCCCCGACAACGACATCAACCTGATGACCGAAGCCATGTTCGAAGCAGCGAAACACGACGGCACCTCCATCATTGAGGTCCTTCAGAACTGCGTCATCTTCGCCGACAAAGCACATACCGCCATCACCGGCAAAGAAGTGCGCGACAACACGATGCTCGTGGTCCGTAACGGCGAACCCATGCTCTTCGGCAAAGACAAGAACAAAGGGCTCCGCCTCAACGGCACCGGCCTCGAAGTGGTGGAAATCGGAAAGAACGGCGTCACTGTCGACGACATCCTGGTCCACGACTGCTACAACCCCGACCCGGGCATCCACCTCATGCTGGCCAAGTTGGCTCCGCCCCGGTTCCCGATGGTATTCGGCGTGATCCGTTCCGCTATGTTCCCCACTTACGACGACCTCGTGGAAGATCAGATCACCTACGCCAAAGACACCGGGAAAATTAAATGCGTTGATGACCTGCTTAACTCAGGCGATACCTGGGAGATCAAATAACCTCCCGTTATCGACGGAATCTATAAAAGGCAACCTCTGAAAGGGTTGCCTTTTCTTTTTGGGGATATCCAACCTCTCCGCTCATTTCCGCCCGGGAAACGCATCCACGAACTTGATCGAGAAATCCTCAAAGTTGTTCACAAACTGGATTTTGAAATCGGGGAAATCGTCCACGAACTGCCATTCGCCGCATTGATCGGGGAAAGCATCCACCACCTTCACCTCCAGGTCGGGGAATGACTCCGTGACCCGCACCTTGAAGTCGGGAAACTGAGTGACGATCTTGACTTTGCCATACAACGGGATCGACTTGCAGGTACACTCGGGGGTGATGGGATTATCACCTCCCGTGAACGAGGCAAGCAACAGAAAGAGGAAAACGGCGATGATGCTTCGCATAATGTTGAAATTGAAGTATAAAAATA
>DAONET010000071.1:0-3547 GCA_035403225.1 Bacteroidales bacterium | reverse complement strand
AAGATCAACATCAACGTCTTTAACGACTTACAACATACCATCAGCGGATGGCCGGGGGGTAAACCCGGCGCCGACGATTCCACCCGTCCCGAGCGGGCGCTGCCCTACCCGAAACGGGTACTGGTGTTCAGCCCTCATCCCGACGATGATGTCATCTCGATGGGAGGGACCCTCGCCCGACTGGTGGAACAGGGACATGAGGTGCATACAGCCTATCAGACTTCAGGCAGCATCGCTGTGTTTGATGACGATGTGCTTCGTTATCTCGACTTTGTGGATGAGTACCGGGATATCTTCAAACTGGAATCGTTCGATGCCAGATCCATCCATGAACAGATAGCCGGATTCATTCATGCCAAGAAACCGGGACAGGTGGATACAGAAGCCGTTCAACGGATCAAGACATCCATCCGACGGGGTGAAGCGCTGGCTGCTTGCCGGTATGTCGGCATCCCGGCTGAAAGAGCCCATTTCCTCGAACTCCCGTTTTACGAAACCGGCAAGATCAGGAAGAAACCTTTGTCCGATGAGGATGTCCGCATCATGACGAAGCTCCTCCGCGAGATCCGGCCTCACCAGATATACGCCGCCGGCGACCTCTCTGATCCTCATGGCACGCATCGTGTTTGCATGGATGCGGTGCTGATGGCGATCGAGGAAGTGAAGAATGATCCCTGGTTCAGGGAATGCCGTTTATGGCTGTATCGTGGCGCCTGGCAGGAATGGGAACCCGAGTTGGTTGATATGGCGGTGCCACTCAGTCCGGAAGAGGTCATCATCAAACGCAAGGCCATCTTCAAACACCAGTCGCAGAAAGACCGTCCGCTCTTCCCCGGCTTTGACAGCCGCGAATTCTGGCAGCGGGCGGAAGACAGAAACCATGCTACTGCCAAGTTATACGATGAACTCGGCATGGCAGAATACCAGGCGATCGAAGTGTTTGTCAGATACCAGGTCTGAATACCAAGGACAAATGCAAAATGTAAAATGTGAAACGTGAGTTACTTCGCATTTTTTCATTCTCATTCTTAATATTCACAAGAAAGCGGGTTATCCCTTGTTTTGCTGACAGATACATTAGTTAGATATCCGGTTCAGTCCTGGACTTTTATTGTGGAATAACTGCAGAACGTTTTTCCATTAGCAGGGGCGAAAGCAATCGTGTTTGCATCTATTGTGCCAGACCTTTCTCATTAAAAGACGCAAGGTCTTGAAAACTTTCTGTGTGTTTTATGAACATTTATATGTTTTAAAATGAAACAATGCTTATCTTTGTCACTTTGAAACCGAAAACAGAAATTTTATGAATATCAGACTTTCGCAAAAACAAATAGGTCAGAGGATAGCTGAACTTCGTAAAATGAAGGGGTTATCACAGGAAGATTTGGCCAAGAATGTAAAAATTTCCCGACCGTCTTTGGCTCAAATTGAGTTGGGAAAAAGAAGCGTCGATGTTCTTGAATTGCAGCGATTATCAATGGTGTTGGGTTTTTCTTTAGATGATTTTGTTTCGAATGATTTTAAGGTGAGTCATGATGTTGAAGGTAAAGCAGAATCAAAATCAAAATTAACACAAGAGCGAATTTCTGTGCCAACTCTAAAAGTTAACAAGTTTAAAAATGTTCTGCTGTATATTTTGGAAAGATGTGCGGGCAAGCCAAATGTTGGAGAAACGGTGCTTTACAAATTGCTGTATTTTTCCGATTTCAATTATTATGAGATGTATGAGGAACACTTGACTGGTGCTAAATATCGCAAATTACCTTTCGGACCAGTTCCACAACAATTAGATGCAATCGTTGCTCAAATGATGGAAAAAGGAAAGATACAACGGATTAAAACTGAGTACTACGACAAAATGCAAACACGATACATTCCACTTGCTAAAGCTGATTTAACAGAATTAAAAGCCAGCGAGAAGGAGGTGATTGACAAAGTGATTGAACAATTATCTGACTTGTCGGCCTCTGCAATTAGTAATTATTCTCATAAGGATATGCCATGGATGGCTTCAAAACAGGGAGAAGAAATAAATTATGAACTGGCTTTTTATAGAGAGGCTCCCTTCTCAATGAGAAATTATGGTGACGAAATTGAAGAACAATGACCTTTGATGAGTTAACAGAGTTTCAGAAGGATTTGAATAGCCTTTTAAAAAAATACAGAACGCTAAACGATGATTTAGATGTAGTGAGGCAAGTTCTATCGATTGAACCTTATGAAAGACCACCATTTAGTTTTCGTATAGATAATTTAGGGTTAGAAACATGTGTAATTAAAGTAAAAAAAATTGCCTGTAAGGCATTAAAGGGTCGAGGTGTAAATTCGGGGTTGAGGTTGATTTATGCTCACTTTAAGAAAGAAGAGAAGATTGTGTTCATTGAATTGTATCATAAAAATGATAAAGAGAATGAGGACAGACAAAGAATATTAACAAACTTTGTATAATAAACTTTAAATATTAACAGGTTGATTTTCCTCAATAAAATCAACCACTTTCGTAAAATCCTGTATCAGAGAAAAGTCAGATAATTGGGTACTCCAGTATCGAATCAACGGCTTAATCTTTCAGACATCTTACCGACATCCCGTGATTACGGTTTGCCGGATAGTACGAAACGCTGTAATCGTATTTGTTCATCCCGTGCGCCCAGGCTTTCTTCGCCCCATGCGCAGTGGAAGACCATAACAACGTGGCGAAATCCCTGAAGTCCCACTTCACATTGTTGAAGCGGTTCCCGCTGAGCAGCGCATTGAATCCCGAATATCCTGAGTACAGCAAGGGCGCTCCGGCAAACGAGTTGTTGAGGTAGAGCGAGAAAAGCAGGTCCCATTCGGCTTCTGACGGCACATGCCAGCCGGGTGGACACAACCCTTGCGCCGATGGCGTTTCCTCGTAACGCATGATCTCATCCCACTGGTACAGACCTCCGGAAAGAGCACAATTAGCCGCTTTGTTGCCATGACAAAACTTCTCGGGAATGCAATTGTCGCGTTGGTTGCCTAATCCGCCAACAACAGCTCCGTAATCAAGGTTAGCGGCCATCCAGCATTGACTGCCTAACAGCACGGTGGGATAAAAATGATTGTCGCGCGGATCCCGTAACGTGTCACCGCAATTCCAGGGTACGGAAGGAAGAACATGAATGGAAACTATGGCTGTATCTGTACATGTATAAGTATTTATATAGCTATAAGAAATAATATGATTACCCGGTCCGGCCAGAGAAGGAGAGAAGGTGTTCCCTGCCACTCCTGTCCCGGAGAAAGATCCGTTCAGTGGTATTCCGCCTTGCAGACCGAGGTCCCTGGCATCTGAATAAGTTACGGTATCGAAGCATACCGTGAGTGTCACTTTCGGGAGGGGATCCACGGTTATCCCGACCGATCCGATGGTTCCGGGACAGCCGTTGATGGATGGGGTGACTACAAAAGTGGCGGTGCCTGGAAGAATGCCCGGGTTAATCAGGATCTGGGAGATGGTATCGCCCGAGGAGGGATAAAAGCCGCTGATGCCCGGTGATCCGCCGGCCGTCCAGGAGAAGGT
>DAONET010000070.1:0-4010 GCA_035403225.1 Bacteroidales bacterium | reverse complement strand
AATCCAACTCTCCGTATCCTACGGTGAATGCATAATGCAATTGCATTCCCAGGTAATACAACATGGACCGGAAATTGGTCAAACCGGAAACTTTCGTAAAAGGGACCTTCCCTGACTTTTCACAACTGTCGATGATCCCTTTCGCGTATTTGTTGATGCTCAGCATACCTGTGTAGTTGATTTTTTCAGCATCATCGCGGGATGTATGGTAATCGCTGTGTATCCCGGTAGTGAGATAGGCGATGGGGATGTCTTTTTTGTAAAAAGGATGATGGTCGGAAAACTCGCCGGCTCCGGGTACTTTTTTCAGCCGGAAGGTGCGGCCCGGAGCGTCGCGCAGGATCTTCTTCCAGACGGGTGAGGTGCCTGTACAAACAGCTTCTACCCGGTTTCCCTGAGCTCCCAGCCTTCCGACCATATCAAAATTAAACATGAAACTGACTTTGCTGAGGTCAATCGTGGGGTGTGAAGCGAAATACTTTGACCCTCTCAGCCATTCTTCCTCCCCCGAAAAAGCAATGAAAAGATAGTTGGTCCCCGGAGTGGGATGTTGACGGTAATAACGCGCCAGCTCCATGATCATGGCGGTGCCGCTGGCGTTATCGTCAGCGCCGTTCTTGATCAGCCTGGTCTTGCTCCCGACACCTTCATGATCATAATGAGCGCCCAGAATCACCGAAACAGGGGCATCCGGGTCGCCGCAAAATCCGACTACATTATGATAGGTGTAGTTAATGGTCATGAACCGGGTCTGTATCGTGGCTGAGGGATTCTTGCTCCTCAGGATGCTCTCGGCCAGCTTCCTGGTCACGTATACTACGGGTTTTGAAAGAGTGTCAGGACGGTCGAATTCCGGCGTCTTCCTCCCCCAGTGGGATTCGGGATTGTAACAGATCACCCCGGCAGCTCCCTTCAGGAAGGCAGTCTCAAAACGGCTTTTCGGGGTGACTTTTGCTGAAGTGGCTTTATCACGGATCCACTTGCCCGGGACGTACAGGTCGATCAACACGATTTTTCCCGTAACATCCATTCCACGGTAATCGTCGATACCGGCATCGGGAAGAAATAACCCCGATCCGGCATCCACGATTTCTCCGGTTGCATCGCCGGATGACGAGATATCCATGACATCAAAGTCATCATACCTCCTGCATTCTTTCCCGTTTATCGTCAGTGAATTGTCCGTGCCAAGCGCCCGGATCAGGTAGGGGAAGGGCTGAAGCCATGACCCGCTGTCTCCTTTGGGCGACAATCCTGCCTGCTGAAACCGGCTGATGATGTATTCATACGCTGATTTCTCTCCGATCGTTCCCGATTTCCTTCCCTGGAATGAGTCGGAAGCAAGGACGTACACATCATGCTTCATGCGGGAGAGGACCGAGCTGTCGGCGAAAGAGTACGGCTGCTGGGAATAGGCGGTTGTGACCAGGAAAAGAGAAAGGATCAGTAAACCAATGAAATGTTTCATATAACGTGTCATTAGTAAGGAACGAACGAATACGGGTTTCTTCAGCGGATCAACCAACCAGCCTAATACAACATTTTACGGATTATTTTTCGGCCGGAACGTTCTTCAATACGTCCAGTGTCAGATCCCAGAACTTAACGGTTGAGTCGATATCAAGCCGTTCGTCGGGTGAATGAGCGCCTTTGATTGTCGGTCCGAAGGAGACCATGTCCATCCCGGGATAGATGGCGCCGACAAGACCGCATTCAAGCCCCGCGTGGATAGCCAGTACCAGCGGTTCCTGGTTGAACAGGCGGCGGTACGACTCGACAGTAGCCTGAAGGATCTTCGATGACGGATCGGGTTTCCATCCGGGATAACCGGCTGATTGTTCCACTTTTGCTCCGGCGAGCGCGAGGACGCTGGCCACCATGTCCGAGACATCTTTCTTGGCCGATTCAACAGAGCTGCGCTGGCTGGTGGTAATCATGATGGAGCCGTCTTTCATCTTCACAGAGGCCAGGTTGGTAGAGGTCTCGACGAAGTTGGCGATTTCCTGCGACATGGCGATGACACCGTGCGGACAGGCATAGAGGGCATTGAGAATCCTTTTTTGCAGAGAAGGTCTCAGGACGGTAGCCGGGAGTTCACACTTTTCGAGTGAAAACTTCAGTCCCGGTTCCGTGACCTTGTATTCATCGCGGATGGAAGCTTCAAACTGCGAGGCGAATTTTTCGATCTTTTTCGCTTTCCCGGAGGCGACGGTGATCACGGCGTATCCTTCGCGGGCAATGGCATTACGCAGATTGCCGGCATCCATGACAGAGACGCGGGCGTTGAAAGTCGAGGCTGCGTTCCAGAGGAAGCGGTTCAACAACTTGACGGCATTGCCGAGACCTTTGTTGATGTCATCTCCCGAGTGGCCGCCTTTGAGCCCTGACACCGAAGCCTTGTAGGCGATCATGTTGGCCGGGACGGGGATGGTTTCGGAAGGAATTGTTCCGACGCTGTCTCTTCCGCCGGCACAACCGATGAAAATCTGTCCTTCATCTTCGGAATCGAGGTTAAGCAGGATACGCCCTTTCAGCAGGTCGGGTTTCAGCCCGAAGGCGCCGGTAAGTCCGGTCTCTTCGTCAACGGTGAAGAGCGCTTCCAGCGGACCGTGCGGGATATCTTTGGCTTCGAGGATCGCGAGGGCAGCGGCAATACCGATGCCGTCGTCGGCGCCGAGGGTGGTGCCGGTGGCTTTGATCCAGTTGCCTTCTATCCGCGGCAGGATGGGATCATGATCGAAATCATGCGGCGTATCGGAGTTTTTCTCACAGACCATATCCATATGAGCCTGCAGGATCACCATTTTACGGTTTTCATATCCGGGCATGGCTGGTTTGCGGATCAGCACGTTGCCGGTTTCATCGCGCAAAGCTTCCAGACCTTGTCCTTTTGCAAAGTCGAGGAGCCATTGAGCTATGCGATCTTCTTTTTTTGAGGGACGAGGGATTTGGCAAATCCCGAGGAAGTAATGCCACAGACGTTCAGGATGAAGAGTTGATATTTGGTTTTCCATGGTAAATGATTGTTTGAAAGACAAAGTTAACGGATTTTCTATCGCCGGACAGTTTTTTACTACCTTTATGCCTCAATAAAATGATCTCTGTTTGACCTGATAAATTCACTATTACATGGTTCCGGTTTATTTACTGCTTGTTATTACGGTTTTGATTTCCGGGTCGTTTGTTTTCCTGCTGAAACACGACAACCGGATGGTTTTAAAATTGCTGCTGGCCTTCAGCGGCGCTTTTCTGATAGGGATCAGTTTTCTGGATCTGGTACCGGAGGTTTATTCTTCGTCACTGAAGAATGTCGGGTTGTTCGTCCTGGCGGGTTTTGTCCTGCAACTCCTGCTGGAATTGCTCACGCGCGGTGCGGAACACGGACATGAACATGCTGAAAACTGCCGGAAGACAGAGCATGTGTCGCCGTTTCTCCTCCTCCTGGGGTTGTGCATCCACTCTTTTCTGGAAGGGATGCCTATCGTTTCCTCTTCGGATCCGCAACTCCGCGAGACACTGATCACCGGCATCATCATTCACAACATCCCGATCTCTCTAACCCTGATGAGCCTTTTTATTCATTATGGTATGAGCAAAACCCGCTCTTTCTTCTTTCTTTTCGTCTTCGCCCTGATGACACCGCTGGGATCGATCTTCAGCACGATCATTCAGTCGCTGCAACAAACCAATATTTCGCAGTATTTTGATTATGCGCTGGCAGTTGTCATTGGTATTTTCCTGCACGTCTCTACTTCCATCCTGTTCGAAACCAGTGAAGAACATCAGTATAACCTGAAGAAATTCGGGGTTGTCCTGGCCGGGTTGGTGACCGCTTTTTTAATTACCGTATTCTGAAAGAAGATTTTGAATTTTTAATGAAAAGTCTTAATTTTGCACCCTCAAACTCAAAGCCCAGGTGGTGAAATTGGTAGACACGCTACTTTGAGGGGGTAGTGGCCCTTGGCTGTGCAGGTTCAAGTCCTGTCCTGGGCACCAGATAAAAGGCATCA
>DAONET010000069.1:0-4464 GCA_035403225.1 Bacteroidales bacterium | reverse complement strand
ATGACGGTTGAAATGTATATTATGTTTTTCATGGAAATATAGTTTGATGAACAAATATACAAAATCATTATTCATAAGTCAATAATCATTTAATAATTTAACATTTTTACTGAACGCAAAATAATCCTCGCTCCAGACGGTCGATAAATGCAATTTTTTCTATATTTATCCGGGCAAACTGATACGGGTAATGGGGAATAACTACAATCGGCTGACACATCTATTTCATTTTCAAAGATTTTGGCACAGTGATCCGGCAGCCATCTTTCTGTTGGTCCTGATGCTTTTCCCGCTAATGGCTCGTGCTCAGGTCATGGTTTCTCCCACCGGGAAGCCCTCCTCACTCGTTGTTTGTGGTGATGACGGCACTTTTTCCCTGCTCATTGCCAACACGACCGGAGTCACCATGACCGGCGCCACGCTGGCCATCGACCTGCCACCCGGCGTGAGGTATACGCCCGGTTCTGTCACCGGCGCCACGGAATCCGACATCACCAACCTCAACCATCCCATCTTCAACCTTCCCGACATCCTGAACAGTACGGCGCATACCGTCACCTATGATGCCGGGCTGGTGTGCGGATACAACAATACGCAGAACTTCCTGTATACCGTCACCTATAATGGATCCGACTATACAGGCACTGAAACCCCTCTTCAGAATTACTATTTCCCCGAGCCGGTCATCACCAGCATCACCAACGGCACGGTCTCCATCCCTGTGAACACCACCGTTACCCGCGGCATCATCATCCAGCAACAGGGTCTCAATTCCAGTCTTGACACGCTGATCATCCTTGATGAACATACCACCGACATCCAGGTGATATCGGTCAGCGTCGGAGTTCTTCATCCCGATCCCGGACCGGGTCCGTTGCGGGTGGATACCATCATTATAACCGGGGCCGATCTTCCCGGCGGCAATGGTTCCTTCGACCAGGGGGAACAGATCATCGTGGATGAGACGGTAAAACTGGTGGGATGCACCAACGGGCAATCGACCATCAAGACTTCTTGGGGATGTTTCGGGCAGATCTGCAATTTCTATTCCGCTTTCCCTACGGTCTCCCCGGCTGCAGGAAATACCGTCATCGCCATGGCTTTCACGTCAAAACGCGTGGGATGGGGCTTCATCGACAACTCCGGGATAGTGGAATTCACGATCACCAATAACGGGACAGGAGCCGGAACAGCCTTTGACCTGACCGTGCTGGCCGGTTTCTCTTCCGGAGGATCGATTTATTACCCCAATTCCGACTGGTTGAACGAAATAGACTCCTTTTCGGTAAACGGAAACTACCTCCTTGCCGGATATAACTTCGGCAGTGGAGCCCTGAACGGACAGTACGCCCACTATTCCACCCTGTCGTACACTATCGATCCCGATGGTCCCGGAACCGGACTGGATGATGTTGACGGAGATGGTTTCTTCGATGACCTTCCGGTCGGAAAAACAGTCACCATCAGAGCTCATACGTATTACGACTGGACAGAAGCCGTAACCAGAATTTCCACCAAAAAAAGCTGCGGCAACGGATGGACCGCCTCATCCTATCAGGCTTTCCGGTACGGTTATCAATATAAAAATCAATGTCAGGTCTCTACCGGCGTCACCTGGGTCCCGAACTCCTCGGTAATCATGTTCCAGACATACGACACCCGGACGGTACAGCAAACCATGCCTCCCGATATCTACCAGGGACAGACCGTGTGGATGGAACACCTCGTGACTACCAGTACGAGTGTATCGGCAGAAGGGTGCCCCGACGACTCGGTCTTTTATATGGTCATCCTTCCGCAAGGATTGACGCCGGGAACCGGAACGGCCACGTTTAAAGGGACTGGCTTGGGAACACCGTCAATCAACGGTGATACTCTCTTTTATACCTTGAGCAGAAGTCGTATTCTGAGCGGGGGCTTGTTCCGCATACCTGTGCAACTCGATTGCGGAACCTCGCACGCTCCTACAGGGGTCATACAAACCAAACTCAGGTTCTGGTGCGACCATCTCAACTTTCCCGACAGGTATTTCACTTACTGGTGCAGCACCTCACCTGTCTTCGGCATGCAATGCCCCGTCGGCAACTGCACCGAACCATCCACTTCCCTGTTCAAAATCAAACGCACCACCGTGGGATGGATAGATAACCTGCTGACGGCAAAAGTCAATCCCGATAACCCTTCTCTCAGACTTGACAACGCTTTCTCCCGTGATTCCATAAAAATTGAGGCTGCGGGAATGATCAACGGCCCGGCAGACAGTTTGTATTTCCAACTTCAGCACGACGCCGTCGGGGGAGCATGGGGCAATCGTCTTTTCTTCGATTACCTCAGCGATACGTTGTATTTTCATGATGTCGAAACCGACACCTGGGATACTTGCTGGAATCTGTTTCCGGTCATCACCAATGCCCCGACCTCCACCCTGGTAACCTATTTCGGAGACCTGACAAAACCGGGACAATGCTTCGAAGGAAAATCATTCACGGCCGGCGATTCGCTCTATTATATCATCCGCGGGCAGGTTAAAAACGTGGCACAAACCGAATGGCGGACTGTTCCTGCCTTACGGGCACGTTTTCATCAGGTCAAAAAAAAGAAAACTCTGTATTGCAACGACAAAGGATACACGTTCAATGTCCTGGGTTCAAATTATACGCTCAGCGCCACCACCTTCTACCAGCAGATCGTATTGAATGGCTGTACATCATTCCAGTATGAAGGATTGATAACCCAGTGGCTGGAATCATGTGGCGGCGATGTAGCCTTCCCCTCAGAGATCCGGCCATTCCTGGTACTCGACACTATGCAGTTCACCCTTCCGGAAGGGTTTGTCTACCAAACCGGCTCTGCCCGACACAGTTATAATGTAGATAACACCTCCTCCACCAGCTCGGAAGTAATCCAGGATCCGATAATCTCGGTCGGTCCCGCCGGAACAGTCCTTACGTTTATCCGGACATCTTCGTGGAAGTATTCTGATTATTACGATTGCAACAACGACCTTGAACGGATCACTTTTTACGCCACTCCCTCCTGTAAGGCTACCGGTGATTACAGCTACACGATATATGGATCGGGAAGGTATCAGTTTGCTTCCGATGCCAAAGGACTCAGGAAAGCCAGCGCCTATGCCAAATCCATCACCTACACCCCTCCCCTGGTCAACCTCACCAACCTCATTACTACGGCAGAAGGGAGACAAGATACCGTGATGTGGAAGATTCGCCTGTGCAACATCCGGTCCTTAGGTGCAGACAACAACTGGGTCGGATTTGAAAACGCTTCCACCGGGATTACCGTCGTCAGCCTGACAGACGTAACCACTCCTTCTGCTCCGGTGGATATCCCTGTTTCTGCGTATGGCCCCGGTAAAGTCTGGGGGCAAATCGGGCCCATCTCTTCCAGCGATTGCCGCACCATCGAAGTAAAAGCCGTTTACAATAATTGCAGCTACGACAGCATTCTCGTCAGACATGGATATAACTGCGCTGCTTACCCTGTCAATCCCGAACTCGGATACCCTCCCTCAGCTTATGGTTGTGTTGAGAATAACTCCTGGTTGTATCTTGATCCGAAAGATGTCAGTCTGAATATCTCCATCACCTCCCCGGTCAACCCGGTGAATCTGTGCGACACGCTGGAATACGAAGCCGAGGTGACCAACACGCAGTTATCGTATGGATACAATCTCAAATTCATGGCTACCCTTCCTCCCGGAGTCACTATCCTTCCGGGCGCTACCCAGTTCAAATATCCATACAACACCGGGTCGTACGTCCCCATCGGAAACCCCGTGAACGATCCTCCTGCCAGCGACTGCTGGATCTGGTACTTGTCTTTGGATTCCAACGCTGTCACCACCCTGAAAGGAGTCGACAGCATCCCGAAAAATGGTTACCGGATCAAATTCAAAGCGCTCACTGATTGCAATTTCATCTCGGGGACTTCGATGATGCTGACTGCCCTGGCTTCCAATGCCTGCGGAGATGAGAAATCGCGTTCATCCTACACTTCCGACATCCTGATCGGCGGATTGCCTTCCAATGCAAACCTGTATGTTCTTAGTACAACGGCGCCGCCTGAGTTACATACCTGCAGCGATTTCACTCCGGTGAAAGTGAAAATCATCAACCTGGGGCCCGACTCGGTCTCCAGCATTGAAGAACTCAGTGTAGTGATTGACGACGCCTTCGATTACGTCAATGGCTCCCTTACCGGTCTCCATAACGGTCCGTCAGGTATCGCCGCTAACACCGTCAGTGGCGGGATCCGTTACATCTATTTTCAGATTCAACCCAATCTTTCAGTGAACGACTCCATTGTCTTCACCTTCCAATTATATGACATAGATCCGGGAGGGATTGCATGCGATACGATATCACTGACCACCAACTCGCTCATCGTAGCCACGGTATATTGCGCCACTGCACCCGGAGGCATCTGCAGTATTCACTCCATCAC
>DAONET010000068.1:0-4779 GCA_035403225.1 Bacteroidales bacterium | reverse complement strand
GTTCTGATTTTTTTAACCTAAAAATACCATTATGCCAAGTATCAAATTTACGGACAATGAACTGGAATTCCTGCGCAATCATTATGAGCAGGAATTGGCTGATGCTGAAATGTACATTGCAGACATCCGCAAAATAATTTCGAAATTGGGGAAAGCGGAAGCGGAAAATCAGCAGGAAGCTCCGAAGAAAAAGCGGGGTCGTCCTGCCAAGGCGCTTACTGTCGTGAAAGAGGTTCAGCCGACAGAAACCACGGAAAAGAAAAAACGTGGCCGTAAGCCCGGCAGCAAAAATGCCAAAGCTGCGAAAAAGAAAGCGGCGAAAAAAGCAGCTGCTGAAAAGAAAGCGGTGGTTACCCGGAAGTCGTTGGTAGCTAAAAACACCGATTACGTCCCCAAGACGGTTGTTAAGAAAATCAAAGAAACAGAGGCGGTCCCCGTTACTGTTCCCGCAGAAACGCCGGAACAGTAAAATCAACCATGGAGGGTGGAAGGATCACTGCTGAAGGGCGGAAATTTTTTTCTCCGCCATTTTATGTTTCGTAATGAGGAGAGGCGCTCGATATAAGTTTTCAAGTGCCTTTCCTTTTTTTTCAGGTAGATGTCGGGGATGTTGATGAGGATGCCTGTCTCTTCCACATCTCCGAATCCGGCATTGATGGAAGTGCCGAAAGTACGCATGGTCGGGGAGAGGTTCATGTAAGCATTCACCAGGGGAGGGACATTCTCGTTGTATTTTCTGACTGTCTGAACCAGGATCCGGTAATTCTCTTCGTAGGTTGCCGCGGTGAAAACGTTGGCCAGGATCTCTTCCGATGTTTCGATCGACACGGGGAACAGGGGTCTCAGCAGGTTTTCGTGATCGGGGAAATACATCTGCAGGAAACGAAGGATGATATCGCGGGCGGTACGGTTGAATTGCGGGTACATGGTCATTTTTCCGAAGAAGAAATTCACGTCGGGATTATCGATGATCATGGCGCCGAGGCCGTCCCAGATGTTATCGAGCGAGTACATGCCTTTCCGGAAGTTATAGGTAGGTTGGTAATTCGGCTGTACAAAAGAGCGGCCGAGTTCAATCGATTCCGAAAGGTAGTCGCGCAGGAATCGCGGAGAGAATTCAAAGAGCTCGCCGGTAGCGGATTTCAGATTTCCATCTGCGTCAAAAGGCAGGTCTTTCCCGTGAATAAACCGGTAGCCTCCCACGATCTCCTTGGCTGCCGGGTCCCAGACGATCAATTGATGGAACGGCACCGCCATGGTGTCGAATTCGTCGATGTCCACCGAAAGACCGGTGCCGCCTCCGGCATCGCGGAAGGTGATCTCCCTCAACCGGCCCACTTCACGCATGAGGTTGGGCGAGTCATGAGCCGAGAAGAGATATATTTTATTGGCGCCGTTGTTCGTGTTACGAACAAATTTCTGGTCTGTGAGCTCCTCTTCAAGCAACTGGGGATCTACCGGTTCAATGATGGGTTCCATATCTGATTCAGCATAATCTGCAAAATTACAACCTTTCGGGGAAATCCGGTTTTATGGAGAGGGTGATTCCCATTTCCGGGAGTTTTTTAACTTTGTAACATGGAAATTATTTCACCGGGCGAAATAACCCAACACTTTATCGATATTGAAAAAGTCATTGCCTCGAAAAACGAACATCTGCTGAAGGTGCTCCCCGGCTTCATCATTCGATATTTAAAAAGAATCATTCATCAGGATGAGATCAATGCGTCCATCTATAATAACCGCGAGAAATTCGGACTGGATTTCATCGCTGCGATCCTGCAGGAGTATGATATCCGGCAGGAGGTGGTAGACGGGCGCAAAGACCGGACGAATCCGGAGGTCATCCCATCCACCGGCCGTCTGCTCATCGTCTCGAACCATCCGCTGGGAGGATTGGACGGGATGGCGCTGATGCACCGCGTCGGAGCCATACGCCCCGATATCGTCTTCCCCGTGAATGATCTGCTGATGAACGTCCCGGGACTGAAACCGCTTTTCATACCTATAAATAAACACGGGAAGAATACCGACAATATCCGGATCCTCGACGAGACATTCGCCTCCGGCAAAACGATCCTCTACTTCCCGGCCGGACTTGTTTCCAGGAAGCGCAAAGGCGTCATCCACGACCTGGAATGGAAAAAGACCTTCATCTCGAAGGCCCGCAAATTCCAACGGGATATTCTGCCGGTTTATGTATCGGGCAGAAATTCAAACTTCTTCTACAACCTGGCCAACTGGCGCAGAAAGCTGGGTATCAACTTCAACATCGAGATGCTTTACCTGGTTGATGAGATGGTGAAGCAGAAAGGTAACGAGATCCGGCTTATTTTTGGCGACCCGATCCCGTACCGGACATTCGACCGTTCACGATCGGATGTAAGGTGGGCTGACTATGTATGTCAGATCGTGTATGATTTGGCAGATGCCGGAAAATCAGAATGATAGCCCTGCCTGACGGTGGCTGATTTGTTTTTTACTGACTGACCGATTACTTTTGCACACAATTAACAAAAACCTCATGAGTCTAAGAGTAAAAACCAATGAATTAAAGAAGCGGATGCAGGAAGCCTTCAAAGGTGGTGGTGAACAAGCCACGGAGAAGCAAAAAGCATCCGGGAAAATGACGGCCCGGGAACGTATCCTGGCCCTTCTTGACCCCGAGACTTTTCATGAGTATGATCTCTTTGTCAAACATGCCGGACAGGATTTCGACATGGACAAGAAGTATCTCCCCGGCGACGGCGTGATCACGGGTACCGGTACCATCAACGGATGGCCGGTGGCTATTTTCGCGCAGGACTTTACCGTAGCCGGTGGATCTCTTGGCTATATGCATGCCAAGAAGATCACGAAGATCATGGACCATGCTTTACAGATGAAGGTGCCCCTGATCGGGATCAACGATTCCGGTGGCGCACGTATTCAGGAAGGAGTGAACTCACTGGCCGGTTATGGCGAGATCTTCTTCCGTAACACACAGGCATCCGGGGTCATCCCCCAGATCTCTGTCATCCTCGGTCCTTGTGCCGGAGGCGCTGTGTACTCCCCCGCATTGACCGATTTTGTTTTTGTAGTGGATAAAATCTCCAAGATGTTCATCACCGGACCGGAAGTCATCAAAACGGTGCTGGGCGAGGAGATCAGCATGGAAGACCTCGGTGGCGCCAAGGTGCATGCCGAGATCACCGGTAATGCTCACTTCTACGCTGAAAGCGAACAGGAGTGCTTCGAACAGATCAAGAAGCTGGTCACTTTCATCCCGTGGAATAACGAGAAGAAAGCCGAACCCTTCGCGAAGAAAGCCCCCAAATCGAAACAGTATAAAATCGATAGTATCTTCCCCACCGACGCGATGCAGTCGTATGATGTACGCAGCATCATCCAGGCGCTGGTCGATGACTCCGATTTCTTTGAAGTGCAGCGGATGTGGGCCCGTAACATCGTTATCGGCTTTGCCCGTATCGACGGACAAACCGTCGGTTTTGTGGCGAACCAGCCGATGGTGCTGGCCGGGGTGCTCGATGTCGACTCGTCGGATAAGGCAGCCCGTTTCATCCGTTTCTGCGATGCCTTCAACATCCCGCTGGTGACCCTCGTCGACCTGCCCGGCTACCTGCCCGGCGTTGACCAGGAACACATGGGTGTGATCCGGCATGGAGCCAAGATCCTCTACGCTTACTCGGAAGCCACGGTACCCAAGCTGACTGTCATCCTCCGGAAAGCCTACGGCGGCGGTTATATCGCCATGTGCTCACACCACCTGCGCGCCGACTTTGTCTTTGCCTGGCCAACCGCCGAAATCGCGGTCATGGGCCCCGAAGGCGCCGCGAACATCATCTTCCGGAACGAGATCAAATCATCCGATAATCCCGAAGAAACCCGTAAGAAACTGATCGAAGAGTACCGGCAGAAGTTCGCTAACCCTTACGTGGCAGCTGCTTACGGTTATGTGGATGCCGTCATCGAACCGAATGAAACCCGCGATTTCCTGGTCCACTCTCTGTCATTGGCCCAGAATAAACGGGATGCACGACCGGTAAAAAAACACGGAGTTCCTCCTTTCTGATCAACAAACCCGAACCATGGAAGAAAACGAAACATTGGAGTTGCATGACTTCAATTATGAAGGGTTGATATTCAAGACGACGTATACCAAAAAGTTTGCCGAACGCAAACCATACGAGCCATACAACCCGAAGAAACTCACCGCTTTCATCCCCGGAACGATCCTGAAAGTGTATGTGAAAGAGAGAGAGAAGGTGAAAAAAGGAGACAAGCTCCTGGTCCTCCAGGCCATGAAGATGAATAATATCATCCTCGCCCCGCTGGACGGGAGTATTAAGAAAGTGTATGTCAAACAGGGAGAAGTAGTGGAGAAGAATCACCTGCTGGTGGAAATGAGATGAAACGGAACACGGCCGAGTTCTTTATCTCCTCCTCATCGGTAAGCGGTTGTCCCGAAACCGTTCTTCCTGAATTTGCCTTCATCGGACGCTCCAACGTCGGAAAGTCATCACTGATTAATATGCTGACCAGCCGGAAGGAGCTGGCCAAGACCTCATCCAATCCCGGAAAGACCAGGCTGATCAACCATTTCCTCATCGACGAGAAGTGGTTCCTGGTCGATTTGCCGGGTTATGGCTATGCCCGGATGGCGAAATCCGAACGGGAACGGCTGAAAAGGATGATCGATGGATATATCCTGCGCCGTCCCAACCTCGTCTGCACCTTTCTGCTGATCGACTCGAGACTGGAACCGCAAAATAACGATCT
>DAONET010000067.1:0-5226 GCA_035403225.1 Bacteroidales bacterium | reverse complement strand
ACCACGTCATATCCTGTCGTTATCACCAAATACCTTTGTCAAAAAAAAGATGAACAGGATCGAATCAATCATCGAGGAATTGAACGAGCTCTGCCGCGATTATATTAATCAGCAAGACCGGTTCAGGGACAGCGAAAAGGTCAGAGAACTGTTCAGGGAGATGAAAACCCTGGGGTTTACGATTGTCACGCCCCTGTTTGAGGTCTCTTCCCCGGAATCCCAATTCCTTTCAGAGAATGGGAAAAGCGACCTTCAACAGATGTCCGATGTACAAAAGAAGAAACTACAGGCGATTAAAAACAACAAGTATGAGCTGGCTGCCGATTTGAGAGACCTGGAACGGCAACTTTTGGAAAAGATCCGGCTTGATTTTTCTCAGATCACCAGGGGCCGGTTTTTTATTATTCCATCGGGAAACACAAACCTGATCATATTCAACGATCCGGAAAGACGGTTGAT
Organism: Bacteroidales bacterium; assembly: GCA_035403225.1. Classification (GTDB taxonomy): domain Bacteria; phylum Bacteroidota; class Bacteroidia; order Bacteroidales; family FEN-979; genus DAIRDK01. The sequence continues at coordinate 4,767 of DAONET010000067.1, read as the reverse complement.
CAATCTTTTTAGATGAAAAAAGGCCTAATCACACATCGCACTTCACAGTTCGCATTTGATCAGGGGCCAGGGTGAGGATACAAACGACAGCAAAAGCCACAAAACATTGAATTGTTTGTTGTTTGTAAAACAAAATCACTACTTTTATATCTTATTCCGGTCAAATGGCAAAACAAGACTATCTGTTCAGGTACCTTGCGATCATCAACATATTACGGAGGAACAAAGAAGCCACTTTTCGTGAGATCAGCGACTATCTCATGTCCGAGACCGAGATGCGTGATCGTCCCTGTACCTTCTCCATTCGCACTTTTCAGCGCGACTGTAATGAGATCCGATCAATCCTGGGGATTGATATTCAATACAACTTTTCAACGAAAGTCTATTATATCCGGGAAGAGCAGGAATGCGATCTGAACTACCGGATATTGGAGTACATGGAGAATATCACGTTGTTAAAGAAGTTGAAGAATGTGAACGGATATATTTTCTTCGAGAAGCGGGAAGCCTTGGGAACACAGTATTTCCACGATCTGTTGCATGCCATTAAGAAACGGATCGTCCTGCGACTGACTCACCAGAAATACGGTGATGATTTCCCCACCCAACGCCTGGTGGAGCCGTATGCGCTGAAAGAGTCAAACGGGCGCTGGTATCTGTTCGCCAGGGATCAGCATGATCGGATGCTGAAAGCCTTTGGGCTCGACCGGATTCTTGGTTTTGAAAACACCGCGCGGAGATTCGATTATCCGCGGGATCTGGACATCAATGCCTTTTTCCGGCACTGTTTCGGCGTCATCAATCCGACAGAAAATAAACCGGAAAAAGTGGTGCTGTCATTAACCCCGTCACAGGGAGATTACATCAAAAGCTATCCCCTGCACGAATCTCAGAAAATACTGAAAGACAGCAAAACAGAACTCAGGATAGAATTATTTCTGTATGTCACCCACGACTTTATCATGGAGCTGTTATCCCATGGTGATACCCTGAAAGTCATCAGCCCGTATCATCTGGGAAAAAAAATCTCCAAAATATACTATCGGGCACAGATGCAGTACCTCCGGAAATAAGTGGAAGAGAGGATGAGTATGCTGAATGTTCGGTCTGTATCTCAAAGCCACTACTCTCCTACACCCTTGCTCCCTAAGAAGCCACACCACCCGGCCTCCCGTTTATCAGGGGTTGCTCTGGATGATGAACTTTTTTGTCTGGGATTTGGATTGCGATGTTACATTAACAAGATAAAGACCCTCCGGTAGAGAGAACCGTAAAAATGTTTCTTCTTGGCGTAATTCAGTCGAATAGACCTGACAGCCCAGCAGGTTGTATACAACCAGCTTCCCGGTACAATGATCATTGTCCAGCTTTATTGAAACCGCGCTGTTGCCGGAATTGAAAATGGTAAAGAGATCTGCATCCGCAGGTTGATCGGGAAGAAAAGCAGGATGAAACACGGTAAAAGGAAAGATGATGGAATCGGTCGGTAAATAATGGATACAGTTGTCCATGGTAACCGTTTTCAGGTAATAATAAAAATCATAATTCCCGGGAGATAATGGCCCTATTTTTATGCTATCGGTATTCAGACAACCATAGAAATAAGGTCCCAGGCAATATTTGGAAGTGTCGGTGATGATGGGAGGCGTAATCGAGATACTTCGGATTTTATCATGACAGGTGCCTGATGTGAAAGATACATAGACCAAAAAAGTGATGGAATCGACCGACGTCGGATGCGTGGGCGCTATTTTTATTGAATCGATATCGCCCCATAGTCCGAAGGAAAGGCAACTGGTCGCTGCCAGGATGAAGGTTAAGACTGATTTTCTGAATGTTCTCATGGCGGATCATTTTTATGTGACTGATTTTCTTACACTTACATCTTTCTATCCCTTTTATCCATCATCCTCAATATCAATGTCATACATATTTAAGAGTCCCGCGATACCCGAGATCAAGAATTTTGCTTTTCTGATCCGGTTCGTGGCAGGGTCAATGGAATAACGAAAGGAGGTCCGGAAATCGGCTTTTTCAAGGTTCGTGTGATCAAACGATGCTCCGCTCAGGTCGCACTGATCAAATACAGAACCTGTCAGGTCGCACTCTGCAAAATCAGTCTCTTGCAATCTCGAATTTCTGAAACGAGTCCCCGGGATTTTTGTCTGATAAAAAGAAGAGTGGTTGATCTGGCAGTTATCGAACGAAAACGAAAGTCCGAATGCATTACAGTCTTCGAAATGCAGCCCCAGCATTTTACAGTCCTTGAACCTGATGGTCCGGAATGCGGTCTTACTGAGTTTCGCCAAACTTAAATTACAGCTGTTAAACTCGCAATCGGAAAATTTAATTTCCGAAAGGTCTGTATTTGAAAAATCACATTGATTAAAAACACAATGCTCATATTCCCCTTTCTCCAAAAGGGTTTCCTGAAAATTGAGTTTATCAAAAGTCTTTTCTTCTATGTACGCAACACCCATGCTTTTTTCGTTTATTTATCGACGACACTGATATAGTTGGATTATCTTGAATAGCGCCTCTGCGTAACAGGTTCCCGCCGGCAGGTTATTGGTGGATCCGGATCCCTTCCACCCACACGGTACTGATCGCTCCATAATAAGGGGAACACATCTCCTCCTTCATCGTTAGTTTCTCTGTCCCTTCAAATTGCCCGCTTACCTTCAAAAAATCGCTAAATTTTTCGTTAGCAATTGATATTTTCCCATCCTTATCGACTTTTATCTGGACCGGCCCCGGCAGAAATAAGCCTTCGACGGTATCCCCCATGATGTGTTCTGCAATGTTTACCTCCAATACCGAACTGCTTATCTCCTTCACAGTGCCGGTCGAAAGGATGGTGTCGTACAACACCGGATATTGGTTATAATCTGCCACTTTGGTTGTAAAAGAGTATTCCCCCTCGTAATTCGCCAAATCATCTTTACTGCAAGCCTGAATCAGGAATGCCAGGACGAACAACAGCCATTTTGCCTTTTTTAGTTGCATAAACTCCGGTTACATTTTGCATTTCTCACTTCACAGTTCGCACTTGATATTCTGTATCTCCCCCCTGCCCCCTCTTACGAGTAAGAGGGGGAGATAATATACGGCTTAGGTGTATGTGTCCCCTTTCCTTGCTCGCAAGGAAAGGGCTAGGGAAAGGATACAAAACGCCAAAGTCATTTTAAACAAAATTGTCCTGTCGTACTAACGAAACGGTTTTACTTTACTTTATAGACCAGCTTCATCGTGATCGAGGCTGTTTTATCTCTCGAAGAGGTGTTGTAGGTGCCGCCCCAGGAATAATCCTCATTGGAATTCTGACCGGTGATCTGGATGATTCCCATCTGGGCGGACATGAGGTCATCGATCTTACTACCGGATTCTTCCGCGATCTTCTCTGCCCGCTGACGAGCGTCTTTGGTCGCCTCCGAAACCAGCACGATTTTCAGATCCGCCAGCTTGGTATAGTAATACCTGGGATTATCGGAATAGAACTGAATGCCTTCGTTCAACAGCTCGGTGATCTTGCGCGAGATGCCTTCTATCTTATCAATCTCTTTAGAAGTAATTTCGATAGACTGGACTAACCGGTATCCGGCAAACTCATCCCCGGTCCGCTCTCCCGATGAAGAATATTTTTGTCTTCTCAACTCCTGAATATTGATGGCGCTGAACACGATGCTTCCTTTATCCACCCCGTTTTTAACCAGGTAATTCTCAATCAAAACCTTATCGTTATTCAAGGCAGCCGAAGCAACCTGGAGATTGATATTCTCCCGGGAGAACGAGCCCTCCCAGACGATCAGGTCCGATTGGAAATTCTTCTCTCCCAGCCCGGTGACCGATACCTGGTTCACGGGTCTGTTCCTGTTGATAAAGGCATGGCCTAAAACAATGGCAGCAATGATGATCGCTGCCGCGAATACCACAGAATTCACATATTTGCTCATATGACTGTTTTTTCAGGTTTCAACATTTTCTGCAATTCGCACCATCGTCGCCACTTCCAACGTCTGGAAAAAAGTGCAGCGTATACAAATTTATAATGATTTTTGAATTGCTTCTTCCAAATCTTCAACCCGTTTGCTATTAACCACTTTTTGGTAGCTATCCAGGGGGACCTGCATCTTTTTATCCCGGATCAGGATCAGGTTCTCCCGATTCCGTTTCCATCTATCCAACACGGCTTTCTTCATGTGGAAGTCATTCCCCGGTACAAATTTCCGGCCGGGGATTTGCGCTTCTATCCCCATGGCCTTCAGTTGACGTTGAATTTGCGGCAGGTGATCAACGCCGAAGACAAAAACGATAACACGGGCATCTCCGGCCGCCGCTAATCCGTTCTCAACGATCCGGCGGTTACGTTCACGCCAGCTCCCGTTCGCTATTTCGGAAAGAGGATTCGTGCAGATGATCTGCTCGTACATGGAATCCACGTTATGGATCGTGACCGGACTATGCATAAAATCGTACAACGATGGTTCCTTCAGGTTCTTGATCCCGCCTTGCAAATAATTCACCAAACCGGCGCTTTGTTCTTTCACGGAGGCAGGATAGTTCGTATTGGCCAACGACTGGGTAGCCCGGTCGAGCCGCCAGTCGACAGGCACAAAACGATACCCCGATAGCGGAGCCATCTCGGCCAGGAATGCCGCCTCGGGAGGGAAATACCCTTCCATGGGTTGTTGAAACGCCTCGGGAGTAATCTCGCCACAGACCAGATCGGGATGCAACGCGCAGACCTGTGCCAGCAAATCATTGACG
>DAONET010000066.1:2282-5490 GCA_035403225.1 Bacteroidales bacterium | reverse complement strand
AGATCAAGGACGTCAAGGCTTTCTGGGCCAACTCCAAGTTCCTGGTCATCGTGATTGACTAATTACCTCCCTGCATAAAAAAAGAAGCCGCCCCGAAAGGACGGCTTCTTTTTTTGTCATCATCGACACGGCGGGGCCGGTATTTTTTTCTCTCCCGGTCTCGGGTTACTGAACTCCCAGGGTATCGTGAATGGCTCCCTTGACCTGAGGTTTGGAGTAATCGACCTCTTTCACGAGGTTCCCTGCTTCATCAAAAAACTGCCATTTGCCGACTCGTTTGTCACTTTGGTAATAACCGATATACCTGACCTTGCCGCTCTCGTAATAGGTGGTTCTTTTGCCATCATTCAGGCCCTCTTTGTAATATCCTTCACTCCACTTATTGCCGTTTTTGTAGTACGACACCCAGTATCCGTCGCGTTTGGCATGTTTATAACCGCCGGTCATCTCTACTTTTTTATCCTCATAAAAGAAAGTCTCCTTCACCAGTTCCCGGTTTTTGCCGGATCCTTTGTACACACTTTCTTTCTTTGGATTGCCGTTGGGATATGTCCCCTCTACCTGGGTCTTTTCGCGTACACATGCCACCGCGGCAAACATCAATGCAATCAAAGCCAATCGTTTCATCATAAGTAATTTCTAATCGTTGAATAAAAGACGATGTCCTTTCACGGATTCGTCAAATCTGCCGTTCGTAAAAACGGCGCGACCATTCACAAAAGTATGAGTGACCTTTGTTTTAAATTTCGTTCCTTCCAGAGGGGACCATCCGCATTTGTAAAAGATATTATCGCTGGAAACCGTCAGCCCCTCATCGGGGTTTACGAGCACCAGGTCGGCCGCGTATCCTTCGCGGATGAAGCCTCGTTTTTCGATCCGGTACAGGATGGCGGGGTTGTGACACATCTTTTGGACGATGGTTTCAAGGGATATCATTCCCCGGCGCCAAAACTCCAGCATGATATTCAGGGAATGCTGAACCATGGGAGCTCCCGACGGGCAGGATGTGTAGGGATGTTCTTTCTCTTCGCGCAGGTGTGGTGCGTGATCGGTAGCGATGATGTCGATCCGGCCGTCGAGCAGCGCTTGAAAGAGCCCGTTTTTATCTTTTTCCGATTTGATGGCCGGATTCCATTTGATCAGGCTCCCGAGGCGGGCATAGTCGCGGTCGTCGAACCAGAGATGCTGGACACAAACCTCCGCGGTGATCTTTTTCTCCCCGAGGGGCGTCGTGTTATCGAGCAGCGCTGCTTCGGCAGCGGTGGAGAGATGAAGGATATGAAGCCGGGTGTTGTGTTTTTTTGCCAGTTCGATCGCCCGTTCCGTGGAACGTAGGCAGGCTTCCTCCGAACGGATCAGCGGATGGGCTTCCATGGGGATATTGTCTCCGTATTTTTCCTTGAAAGACTGCAGGTTTCGGCGGATAATGGTCTCATCTTCGGAATGAACTGCCACGATCATCCCGGTGGATGCAAAAATGGCTTCGAGGGCTTTGGGGTCATCCACCAGCATATTACCGGTAGAGGCGCCCATGAAGACCTTCACGCCGCAGATCTTCCGGGGATCGGCCTTACGGATCTCTTCCTGATTTTCATTGGTTGCTCCCAGGAAGAATGAGTAATTGGCCAGCGACTTGGCCGCAGCCAGCCGGTATTTCTCTTCCAGGATGTCAAGCGTAGTCGCCTTCGGGTCGGTGTTGGGCATTTCCATGTAAGAAGTCACCCCTCCTGCCACCGCAGCATGGCTTTCGGTAGCGATATCGGCTTTAGCAGTCAGTCCCGGTTCCCGGAAATGCACCTGGTCGTCGATGACGCCCGGTAACAGCAGTTGACCGTGCGCTTCGATGACTGGGATAGCAGCAGACGAAGGATGAAGGTCTTTACCGATGGCGGAGATGATGCCGTTTTCGATGAGGACGTCTCCGGCAAAGACGTTGCCCTCATTGACAACCGTAGCTTCGCGGATGAGGAAGGAATCGTCCATATCAGCTGGCGAGTCTTTTGTGTTTTTTAAAGAGGCTGGCGGTCCGGAGGGTGATCACTCCGAAGACAGCTTCCTTGAAGATGCCTTTGCTCATCTTCGACTCGCCCAGGGTGCGGTCGGTGAAGATGATGGGCACTTCGATAATGTTAAAACCAAGCTTCCAGGCGGTGAATTTCATCTCGATCTGGAACGCGTACCCGGTGAACCGGATTTTCGTCAGGTCAATGGCTTTCAGGACCGATGCGCGATAGCAGACAAAGCCCGCGGTGGTGTCGCGCACCTTGATCCGGGTGACGAACCTCACGTAGGCAGACGCGTAATAGGACATCAGCACCCGTCCCATGGGCCAGTTGACCACATTGACGCCGGTGATGTATCGCGAACCGATCACCACATCGCCACCTTGGTTTTTAGCGGCATCATACAGCCGGAGGAGATCGTCGGGGTTGTGCGAAAAATCGGCATCCATCTCGGTGATGAATTCATATCCGCGTTCCAGCGCCCAGCGAAAGCCATGGATGTAAGCAGTACCCAATCCCAGTTTCCCTTTTCTTTCTTCGATAAAAAGACGGGAAGGGAACTCTTTCATCAGGGATTTCACAATATCAGCCGTTCCATCGGGAGAATTGTCTTCTACGATCAGAATATCAAATTCTTTCTCCAGGGAAAAAACTTTCCGGATGATCTTTTCGATGTTTTCCTTTTCGTTGTAAGTAGGAATGATAACTACAGTATCGGCCACGGTTGAAATTTTTTACGAAAGTAACAGATTTGAACGAACTAATAAAACACGGTGGATATTTATCTATTCTATTTCAGGTTGATCGGGTTCCGGCAAAGGGGTCACCGTCATCCGGGCCACGCGGTTTCCATCCATCTCGGTGATTCTGAACTCGTGGTTTTTAAAGACGAAGCTATCCCCGGGGCGCGGGATGGAGTTCAGCATGACCATGGCCAGTCCGCCGACCGTGGAATACTGCCGAGATTCTTCTTCGAACTCTTCATCGTCGATCTCGGGGAGATCAAGCAGTTCGGCGAACTCCCAGAAGTTCATGCTCCCGTTGATCACGTACGATCCGTCGTCTTTTCTTTGGTAATCGGGCGGTTCCTTATCGAGGATATCCGGCAGGTCGCCCAGGATATGTTCGATCACATCATGGAGGGTGATCAGTCCTTCCGTCCCGCCAAACTCATTGACCACGATGGCGATATGGATCTTTTTCTC
>DAONET010000066.1:0-2182 GCA_035403225.1 Bacteroidales bacterium | reverse complement strand
TTTCGTCGAGAAGCTCAGGAACTTCACCAGCGGGTAACTGAGCCAGGCAAAGCCTCTCATCAGCGGGGTCAGCGCGATGGTGATCTTCTCGGGATATTGCAGGGCAATGCTTTTAGGGACCAACTCTCCCAGCACGATGGAGAGATACATAACCAGAAAGATGACGACAGCCACGGAGATGAAGGTAGCAGCCGATGCCAGGAACGGGATGGAGGCAATGAAGGGAGTGAGCTTGTCGGCGATCTCCACGCCGGCATAAGCACCGGAGATGATACCCACCAGGGTGATGCCGATCTGGATGGTAGAGAGAAACTCCTGGGGATTATCCAGCAGCTTCAGGGCCGTCCGGGCGCCTTTTTTCCCCGATTCGGCCTGTTCTTCCAGGTGTGTCCGGCGGGAAGAAACCAGCGCGATCTCATACATGGCAAAAACGCCGTTGAGCAGAATTAATAAGAGTATAATGATATATTCCATATCTCAAGAGTTGGTCAAATATAATAAAAAATCAAAAGAGCAGATTTTTCAGGCTTTCTGAAGCTGCTTCCACGCTGTCGATATTCCGGATGGATAACGTCAGTTTGTCGCGGTCTTCTTTCATCCTGGCGAAAGACGGATGTTCCTGCAGGTAACGGAGGGTTTTGTTGAACTGTTCCGACTGGAAAAAGAGCGACTGCGGGTTGCTGATGAAGTAGGCGGATAAGCGTTGGTTTTTCAGGACCAGTTTCTCGAAGCCTATCTTACGGGCGAGCCAGCGGAGACGGATCGTCGCGAAAAGGGCTTCGGTCTCTTCCGGCACAGGACCGAACCGGTCGATCAGCCGCATCCTGAAGTCAGCCAATGCGTCTTCGGTCTCAATACCGTCAAGTTCCTTGTACAAGCTCAATCGCTCGGTGATGTTACTGATATAATGATCGGGGATAAGGATCTCGAGGTCGGTCTCTATCACGCAGTCGTGGCTGAATTCCTTTGTTTTTTCTTCCGGGAAGACATCGCTGAACTCCTGTTCCTTGAGCTCCTGTATTGCCTCATCGAGGATTTTCTGGTACATCTCGAAGCCTATCTCCGAGATGAACCCGCTTTGTTCGCCGCCCAGCAGGTTACCGGCTCCGCGGATATCGAGATCACGCATGGCGATGTTGAAGCCGCTGCCCAGTTCCGCGAACTCCTCGATGGCCTGGAGCCGTTTCCGTGCCTCTTCCGACAACGCCGAGGGAGGGGGCGCCAGCAGGTAGCAGAAGGCCTTCTTGTTGGAACGGCCTACCCTGCCCCGGAGCTGATGCAGGTCGCTCAACCCGTAATGATGCGCATCGTTGATGATGATGGTGTTGACATTCGGGATATCAAGCCCCGATTCGATGATGGTGGTGGCAATCAGCACATCGAAGTCTCCTTCGATGAAATCGGCCATGATCCGTTCCAGCTTCGGTCCTTCCATTTGACCGTGAGCTACGGCGACGCGGGCGCGGGGAACCAGCCGTTTCACCATCCCGGCCACTTCCAGGATATTCTGCACGCGGGTATTGACAAAAAAGACCTGTCCGCCCCGTGACACTTCCTGTTGGATCGACTCCTGGATGATCTCCTCGTTAAACGGGAATATTTCGGTCTGCACCGGATAACGGTTCGGGGGCGGCGTGTTGATGATCGAGAGGTCGCGCGCTCCCATCATGGAGAACTGCAGGGTTCGGGGAATGGGCGTCGCCGTAAGGGTCAACGTATCCACGTTCACCTTGATTTGGCGGATCTTCTCTTTGGCCGCCACCCCGAATTTCTGCTCTTCGTCAATAATCAGCAGCCCGAGGTTTTTAAACTTTACGTCCTTGCTGAGCAGCCGATGTGTGCCGATGATGATGTCCAGGGTACCCGCTTCCAGCTCTTCCAGGATCTTTTTCTGGGCTTTGGGTGATTTGAACCGATTCAAGTAGTTGACTTTGCAGGGAAATTCCTTCAACCGTTCCGAAAAAGTCTGATAATGCTGAAGCGCAAGGATCGTGGTAGGTACAAGAACGGCTACCTGCCTGCTTTCCGACACCATCTTGAAGGCTGCCCGGATGGCTATTTCCGTCTTGCCGAAACCCACATCGCCGCAGATAAGCCGGTCCATGGGGAAGACGGCCTCCATATCGTGTTTCACATCGGCCGTGGCTTTCACCTGATCGGGAGTGTCTTCGTAGATGAAGGA
>DAONET010000065.1:0-5766 GCA_035403225.1 Bacteroidales bacterium | reverse complement strand
AATCATACTCATAAGCCCTGATCTGCTGAGAACTGTAATACTCGAAGCCCTCGCGGAGGGTGGTCTGCTTCACGCCGTTCTGATTAAATAAATTATTGAATCTGAATTTATTCCGATTGTTTATTACAAAGGTCCAGTTCGACAGCAGGCTGGTCTTGACGGTATTGGTGCTTTGCAGGTCATTGAAATCGAAGTTGGGACTGGGTTTGTCTTCTGCGAAATTATAGACCTGGTAATCTTCACGATGGATAGGCAGGGTGATGAAGGTGTTGGTATAGTTGATGGCGTTGATGGTACCGGTCTGAACGCGGCCCATCCTGAATTGTCCGGCATAGACGAGGTTGAGCCGGTTATCAAACAAGGCCTGGTTGACTTTGTAAGTCCAGTTCTTGTTGATTGCCTGTCCTAACTGGTTGAGTGCGCTCCTGTCGGCCGGGGTGTAGCCTTCCGAGATTTTCTTGAACTGATCGGTGGAGGGAAATCCTGCAGGCAGTTCCCGTGTCCCGTCGTCGACTCCAAGGAAATCAAGGGATCCGCCTTTATAAGTATAGAAATCGCGGAAGGTAGATTGCTCGCGGAAGGAGGCGGTATAGCTGATTTCGAGTGTATTTTTGGCAGGAGTGTCCTTGGTTTTCACATCGATGAAGGCACCGGAGAAATCGGCAGGGAGTTCCGCGGAGGGGGTTTTATAGACCATGATGTTTTCCAGTACGGAACTGGGGAGGATATCGAAGGAGAAGGCGCGGCTGTCGGATTCGGAGCTGGGAGTGGAGGCATTGTTCAGAAATACGGTATTGTACCTTTGGTTCAGCCCCCTGACCACCACGAAGCGCCCGTTAAAGAGGGTGATTCCCGGTACCCGCCGTATCACCTCCGAGGCATCGCGGTCCTGCGAACGGGTGATGAGCTGACTGGAAACGCCATTGGCCACGAGGCTGCTGTTTTTGATGGCGCTGAGCACCGAAATCTCAGTACTGGTGGTTTTTTTATCGATGATCTCCACCTCTTTCATGGTGGTCACTGCTTCTTCTAATTCCATATCGATACGGGTGACCTTATTCCCATGAACCTTGATATTTTCGAAGACCTCCTTTCGGTAAGAGATGATGGATGCAGTGAGGGAATATACCCCGGGTTTCACGTCGTTGATGACAAACTCCCCGTCGATTCCGGTAGAAGCTCCATAGGAGGTCCCTTCGATCCAGACGGTCACCCCCACAAGGGTCTCTTTCGTCTTGCGGTCAGTGACCTTTCCCTGGATGCTTCCTGTCTGACTGAAAGAGATCAATGGTATAATGACAAGAAGCGGGTAAAAAACTATCTTTTTAAACATAGATGGGGTTATGGTTTATTTGCTTCCGTAGGGGAGGTTTTGGGGATCCCATACGGCCCAACCGGCGGTCCAATCCGTCGAGCCAAAAGCCCCGATGAAAGTTTCCACAGTAAAGAAGGAGTTTTGAAGATCGGGATCCGAGAAATCAGCGTTTCCTAACAAGGGGGATCCTGAAAGGGGTATCAGGTTAGGTTGTTCTAAGTTGAAAGCGTCGGTGAGTTTGAGGTCGGCGTTGTTGACCAGGGTGTCATTCGCGAAAGCCGGGGTAAGGAACCAACGGGTAAGGGAGTCAACAGTCATGGTACTGCCGCTCTGTACGCTGAAGAATTTGTTGGCAGCAGGAACGCCGGCTAAAATGGTATTGTGGATGCGGAGGTTGCCGGTGACCGCGTTGGTCTGCGTGGCGGTCCCGTCTAACAGCAATCCGCCCATGTGGCCCGCAAAAACTGAGTTATAAGTGGAAAGCCTTGTGTTTCTGCGCAAGTGCATCGCGTTTTTGTAGTTAGCGCTGATGTTGGAGGTGGTAGCATCTTTGCGGGGACCGATCAGGGTGGCGTTGCAGAAGACAGGCCGTGTGAAAGGGGCATTGGTCGACCCATTGGCATCGTTGTCTGATTCATAACCATTTGATCCGGAGACATCGGCCACCGTCTTATCACGGACAGCCAGGAGATATTGTACATTTCCCGTGAAGCCGTTATCGGTGTCAAAATCATCATCCAGCCCGCGGAAAGCGATGAGGTGTTTCGCGTTGACCGTACCGCCGAACCATTCGAAGGAGTCATCGTTGGCATAAGAAACCATGATGTAATCGACCACGGTACCGGAACCCACACCGGCCAACGTGAGGCCGTTGATCTCTTTATCCGGCTGGAGTGGATAACCTGCGTACTCGATGCGGATATAACGGAGGATTCCCGAATTGTCAGCCGGCTCGTTTCCGCCGTAATGAGAGCGGGGACCGCCCTCGATCTGCGGATCGCCGTTGTTCACCGGGGCTTTGCCGCAAAGCACCAGTCCGCCCCAGTCGCCCCGGTTACGAAAACCAACCGGTGCATTGGAGGTGAAAACAATCGGATTCACAGGGGTACCGTCGGCCAGGATCTTTCCGCCCCTTTCTACAATGAGGGTACCCACTGTGGGTTTATCCCCTTTAATGATGGTGCCGGGCTGAATGGTCAGGGTCGCCCCATCGACCACGTAAACAAATCCGCGAAGAAGATAGGTATGATTCGAACTCCAGGTGACATTCCCCGTGATCTCTCCCGAGATAACCACCGCAGTGGTGTCAGTGGAGGGAACAGGTTCCGGATCTTCACTCTTTTTACACGAGGAAAAAACAAGGATAAGGGCCAGAAAAGCAAGGGCCAGGGGATGCAAGTGTGTTTTTTTCATAAAGGTGGTTTTTTTGATTTTTGCTGGTGCAAAGTAACCACCCGAATATTAACTGAAAATTAAGGGGAGGTTAACAAATCATTAAATCATCATAGAAATTATTGTTTAAATTTGAGGGTATTTAACCTCATTATGGAAAAAGCAAAGGTCACTACCAAAGCATTGGTTGACGCGATCATAGAAAAAGGTACGCTGAAACAGGAGGTTTTCCGTACCACACAGGATGCCTTTAACACCTTTAAAAAGTGCGGGGAGAGCCTGATCATGAAAAATCGCCCGGTCATCGAAAAATCTCCCCTTCCCCTGCCCTTTTCCTTCAAAGATCGGGGAGAGTTTGAATTCCGGTTGAAATTCGGGAGCGATGTACTGATCTTTTTCATGCACTCCAACGTCTTCGAGATTCCACGCGACCACGAAGTGATGAAAACGACCTATATCCGTGAAGACAAACGCCGTTCCTATTGCGGAATCATCCACATTTTCAACTTCCTGGCCGATTCCTTCAAATTCAACCGTGCCAATGACATCGGTTATTGCATCGGCCGTATCTTCATCAACCGTGAAAAACACTATTTCGTGGAAGGAAAGCGGGAAGTGGGTTTGCTCTACAACAATTTTCCCTATACCCTGCTGAATGAGAAGGCTGTACAGGAAATTCTTCACTCCTCTATCCTTTACTCCCTCAACTTCGACCTGCTGACGCCCCCTTTCGATACCATCAAGGAGGTCACCGCCGGGGAAATCCAATCCACCCTCGATGCCTTCTCCATCACGACAGGCAAACGGCTGGGATTCCGGTTCCAGGCCGACAAAGAATAGTTTTCGATTAAAAAAACCATTCCTATGAAAAATCAGTTACTTCCGAGGATTTTAGTGGCCATACTCCTTTTTACGGTGGCCGGCAGCTCTTTTTCGCAAACCTCCGCTTTCAAAGGGCTTCACAAAGTTCCACCGCCTGCCGGTTTTACCTTACCCGGGCAGGTTCAGGCAGGGCCGCTGGTGATGCCCCTGAAACAAAACTCACCGGTCCCCACCCCGACTTTCGTGCCGCGACAACTCAACGCTTCTGCGTTCCGGCTGGATCCCGCCGTGTTTACCGACACCCGGTACGACAAGAACGGGAAACTGCTCTTCACTGAAGGACGATTACCGGATGCCATCGCGCTTACCGGGAAATCCTCCGAAGCCGTGCCTCAGGCCTGCATCCAGTACCTGGATGCCCTCAGGCAGGCGCTGGGGATCAAACATCCCGGCGAGGAGTTTGTCCTGAAAAGTCGCACAACCGATGAACTCGGAATGGAACACCTCAGGATGCAACAGGTACTGAACGGGATTCCGGTGTACGGCGCCGAACTTTACCTTCACGGGCGTGATGGCTTCATCGACCGGTACAACGGGAGGATCGCCCCCACTCCGGCCCTGCGTGACTTCAATCCGCTTGTTCCTGCACCAAACGCTGAGGCCATCGTTCTGAACCATGTGGGAAAACAGACCAACAGCCGGGAACTGTCGGAAGCTGAGAAAAAGTTTTTGAACTACGATCGGCCGGCTACAGAACTGGTCATCTACCCCGCGGAAAGAAACCATGGCCGGGATCGCCTTGCCTGGCACATCACCGTTCGTCCCAACATCATCGAACGATGGGAATACTTCATTGATGCCGGAAACGGGGAAATCCTCCGTTTTTATAACAACACCCAAAGCGATGGCGACGTAACGGCTTCAGGCACTGATCTGAACGGGGTTAACCGTAGTTTTCACGTTTACCTCCAAAGCGGGACTTATTATATGGTGGATGTGACCAAGGCAATGTTCAATCCCCAGGCTTTCGAAGGGGTCATCAAGACGTATGATGCCTTCAACGCCCCCTATAACCAGATCACCAACGCTTCCATCGTCACTTCAGCCAACAACACCTGGAGCCCGAACGCCATCTCCGCACATTACCACGCTGCTTTGTCGTACGACTACTGGAAAAATGTGCACGGCCGGAACTCATTCAACGGCAATGGCGCCGACATCCCCAACGTGATCAACATCACCGATGAGAATGGACAGGGGTTTGACAACGCTTTCTGGAACGGGCAGGCTATGTTTTACGGCAATGGTTCGATGTTCAAACCGTTGGCCGGGGGATTGGATGTCTGTGCCCACGAGTTGGGCCACGCGGTGGATGAGACCAGCGCCAACCTGGAGTACCAGAACGAATCGGGCGCCATCAACGAGAGCTATTCCGATATCATCGGGGCGATGGTGGAACGCCGTAACTGGAAAATCGGGGAAGACATCATCATGGCCGGGAATCCCTACTTTCCCACCGGCGCCATGCGCGACATGTCGAACCCGCACAACGGCGGAAGCTCCTTCAACGATCCCTGTTACCAGCCCGCCCAATACAGTGAGATGTACAACGGGGAACAAGACAACGGCGGGGTGCATACCAACAGCGGGGTGGGTAACTTTGCTTACTACAAGTACGCTACCGCGGTCGGGCTGGAAAAAGGAGAAAAGACCTTCATGCGGGCGTTGTTCAATTACCTCACCCGGTCGTCGCAATACCACGACCTGCGAATTGCCGTGATCCAGTCGGCCAAAGATCTGTACGGCAACGGAAGCGCTGAAATGAATGCTGCCGCGTCCGCTTTCGACCAGGTGGGAATCACTGAAAGCGGCGGAAGTGGCGGAGGAGGAGGTACCACCGAACCCGGAAACCTCCAGGTCAACCCAGGGCAGGATTACATCCTCCTGCTCGATGAATATGCCGGGGATCAATACACCCTTTATGCTGCCAATACCACAGGAACGCAGTTTACCCCCATCTCCTCCACGGGGATCCATAACAAACCCTCCGTCCCCGACGATGGATTGACCGCCTATTTTATCTCCGACGATAACAAAATGAGGAGAGTAACAATTTCCGATAACCCCTCCGAACAGATCATCCAGGATGAGGCGATCTGGGACGGGATTTCCGTTTCCAAAGACGGCTCCCTGGTTTCGGCCGTGACCATCTACATCGACTCCTCCATCTATGTTTA
>DAONET010000064.1:0-5768 GCA_035403225.1 Bacteroidales bacterium | reverse complement strand
GAAATTAGAATTGTCGCAGGTGGTCACCGGTTGCCCGGTTGCTTGTCTGAAAAACAACCCGGTCATGAAAAGCAGGAAAAAAATAAAAAACATCTTCCAATACTTTTCAGTATTGCTGGTAGAGGACATACTCATATTAAACAGGTTTAAAGCATTTGGAGCTGACAGCCACTTTTCCCCGGATAAAGATATAAATTTTCTTTTAAATCATCTATCTGAAGAATTTTTATTTGTCAGATGATCAATCTTTAATACACCTGGTGAAAAGGGCGTTGTTACGGTGAGACGGATAATACGATACAGAAGGGTTGTAATAATTCATGCCGTGAGCCCATGCTTTGATAGGTCCATGAGGGGTGGATGACCAGAACATGACCGCAAATCCGTTAAAGTTGAATTGGACATTGTTGAACCGGGCCCCCTGCAAAAATGCGTCAAATCCGGAATAACCGGTGGCTTTAAGCGGACTGCCGGCAAAGCCGTTGTTGTAATAAAAGCTGAACAGAACAATCCAATCGTTTTCGGTAGGGACATGCCATTCCGGAGGACAAAACCCTTGTGATCCTTCTACTCCTGTATATTGCATCAATTCGTCCCACTGGTACATGCCGCCGGAAGATAAGCAGCCGGCTGCGTTGTCGCCATAACAATACTTCTCAAAGAGACAGTTGTCCAGCTGCATCTTGTTCGACCCGATCATGTTCCCGTAATTCAGGTTTTGCGATAACCAGCATTGGGTTCCGAGTCGGATAGTCTGATAAACCTGGTTGTCACGTATGTCGGTGAGAGGATTGCCACAGTTGAAGGGCGCTAGCATGACTACACTGATCGCTGCCGTGGCGCTGCCGGAACATCCCCAGTAATTGATATAGGTGTATGTGATTGTATGTGGACCGGCTCCGGCTGATGATGGGTCGAAGAAACCGGCTGTCACTCCGGCACCGGAATAAGCGCCTCCCGGAGGAAGACCGCCTTTCA
This sequence comes from Bacteroidales bacterium, assembly GCA_035403225.1. Classification (GTDB taxonomy): domain Bacteria; phylum Bacteroidota; class Bacteroidia; order Bacteroidales; family FEN-979; genus DAIRDK01. The sequence goes on along the minus strand of DAONET010000064.1, from coordinate 4,790 downwards.
ACAGGATGGATTGAGCGTTGAACGAAACGATCTGATCAAAGCAGGGGGTGAAGGTTACGGAAGGCCATGGGTTGACGGCTACCAGGACGGTATCGGTGATCCCCGGGCAGTTGTTGGCCGTGGGAATAACTATGTATGAGGCTGTTTGCGGATAGGGTCCGGAATTGAACAAGGTCTGCTGAATACTGTTGCCACTTCCTGCGGAGAAGCCGCTTAACGAAGGTCCGCTTCCGGTGGCAGTCCAGGTAAAGGAGGCCCCGGCCACTCCCGAGCTGAGCGCGATGGCAGTGGTCTGTCCGGAACAGATGGATTGACCGTTGGGTGTGAAAACGACAGCAGCAACGGGGAAGACGGTCACCACAAAAGGAGTGGCAACACCCGGGCAGCTGTTGGCGGTGGCTGTGACAAAATATGTGACAGTTTCTATATTATTTCCTGCGTTGAACAGTGTATGGATAATGGAGGGCCCGGCTCCGTTTGAGAATCCGGAAACGTTGCCCGAGGAGCCGATGGCGGTCCAGGAAAAGGTGGACCCCGGCACGCTGGAGGTGGGGCTGATGTTGGTGGTGCCGGCGGAACAGAGTTGAGACATGGTGTCGGAATTATTGACGATCGGGCTCGGATTCACCGTAAGAATGACTGGAACCGAAGCCCCGGGGGGACAACCTCCGGATTCGGGCGTAACCGTGTACGTGAGGTTTTCGATGGTGTTCCCCGAGTTGGTGATGATCTGCGCGATAATACTGCCGCTGCCGGCCGATTGCCCGGTGAGGTTGGAACTGCTGGAGACGACGGTCCATGAGAAAGTAGCTCCCGGTACGGAAGATAAAATTTGGATGGAGGAAGTGTCACCAGAGCAGATGGTCTGGGCCGGAGGATTGAAATACACGTCGGGAGACGGAATAACTGTCACGGTATAATCAGTCACGTGACCGTAACATCCATTGGCTATCGGCGTCATATGATAGATCACCCATTCGGTGGTTAATCCTGAATTTATCAGCGTCTGGTTCAGATTGACAGTAGGGATCACATTGTTTGACCATCCGGTAATATTGGAAGACGAGGGCGTGCAGGTCCAGGTGAACATCGTCGAGTCGACATTCGAGGTGAGCACGGCTCCGATGGGGACATTGTTGCAAACAGAAGAGGCTGGGGGGGTGTTCGACAGATCCGGGACGGGAAAAACCCTTACAACAAAGTCCGTGTCATTGCCGATGCAGGTTCCGTAATGTGGAACAATATGATAGGTGACTTGCTGGGTCAGGTAACTACTGTTGAAAAGCCATTGATTTATTGAATCATCAGGGATGGAACTATCAGCATAACCCGTGATAGATAAACTGCCGGGAGTGCAGGTCCAGGTGTATAACGTTCCCGGGATATTCGGGAGCAAGGCGAGGAGGGTGTTGACACTGTCACACTGGTTCTTCGACATCGGGGCGTTCATCACCAGCGGCGTCGGAAAGACGGTTACCGTGTAATCGGTGACATCACCTGGACAATTATCCTTGTGCGGAGTGATATGGTAAATGACCGTTTGAAGGACATTTCCGGTGACCGTCAGCACTTGGTTGAGGGTGGTCGTCGGGACGGCGTTATTCGACCAACCTGAGATAGCGAGTGATGAAGGGGTACAGGTCCAGGTGAACAGCGTACCGGGGACATTGGAAGTGAGTGTCACGTCGGTGCCGGTATTATTACAGATGGATTTGGAGACCGGGGTAATGGAAAGGTCCGGGTCGGGATACACGGCGACCTTGAAAACAGAGGTGTCTCCCGGGCAACCCAATAACCATGGGACAATATGATAATAGACAGTATCGACGGTGATTCCCGAATTGGTGATCAGTTGGTTGATAAGGGTGTCGGGTGTCGCGATGTTGCCGGAATACCCTGACAGATTTGATGATGAGGCTGTACAGGTCCAGGTAAAACGGGTGCTGTCGGGATGCCGGGAAAGGATAAGGTTGGTGTAACTGCTGTCGCAAATGGAGGTATTCAGCGTGGTATTGGTGAGGGTCGGCAAGGGCTTCACCAAAAACCGGTAGATCGAATCAGGCCCGGTACAACTTCCGGCGTGTGGCGAGATGGTATAGAAAACCGTATCTGTTTTCTCTCCGGTATTGATCAGGGTGTCGTTCAGTATCGAGGCAGGAACGGAGTTGTTGGAAAAGCCGGAGATGTTACCCGAAGGGTTGGAGGCGACCCAGGTAAACCAGGTAAAAGGGAGATCGGCGGTCAATGTCAGGTTGGTAGAGGCTTTGCTGCAAAGGGTGTCAACCAAAGGAGAATTGGTGATATGCGGGACTTCGGCTACCGTAATGACTTGCTCGGCGGTATCGGAACATCCTTCCGTAGAGTAAGAGATTAATCTCACGGTATAGGTGCCTGCCGTGTCGTAAATATGTAACGGGGCTGCGACTCCGGTCGCCGTATCGCCATCGCCGAAATACCATTTCCACTCTTCTACATAATTCTGACTTACCCAGGTGGTGTCGTTGAATTGAACAGGTATTCCCGCACAGGCCGAACCATAGGTGAACCCGGTATGAATGATCGTATAGGAAAGATTCACCGAGATGGTGACCTGGCAACCGTTCACCGCGGTGAGCTTACAGCTGTATAAGGCTCCCTGCTCAGCAGGTACGGTGATGGATTGGACCGTGTCAAGCTGAAGTCCGGCCCCGTTGAACCAAACATATGAGAAACCGGGTGGGGCGGTCAGTACCGCAGAATCCTGTCCTTCACACAAGGCAGTTTGTAAGACCAGGTATCCGCAATAAGCTGAAATATAGGCATATCCGAAGTGGGTATCGTAATAACAGCCTCTTACCTTAAACAGGATATTCACCGTTTGACCGTAGTATGGGGTGAGATTCATCCCCACCGTCGTCCAGTCTTTCCAGGATACATCAGTTATACAGGAATGCCATCCTGGCCAGATTTGCCCTGTCGGAGGCGCACAGATATAATAATAACCACACGTGGAATCGAGAACAGTGCCTTCATCGTTCGTGATCATGACCTGGAAATCAGGTTGCAGCTCCGGATCATGTCCGCCATTCTCAAGAACAACAGCATATCGATAGATGAATAAATAAGAATTGTTGGAAACATTAACCTGGTAATGTAATTCGGCCTCTTTGCCGGTGGTCCAGCTTCCCGCGGTATAGGAAGTGTCGCCAATCCGGGCGACAAAATCTTCACCGGGGAAAACCGTACTCAGTGAGTCGCATGAATTGCTGTCCATCCACCCCGGTGCCTGAATGATCCGGTGCAACGGTTTATCAAAAAGCGGAGGCTCGGGAGCCACCAGAAAACCATCTTGATAACATGGGCCATAAGCAGGCGGAGGAAATCCATGGACAAGAGTTTCGGTGCCGAAATACCCGTAACATCCTCCCCAGTTTTTAAAAGTCCCCATGTTAAAGTTGGAATTGGTGCAGGTTGTAAATGGTTGTCCAAACGATCCGGGAAGGAATGAAAAGATATAAAGTAATCCCATCAAGATGGTTGCTATCTTGAAATGCCGCTTTCTGTCACGTGTGTAGAAATACTTCATACGCACGGAAATTATTTAACCCCACCCTCTGAATTAGAGCTGTTTACCGGATAAATATAAGGCTTTTTTTCTGGATTTGTCAATAAGGAAGACTGATAATTTTTCCTTTTCCTTTCCGGTCAGTCTTTAATGCACCGGATAAAAAAGGCGTGATCGCGAAGAGAGGGATAATAAGACACCGACGGGTTGTACTCATTCATGCCATGTGCCCACGCTTTCCGGGCGCCATGAGCGCCTGATGACCAGAACATTACCGCGAAATTGCCGAAATAAAAACCGACATTGTTGAACCTGGCTCCTGATAAGAAGGCGTTAAATCCCGAATAACCGGAATATTTCAACGGACTCCCTGCAAATCCGTTACTTACATAAAAGTTGAACAGGGCCGCCCAGTCGCTTTCGGCAGGGACATGCCAACCGGGAGGACAGAAGCCCTGAGCTTTGGATGCGCTCGTGTATTGCATCAGCTCATCCCATTGATACATGCCACCGGTGACGAGACAATTGGCGGCATTATCATCGGAACAATATTTCTCAAAGACGCAATTATCCCGCTGAGCTTGTGAAGAAAGGATCCGGATACCATAGTTCAGGTTTTTCGCAAACCAGCACTGGGCGCCGAGTTTCACGGTTGGGTATTGCTGCCCGTCGCGGATGTCGGTAAGAATATTACCACAACTGAAAGCAGCGGGGTTAACTACCGTGATGGTGTCGACAGAAAAAGAATTACATCCCCAAATATTATTATAGGTATATGCAATTATATGTGCTCCGGTTCCGGCAGAAGAGGGAGTGAAAATGCCGGCAGACACCCCGGCTCCGGAATATGCACCGCCCAACGGAAGCCCACCTTTGAGAATAATGGGCTGAGCATTGAGGGTGACGACTGGATCTGCACAAAGATTATAGGTGACCACGGGGAGCGGATTTACATTGACGATGACACTGTTATTGGTTCCCGGGCATGTATAGGCTGTCGGAGCAACCAGGTAGGTGGCCGTCTGCGGGTAGGGTCCGGAGTTGATCAGCGTTTGTTGAATGAGGTCGCCGCTGCCGGTGGAATAGCCGCTCAGCGAGGCGCCGCTGCCGGTGACCGTCCAGGTATACGAGGTGCCGGCTACATGAGAGCTGAGGTTTATGCCGGTGGTTTGCCCGGAACAGAAGGCCTGCCCGTTGGGGGTGAAGATGACATCGGCCACGGGGAAGACGGTCACGACAAACGGGG
>DAONET010000063.1:4444-6013 GCA_035403225.1 Bacteroidales bacterium | reverse complement strand
AGCAGCGGAACAAGTCCTTGTTCCGCTGCTTCTTCATTCATGCTACACGAAAAACATTCGTGAGCAACAGAGAAAAAACCTACTTCACCAGAATCAACCGTTGTACAACCGTTTCTCTTTCGGTGCGGATGATGCAGAAGAACACACCCTCTCCGGTTCCATCAGGCGGAGTGAACCTTACGGTTTTCACTTCATTGGCGCTGACATCACCGCTGAAGAGAGTGACCATCTTCATGCCAAGTGTGTTAAACACCTCCACGGTTGCATTTCCATCATACGACAAACTGAAATCGATATTGGTCGAAGTGAAGAAGGGGTTCGGTCTGACGGTCATGTTAACCATCGCATCGGTCTTACCATGTCCTTTCGGAGGATTGCATTCGAAACCGACGGGTCCGAATGTTTCGGAACCGGCGCCTTGCATATCACAGGCCTTTGCATGAGCGATGAGATAGCACGGGAATGTTACTCCTGTGAAGGTCACGGTCAACTCGCTGATGTAGTCCAACGAACTTGCATTGAATGTATATTGTCCCGGTGCAACTGTCGGTTTCCCGTTATTGCCCAAGGGGAACATGAGACATCCGGCATAGGTATGGACTTCATTCATCGAGAAGCCCGGATCTGTCTGGTAATGCACGGTCAGCGTCCCGGCGGCCATCGTGGCGGTTACCACACCGACCAGATTTGCCGGGTTAGGAGTGCAGGACGGATTACCTTGATAGAGCGGCAACGTATATATCCCGTCAGCAGTGATTTTATTCGACCATCCCCAGTTATTGAATCCATAATTGTAGAAGCAATAAGCATTCGCGTTCCCCAATGTTCCATAGGCAGTTTCACAATTCGGCGCACAGGGAGGAACAGTGAAGGACGAAGAGCACTGATGCGGGGTGTTATCGCAGAGTCCCGTTACAATATAAGTGAAACTCAGGTTCACAGAGTAATCCGCGTTGATGACCAACGGGGGGAAGTCTGCCATGTTATCCGAAAGGATACAATCTCCTGACTTCATGAAACTGGCTTTCCATGCATCGTAAGCAGCAATAATGTTCTCAGCCGGTGTACAGGCCGGTAACAATACAGTATCGGGACAATAGACAACAATCGGGTTGGGAGCTTCGATAGTGAACGTGGCCGCATAGGTCGATCCTGCATAGCAGTGGTCGGCAATGGTCCAGGTCACCGTCACTGCTCCGCCGCAATACGGAGGTCCGGTGGTGATATCGGGCGTCGACGTAGGATCGCATCCGCCGCTTACACCGGCCGTCGCCAGCCAGTTGGCAAATGCCAGATCCGCTTCTGCCTGGTTCGCGTATGTACATGCGGGAACGGTCATATCTTCGGCATAATCAATCACAACCGGATCGGGCGCCGTGATGGTGAACGTGGCGGCATAGGTCGATCCTGCATAGCAGTGGTCGGCAATGGTCCAGGTCACCGTCACTTCTCCGCCGCAATAAGGAGGAGCCGTGGTGATATCAGGCGTCGAGGTCGGATCGCATCCGCCGCTCACACCGGCCGTCGCCAGCCAGTTGGCAAACGCCAGGTCGGCGGCTGCCTGGTTGG
>DAONET010000063.1:0-4344 GCA_035403225.1 Bacteroidales bacterium | reverse complement strand
CTGCATAGCAGTGGTCGGCAATGGTCCAGGTCACCGTCACTTCTCCGCCGCAATACGGAGGAGCTGTGGTGATATCAGGCGTCGAGGTCGGATCGCATCCGCCACTCACACCGGCTGTTGCCAGCCAGTTGGCAAACGCCAGGTCGGCGGCTGCCTGGTTGGCATAGTCGCAGGCATCGGTGGTCTGATCTTCGGCATAATCAATCACAACCGGATCGGGCGCCGTGATGGTGAACGTGGCGGCATAGGTCGATCCTGCATAGCAGTGGTCGGCAATGGTCCAGGTCACCGTCACTTCTCCGCCGCAATAAGGAGGAGCCGTGGTGATATCAGGCGTCGAGGTCGGATCGCATCCGCCGCTCACATCGGCTGTTGCCAGCCAGTTGGCAAACGCCAGGTCGGCGGCTGCCTGGTTGGCATAGTCGCAAGCATCGGTGGTCAGGTTTTCGGCATTATCAATCACTACCGGATCAGGTGTACCGACTGTAAAGGTGGAGGTGCAGGAATCGGCTTTCCCGCAAAGATCCACTGCTTTAAATTTCAGGGTAAACACGCCTCCGCATTCAAGGTTTGCCGGTACTGTTTCGGGTACCGCCCGGTCGTAAGTAGTATCAACCGGAGGTGTCCCGCCGGAAGCCGAGAATCCAGTTCTCCAGTTATCCCAAGCCGTTTCGATCTCTGCCAGTGGAGTACAAGCCTGCAACTCGACAGGTTGTGCACACGTCACTTCCGGGGTAGGGACAGGAATATCCAATGTTGCGATACCAGCCAGGTCCTTCAGTTCGGCGGTGGGAGAATGCGAACTTTTGGTGCGAGCCCAGATGGTAGCAACAGTCTTGCAGGGACCCTGAGCGCCCAGCATCAGCTTACCAAGGTTGATAGCGCCTTCCGCAAACTGGTTGATGGCATACTGATAAAGAGGCGGATCGGAACCAGGGATCGATTCCTGGTCATAAATTTTCCAGGGGACGTTTGTTATCACTTTATTGAACACCATGTAAATGGTCTTGGCATATGCCGCTGTACTGATATCCTGTGTATGCCAGGAATAAGCGGTATGTAAGCCATCTTTCAACCATTTATCCACCCATACATTGCCAACAGCGCCTCCCTGGGTAAATTCGATGGTGATCAAAAAATCACCGGGGTTTCTTCCACCGGTGGGATCGCCATCCGCATCAGTTGCAGGTGCATAAGAAGTCATCACTCCGGTGGTTGTGTTCAGGACGATCGAATCCTGGTTGAATTCGAAGTCGACATACGAAGATCCGTTTACCTTCCAACGGTCGCAAGCAAATACACACCACAAATCGTTTGTATCTCCGATGGTGTCAAAACCGATATTAGGTCCCGTAATAGGACCCAGCGCCGGATTTCCCCAGGTAAAAATGCCGGTAGCGTGTTGCATATCATCTTTGGGGGGCACACTTCCCGGCTTGACAAGATAGGTATTGGGGTTATCGCTGATTTTATTGCTTTGATCAAAGACGGACAGGTCCCCTCCCAAACCGTCGTTTTTAAATCCATCGGTAAAATGAGCAATCACTGCTATATCTGCTGAAGGGGGAGAAATTACTGCTCCGGTGCCGTCGAATACGGGTTCTCCGGAACCAGGATAAGGAACAGGGATCGAATCATACCAGTCACCGATATTATTGTGCGTGAATGGCGGGTTCCAGATATTGGTGTATCCATCGCCATCAACGCCAAATCCTCCGGTTGGCCACAAGACAGGTACATTCCCCGGCTTATCAAACTGTGCCAGGGCCATGTTCGTGAAGAATAACATAAAGCAAAGGATTAACCATTTCACTAATCCTTTGCTGTGACAATGAATTTCTTTCGTTTTCATAAACTTTTTGTTACATACTGTCTGTTTAATGCGACTTCCTTTTAAGCAGGGCCAAAAGACCTGGTCTTCCGGGCCTGAAACATGGTTTCGTTTTTCCTCATGAAACGGATCATTTTGGTTTCCAATCGGCATACTCTTCTCATCCGGAGCGAAGGTGTTTTTTCGACCGGCCAACATAAAATGCAGAAACCTGCTTGTAGCGGAATCCCCGAAAATCTGGTTTTCTACCGGCAACCGCAAAACATGCCTGTGTCAGATTTCCGGAGTTCCTGATTTGAACCCGGGAATGGGGTATAGGAAGGATTTTTTAAGGCAGCAACGTTATGGTAATGTTATCTCTCAATCTTCATACTATCTCACCACTCCCACGTACAAACCAACCTTTTCAACTCTCTCTTCATCCTTGCTTATTTATTACCATTTATTAAGAACAAATATAATCAAACAAAGAGAAAAATCCAAACCTTTTCTCCTTCGGTTTGTTATGTTATTGATATATTTCTCATGCGATCAGGTTTAAAGTAATGAAATTCAAGCAATTCAGCGTTTCAGCATGCGATAAAAAAATCATTACTTCTGATTAATCACTTATTGGGATTGATTTACTACCTCATTTACAATACCTTTAATTATCAGTAAATATTTGATCATTCATTAGAAAGGAGGATAAATCATGTCGAAAAAAGTAGCTGTTGAATGGATCAATAATTATGATTGCCACAACACGCTTGTCCATGAGCATGAGGATGCCGGAGGTTTTTTCCATGAGTTGGTGAATCATGACGGGTGGACGGGGGCATTCAATTTCGGTGACACCAATGCCTGGGAAGAGGATTTCAAGCGGCCCGATAAAGGCGGTACGGCCGATCAATGGATCGATACCGTCGATTTTGCCTATTTCACCGGTCACGGCGGGCCTTTTGTGGCCGCCTTTTTCCGCTGTGATGTTCCCGACGATGACCGGCTTGAATCCGATTACTATTCCGGTGCCGATAACGGAGATCTCCGTCTGGGCAGGAATAACCTGGAATGGATCGCATTCGAAGTGTGCAATACTCTTCAACTGGAGGCCGACCGGTCGGGAATAACGTACGATGTATTCGACCGCTGGGCTGAAGCGTTCCAGGGACTGCACATCATGTGCAGCTTTGTCACTACCAGTCAGGATGTCGCCACCCCGGGCAAATATTTTGCTTCGTTGTGCGATGGCCGGTGGATGACCGTCATTTACGGGTTCCCGGAGTTCATGATCCCGGGGCGTTTCCCTTTCAAAGTCATCGATGCCTGGTTCGAAATGGCCTACCTGGTACAACCCGACAGCGTTATCAGCGCCGTGATGTTCGCAAACACCGAAGGCACCGATACACAAAATGATTATATCCACGGGCACGGCCATGTGAGCCCTGATCCGCGTCCCGGTTCTGCCGCATGGTTTATGTGGACATGGATCGCATGTACATGCTGATTAACGGAAAAGGAGGATGAGAATGAAAAAGGTGATGATTTTCAGAACAAAGCCCCGGCGGATGGATCGGGAGCATTTTTCCAGATTGGCCGGCCACCTGGGGATTCATGAAAAAATGGTAGAGACGGAAGATGCCATGGCTGCCTTTGATAAGATCAGGGCCATAGCATATGCACAACCAGGCGCCCGTTTCGGCGGATTGCTTTTTTTTACCGATCAGAACGTCAGCCTGGGGGAATTGGTCAACAAGCCCCCCGATCCTGCTACCGTCAAAAAATGGTCCGACACCCTGTTCAGGGAATTCCATCTTCTGCCTGACCCCCCCGACGATAAACGAATCAACCTTCGTCTTGAAATGGAAGTCTCTTCCGGCTCAGCTTTCGTTTTTGACGGAAAAGAACGCGAACAAAAGCCTTCCGAAACAACGGTCTTTTCATCCATCTCGTTGAACGGCATTACCGTCGGCGGCCCCCGGGCCCGGATCAGGATGGTTTTTAAAAAGACCGAACAGCCGGCCCTGATGCATTGCGGCATCTGGGGTGAGATCGGTTTGCATGAGGAACGGACCCTGGTGGAAGAAGAGGAAGTGGTGAAGGTCATTAAAGACAAACTGACTTCCCGGCGCGACCTGAAACAACGTGTCACCGTGTCGGGAATCCGTCTCTCCTATTTTGCGGATGAATACCGGGGCGGCCCTGATCTGTTGGTACCTTTCTATTTTGTGGATGTGGAATTCGAGGACCGCAGGTCAAAGAAAATGGGCATCAGCCAGGGACCACGGCAGATGTTCCGCGTGCCGGCCTTCCGGTAAGGGATTTTACCGGGAATCTATGTCTCCGGACCATGAGGACCCGACTAACGGGAATGAAGGGTGAGTGATAAATATCATCTAACTAAGTAGATGACAAAATTTCTGAGATGAAGTATATCTAATTGTTATACACCATTTTACATCGTTCTTTATCGTTTTCTAACCTTCTGATTTTCATCGAGTAGGAAGTGAGGGATTAGTTCCCTCACTGTCCTC
>DAONET010000062.1:3534-6023 GCA_035403225.1 Bacteroidales bacterium | reverse complement strand
TAATGTCAATTCCGATCTGGGCGGAGGAACCTTAAGCGGTAACGTCCTGAGATCAGGTTCGGGCCAGTTAACCGGATCAAAGATCGAGATCCCCTCACTCAATACATACTTCACTTATTCCAATGAAACCGGAGCTTATAACCTGCTCAATATTCCCGAAGGAACTTATACGGTTCGTTATTCTGCCGTTGGGTATGTGACTCAGGAATTCGCTGATGTCCAGATCACCAATGGGCAGGTTTTTTCGCAGGATGTTATGCTCTTACCAACAGGAACACCTCCATCGAACCTTACCGCAACCCAGGGAGCCGGACTTTCGGTCAATCTCACCTGGGAAGCTTCTCCGGCTGCCGGTGTCACCGGATATAACGTCTACCGGAAACAATATTCTTTTGACAATTATCCCGCCACCCCGCTGGGAACTGTCGGTGCAGCAGCAGTATCTTTCTCCGACACGACGGCTCTGCCCCTGATTCATTATTACTACGTGGTGACTGCTCAACTTCCCGGCGATCTTCAGACGCCCTATTCCAATGAAGCGACCGGGTGGATCTCTACCGGTTTCGTCACCCACGAGATCAGCGCTTATACAGGGACTACGCCGACTATCGACGGTGTCATCAGTCCGGGTGAATGGTCGGATGCCTTCAAGGTGGATATGTCCAACGTCCTTGGAAGACGCGACAACATTGTACGTCCGATCGGCAGTGTGATGGGTTACTTTAAGGTCAATGCCGACAAAACGGCTCTCTATGTGGCGGTAGATAATGCTAACGACACGGAGTTAAACGATCATGACGAGGTGGCTCTTTACATTGATGACAACAACGACGGTTCCTATCCGGCTCCCGGCGACACTTCCGAAGGGAATTACTGGGCCGTTTATTATAACTCCGGCAACCTGATCAAATATCGCCCTCTTTACAGCACAGGTGGCGTAGGGACCACTATTGAACTCCAGAACCCGCAGATTGAAGTCTCGGATGCTACCGGACATGTGGTTTATGAGTTTGTACTTCCGATGGGACCGGATTCAGCCTGGATGATCAATTACAACGAAAACAGCCAGAGCGGCATGTTCGTGTTTGTACTTGACGATCCTTCGTATTATACCGGCTGGTGGCCCTGTGATAATATGAACATCTTCACGGCGGAAGGTTATGGCGTGATCACTTTCGGCGCAACCGATGAGGTCCCGCCTGCACCGAATAACCTGCAGTTGGCCAACGGCGTTGCAGAAGACATCATCCTGTATTGGGATCAGCCGGCTATCAACGACTTTGATCACTTCAACATCTACTGGTCGACCGACGGCGGCGCAACGTTCACCCTGCTTGATCAAACAGTCGGTGTGCAGTACTTCTATACCGTTCCTTCCAACGGATTGTACCAATTCTATGTCACCACGGTGGATAACGCCGGACAGGAGTCGGAACCTTCGAACATTGTTCAGGCTGATGTCGTCATTGGAATGAATGAACTTCATGGCGATCTTTCCATGATCAAAATGGGGCCGAATCCTTTCCGTGGCGCTTTGAATATCGATGTGAAAGTGGCCAAGGCAACATCGCTTTCGATCCGGATCATGGATGTCAACGGAAGATCCGTGGCTACGGTTTATCAGGCTGATATCGCACAAGGATTGCAACATTTCAGCTGGAACGGGACAACGGATGCCGGCCAGCGTCTGCAGCCGGGCGTTTACCTGGTTCGTTTCGAAACGACTACCGGAAGCGCGAAGACGTTCAAACTGATGGTGACGGAATAATACCTTCCAGTCAACATCGGTTAAAATAACCAGTGGAATAATTCCGGGCGAGGGTGAGAGAAGATCTCATCCTCGCTTTTTTTTTCGACGGATCCCTTTCATCTGCCGGAAACCTTTCCCGGTGATGCTTTGTGAACCGGGCTTCTTACTTACAGTATGTCTCTAATAGTTTCCCTGCCTGCGGACTCCCCAGGGATTGCGCTTGTTGCCAGTCGCGACAGGCGCCGGATTTGTCGGCCATCAGGTACTTGGAGGTGCCGCGTCCGAGCCACGCTTCGGCGAAGGTGGGGTTGAGTTCTATGGCTTTGGTGAAATCGGCGATGGCTGCCTTATAGTCTTCTTTTACGGATGATAACAGGTTGCCCCGGTTGTTGTATGCTTTGTAATAATCAGGGTTTAGTTCGATGGCTTTGCTGTAATCCTTCAGCGCTCCTTCAAAGTCGCCTTGCTGGTATTTGCTGTTGCCGCTGTTGAAGTAAACAATGGCTTCCTGCTGACCGGGACGACGTGCGATGGTGTCGGTGACAGGGGCCGCCTGTTGCGCGTTTTCCCGGAGCGCCATGGCAACCTCCTGGTTCCCGGGATCCATCAGAAGGATTTGTTGATAGCATACTTGTGCCAGCCCCCGGCGACCGCTGGCGGCGTAAATGTCAGCCAGTGGATACAGCAGGACCTGGTTACGTCCCCGGCTTGTTTTCAGGCTGTGCAGGAGAAACGGCTC
>DAONET010000062.1:0-3434 GCA_035403225.1 Bacteroidales bacterium | reverse complement strand
GGTGCAGAGAACCGTGATGGAGAAAAAGAGGAGGAAAGGGATGTCTTTCGATACCAGTCCGTCGAGACTATACAGCGAACGGAATTCCCGGATATGCTGATGGAAGATGTTACTGCTGTCGAACCGGCTAAACAACTCCAGGGGGAAAGAAAACCCTTTGGTAAAATAAGGATTGACAAAGCAGATGATCACCGACAACGCTGCCCAGAGCAGGAACTTCCGGTCTGTCTTTTTATCCCTGATCAGAATGCTGACGAAGTAGGCAACGATGACTGCAAATCCCAGGACAAACAACGAATGGCAATTACACCACACCAGCATGACGATTGGGAGAAGGAACAGCAGGCTGCGCCGGGAGTGATAATACAAATCGAGGAGATAGAGCAGGATGGTAAGAAAGAGGAAGGTGAAAAGTTCCGGCCGAAGGACAAGCCGGGGTTCGAGGACCAGAAACCCTGACAGGAGCACTACACAGGTTGCCGGCAAGGGGATGTCGCGCAGCCGGTTACGCATAAGAAGGAAAAACATCAGGAGCAGCGTCATCAAGGTGACGAAGAGGCTAAGCCCTGTGTATCCGGTCAGGTGGTATATCGAATAGATTTTCAGTTGGAACAACCAGTGCAGGTCGATATAAGGGTTGTTGGTGACGGTATAAGTGGAAAGATCGTGAGTGGGGACGGAGTGGTTTTCGAAGATGTATTTCCCGTACTTCAGGTGAAAACCCAGGTCGGGGTCAGACAGCTTCCGCAGTGACATCAACGTGACCAGCACGGTGATGATCAGGAAAGCGGGAGCCCATTTGGAACGGAATAACGTTTTCACTTTGATCAATGAAATTTGACGTGGTAAAGGTAAGGATTTGAGAAAATGAGTGGAGGAATTAACTTCTTCTTGCCGCAGGGCCCGTACTTCGTATTTATTTTTCCGGTATTTTTGCCGCAGAACCCATGTTTGGGCCTTAATAAGACAAGTGCTTATCAGGGTTTTCAAGCCATGAGTAACAGGTTTCTCCAGGTATGAAAAACTCCTCCTCGTTACGTTATGCCGCGTTCGGCTCGCTCTATTTTGCCGAAGGAGCCATCCTTAGTTATTTTACCTCTCTGAATGCCATTTATCTTCGCTCTTTTGATCTGACGATGAGCCAGGTCGGGTTATTCTCTGCCATTGCAGTGATTCCGATGATCCTGAAGGTTTTTATCGGGATGCTTAGTGACAAGGTGAACCTGTTCGGCCTGGGACACCGGAAACCATATATCGTGCTGGGGTTGGTGATGCAGACGGTTGGTATTTTGATGTTTCCGTTCATTCATCCGCAGCATGATTTCGGGCTGATGGTGGTCACGGGTTTTATCGTTGTGCTCGGCATGGCGTTGTACGATACCTGTACTGACGGGCTGGCTCTCGACACCACACCGTTAGAGGACAAAGGGAAGGTGCAGGGGATCATGGTTTCGGGAAGAGCTTTCGGGGTGGTATTCATCTCGGGTTTGTTGGGTATCATCTCATCACAGGGGCACTGGACGTGGGTGTTCATGGTTCTTTCCTCCATGAGTCTGATCCCGTTGCCGATGGTTTTGTTGTTAAAGGAACCGGCCAAAGCGTCTGAAGCCACGTTCAAATGGAAAGCCTTCAGGGTACTGAAGCGCCGCAACATTATTGCATTGGGGTTACTGGGGGCGCTATTCACGATGATCACGAACGGCACCAACGAACTGGTCAACCCGTTTCTGGAGGAATCCTATGGCATATCGTACATGATGGCGGGATTGTACACCGCGTTGTGGGGTGTCGGAGTGATTATCGGAGGACTGACCGGAGGCCGGTTCACGGACCGGCTGGGAGACCGGAAAGCCATGAGAATAGCCATGTTTGCCACCTTCGTCGCCGTGGTCATGCTGTCGTTAATCCATGGTCAGGCAATGGCCTGGCCTTTGTTATTCCTCTTCGGAGTGGCATACGGATATTACGAAACCGTGTATTTTGCCACTTCCATGACGGTATGCGACATCCGGATCGCCGCTTCGATGTTTTCCATCCTGATGGCCATGGCAAACATCGGTTCCAGCATCGGGATGGTCGTAAGTGGTTATCTCAGCGACATAGCCGGGTACAGGTGGACCTTTGCCATCCTTGGTCTGTTGACGCTACTCCTTTTCCCTTTATCAAGCATTATATTTTCTGAAAGAGAGAAAGATAAAAACGGATCTTTGTCCGTACCTTAGGGAAAAACAACGGAAAACGTCCGCCCTGATTAAAAAAGAAACTATGGAAAACAACGTACGTTATATCGTTCACTGGACGCCCCGCGTGCTGGGCATCCTGGGCATTCTGCTCATCAGCATGTTTGCGTTTGACGCTTTTTGCCCGCAGCTCACTTTCTGGCAACAGATCGCCGGATTTCTGATTCATCTGATCCCATCGTTGGTGTTGACCGGTATCCTGATCCTGGCATGGTATTTTGAACTGGCCGGCGGGATTATCTTCGCCGTGATCGGGTTAGGAACCTTTCCCTGGATCTTTATGGTCAACTT
The DNA here is from genome assembly GCA_035403225.1 of Bacteroidales bacterium. Taxonomy (GTDB): domain Bacteria; phylum Bacteroidota; class Bacteroidia; order Bacteroidales; family FEN-979; genus DAIRDK01. The sequence continues at coordinate 903 of DAONET010000062.1, read as the reverse complement.
TGGCATGAACGGATCCATTTGGACGACCCTTGGAGTGGTATCACTCATTAATCTGCCTTTTATCGTGACCGGTTTTTTATTCATCCTGTCTCATTTTCTGAAGAAAAAGAATAAGGCAGATATTACACCCGGCTGAGTTAACGTTACAGATAGCGAGGAATGATTTACCTTTGTCCGCTTCAAAAAGAAGCAAGATTTTTTATTTGATTTTGCAGGAGGGAAAGGAGATCAACCGGTTATGGAATCAATCAAAGAAATTTTCAAAATAGGTTACGGACCTTCGAGCAGTCATACCATGGGGCCGCGGAAGGCCGCCGAGATGTTCATGTCAAGGAATCCGGGGATACCGAAGATCAGGGTGACGTTGTATGGCAGCCTGGCCGCCACAGGCAAGGGTCACATGACTGATAAAGCGATCACGGAAGGGTTGGCTCCTGTTCCGGTGGAGATTCTCTGGGAACCGGAAATTTTTCTGCCTGTTCATCCCAACGGGATGAAGTTTGAGGCGCTGGACAAGGGCGACAATGTCCGGGATACATGGACGACATACAGCATAGGGGGAGGCGATATCAGTGATGACGGGAAGAGAGATCCCTCGAAGAAGATCTATCCAAAGAATCATTTATCAGAGATCATCGAATGGTGTGAAAATAACGGACGGACCTTATGGGAGTTCGTAGAGATGCATGAAGGTCCGGCTATTTGGGAACACCTGGAAGAAGTTTGGAAAGTGATGGAAGCCTCGGTAGAGCGTGGTCTGGAGGAGGAAGGAGTATTGCCCGGGAGGTTGAAGCTTCCGCGGAAAGCGGCTGCATATGCCATTAAAGCAAAAAGTTTCAGGGGAACGCTGAGCCGGCGTTCATTCACTTTTGCCTATGCCTTGGCTGTGGCGGAAGAGAATGC
>DAONET010000061.1:0-6151 GCA_035403225.1 Bacteroidales bacterium | reverse complement strand
TTTCGCATCCACGACTATTTCCTGGGGCGGGCCAACTGCGAACGCTTTCTCCGCTATCATTTCACGATACCGGCCGGCTCGCTGAACCCGGTCTTCAAAGCCGGATACAGCGGCATCGCCGACGTGACTCCCTTCATGAACCCGGTGGACAAAAGCCTGCAGATCATCCCGCTTTTCCATCCCGAAAAAACAGCGCCTTACATGCCCGTCTTCGGCAACGGCGACTGGCCGGTGATCACCGAAGCGGATATCGATCGTTTCCGGGGTCTGGTGAAGAAACGCACCGACAAGGTGATCCGGTCGGTACTGAAAGAGCCGAAAGCTTTGATGTGGCTGGTTTCGAAGCTCATCCTGGATGGTAAAGGCACCGACCTGGTGATGAAGAATATCAAAAAAGGATTAATCAATCATGGTTTAATGCAAGAGTGATGTGCGGAAGGTATTCGTTTGCGGTTGAAGACGAGCTGATCAAAGAACGTTTCGGCGTGTCGGTGAGGTCGGCTGTATGGAAGGCGCGGTACAACTGCGCTCCCACTCAGGACCTCGCGGTGATCTCCACCTCGGATCCCCTGACCCTGAGTATGTACCGCTGGGGGCTGATCCCTTCCTGGGCAAAAGACCCGGGGATGAGCGCCGCGATGATCAACGCGCGGGCAGAGACCATCCTGGAGAAAGCTTCCTTCAAAGTACCGTTCCGCCACCGGCGTTGCCTGGTCCCCGCCGACGGTTTCTATGAGTGGAAGCAGACGGTCAGGGGGAAGGCGCCGCACCGGGTCATCCTGAAAGGAGGCGCTCCTTTCGCCATGGCGGGGATCTGGGATCAATGGGTCAGCCCCGACGGCGAGATCATCTGTTCCTTCTCGATTATCACCACCACTCCCAACGAACTGATGAAGGAGATCCACGATCGCATGCCGGTCATCTTACCACGCGAGCACGAAAAGACATGGTTGGAAAACACCCCCGAACAGGATCTGCTCCGGCTGCTTGTCCCCTACCCGGCTCAGGAAATGGAGGCTTATCCCGTTTCGCGCGAGGTGAATAACGCCCGGATCGACACTCCGGAACTGATCTCCCGCTTATAGTTCCATCAGGTTACAGCCCCGCAATTCACTGTCATCAAAACGGCCAAGGACACGGAAAGAGCCGTCGTTGCTGACTTTCCCGAGATCCTGCGTAGCGATGAACGGACAGGTGTATACATTCGCGAGGTCGATGATGTTCAATCCTCCGGTCCGACCTTCACCGATGAGAGACAACGGGTCGCTTGGGTCGCGGGCGATCACTTTCATCCACGGGGGACAACGGTAAATCCCTTCCCCCTGCGACCAGGCTTGCGAAAGGAGCTCCGACATGCTGTATTCAGAATGAATGACCGGCACCCCGAAACTCTTCTTCAACTGATGGTGAAGCTCTTCCCGGATCATCTCTTTACGTCGTCCTTTCATGCCGCCTGTCTCCACGATGATGAGAGCGGGGTCGGGATCAACACCCTGTTCAGCCATGTCGAGCAAGGCATAAGTCAGCCCGATGATCATGGTTTTCCGTCCCGGGCGCCGAAGCTGACTGACCGGGTCGGAGGGTTTCAGATAGTGCCGTTCACCGCTGCGGCGCATCAGCTCATCAATCATGAAAATCAGCGATGACCGGGGGTTTTCCTCAGGTGTAGGCGTCAGTGCCCCGATGGAATAGCCGGCCGGGTCACCGTAGAAATAGCGGAATCCTTCCACCAGAGAAGAGAGATACAACCCCGTATCCGCGAGGTAATGATGGCTGCGCTCCATGCCGGTGGTCCCGCTGCTGAGGAATATCTTCTGCGGCTCGGCAGCGGAAGCATATACCTTGTGCGTCTTGAAAAAACCAATGGGGAGAAAGGGAATGGAGAAGAAATCCGTTACGGACTCAGGACGGATACCGAGCGCCCGGGTGTAGTCGCGGTACACCGGGTTGAACTCAAGCGTCCGGTGAAATAACTCCAACGCTAATGCGTTAAACGATTCAACCGTATGAGGGCGGAAGATCCTTTCAGAAAAATTCATCTCTAACAGATTCCTGAAACTCAGATTTTTCGTAATTTTATCGGCTGGTCAAAGGTACGAATTCCGGATGGTTATGTCGTTGCAGATCATGAAATCAAATCTTCGTCACACAGGTTCTTTCGCAGTGCTCGCCCTGCTTCCGTTCATCCTTTTTCTTTCCGGATGCATCAAGGAGGAGGAGTATTCGCATATTCCGGAGATCTCGTACGAAGGCATCCAATTGGTTTACGCGAATGATTCGGCGGTATTTCCCTCCAGAGGGATCATCGTCATTTCGTTCCAGGACGGTGATGGCGACCTGGGACTTGATAACGACGAGACCTCACCACCCTATGATTCCGCATCCGGGTATTATTACAATTATGTCATCCGCTACTTCGAAAAACATGATACGGGGTATGTTGAACCCCTCCTGGCGACACCGTTCAGCACGCGTATCCCGGTCCTGAATCAGGGATACGAAGGAAAACCACTGAAGGGAACGATCGTTGACACCCTGGTCATGGACCCCTCCCCTGATTATGACACCATTCGTTTTGAACTATTCATCTACGATCGGGCGCTGAACAAAAGCAATGTGCTGACCACCCCTGATATCGTTCTTAGGAGGACCGGGATATAATGGAGAGAGCAGATTCCAACAGAAGATTTTTTATTGCCGGTTTTTTTATTCTGATAGGATTGATCCTGATAATGCGGCTGGTGTACGTTCAATTGCTGGCCGACAAATACATTCTTTCCGCCAATAACAATGTTCTCCGGTACATCACCCAATATCCGGCCCGCGGATTGATCTTCGACCGTAAAGGGGAATTGCTGGTATACAATGAGGCCGCGTACGACCTGATGGTCATCCCGAAACAGGTGAAACATCTGGATACCATCGGATTCTGCCGGCTGATCGGTATCGAGAAAGCAGATTTCATCGAGCGAATGGAGAAAGCACGGAAGTATTCGGTTTACCGTCCCTCCATCTTTGAGTCGCAGATCACCCGCGAAAGTTACGGCATCATCGAGGAGAAGCTGTTCCGCTATCCGGGATTCTTTGTTCTGCCGCGAACCCTCCGGAAATATTCGGCTCCGATCGCGGCTCACACCATGGGGTACATCGGGGAAGTGAACCCCGACATGATCGCGAAAAACCCTTATTACCGTTCGGGCGACTACATCGGGATCAGCGGGATCGAAAAATCGTACGAAGAGGTCCTCCGCGGCAAAAAAGGGTTGAAGATCAGGGTCGTGGATGTCTTCAACCGCGACATGGGCTCATTCCAGGATGGCAAGTACGATAGCAGCGCCGTGGCCGGAACCAACCTCTACTCATCGATCGATGCCGAGCTCCAGGCATACGGGGAACTGCTCATGACGAACAAGAAAGGAAGCATCGTCGCCATTGAGCCATCCACCGGCGAGATTCTCTGCATCGTCTCCAGCCCTTCCTATGACCCCAACCTGCTGGTCGGCCGGGTACGGAATAAAAACTACAACATCCTGAGCAAGGACAGCATCAATGTCCCGTTGTTCAACCGGGCGCTGATGGCCATGTATCCCCCTGGTTCGACCTTTAAGCTGGTCAACGCGCTGGTGGGCGAACAGGAAGGAGTGTTGTTCCCCGATACGCGGTATGCCTGCCCGGGCGGCTTCTCGCTGGGCGGTGGTAAAAAAGTAGGCTGTCACAGCCACTGGGGCCCGCTGAACCTGCCGCAGTCGATCCAGTATTCCTGTAACACCTATTACTGCCGGGTTTTCAAATCAATCATCGACAACAGAGAAAAATACAGGACCACCAAAGAAGCTTACAATGCCTGGCGTAAGGGAGTCATGAGTTTCGGGTTGGGTAAAAAACTGGGCATCGACCTCCCCGGGGAGCTGAACGGGAATATCCCTTCCGCAGGATACTACGACCGCTACCATGGCAAAGACCGGTGGCGCGCTCTGACGGTCATTTCACTGGCCATCGGGCAGGGTGAAATCGGGATCACTCCCATCCAGCTGGCTAACCTCACTGCTACCATTGCCAACCGCGGTTATTATTATACACCCCATATCATTCGGGCTATCGGACGAGCCGACAGCATGAACCGGCAATACCTCACCAGGCACTATAGCAACGTGGCCCCTGCCTACTTTGATATCGTGATCGAAGGTATGCAGATGGTGGTAGACGCCGGAACCGCTGCCAATGCCAAAATGGACAGCATCATCCTCTGCGGCAAGACCGGCACGGCCCAGAATCCGCACGGAAAGAACCACTCCATCTTCATCTGCTTTGCTCCGAAAGACCATCCGAAAATCGCCATCTCCGTGGTCGTGGAAAATGCCGGATGGGGCTCCACCTGGGCGGCTCCCATCGCCAGCCTGATGATCGAGAAATACCTTACCGGCAAGATCACACGGCCGGAAGTAGAAAAGAACATGGTTGAATGTAATTTAATCACAGGATATTGAGAGAAGAACAGGGCATATTTTCAAAGATCGACTGGGTGATGACCGGCATCTACCTGATCCTGGTCATTTTCGGGTGGTTCAACATCTATGCGGCCGTGTACGATGAGGGGCATACCAGCATTTTCGATATCTCGCAACGCTACGGCAAGCAGATGATCTGGATCCTGGCCGCATTCCTGCTGGTCCTGATGATCCTCTTGCTGAATCCGAAGATATTCTCTCAGTTTGCTTACCTGGTCTACGCGGTCTGCCTGGTGATCCTCGTCGTCGTGGTTTTTGCCGGCAAAGAAGTCTCAGGGTCCCGGTCATGGTTTCAAGTCGGAGGCATGGCGCTTCAACCGGCCGAGTTTGCTAAAGTCGGGACGGCGCTGGCCGTTTCGAAATACCTGAGCGGTCAGTACATCTCGATGAAAGATTCAAAGACCTGGTTCTCCCTCGCCATCATCATTGCGCTCCCGGCGATCCTGATCTTACTTCAGAAAGATACCGGCTCCGCCCTGGTCTTCCTCGCGTTCGTGATCGTGCTGTACCGGGCCGGGCTCAACGGATACCTGATGCTGGCGCTGCTGCTGTTACCCGTCCTCGGCATCCTGTCTCTCGTGATGAACAAACTCATCCTGGCAGGCATCCTGCTGGGAATAGCCATCATCGTCTATCTCTATACCAAAAGAAGAATTCATCATTTGCTGGTCATCGCCGCCATCTACCTGGGATCCGTAGGATTCATCTATTTCGTGGATTATGGCTTCGATCACTTATTGAGACCTCACCAGCAGGAACGTATCAGCGTCCTGCTGGGACAGAAAACCGACCTGAAAGGAGCCGGATATAACGTCAACCAGTCGCTCATCGCCATCGGATCAGGAAAGCTGTTTGGGAAAGGATACCTGGAAGGCACCCAGACAAAATATAACTTCGTTCCGGAACAAAGCACCGATTTCATCTTCTGCACCGTAGGAGAAGAATGGGGATTCATCGGAAGCCTGGTGGTCATCTTCCTGTACTTATGGCTATTGCTCAGGATCATCAAAGTCGCAGAGCGACAACGATCCAAATTCAGCAAAATATACGGCTACTGCGTGGCGTCGGTGTTGTTCTTCCATGTGATCATTAACATCGGGATGACGCTCGGCCTGGTTCCGGTCATCGGGATCCCGCTGCCTTTCTTAAGTTACGGAGGATCATCACTGTGGGCCTTCACCCTCCTTCTTTTCATCTTTATTCGCCAGGATGCTTACCGGTATGAGCTGGTATGATGATCTGCAGAAGCGCCGTTCACAACCATTTTTATCTAAATTTGTAACAGTACATGACAATTTTCTATTAAATGCCAAGGCAGTCGTTCTTGTATCTTCTCCCTGGCCCCCTGACCAAATGCGAACTGTGAAGTGCGAAGTGCGATTGGGTTTGCCTTCCAGCAGGCATGCAGAAATAGGATTATACAAAAGAAAACTCCAGGTGCGTAGCACCGAAATATTTATAGCAAAGGAATGAATTAAACAACAAAAGGTGCAGAGCACCGATATAATTCTCGCCAAATGTGAAGTCCGAAATGTGATAGGTTTGGTGAATCAAAGAAAAATTTGCGGTTTAATCTAACCTTGAAGGTGAGGCAAAAAGGCAGCGGTTTCAAAATTGCCATTGGCTTTTCGGCGGGGTACCCA
>DAONET010000060.1:0-6219 GCA_035403225.1 Bacteroidales bacterium | reverse complement strand
CGATTGAAAGACGGAGGCTATAAAGTTCGAATTGAAGGTTTGTACATTGGATGACAGTTTAAAAACAATTTGTTATGAAAGGTCAGTTCGGTTGATTTTAGTTGAAAATTTGTAAAAAACATTCCTTCCGGATTATTTTTTTTATTATACCTTTATGGGATTAAATAATTATTTGATATTGAATGTCTTAATGTTATGTTATGGGCATAACAAATTCATATCTTAAACGCTCAATATCTTATTCTTATAAATTCAGGTTTGTCATTGAAGCGAAGGTATGGAAATTATTTTATGCTTCATCCTTTTCAGGGATTTCAGTTTTATTCAAGTTATCCGCATCATGAGAAAAATCTTTATCCTTTGTTTTTTCTTTACCATTGAGTCTCTTTGCCTGGGTCAGGAAAATGAATTTGCCAATCCTCGTTTATTAGATCCCTATAATCCTGAATTTGTTCCGGAAGTCGTTTTGGTGAAATTCAAAGACGAGGCTAATGTACATGTTCAAAAAACCAAATCATCGCTCCATACTGGCATCACCACGGTAGATGCGTTCATCGTCCGGCATAGAGTCGAGGCTGTATCAAAGGTCTTCGTAAAGGAAGAAAGAGGTTCGGCCGTAAAATATTTGACGACCCCTGACGGGAAAACAACGAAAATCCCGCAACTGTTCAATATTTACAAAATCAAGGCAGGGGATAAGGCAGACGTTAGGGAAATGATTCGGGAACTGACATCAGATACCATGGTTGATTTTGCCGAACCGGATTACTATTTCTACTCCCAGGTAACCGAACCGAACGACCCGATGGCATCCCAACAGTGGTACCTGGGCGCCTTCCCCGGTGTGAACGCAGAAACAGCATGGGATGTTACCACGGGTGATTCTACCCAGATCATCGGGATCATCGATACAGGCGTCGACTGGGCGCATCCTGACTTAACCCCAAATATTTGGACTAACCGGGATGAGATACCCGGTAACGGCCTCGACGACGACGGCAACGGGTATATTGACGATATCCGGGGATGGGATTTTGTAAACAACGACAACAACCCGATGGATGACAACAGCCACGGGACCCATGTGGCGGGCATTGCAGCCGCCAAAGGGAATAACGGGACCGGTATTGCTGGAATTGCCTGGAATTCAAAGATCTTGCCCATCAAAGTCATGCAGAGTTCAGGCTATGGAAGTTCGTCTGACATCGCCAGTGGGGTAAATTATGCCCGTTTAAACGGAGCGACCATTCTCAACCTGAGCCTGGGCAGTTACGGGGAATCGCTGACCCTGAAAACAGCCCTGGAAAATGCTTACTCAACCGCCGTGATCGTTGCAGCGGCAGGAAATAATGGGTATAAGATTGATCCACCTTATCCTCCTGCCCCGATCTATGCACCACTTTTTCCTGCATGTTATCCTTGGGTAATAGGAGTTCAGGCAACTTCTCAAGATGGAGATTTAGCAGGGTTTTCAAACTTTGATCCATCCGGTCCAGTAGATGCTCTCAATGTTTTCGGACACAACTATGAACTGAAAGCTCCTGGTGTTAATATCCTCAGTACCTTCCCGAATGGAACCTACTATACCTTAAATGGTACTTCAATGGCATCGCCCGTTGTTGCAGGAGCTATCGCATTAATTAAATCGCAGTATCCGTCTTTATCGACAGAGGAGTTGTTTGCCCGGTTAATTCAGAGTTCAAATAACGGCATTTTAAATATTTCCAATGCAATGAACTACGTGTTGGTACCTGATGTCCATTTTGTTTCAAGCATGATCACAGATACTTTGGATGGCGGTGATCGCGATGGAATAGCAGATGCAGGAGAAACATTACAGCTTTGGCTTAAATTAAAAAATGCCGGGGGGGTAGCCGACAGTGTGTGGGCCAAGATTCGCTTTGCACCCTATGAAGATACTACCGTTGCAAACATCATCGACAGCACAAGCTATATCGGAGATATCTCAGCATACGCCACACTTACCGGTACCCTGGATCCTTTTAAAATACAGATCAAATCCTCTGTAGCCAATAACCGGGATATCATGTTTCAATATGAGATCGGGGCAAAAAACGCTACGACAAGAGTTACCGGGACCCTTCGTATATCAGTAACCAATGGCGAAGAACTTGGAGGTATTTACTATGGAACCAAACACCTAATGCCCAATAAACTGTATCTCGTCACATCCAATGCAGTATTTGATACCTTGAAAATCGACCCTGGCACCAGGATACAAATCAGCGATGGAAAATCCATCTTCATTTCGTCCAAAATTATTTGTGACGGGAAACCTGATTCCATGATTGTTTTCACGCAAAACGGGACTGGTTACTGGCTTCAGATCAAAAATGTAAGCAATGGCCCGCAATCAATGCACTACTGTATTTTTGAATACTTTGGATCTTCGGGGGGTACCTTTCCTTATCATTTTTATGGTTTCACAATTAAAAATTCTATTTTTCGTTATGGGGCACTCTACATGGACTTCCTAATCAACGCTGATAGTTTAACAAGTTGCTTGTTGACAAAAAATTTCATTAATTTCTCATCAGTAGGATTTGGTTCTGTTAACATTTTCCAAAATAATACTATAATAGGGAACAACAGCAATCAACAAAATAATCCTACATTTTTAAAATATTTTGGAACAACCAGATTTACTAATAATTCGATTTTTGGAAATACGGTATATAATTATTGCGGGCAAGAGAGTTGGGGTATCACAAAACTTTCTCCTAACTACTGGGGAACCCTCGATAGTTTAACCATAGAACATTCAATCTTGGATTTTTTTGAAAATTCCAGTTATGGAATCGTTGATGGATTTGACAGTGCTCAAATTGCGCCATCTGCCCTATGTCATGGCCATGTCTGGAAAATCAGTATTGATTCCATTGAGATCAACAAATTTGACAATGCTTACAATTCTCCCAATGGATTAGGTATAGTCAGTCTTGGCATTCATCGGTTCGATCTATATTTCAACCGGGCGATGGATGTTTCGGTGACACCTTTCCTGACCTTTGGTGTTCGTGAACCCTGGACACAGCACCAGGTGGCCGATTCGGCAAACTGGAGCGCCGATTCAACAGTCTGGACGGCGTTTTACAACATCGGTATTGAAACAGGGGATGGGATTCAAAGGGTAAGAGTTGAAGGAGCAAGAGACAACGAGCATTTTGAAATCCCTATCGAAGATTCCCGGTTTGAGTTCGTAATCCAGGCTGCAGGAGCAGCTTCCATTGAATTCATGGCCACGCCAGGCATCGGCAAAGTTCGCCTCGAATGGAACCGGGCCGGAACAGAAGATGCGTTGGGCTACAATATGTACCGCTATTACAACATCACGGACACTACTTTCAGCACCCCGGTAAGGATTAACTCTTCCCTCATCACCGATACGCTCTACACCGACTTTAACGTCATTCCGGATACAAATTATCATTATTACTACAAAATCCTCGGGACCGACATGGTGGAGAGCGACAGCAGCAGGATCATCACTGCAAAGCCATTAAAGGCTGCCAATGGTGATGCCAACGGCGACCTGGCCGTCAACGTGCTCGACATTTCATCGATCATCGCTTACATGCTGGGCCAGGATCCGCAACCCTTCCTCTTCGATGCGGCTGATATCAACGGAGACCACCAGGTCAATATCCTTGATGTCATCGGGATCGTGAATATCATCACCGGGCATAAAAAATCCATGGATTTCGTTTCCGGTCCGGCTTACATTTGGCTTGATAAGGACGTCATCCGCTTTCAAAGCGATGGACAGGTCGCCGCCCTTCAGTTCGAACTCACGGGAAAGGATCTTGATAAAATTCAGCTGGTATGCAAACAAGGCGGTTTTGAATTCGCACATGGATTCGTCAAAGGGAAATTGACAGGGATCATCTATAGCCTATCGGACAGGACCATTCCGGAAGGCGCACTGGAACTTCTCGGAATTCAATTCAAAGGCAATAATGTTGATTGGGGAGAAGTATTTGGTGGTGATCCGGAAGGGAAGCATGTTTCGGTCATTAAACGTAAATTTTCGCCGATGTCCCCCGATAATAGCGTTCTGTCTGCCATTCCCAATCCTTTCAGGGAAACGGTCGGCCTTCACGTAAATCTCACGGAGCAGGCGGATATTGCATTATCCATCTGCGATATGGCAGGGACCTTGCTTAGAAAGTTTGAACTTAAATCACAAGTGGCCGGTGTTCATTCCGTTATGTGGGACGGCAGGACCGCTGACGGAGCCCTGGTCGACGATGGCGTATACCTCTGCAAGCTTGAAGCGATCACTGTTTCCGGAGAAAAATTGCAGTCCGAAATAAAAATAATTTTGGTCAGATGACCGGTAGCAAAAGACAGCTCTGAACAATCAATAAAATTTTCACTCTATGAAGTTTTGTTGTCTTGCAAACCAATTACTTATAGGTACCGGGTTGATACTTGCATGCGGGCAGTACATTCACGCACAAAATGCCCCGGTAACAACGGTCGGTTCCGTGGTGGCTGTTCCTGCTTCAGAGGTGACTGTTCCCTTTACGGTGACAGGATTTAACAACATCGGGTCCCTGTCCCTTCATATCGACTTTGATCCCCGGGTACTTACTTACCTGGACGCAGTGAACATCCTACCCGGGCTTTCCGGGATCATGGTCAACGACAACCACGTTTCTGATACCCTTCATAAAATAATGGCCACGTGGTCAAGTGTCACACCGTTGAACCTGGCAGACGGAACGCATTTATTCGATCTGAAATTTTTGACTCTGTCCGGGATCACCTGGCTCACTTTCAACAATGAGGTAAACCATGGCATTGAATGTGAGTATTCCAATGCGGCCGGGAATCCCCTGAATGACCTTCCGACTTCAACATTTTATGTGAACGGGCAGGTTTCAGTCTTTACAGTCCCGGCTGTGTTCGACATCCCTTTTGCCACAATAAACAACGGTGAGACAAACTGTTACAACGCCTCTCAAACGCTTACGGCAGGAGGGATCGGAAAGACTTTCACTGTTCAGAGCGGCGGAACTGCCACCCTGATCGCGGGTTCCAATATCAGGATACTCCCGGGCTCAAGGATTTACCAGGGCGGGAAACTGCATGGTTATATAACGACCACCGAAAACTACTGTTTGCCGGCTTCAATTCCTTCTGTTCTTTCGTCCTTCAAACAGGCAATGGAACCAGCTACAGCACCCGATATACCTTTAGCTTGCAAAGTATTTCCTAACCCTACAACGGGAAAATTCACTGTTGAATCTTCCTTTGCCGGGTCGGGAGGAATACGGATAACAATCCATTCCGTCATCGGGGAGAAGCTCTATGATGGAATCCTCCCGGCTTCCGGTAAGATCGGATGTTCGCTGGAAAAATACCCGGAAGGAATTTACCTCTTAAATGTAGTAAGAGAAAATGAATCGGAAGTTAAAAAGATCATTATACTGCGCCGTTGATTCCATAAGGAACAACGGAAGCATTTCATCAGCCATTGATTAGAAACAAACTAAACAATCCACTTATGAAAAAGATTTTACTCTTCGTAGCAGTGGTTTTCACCGGTCTGAACGGGTTTTCGCAGAAACCATTGTTTGCAGATCAGCCGAAGGATTCCGTGGTTCACCTCGATCCACGAATGCAACAATTTGATTATGTGCCGGGTGAAATATTGATCCGGTACAAAGATGATGTTCAGGTTCAAAACCTGAAGACAGGGAATATTGTTCAGACCGGGCTTGCCACCATCGATTCGCTCTTTTTCAGATACAGGATCAGCGACCAGCAAAAGCTGTTCCCGGCCGAACAAAAGCTCAAATCGAAGGTCATGCTGCGCAGTTTCAACGGGAAAGAGTTTGAAAAGCCCAGCCTGCATAACATCTATAAGTTAACCCTGCCCCAGGAATCCAATATGTTTCAGGCTATTGAAGAACTAAAAAAAGACTCCAATATCGTCTATGCCGAACCCAATTACATTCTTTCCATTACCCATGACAAGGCGGTTTCGCCACTTATGACTGAGAAAGATCTCGTACAGTTGGCCGCAGGAAAGTTGCCCGGCATATCAAACACCTCTCCATTCCCATTGCCCGGTGCCCATTACCCTGTCACATTGCCGGTAAACCCGCCCGATCCGAAATCAATCCCCAACGATCCCTTATATCCCCAGCAATGGTACATCCCTGCCGTACATGCCGATGCCGTTTGGGACAG
>DAONET010000059.1:0-6421 GCA_035403225.1 Bacteroidales bacterium | reverse complement strand
ATTGCGAATTACGATTTAATGAGAATCGAGATTGTGGATCATGTAGATCATGTGAAACAGTGATCTGCTGATCTCGGCAAAGTACTCATTTACCGCCCTGACACTGCCGGGAAGGCAGAAAACCAGCGTCTTTCCCATCACACCCGCAATACTCCGGCTCAATAAAGCCTGGGGCTTCTCCATGCCGTATTTCATCCTGATCGCATCCATGATTCCGGGTATCTCCTTGTCGAGAAAGGGCTTCACAATATCAGGTGTGATATCCTTCGGCCCGATTCCGGTGCCGCCGGTTGTGAAGAGGAAGTCGGGCTGATCGGCTTGCGCCTTTTTGAGCAGGGAACTGAGTTTGTCGGGGCTGTCGGGGATTAATTTGTGGTGCGTGGTACGTGGTGCTTGGTATGAATCGAAGAAAGAGTTAATGAGTTCCATGAGGCGGGGGCCGGATTTGTCTTCGTAGTGGCCGGCGGAGGCACGGTCGGAGAGGGTGATGACCTGAATGGTGTACTTTTTCGGGAAATAGGTGAGGGAGGCTCCTGGTTTCAATGTACCGGGCATAAGCACCCTGCAAAAGATACCCTCTTTCGGCATGACGCAATTCCCGACCTCTCTAAAGATGGAACAACTTGTACCATGACACTCCTTGCCGATCTGGGTTACCTCCAGCACTACCTCATCGTTCATAAACCGGTCGAGCGGCTTGCACTTCCACAGCTCCATCCCGCTGGTCGTAATGTTCTCTGCAAATTCACCGGGAGCAATAGTCCTTCCGGCATCCTTTTCGAATTTTCGGATACTCTCCGTACCAAGCAAGCTTACCTGCCGGTTCCACGGACCAGCATGGGCGTCGCCTTCAACTCCGTTCTCTGTAAGTTTGATACCGGGAACGGGTAGTTTAATTGTTCCCGTTTTTTTGGAGGTGTTAACTGAGAGTACCTTTATCATAACTTAAATTTATTATCTTGCATCACTTCTTCTCCTTGCCCACCAACCTCACCTCCTCAATCACCATACTTCCATCCACCGCCTTGCACATATCCCAGATGGTTAGCAGTGCAACACTCACGGCGGTGAGGGCTTCCATTTCGATGCCGGTCGGACCGGTGCATTTGGCAAAGCTCTCCACGGTGATCCCAGTTTTGTCGGGAGTCGCCTTCACATCAATCTTGTCAATCCGTAGCGGATGACAGAGGGGGATGAGCGACGAAGTGTTTTTCCCGCCTTGTATCCCCGCGATTTCGGCGACGGCCAAAACATCCCCCTTCTTGATCAGGTTGTCCTTGATCAGTTTTAGAGTTGTGGAGCTCAAGAGTATGTGGCCCCTGGCGATGGCGGTCCGCACCTGGTCCGGTTTTCCGGAGACATCCACCATGCTGGCTCTGCCTTCCGGATTGATATGGGTTAATTTTTTCATCCTCCGATATTGTTGAAGTGGTTGGTACTGTTGCCCGTTCCCCTTCGTGGCTTCAGGTTTATCGCTTCCAGCAAGGCATTACGGATGCCCAGTTTTCGTATGTCAAATTCAAGGTTGTCGAAAAGACAGGGTTTGATCTTCCCATTTGCGGTGAGGCGAAGCCTGTTGCAACCGTCGCAATAGCCTCCCGAACCGCCTTCCACAACGCTGAACCGGCCGTGCTCAAGATCCATCTGCCGGATGAACCGTGCATCAAGTCCCTCGTCAAGGCAGAATTTCCTTACGGCTTCTGCATCTTTTTCTGATGAGGAGTTCTGCACTACACAGTTTATTTTGATGGGCATGAGTCCTGCCTTCTTTGCTGCTGCAATGCCTTTGAATACCGATGTAATATCCCCTCCACGGGTAATTTCCCTGTACCTGCCGGGATCCATCGTGTCGAGACTGATGTTGATCCTGTGCAACCCGGCAGCAGCGAGCTTTTCGGCATATTGTTCCAGTAGGATCCCGTTTGTGGTCAATCCAAAGTCGCGGATTCCGGGGATTACGGAGATCATTGCGATAAGGTCTTCAATATTTTTTCGCACCAAAGGTTCTCCACCCGTGATGCGCACCTTATCGATACCCAGGACTACGGCTTCTTTCACCACCTCAACGATCTCTTCATACCGAAGGATATCTTCATGCTTTATCGGGGGGACGCCCTCTTCCGGCATACAATAGGTACAACGAAGGTTGCACCGGTCGGTGACCGAGATGCGCAGGTAATGGATCGGCCGGTTATAGGAGTCGTACATCAACTGCTTCTCCCTCTTTTAATTTCGTTTTTCCGATCTCCATGGAGATGATCCCATCGGCAACAGAATAGGCGTTGATGTGTGCTGAGCCGTGATATTCCACAGGAACCGCGAGGCCGTTGCGCAAAGCGACGGGGATAAAAGTCTTGCGCACGGATTTACTGCGTGTGTAGTCTTTCCCCATGAAGGTCCGGATTGACGGGAATGAACCATGCCATCCCATCATCCTGAGCAGAAACGGTTTCACGAGAAGTTCGAAAAGAACGAAGGAAGATACCGGGTTACCGGGAAGTCCGAAGAAGTAATTCCGCCCTTTCGTTCCAAAAACCGTAGGTTTTCCGGGCTGTATGGCTATCTTCTGAAAATGCATGGTGATCCCGGCCATGTTGAAGATCGAAGGGACATAGTCGAAATCGCCCATCGACACGCCCCCTGAGAGCAGGACTACATCGGCACGATCGGCGGCTTTGAGGATCATTCCGAGCATCTCTTCCTTCTCATCGGATGAGATCCCGAGGTTGATCGCAAAGCCTCCGGCTTTCAAGACCTCTGCCGCCAGCTGGTGTGAATTGGAATCCCGGATGTGTGCCGGTCCGGGCATTATGTCCGGATCAACGAGTTCATTGCCCGTGCTGATGATCGCTACTGTCGGGCGTTTGGAGACAACAGGCCGGTGAGCCCCAACGGATGCAAGCACGGCAATGTGTTGCGGCTGGAGTAGCGTGCCGGCTTTCAGGACGCAGGTGCCTTTCACTATATCTTCCGCATAGTTACATATATTGGAAGATGTTTTTGATGTTTTGATCCTGATCGACTGCTCACCCTCAGGTTCCGTATCTTCGATCATAACAACACACTCGGCCCCTTTGGGAACCATGGCGCCGGTCATGATCCGTGCACAGGTTCCTTCCGAGATTTTTTTTTCGGGAAGATGACCGGCAGGAATGGTCTCGACAATTTTCAGGGTCTTTCCAAGGTCCTTCAGTTTGCAGGCGAAGCCATCCACGGCCGACTTATCAAACGGAGGCATGTCGAGGTCGGCGTAAACATCTGCTGCCAGCACCCGTCCCCAGGCTTCATGGAGTGCAACCTCTTCGGAGGTCATGAGCCTCGCTTTATTGAGGGTTATATCCAGCGCGTTTTCAAACAGGATCATGATTAGTCAGGAATATAGAGTATGGACGATGCTTTGAGTCCTGCAAAGATAGCGCTTTCTTCCGTAAGGCCAAGATTGGAGCGCGACTCGGGGGTAATCCGTGCGGAGATATCCACACCGATGTCGATGACCACTTCGGGTCCGGACTGGCTGTTTACGATCTCCCTTACGGTACCTTTGAAGGTATTGGTGATACTGGAATGAAGCTCTTCATTGGAAAGGATCACCTCTTCGCCACGGAAGAGAATATGCCCCGTTCCGGTCAGATTTTCGTGAAGGATACGGAACCGGAGGTTCTCATTCACCTTTGCAAATAGGGCGCCATGATCTGTTACCAGCGATACGCGGAAAAAGTTCCGGATCCCGGTGAAGTGGGCGACGAACTCCGATTTCGGATGGCGGAAAACCTCTGCGGGGGGACCGTTCTGTATGATCTTTCCGTTGTTGATGATGGCTACTGTATCCGAGAGGGCCAGGGCTTCTTCGTAATCGTGGGTAACGTGTATGATCGTCTGCCCCTCCCGGTGGATCTGCCGCAGCAGACTTCTAAGGCCTGTCCTCAGCCTGGGATCGAGGCTTGAAAGAGGTTCGTCGAGGAGCAGAATCTTTGGTTCCTGGGCCAGTGTACGGGCGAGTGCCGCACGCTGAAGTTCGCCACCGGAAAGTGTCCCGGGCCGCCGATGCAACAGGTGAACAATCCCCATCTTTTCTGCAAGGCTTGTTACCCGTGTCTTTCGTTCAACAGTGGAGAGTCCTGAGCCATGCAGGGGATAGGCGATATTGTCAAATATCGACATATGAGGAAAGATGGCATAATCTTGAAATACGAGGCCAATGGATCGATCCTGGATCTTCCTTCCGGTTATGTCGGCTCCATTCATGATTATCGTTCCGCTGTCGGGGTAAGTGAGCCCTGCGATGATCTCCAGCAGGAGTGACTTCCCTGCCCCGGAATCGCCAAGCAGCATGAAGTATTCGCCTTCCTGCACCATCAGGGAGATCCTGTCGAGGTAGAAACCGGGAAACCGTTTGGATATGTTGCGCAGCTCCAGCATCTATTCCTGATTTCGTTCTTCGCGTTCTTTGGCAAGGAGGCGGAGGATTATGAAAAGCGTCAGCGAGACAAGGATGAACAGGACGGATACCGGTCTCGCATATTTGAGCCCGAAGGCGCCGAAGCGTTCGTAGATGAGAACCGGGGTGATCATGGGGTGGTAGGCGACTACGATCACGGCACCGAATTCGCTCATCCCCCGGGCGAACATGAGGATCAGTCCGGAGACGATATTCCGCCATGCGAGAGGGAGCGAGACGGTGAAAAAGACCCGTGCCGGCGAGGCTCCCAGGGAGAGTGCGGCCTTTTCCAGGCGTACCGGGACTCCTGAGAATCCGTCGCGGGCGGCGTTAATCAGGAAAGGGATGCTGACAAAGGCCATGGCGACGGCGATGCCGGCGGAATGGCCGACGAAGTTGAGCCCGATCGCCTGTCCCATTTTTCCAACTACGGAGTCGCGTGAAACGAAGCCAAGAATCGCGATACCAGCGGCGGAGTGAGGGATCACGACGGGAAGGTCGATGATGCCCGTCACCACTTTTTTAAGCGGAAATTGTTTCCGGGCCAGGAGGTAGGAGAGAGGGATCGCTGCGATGGCGAAGAATAGAGTGCCTGCCATGGAGACCCACAGGGTAAGCCAGATGCTGTCGGTGACCTCTTTCTCCTTAACCGTGGTGAAGAGATCAGACGGGGAGGTGGCAAAAAACATGCCCACCAGTGGAGCTAGTATGAACAGAAGTATGAGTCCTCCAAGCAATGTGAAGGCTAGCTGCAGTGGCTGGCGGGTAATGTTATTCATAATGCGGGTTGTCCGTTCTTCTCCATGATCTTCATGCCCTGGTTTTTAGAAAGGAGGAATTCGAGGAAAGCCTGGGCTGAGGCTTTGTTTGGAGCATCCCGGAGTATCGTCACCCCGTAAATCATCGGTTCGCCCCGCATGGTGACCTTCTCTCCCGGCGTCGCCCCGTTGATCTCAACAGCTGCTGTACTATACTGCTGGGCAAACCGGGGATTCTTCAGGTTGATCTCATCGGGAAGGGTAAGATATTTTAGACCATGTTGCATGGCGACGGATTTATACAGGAAGATATAATCAATGTTTCCGGATTCCAGCAGTGCCAGTAGGTCAACCTCTTTGGGACGGATGAACTGCTGGTCCTTGGATGTCACCCGGTTCGTAAGTCCGGGTTTTTTGTAATAATTCTCTGCAAGCTTCAGTGTCATTACCGTACGGTACCCGCAGGGGTCGGCGTTGGGATCGGCCCGGCCGAAGGCTACATCCTTGTTCAGAAGTATGTCGTACCAGTTCTTTTGGTTGATCTGGCCGGACATCCGGGATTTTTCGTGGTACACGATGGCCATCTCGTTGGTGACGAATTTAATGTTGACATCAGCGTATTTCGGCACAAGCATTTTATCGATCACCGCGTAATCAGCCGATGCCATGATGTCGCAGGGGCGGTTCAGGTCGGTGATCTTGCGTGCGGAGGCCACGCTGCCGGCCGATTCCATGAGGATGTTGACTTTCGGATGGAGTTTTTTGAAGGCAGCGGCTACCTCTTTAAAAGGGACCGAGAGGCTTCCGGCATGAAAGATGATCAGGTCGCCGGTAAGTTCCTTTTTCGTGGCCTGGGCCTGCCCCCGGGTACCCGGAATCAGGAATAATATGAGCAGGAGTATATATGAGAATCTTTGCATAAGATGATTTTCTATTTTGATAATTCGTCCCTGAATTCCTGAAATCCCTTTTCAATGGTTTCATCAACATGCCGGTGGAACCGGTCGAAGGCACGCACAAGCCGTTTCCCCTCCGGGGTCAGGGTGGTGCTTCCCTTTTCACTTCCTCCCCGGTGTTTTTCAAGGAGCGGGAAACCAAGCATCTTTTCGATCTTCTCCAGGTTGCCCCAGGTACGGCGATAGGTATAGCCCATTTCATCGCAGGCGGCTTTCAGGGAGCCCTTCTCCTCAATAAGCTTCAGGATATTCCATTTTCCGTCGCCCAG
>DAONET010000058.1:0-6683 GCA_035403225.1 Bacteroidales bacterium | reverse complement strand
GCGATAGCAAAGTACGCTGAAATCCTGTTTTCAGGAAAAGGACGAGGCAGAAAGAGAGATCACATTACCAATCGCACTTCGCACTTCACAGTTCGCATTTGGTTCGGGAGAGGATACAAAAACGACAAGCTAAAAGCCAAAGGCAATTTGAAGAAATGTAAATACCGGGGTTTATTACTTATCTCATTCCCTCTGCAAGCAGATCGATGATATGAATGGTTTTTATCGGCAACTTGTGTTTGTCGATATATCCCTGAAGGTGCATCAGGCAGGAAGCGTCGGTGGAGACGATGTACTCGGCGCCGGTCTCCATGGCATTTTTCACTTTCTGTTCAGCCATAGCCACGGAGATGGGCTCGAATTTCACGGCAAAAGTGCCGCCGAATCCGCAACATACATCGTTCGATTTCATCTCCCTTAATTCAAGCCCTTTCACATTTGAAAGCAACCGTCGGGCTTCGTCTTTCAGCCCGTATTCGCGCAAGCCGGCACAGGAATCGTGAAACGTCACCACGTGATTGAACACCGACCCGGTATTTTCTTCCTTCAGAAAATTCACCATAAAATCGGTAAACTCGTAGAAGTTACGGCGCAGTTGCTTGTACTCATAATGAAGCCCCGAGTTATGAAAAAGCCAGGGGTAGTAGTTTTTAACCATACCGGCACAGGATGCCGAGGGGCTCACCACGGGCCGGTCGTTGGGGAAATCGCGGATGAACTTCTCGCCCATCGCCTTTGCTTCGTCCCAAAAGCCGCTGTTAAAGGCCATCTGTCCACAGCATGTCTGGTTCTTGTTATAATGCACCTCCACCCCCATCTTTTCGAGGATCCTGGCCATATTGATCCCTGTTTGGGGGTAAAACTGGTCTATGAAGCAGGGAATGAAGAGATCTACCAGCATTGGCTTTTGTTATCAATCAAAAATCAAAAGTAAAAAAAACCTGGTACATGACAACTTCTCCGCTCATAACATTTTCTTTAAAATGCCTTTGCTGACCCGTACTGTTTTTTCTTCGGAAATGTGTCACCGGTTGAACAATTCCGGTCCCGGCATGATTATATTTACATACTAATTGATCTGGCAGGATGATCACGAAACCCTTTGTGTTATCGGGTGGAGGCGCTCGCGGATTTGCTCATCTGGGCGTGGTGAAGGCGCTGCAGGAGTATGGCATTTACCCCTCAGCTATCTCCGGAGCCAGCGCCGGCGCTATTGCCGGGGCATTTCTGGCCGATGGTTTCACGCCCGACGAGATCGTCACCATGTTTGCCGGCAAGATCAAGCTGTCGATGTTCACGTGGAATTCGTTCAGGATGGGTCTGGTCTCGATGAAGAGGATTCGTGAGTTCATCCGGCAGAACCTACGCTCAGGCCGGTTCGAGGACCTCCGGATTCCGTTGCATATCGCGGCGACCAACTTCTTAGACGGAAGGCAAAAATTCTTTTCTTCCGGGGATCTCATCCAGGCTATCGAAGCCTCCAGCTCCATCCCGGTGGTCTTTCCTCCCGTCTTCATCGGAGATATCCCCTATGTCGACGGCGGTTTGTCGAACACGGTGCCCATCGAGCCATTCACTCATCAGAAATCAGAGACGGTATGCGTGAATGTCAACCCGGTGAAGGATTTCGTCCCGAAGATCGGAGTCATGGAGACGCTGGACCGGGCATGGCATCTGAGTTTCCGGGAGATGGTAACCCGTTCGTGCGAAGGCTGTTACCTCTTTATCGAGCCCCAGCCGCTGCATCAGTTCGGGATGTTCGATGTACAGAAGATCACGGATATCTTCAACACCGGGTATCTGTACACCAAAGAGATGCTTCAGCGCGAAGGACCCGCTATTCAATAGTAAATCCCGCTTTTTTCATCTCCTCCCAGAAACCGGGGTACGACTTGGTCACCACTTCCGGGTTGACGATCTTCACCGGTCCCAGCAGCAGCGACAACGGGGCAAAGGTCATGGCCATCCGGTGATCGCCATAGGTCTCGAAAAACGGGGCGGGAGGATAATGGATCTTCTTTGTTTTGGAGGGAGCCACTTCGAGCGACTGGATCATGTCAGTGACCTCCGTGGAATCCACTTCCCCACCCAGCTTCTCATACTCGGTCTTCAAGGCAGCGATACGATCGGTTTCCTTGATGCGCAGGGAGGCGAGTCCCTCAAACCGCCCGCGGATCCCCACAGCTACGCAAGTGGTGATCACCGCCGGCGCCAGGTCAGGGTAGTCGGTAAAATCGAAATAAAAACCATCGACTTTCCGGCCGGTATGACGGAGGATGACACTGTCACCGGTGTACTCGGTCGATACGCCGAAGTTGGCGAATATCCCGGGTAACACCGAATCGCCCTGCATACTGTCGGAAGCGAGTCCCGGCAGCTCAAGTTCCGCTTCCGTGGCCAGGGCAGCCGCTTCGTACCAGAAGGCAGCCGAGGACCAGTCGGATTCAACTTCGAAGGCAACAGGCTGATATTGTCCCTGCGGGACCTTGATGAAGTTTTTCCCCGGCTCGGTCTTCACCCCGAAGGTGCGCATCAGCCGCGTGGTCATCGTGATATAGGGCGATGATACCGGTCGGTTCTTGTACCGGATGATCAGTCCTTCGGGAAGCAGGGGGGCGATCATCAGCAGAGCGGAGATGAACTGACTGCTAATGCCGGCGTCGACAGTGATCTCACCCCCGACAAACGATCTGCCTTTGATGAGCAGCGGCGGGTAATCGGGTTTGGCCAGATACGAGATCTCTGCGCCGAGGGAATTCAAGGCATCCACGAGGACGCCGATGGGCCGCTGCCGCATCCGGTCGGAGCCGGTCAGCATCCAGGTGCCCGGCCGCAGGGCCAGGTACGGTGTGAGGAAACGCATCACCGTTCCGGCATTGGCCGTGTCCAGCTCACACACCTCGTTCGTCGTATGGCTGGCGATCTTCTCCAGTAACTCCGACAGCAACACGGTGTCATCGGCATCGGAGAGATGGCTAACGGGGAAATCCGCGCCCGACAAGGCCCTGATGATCATCACCCGGTTGCTGATGCTCTTGGAGGCCGGGAGGGTCACCCGTCCTTTCAGGACCGTCGTGGGTGCGCTGACGATAATGCTGTTCATGTTATTCCTTTCCCCGATAAAACTTCAACGCTCCCGCCAACAGCGCAGGGGTTATCTCACCTCTGATCACACCGGAGCCGGGCCGCGATATCCCCGTGAACCGGATCCTCCCGGCGACGTTCTTCTTGTCATGCAGCATCAGCGCGGCTAACGCTTCCCCGTCCTGGTCACTGAGTTCTTCCCTGCCGAAGCCCCGGTACAGCCAACCGGTGATCTCATCCCGCTGCTCTTCCGTGAGGCCGAACAGCTGCCACGAGAGCCAAGTCTCGCAGATCATCCCCATCGCTACTGCCTCCCCGTGGCTGACAGGAGTGTTCTTCTTCAGCATCAGCGACTCAAAGGCATGGCCGACGGTATGTCCAAAGTTCAGTAACATCCGCTCTTTTCGTTCTTCAAAATCGACCTGAACGATCTTATTCTTGATGATGGTAGCCGTCTGGATCATCTTCATCCAGGCCGGGTCTCCCGCAGGAAGAGCGGGGATCTCTAACGGATCCATGGACCTGAGCCACTTCCAGCATCTCTCATCCGCGATGAGCGCGCATTTCACCACCTCTGCCAACCCTTGTTGCAGGTGAGAACGGTCGAGGGTATTCAGGAAGACGGGATGGATCACGATGGTGCCGGGCAGGGTGAAGGTCCCTGTCTGGTTCTTCAGTCCGTCGAGGTTCACGGCTGTCTTCCCACCGGAAGCAGCATCGGTCATCCCGATCAGGGTGGTGGGGATATTGATGAAACGGATGCCGCGTTTAAAGCAAGAGGCGACAAAGCCGCCCAGGTCGGTGACCACGCCACCGCCGAGGTTCAGCAGCAGGCTGTGACGGTCGGCGCCGGCACCGGCCAGTTCCCGCCATAACCGGGCAGCCGTCTCCAGGGTCTTGGTGTCTTCACCCGGGGCTACTGTCAGCACTCCGTCGGGCCGGAAGTCAGGCAGCAGGCTCAGTAAGGGCGGCAAACAACGAAGGCTGGTATGCTCATCAGCGAGCAGGAAAGTCCGAAATCCTTGTCGTACCTGATCTTTCAGGATTTTGTTCAGGTGAGCCATGCCTTCGTCGCCGAAAACGGTGGCACAATGACGTGTCTGAACCGATCGCAGGGTGAGTTTCATCATGGTCAGTGGAATGCAGCCATCAGGAGGTCGATATCCTGGAACGGCAGGTTAAACCGGTTACTAAGAAAGAGGTTGGTCCCGATGCCGTTGAAGACATAAATACCCTGGCGCAGTCCGTAATCCCGCGCGATCAGTTTCTCAAATCCCCCTTCAGCGCCGGCATTGAGAATCATGGGTACAAAGATGTTGTTCAGCGCCTGAGAGGCCGTATGGGGTACTTTTGACGGGATATTCGGAACACAGTAATGCGTCACGCCGCTGACGGCGAACACGGGGTCATCGTGGGTGGTAGGATGTGATGTCTCGAAGCATCCTCCCTGGTCGATACTGACGTCGATGACGATGCTGCCTTCTTTCATCTGGCGGATCATGTCGGCGGTGATGATGCAGGGAGAGCGTCCTTCGGTGGAGTGGATGGCGCCGATAAGCACGTCGGCCGACCGGAGGGCATCGCTCAGCGCTTTGGGATGCAGGATGGAAGTGAATACCCGGGTGCCGAGGTTATTCTGCAGTCGCCGCAGACGGTAGATGGTGTTGTCAAAGACCTTGACCAAAGCGCCCAGCCCGATGGCGCAACGGGCGGCGAACTCCCCTACGGTGCCCGCCCCGATGATGACGACTTCCGAGGGGCTGATGCCGGTGAATCCCCCGAACATCTTGCCTTTCCCCTTTTCGGGACAGGAGAGGTATTCCGCCGCGATGAATATGGCTTCACTTCCGGCGATCTCACTCATGGCCCGTGTCACAGGCAGCGCCCCGGAGCGGTCGCGGATGAGCTCGTACGCCAGGGCCGTCACCTTGCGGTTCATCAGCGCCCGGAAATACTCTTCCTGCTGAACTGCCATCTGCAGCGCCGAGATGAGGATCTGTTTCGGCTTCAGCCATTCGGTCTCCGCCATCGTGACCGGCGCCACTTTCAGGATGATATCCGCCTTATATACCTCTTCGGGCGACGCCACGATGCGGGCGCCGGCTTCGCTGTAATCGTGATCCGGGAAGTGCCCGGCCAACCCGGCTCCCGTCTCGAAAAGCACCAGATGACCGTTTCGGACCAACAACGCCACCCCGTCGGGGACTAGCGCCAACCTCCTCTCCTGCAACGAGATCTCTTTGGGAACACCGATAATGAGGGAACTTTTTTCTTTGGCAACCTCTAGCATCTCTTCCTGCGGCATTAGTCGGTCGGCATGCGACATACGAACAAAACCGGGACGTTGTTCAGCCATGGCGATATAAATTTATACGAAGATATAGAAAAAATATTCCAGGTGAAAATATCAATTCAGCTCTCCTCTTTCTTTTACGACTACCTGTAACCGGGGATTGACGTTGTTTATCGTATAGGGCAAAAGCAAGGTTTTATCAATGTACAGGAACTCCAGACTTTTACAGAATTCTATTGACTCGGGGATTCTGACCATGGGTCCGCAAAAAGCAACATTAAGTTCTCGCAGGCTTGACAAATTGCCTATCTCTTCAGGTAAATCGGTGAGACTGTTTTTTCCAATGACAAAAAATTTCAAGCTTTCCAAATTTCCTATTTCCACGGGTAACTTATTCAATTTGTTATTGTTAATATTCAGAAAAACAATGTTTTTCAGATTCCCGATACTCGCTGGCAACGTCTCCAGGTCATTATATTCAACATACAGCTCCTTTAATTCCGTCAGATTCCCGATTTCGGCAGGGAGCCGCTTAATTTTATTATGCTTCAGGGACAATTTCTTCAATTTCGTCAGTTGACCGATGGAAGCAGGAATTTCCACAAGATTATTGCTACTGATTACAAGCGTTTCTAAATTTTTCAAATCTCCAATCTCCTCAGGGATGGATCTTAATCCGTTTTTGAATAAGTACAGGGTTTTTAAATTCGTTAATTTCCCGATCTCTTTGGGAAGATTGTTAAGTTGACCGTAACTGATTTTCAATTTGGTCACATTTTCAGGGTTGGCCAGCGCTTTATTCAGGGTTTTGGTACCTGAACAATTCGTAAAAACCAGCATGATCGACATGGCAAGTACGCCCAATAATAGTTTTTTCATTCTGTTGTGTTTTGATAAGGGTGAAAGAATAATAGTTTAGTTTGAAGGACGAAGTATTAAATTCAAAATAAGAACTACTAAGATAAGATGATTTCGTCATATACATGACAAAATTTTAAAAATGAACTATAAGGCAGACCCTTTGTATTTCGCACTTCGCATTTGTTTTTCTGTATCTCCCCCCATCCCCCTCTTACTCGTAAGAGGGGGAGTTAATAGATAGTTTAGGTGAATGTGTCCCCCTGCCTTGCTCGCAAGGAAGGGGCTAGGGGAAAGATACAAAAACCCGGTCGGCAGGCAGGTGTTTTACATTTCGGAATAATAGTTCATTCTAAAACAGAAATTTAAAGTACCATCCCATATAGAAAGAATAGAGATATAAATAAATAAGAAAAATAACGATCGTAATGATTATTTGATCTTTAGA
>DAONET010000057.1:0-7364 GCA_035403225.1 Bacteroidales bacterium | reverse complement strand
CAGAACAGCCATTTTTCCGAAAAAGAAATCCTCCGGATATCGATTCTATGAAATTGGGCATCCGTTGTATACCGGGAAATAGTAATTTTGCATTTTTATTGTTCGAACTTGCTATGTATAAGATCACAAAACACCCCATCCTGGATATACAGGAGACCTCCAAAACTACTTTCTTTTTTGAAGGACATGAAGTTACCGGCGAAAAAGGTTTTACCATCGCCGCGGCCTTACACCAGGCCGGTTATCCCATCCACAGCCACAGCCTGAAAAACAGGGAACGAAGCCTCGAATGCGGCATCGGAAAATGCGGCGCCTGCGAAATGCTGGTCGACGGTCAAATCCGCAGGATCTGTATCACCCCGTGCGATAATGTGAAAGAAGTCAGGGAAATTCCCGTTGGCTATTCCCCCGCTCAAAAAGAAGTGTTTAAAGACAAACCTGTCAATGTCTATAAAACCACCGTGGCGATCATCGGAGCCGGACCATCAGGACTCGCCGCCCGGGAAGAACTGAATAAAAAAGGCGTTCCTAATATTGTCATTGACAATAACGCGAAAATTGGCGGACAGTTCAACATGCAGACCCACCAGTTCTTCTTCTTTGAAAAAGAACGAAAATTCGGCGGCATGCGTGGATTCGATATCGCCAAAACACTGGCCGGCGATAACCAGGAAGGTATCTTCCTGAACAGCACGGTCTGGGATATCCTTGAAGGAAAAAGGCTCGCGGTAAAAAATATCCGTACCGAAGAAATATTCTTCGTGGATACCTGTTACCTGATTGTCGCTACAGGCGCAGTCCCCTTTATGCCTGCTTTTGAAAACGATGACCTCCCGGGAGTCTATACCGCTGCGGTAGTTCAGAAAATGATGAATACCGAGTTCACCCTCCTGGGCAAAAACATTCTCACCGTGGGAGCCGGTAACATCGGCTACCTCACCTCCTACCAACTCTTCCAGGCCGGCGCTAACGTACGCGCCATTATCGAAGCCATGCCCAACGAAGGCGGTTTCCCGGTACAGGCTAACCGCGTCCGCCGGCTCGGCATCCCGGTTCTGACTTCCCACACCCTGTTGAAGGCTATCCCGAACAGCCGCCACGACGGCATTGTGGGCGCCGTGATCGCCGAATGCAAAGATTTCAAACCGATACCCGGAACGGAAAAGATCATCGACGGTATCGACGCTATCAACATCTGCACCGGACTCGTCTGCGACGACCAGTTGATGATCAAAGGCAATGAGGTCTTCGGCAGAAGATGCTTCGGCGCCGGCGATTCCACCCGCATCGGTGAAGGTACCAGCGCCGTGCTGCGTGGCCGGCAGGCTGCCTTCGACATCTTCAACGACCTGGGCGTGCGTTTCGACTACGACGAATACCTCCAACTCAGCAAGGAATATATCGACTCGCAACAACACCCCGTTCGCATTATCGAGAAACCCGCTGAACCTACCCCCGAACGGATGAATAAAAAAGGGTTTGTATTGATCGACTGCCTCTATGGGTTCGCTTGTAATCCCTGCGCCTTCGCCTGCCCTCACGGAGCCATCACCAAGTCCTCCACCAGTACCGTTCCCCAGATCGAATATGAAAAATGCATTGGCTGCATGGAGTGCGTTTACCAATGCCCCGGACTCGCCATCTTCGGCTACCAACCGGAAAAAGACTGGCTCTTCCTCCCCATCGAATACGATGCCCCCGAAAAGTCCGAATGTTACCTGGTAGATAACTATGGCAAAAAACTGGGCG
Source organism: Bacteroidales bacterium (assembly GCA_035403225.1). GTDB lineage: Bacteria > Bacteroidota > Bacteroidia > Bacteroidales > FEN-979 > DAIRDK01. Next base: position 5,615 of record DAONET010000057.1, on the reverse strand, counting down.
AAGGAATCGTGGAAAAAATCTTTCGGAAACCCAATAAAACCAACGTCGCCCGGGTGAAATCCATCGATATCCATGGTACGGAACTGAAAAATGTCAGAGGGTTCATCCTGAAAAGTAATTACCCCGAACCTATCGATTTCAAACCATACAAACAGGAACCTAAAGAAAAGACCTACATCTGCCATTGCGACGATGTCACGCTGGAAGAGGTCCTCGCCACTATCGGTGACCGGAAGTTTATCTCCGTGGATGAAATCAAACATACCACCCGTCTCGGAATGGGCCCCTGCCGTGGGAAAAGATGCATCAAACGACTGAAAAGCGCTTTGCAGGGATCGGGTATCTCCATCACCGGAGAACCGACACCCCGTGGACCCCTGGCTAACCAAGTGGCCATGGGCGAGCTCTATCCCCGCAACGTTCACGAAAAGGTAATCACTTCCATCAATGGCGACAAACTCCGCAAAGTACGCATGGAATCGGTGGTGGCTGGCGGCGGTATGGGAGGAAGTTCCCTGTTCCGTTACCTGGCTGAAGCAGGATTGAAACCGCTCCTGCTGAATTACGGACGCGGCTCCTCGTGGAGAAATATCGCCGGGGGAAGACCCAACTTCTCCATCCCCGAAATCAGCGATATCGCTGTCCATAATCACCAACTGTTCAAAGAACTGCAACAAATCGGCAACATCGATCTCCGCCCCAATCTGTATGTCACCTTCGCTCATGACGAAGCCACTTACAAAGCCCTGGAAGAATCGATGCAATGGTCCGATTCGTTCATGATCGAACCCAAAGATTTTACCTCGAAGGTGTCCCCCTTCATCAACCCGAATCTCACTGGTTATATCTCCGCCCTGATCACCCGCGATTGCTGGCAGGCTACACCCGGACGCACCATCGATCTGCTGCGCCGGATAGGAATCTCTCACGGTGGATTGGTTGAAGAAGATTGCGAAGTGGTGGATGTGAGAAAAGAAAACAACACGTTCTTCATTCTTGTCAAAAACCACGACCATCGATTCACCGAATACGAAACCCCCGTTTTTGTCAATGCCATGGGGTCCATGGGCGAAAAATTCGCCAGCCAGCTTGGCATCGAGACCGGACTCTTCCCCGTGAAACACCAGGCCTTCATCACACGCCGACTCCCGCTGATGGGCGTCAACGGCGCTCCCCTGCCTATGCTTATCGACCGTAGAAGATACAAAGGATTTATCGCCGTTTACGGTCAACAACTGGCAGAAACAGGACAGGTTATCGGTTGTGCTTCTCCCGCGATAGAGCCCCATGAGATAGGGAAAAACCTGAAAATAAATTCAGAAGAGTTCCTCGAGATCTCCTCCGAAATCTTCACCAACTGGATCCCATCCATCTCATCCGTGGGATTCCAGGCTATCTGGGCCGGCTATTATACCGAACCACGTATGATCATCGATCCCTCGCTGGGTCTCTTCCTCGGCCTTCGCGGCCATGGCTTCATGCTCAGCCAATATCTCGCTAAACTTTATACCGATAAACTGCTGGGTAAACCAACACCCGAATACTTCAAACGCCTGGAAATCAACGGCGACGGACTGCTGGAACAAGCCTTCAAATAAAAAATGACCGGGGTGAAGCGAACGGGTTGATTTATGATCAGCCTTCTCGCTTCACCCTTTTTTTTTATCCCTCCGGCAACCTTCTCTCCTGATCATCAAAATAGCAATGGACATCAGGTAAACATAATAGTCCAGAATAAATAACCGTTGCCATAATCCCTTATATCCTGCAAGAATCGCGATGTTCGTATAACGGGCCAGGAAAAGAAGTAAAAAAAACAGCCCGATAAAAAAGACAGAGGTCGACAGCATATAAAACCAGCGATGTACGTTGCGGGGAATGATTTGTTGCATGTACAGCGGCAACACCACCAGCGCTGCTACACCGATTCCTCCCAGTGCATCATGGATCCACGCAGATTGCGTCAGCACTCCCTCCGTTATGTCCGCTTTAAATAAGCCGGAACCAAAACCTTCTCCCAGACCGTACAGGATGAGAAGCCACGTGGCGGTTCTGACATATTTCCCGGGATAAAACACCCGACGAAACGACCAGGCAAAAAGGATGATCAGCAAACCCAATACAACCCACCACCACGAAATGATATCAGATACCGGACTGTCAGAAGCGCCCAGCGAACTCATCGTGTCACGAAGTTGCGAATACCCCGGATAGAATAAACCTGAAACGAACGTCATAACGAAATCGCCGATACATCCGAAAAAACAGGCAAAAACCCCTGTCAAAATAAGGATCTTTCTTCGTTTCATACCGGCGGTTTTATCACCCTGGTGAGGGCGGATGGCACCTGAAATAAATCATAATCATTGGAATAAACCAGGTACCTGTTATACCACTGCGGGAAAAACTTTTCCTTAAAAAGCCGCAATCCTTTATAATGGGAAAAGGACTTGATCTTATTGTAGGCAAACTTCATCGATCGCTCCTTCAGGCTGACCGGGACTTCCAAGCCACTCAAAGGAGCAAATCCAAGGTTCACGGTAGTATAATTATTTGATTTAAAATATTTTAAAAGCTCAACCAAAAGAAAATCCAATACTCCGTTAGGCGCATCTTGCGTTTTCCGGATAAGATCGTAGGTCCCTTCTGCGGGGGAATGATCGGGAATGATATTTACGAACGCGATCACTTTCTCCTCGGGGTTTTCCACGGTAATGATGGTTTGTTGCTTCAACTCCTCCCAATCAAACATCCCCTGCGAAAAGGTGATCTCACTCCGCTGAGTAGAACTCAGCCATTCATCCGAGACCACCCGGAGCTTTTGCAGAAGTCCGTCCCTGATGGGAGGAGTATGAACGAGGCAGGTATAACCGCGGTCAATGACTTTATTAATCGCATTTCGCAAAGCCTTGTTCCGCCCTCCTTCCAGGGTAAAGGTGGCAAGGTCCACCATCCCTTCCTGTCCGATAAATAAACTCTTTTTCTTCAAATCATGATAAACGGGCAGCGATTTCTCGGGAACCCGGTAGAAAAGGCTTTTCACTCCGTTTTCATAGCAATATTTGTCGAAAAGAACGATGCATTTCTTCATGATCTCCGGGTTTTCCGCTACCGGGTTCTCCAAAACAACGGCGAAGTTCCCGGCCACCCGGTAAGCGATAAAGGCGTTCAACCCTTCCGGCAAAAAGAATTGCTTGTCTTTATACGTCTTGAAATAATCCAATCCCGACTCCCCATACTTTTCAACCAGATCCCTGGCCCTGATCAAATCTTCGGGAGCGGCAGATGCCTTGAAAATATACGGGCGGATAATGGTATAAAAAAGAAACGAGAGCGACAGGAATCCGCTTAAATTAATGGTCAGCAGAAAATCTTTGGCAAAACGGCTGTGAGGGACTAAATCAGGGCTTCCTACCAGTAAGAAATGCTGAATAGAGTACCTGATGCTTTGCCAAATATTAAAGTCAATCCCAAAGTGTTTTTTATCGAGATAATAAAATCCGATGATCCCGTATAATAACACAATCCCTGCAGCTGACAAGGCTGTCCGGATTCCGATGATATGCATCCGGGGATTGCCCCTGACGTAATACTCTTTTCTGGAAAACACGAGCATGACGATCACCAGCAACGCTACCCCGGCCTCTTCGTAGTCAATGGCCTTGGTAAGATGACCCACCATCGAAACAATCCCCAGGATGAAGGCAATCCCCCAGGCATTGCGTAACCCTTTGAACATAAACACGGCCGTCAACAACAAGACAATGCCCGAGATGAGCACGAAATAATTCGATGCGGAAATCAAATCAATGGGAATAAACTCTTCTAGCCGCAACATCCTTTCATGGATAGCCGGCGTGATGGCCGAAATGATATTGATGATGCCCAGTACGAAGATCAGCAAAGCAGGGATGATCCGCATTAACAGCTTATTGATCTTTGCAAAGAAACTCAATGCCCCGGCAGCTAAAGGCAACCAGAATTCAAAGAAACGGTACAGGAAGGTGATGGCGATGGCTTCAACAGCCGAATATCCGAACCGGGTCAGGAAAAATGATAACGAAACCTCCACGGTGCCAAGTCCGCGCATGAATGGCGATACCATCAGCGAAAGAACGGCCGCCAGATACCCCAGCACGGCATAAAAAACAGAAGCCTGAAACCCCAGCGCGACCATGGCGATGTACACATCCAACATGCCGGTCAGATCGATCGCTATCGATACCAGGATCGTCAGGATCAGATACCTGATCCTGATGCTGTGACTGATAAGGTCTTCAAGGAAAACCTCCGTTGCCGGGGAAATCCGGATAATCAGTCTGTAAAGCGCTTTTTTCCGGACGATGGAACGATAGGCGATAAAGATGATGGCTATCAGCAGGATCACGGTGGATAATGCGATCATCTCGCCTGTCCCGGCAATGCCGTTAAACAGCGTGTACGTGAAAACAGGCACCGCTACCAGCACCACCGATAGAATCCCGACGAAAGCATAAATGGAAGAGGCAATGTGGATCCTTGTTTTGGGAACCCCTTCTTTTTCGACTTCACCGGTAAAAAACGCCAGCGATGTCACGCCGCCGGCCGGCATGAAGATGCTGATGAAATTACGTTTTAAAAATAAAAGGATAGCAGCCCTCAGCGTGACTTCGTTCCGGGATGAAGCAAAAGCCAGCTTGTACATGAACCCTTGCAGCACGATATATACCCCCGTGACGACGACACCCAGTAAAACAAACTGCCATCTCGAAGAAAACAACACGTTCCTGACCTGCCCGACCTCGGTCTGCTCATGCTTGACAAACCATGCACCGACAGCAATAAACAGAACGGCAAGTAAAAACCTGGAAATGATCTTCCGGTTTCCCCCCAAGAGGGAAAGTTTCCTTTTAACAAGGTCTGCGATGACACCAGGCCTGACAATGGCACCTTTCATTTATCACCGTTTTGACAAATGTACCAAGATAACGGGAAATGAAAAATGCCATTGTATCAATGCATCTCCCGGTGAAAAAATTCAGTCGGACTTCACATCACCCTCCGGCTGATTTCACTTAGTTTTTCTTTTCCGTAAGAAGCAGCTCGCTGATGATCTTTTCGAACGATTCCTTCGGCAAAGCGCCCATCGTCATCTGCGGCTTCCCTTCTTTCGGGATGAAAAGAATGGAAGGAATGCTGCGGATTCCGAACAATTCCGACAACTCCTGCTCCTCTTCCGTGTTCACCTTGTAAATATCCACCTTCCCTTTGTATTTCTCCGAAAGCTCTTCCAATACGGGCGCTACCATGCGGCAGGGTCCACACCAGTCGGCGTAAAAATCTATGATACAGGGGTTGCTCCCCTCGAATTTCCAATCTTTATTACCCTCGTAATTAAAGACTTTCTGCTTGAATGTTGATGAAGTCAGATGTTCCATTTGTTTCGTTTTAATCCTTTGTTTTTAAGTTGATGACGAAGTTGATACCTACATCGTCCCTTCATTATTCAAGATTCGTGCCAAACTTTTATCTTATTGTTTATCTGATATTTATAAAATCTGATGATTCTTTTTAGTTCGAAAATAGTTAATGTTTCATTAACTTTATATTATTTTCATTAATTTTGATTAATGTAG
>DAONET010000056.1:0-7500 GCA_035403225.1 Bacteroidales bacterium | reverse complement strand
TGTTCCCAATGCGTTTGCTCCTCTCAGCGGCATCAATGGAGCGTCGTTATTCAAACCGGTGGGTATCAATCTGAAGAAATATCACATACAAGTGTTCAATACCTGGGGCGAGCTGTTATGGGAATCCAACTTGCTTGACGAAAAGGGAAGACCTACGGAAGGGTGGAATGGAATCAACGAAAAGACAGGCGAAATCTATCCGCAAGGCACGTACCTGTGGAGGATCGATGCCGTATTCATTGACGGGAAGATCTGGGAAGGTTCCTCGGTAGGCTCCTCAGAGCCAAGCACCTATGGATTAGTTACGCTGGTACGATAAATGCTCAATGGTTATCAGGGATTTTTCAGAATAAAATTACCATTGACAACCAGTTTTTTCCCTGAACCGACCGTGACGTTAGCATCTTTTTCGACTATTAAGTTCAGGCACTGGGCAGGTGAAGCCGGATCATTTGATACAAGCGGAAGGTAGCTTCTGACAGGAATATAAACATTGGTCGTTGCAGTGGGGACGATGCCATCACCCCAGTTGGTTGCCGTATTCCAGTCAGTGGGGGCCGTCATCGTTCCTCCGACCCAATAGCCTGGCGCTGTAATGACAACATTATCAATATACCAATTCGAAATTCTGCTCAGGTTCCCTGTCACCATGAATGCAATCATGGTTGTCGGGCTATTCAGGTTGTTGGTGATGGATATGGAAATAGTGGTAGGACCGACAGTGGTACTGCTTGAGGTCCAGGAAAATGCTTCATCAGTCCAGGTTATACCATCGGAGCTTGACTGAACTTTCACGGTAGCGCCGGTCCCGGTACCGGTAATCCGGTGTTTAAAGCTAAGGTTCAGGACAGAGATTCCCGAGGTATTGAAAAAGAATGTTTTAAGCCGTGTAGTGCCGGGATTAACCGATTGGCTGGTTAATCTCATCTCCCAGGATGAACCGCCGGCGTTGGAAGAGTTATTTCGCACCCATTTATATAATGCGTTTGTTCCGGTGGCTTCCTGTGTCCAGCAGGAAGGCAGTTGGGTAGTAGCGGTTGAAAAACTTTCGCTGATCGGGAAAATGGAATATACCCCGCAATCGGTGGTTGCGCTGGTGGCGGTACCGGCGGAATAAGTATTTCCGGTCAGCACGGACCATGCCTTATAATAATAGGTAGTCCCCGGTGTCAGCATGGTATGAGCATACGTAGTGTCGGTGCCGTTGCATAAGATCAGCCCTCCACCGGATAGAACCGATCCCGGCGTATAAGCAGTGCCTGACACGGGAGCCCCGAAGGAATTGCTGGTATTAAAGGCGATCATGACGGGGTTATTTGACAAGTTTGGCTTCCAGGAGAGGTTGATTTGGTGAGGAGTGACGGGAGTAGCCAGGAGGCTGCGGGGCCAGGATCCGTCGATGGGGCGGAGTTTAACGTTCAGCCGGTTTACTCCGTATCTGGTAGCCGTAACGCCGCTGATGGTGCGGGAATAATAACCGGGTGCCGAGAAAGTAAGGTTCCAGGTTCCGGCATCGATCATCCGGAAGTACCATCCGGAAGGCAGCGCCGAATAGACAAAAGAGCTGTCAGCATCATGACCCGAAATGTACACTTTTGCCGCGATGGGATCATAGGTTACCGAGTCATACACCTTCCCGTTAATGCCGTAATTAGCTTGCTCAAGGTAGTTGAAGAAGGAGTGGTAATTATATTTCCAAAAATTAAGCAGGGTAGAGGCAGAAGGTTGTTTGGTGGTCGATAATTCGAGCGTGACTTCCCGGCAATGCTTGAAATAATTATGATAATCCTGTCTTCCTCCCGATATTGTGTACCAGGCATAACCGTTCGTGATCCCGGAAGGAAACTCCCCTGCAAAATATCCGGAGGATCCATAATGTTGTGCGGTATCTGCATATTCATTTGAAACGAATTGCCACCAGCTGTCATCAGCGGTAAGTTGTGCCCAGGTATCCCACGGGTAATTCACCACCTCCGTTCCCCCGTGGAAATTCATCACCAGGTTAAAACGGTGTTTATCAGCGTATCTCATGAATGCCTGTGTCTCAGGTTGCCAGAGATTTCCATCGGGATGTTGGCCATCCTGTGGGTCGGCAAAGTTGCGGTTCAGATCTATACCATTTGCATTACCCCTGACCGATCCTGATACGGTGGCATCTCCGGTTTTATAGGTCCCGTCGGGATTGGCTAACGGGTTAATAAAGATCTGGTTGTTCTTAATCATATTGGTAATCCGGGTGCTGGTTCCATATGAACTCAACAGGGAATCGATAAGATGCATCATGAGAACGTATGAAGTAGTTTCGTCTCCATGAATGGAAGCTGAATAGAACACCTGAGGAACACCTCGATCATAATTCACACTGTCGCTGATCTTTACAGCAAGGATCAAACGGCCTTTGATGGTAGTTCCGATGGTATCCAATTTGCAGATGTTCGGGAATGACGTGGCAAAACTGTTCATGAAAGCCACGTATTGAGGGTAGGTAGGGTAGAAGTTCCAGGTTGTTTGATCCAGATTATTTTTCTGCCAGTTTCCCATGTTCAGTTCTTCTTCGGAAAGGAGACTGCCTGGAGGAGTGAGCAGGTCATACTCCAGGTGCATCTTCAGAAATCGCTCAAATTCATTCCGGTTTGCGTAAGCGTGCACTTCTCCTTCTTTATAATTATCAATAGAGATAATTCGGGATAATGAATCTAAAACCTTTTTATTATCCAGATGAAACTTGAAATAGATCTCTCCCTTTGCTTTAAATAGAGAATCTTCTGCCTGTGACATGACTGTTTGCGCAGAAACAGATTGATAATGGATACAAAGAAGGCATCCGAAGAAAAAAAAGAAGACTTTTCTCATGTGAACAGTATTTTCACGTAAAAATATTAATAATATGATCAGCATTGTAAATTTGTAAAAAAATTTTACCCTAACATAAACTTTCATTTTGGTAAAAATTTTCAGAATATAGAATTGATAGGAACAGGTGAATGATAAAATGAGAAAAACAAACGGACTTTATCTTCGATTAATCCTTATGATACATAAAAGTCAATGTAGATGGCTGAAAACGAAACATTGATTTGGCTATCAGAAATATATCTCGAAATAATACAATTATCTAAATCAAAAAAGGAGAAATTGAAAAATGTTAGGGTAAGAAAAAAATCATAACAAATTTTGCTTTTAAAAAAAGTTTTATATTTACATGGTTTAAGAAACTAATTCTGTTGAGATTTTTGTGAAATGAAAAATTCTTCTAATGTTTTGTAACAAAATCATATAGAATTAGTAAAAATCCAAAAGGCGATAATCACGAATTGTTCGCCAACCTGTTTTATTTGTTTTGGTTAAGGTAAATTTTTGTTGCAAATTTTTAAAATTTACAAATAAGGGTTAGATGAACAAACCCATGTACTGTTTAAGGAAGGAAATGGCGTTATTCTATGCAATACTTGTATTGCTGGGCGCCATACTCATTCCATTAACAGGACATTCAGAGGGGACCAAGCAGGTTCGCCCAGACTCAACCGTTTCGGCCGCTGCTCTTATGATCGACTGGTCTGATGTTCTTTTCACCCGGTTCTGCATGGTTGGCTGTCCGGCCAATTACCGGTTAAATATTCACATAAAAAATGTTGGTGAGAAGATTTTATTCGGGTTCAAAACTCCCTATACAAGTATCGGGTGGGCATTGAAACGGCCTGACGGCACCATTCCTGCCGGAATGTCGGGCACCAGTCTGCCGATGTCAGGGGCCGGATATATTACTTATTACAAGCAGGCTATAAAAGGACCATTTCCGGCCAGCGGAGGATATACCCCGCTTCAATGTACGGCAGATATGACGGGTGACTGGTTCTTCGAGATCACAGATGTTCATGATGACCTTTTCCCGGAAACGGCCATCTTTCCCTTATGGGATTTTCAAGTAGTAACGGGAGCCAATACCCCCGCCTTACCTTCAGATACCCTGAATGGCCGCGTCTGGTCAAAATCGTGGCAAATGTATGCGAAGTTGGAAACTCCCAATTATTTCAACGGGAGCCTGTATGTTTATACAGATGATGGAATTGTTACAAAATTGGTTTGTAATACCATGGGAATGGGAGAGGGGACCTTTTTCTGCAATTCCGTCGGATGTGTGAACACCGGGAACTTCTCCGTCGACCGTCAGTCAAAGAATACGAACACATTTGTCGGTTACCCTGCCATCGCTCAATACAAGGTCTTTCTCAATAATCCGGATACTTCTGTATACCCTAATGGGGAATATGGTATTCTGAATAGTGTGACATACAATAATGATCCCAACGAACCCTGTTCCTGGAATAAATTTTTTACCGTAAATGTTAATAAACCCGGGAAGGTGGTGATCAAAATTGATGTCCCGTACGGGGATGAAAGTTACGATGTATTCCTGGTATCTGACGTTTCCCCGGGGAATAACACGATCATCTGGAACGGACTGGATGGGCAGGGGAATCCTGTACCTAACGGAACGGTACTGACGATCACGGTTGAATACCTGAATGGATTGACCAACCTTCCTCTTTGGGATATCGAAGGGAATCCGGGTGGCTTTAAAGTGTACCCGATTCGTCCAATCGGACCCGGACTTCTGGCACCATTATTATATTGGGATGATTCACAACTTACCCCTACTTATGGAACGACTCCCTGCTCTAGCCCTCCCAACACCGTGAATCTAACCGGGTGTGTCCCGGCTTCCACGATATGTCATGATTGGCCCCAGACCTGCCATGACAAGATGGTCAATACCTGGTGGTACTCCGGAAGCACTTCCAGCGCACAAGTAGTCATTTTTAATGCACAGGACAGACCAACCATTACAGGGCTCCCTGCCGTATGCCCCAACACAAACGGCGTTGTTTATACTACTGACCCCGGGAAATTTAATTACTTCTGGACTGTTTCTGCAGGAGGGACGATTACTTCGGGGCAGGGAACCAACCGAATAACGGTAAATTGGGGAGCCGTCGGAAACGAAACGGTAAGTGTTACCTATACCGGGACCAATGGATGTCCTTCCCTGCAGACAATCAAGAATGTCACGATCAGTAATAATATTCCGGTGTCGGTGACCATCAAGGCATATCCCAATCCCGTGTGTCTTGGTGATACTGTAACGGTAACGGCAAGTCCCGTAAACGGAGGTACTATTCCTTTCTTCCAATGGAAAGTGAACGGCATAAATGTCGGGACAAATGATTCTGTATTCCGGTTTGTTGCGGCCAATAATGATGTAGTAACCTGTGTATTGACCTCTAACCTCGGGTCGTGCGTGACAGGGAATCCGGCCACCTCGAATGCCATCACCATAACGGCTAAAAACCCCTTAACTCCCGTCATCACTATTGTGGCCTCCTCCAATCCGGTATGCGCCGGGGATCAGGTTACGTTTACTGCGACTCCGACTAACGGAGGCTCTTCACCATCGTACCAGTGGCAGGTCAATCACGGAAGCGGATATTACAGCACCGGAACGAATAGCCCGACATTCACCTATTACCCATCTAATGGCGATAGAGTACGTTGTATTTTAACTTCCAGTTTATGGTGCGCGTTCCCGGTGACGGCCACCTCGAATGTTATCACCATAACCGTCAATACCAGGCCGGTACCTACTATTACCCGTATTTCCGGAACAAACCCGACTTGTGAGGGATTATCAGTGTCATACAGGACAGAAGGCGCTAATGTAAACAATTGGTTCTGGACCATATCTTCAGGAGGAACCATCACTGGCGGTCAGGGGACCCGGCAGTTGACCGTATTCTGGAACACAGCAGGGACCCATACAGTAAGTGTGACATATTGTAATAACGTTTTCCCCAATTTTTGCTGTGCAATTACCCCTACGGTATATACCCAGGTGGTTAACCCGCGGCCGGTACCGACCATCACAGGGCCTTCTTCCGCCTGTTTGAATTCAACGGGGAATATTTATACCACGGAACCGGGGATGAGCGGATATTCATGGACTATTTCAGGAGGTACCATCACAGCAGGAGGAGGAACCAACTCCATAAAGGTTACCTGGAATACTGCAGGAACGGGATGGGTAAGGGTTACCTATACCAATTCCTTTGGTTGTACCGCTACTACCCCAACGCAGTATAATGTCGCGGTAAAAGCATCTCTTCCGGTCAGTGTATCTATTGCTCCATCTGTAAACCCGGTTTGCGAAGGTACTCCTGTTACCTTTACGGCAACTCCCACCAACGAGGGAGCTGCTCCTTTTTATGAATGGATGGTCAATGGTATCGTGGTCGGAACAGGTAGCCCAACCTATACCTATACACCGGTCAATGGTGACAGGATAAGATGTGTGTTGACTTCCAGTCTTTCATGTGCTATCGGGAATCCGGCCACCTCCAATGAGGTTGTAATGGTCGTCAATCCGATGATGCCGGTAAGCGTTTCCATCACCGCATCGCCCAATCCCATCTGCCAGGGAGATCAGGTCACCTTTACGGCAGTACCGGTAAATGGTGGACCCTCTCCTTCGTATCAATGGAAAGTAAATGGAGTGAATCAGGGGACAAATAGCTCCACCTATACCTTTACACCGATCAACGGGCAGGTGATTACGTGTGTGTTAACTTCGAATATTAGCTGTCCGACCGGGAATCCGGCCACTTCCAATGCTATTACGATCATTGCTGATGTTACAGCGCCGGTCATTTCCGGGTTGCCCGGACCGGGTTCGATAGAATGCCCGAACACACCTGTTTTTACTACTCCCACCGTCACCGATGAAGATCCATCACCGACGGTGACTTTTTCAGATAATACCGTTGCAGGGACTTGCCCTCAGGAATATGTAATAACGCGCACCTGGACGGCTACGGATGCCTGTGGAAACATTTCCACGGCCAGTCAGACGATCCGGGTAGAAGATAATACGGCTCCTGTGATTTCAGCCCTCCCCGGGCCATCCACCATGGAGTGTCCTGCCACCTCTTCTTTCACCAATCCCACTGTGACAGATGCCTGTGACCCGGCGCCATCGCTTACCTATCATGATGTGACTTCTCCGGGTTCCTGTCCGCAGGAATACAGTATCACGCGCACCTGGACGGCCACCGATGCCTGTGGAAATACTTCCACAGCCAGCCAGACGATCAATGTCGAAGACCATACTGCTCCGGTGATCACGGGCGTTCCTCCGGCCGCAACCATTGAGTGCCCTTCTACACCAATCTTTGCCACGCTAACCGTGACGGATGCCTGCGATCCGGCACCATCGCTTACCTATAATGATATAACTACTCCGGGTTCCTGTCCGCAGGAATACAGTGTAACGCGAACATGGACAGCTGAAGATGCTTGTGGAAACAGTTCAACAGCCAGCCAGACAATCACCGTTGAAGATATTACCGCCCCGGTAATCACCACCACAGCCGCCAGTGGTCCATTGGGCTGCAACCCGACCATTACGGCTCCGGTGTTCACAGGTACGGATAACTGTGAAGGAACAAT
>DAONET010000055.1:0-8425 GCA_035403225.1 Bacteroidales bacterium | reverse complement strand
ACATACAGATCGCCGTCATAACCCGTCGAGGTGAAGACCAGCGTGCCGATAGCAATCGTGCTTCCGTCGGCCGAAATCCCCATACCGCAAACCCAGGAAGAGGTTCCGTTGACCGTGTAGTTCCAACGTTCAACATAAGCGGCTGAGGCCTCATTGTATTCATACAGATAAGCATGGGAACTGAAATCTCCGGAAACAATGAATTTGCCGTCATCGGAAATAGCAGGCGGATACTGGCAGGCATACGGCAACTCGGAGATCAGCGCACCGTTCGTCGCATTGAGGACAAAGAGTTTATTGACACCTCCGCCATATTCTCCCAGTAAAACACGGGTGCCTGGCCGGTTGATCACCATGGCGGAAAAACTTCCGGCGAAAGCCTTGCGCCATACCGGAGTTTCCTGGTTGACATTGAAGCAATAAAGGACCGTGGAGTCCTGTGCATTGACATCAACAGCGGCTACAAATATTTTCTGTCCGTCATTCTGAATCTGCACTGCCCTTACAGCCAATGGAGCAACACTCACAGACCAGTAAGGCAGGGAGGAGGCGGGAAGATAGACCTCGGCAAGATCATTATAACCGGTGATCATGCGTGAGCCGTCATCCGTCATATCGATGGTTTCGTCCCATGCCGTGATGGTCATCGGGACTTCCCAATCGGGAGTATTCGAAGTACCAAACAAAGAAATACGTCGATCATTCACCCACCAGGCTGCCAACGTCTTCATACTTACATTAGAGACCTTGACGCCTTCACCAATGGCAGCGCCATCAACAGCTTGCCAGTTGGTTCCCGGAGTCAGTGAAGCCTTGGTAGTTCCGGGTGATGTTGGTTGCGCATTTCCGCTCTCAGAGCGGTATTCCATTTTGCATCCCTTCCCGGGATCCGTAATGGTCCGTTGTGACCTGGACCAGTTGTTCTGAGCATTCACGGTGGAAAGCCCAAAAACTACAAGAGTTGCGATTAGTAGTGCTTTTTTCATCTTTTGTGAAGTTTTTCTATCCAACGAAGATATCCATTTTGTTATTAAGCTCATCAAAATCCAATGTATTTTTCATATCTAACGGGAAATTGTAAGAAACGATCCATCCGGCTTGCACTGTCTCTTGTACCCTGCGTTCAGCATCCTGCTCCCTGACTTGCTTGCAAGTAGAGTGCCAGTCAGAGGATATAAAAAACATGAGTAAAGCTATTTTTTCTCAGCTGTTTCCTGATTTTTAATCGTTTACAAAATATTTTTTATCCTCTTTGGTAATTCCGAATATTTTTATTTTGTAACTTTCGTCTCATCTTTCGGTTTGCGGTACATGCATCGATCTCCGCAAAAATGAACTCGGCGATACTTCCGGCATCATGATTGGTTATTCATCAAACGTTACGCGCCATGACAAAGGAATATCTGGTCGGCATCGGTCCCCATGAAATCCGTGTTTCAGTCAATGTAGGAACAGCCGGCACGGCGGCATCAGCATTATTTCTGATCGATTTTGATAGTGATCCCATCCACATTCCCACTTCAGGCCATGATAATGGCTCCATCCCGGAAAGCCTTGTCGGAAAGGCAGAAGACGTCAGAAAGAAAATGCTGAACATCCACACAACCATCGACTTCGGAGCCCTTCCCGAATCGGACTGGCCTTCGGCTATCCATACTACCGTGGTGAAGTACATTCTTTCGGGAGGAACCGGCGGTACCATGACTTTCGAGCCTGAAAAAGATGACCAGGTCGTTAGTGACAACGGAAAAATAGTTGCCTTGAAGAAACATTTTATCTTCCTCTGACATGAAGACGATCGCCAACATCACTTTTCCGATCCTGATGGCTCTGGGCGCAGGCTCTTATGCCCAAACCTTACCGTCAACCATCGGCCTGAAAAACCTGCAGGTCCCCTCCTCTCCGGCTTTCATCCTGATGGATGTTGCACCCACTTCCATCGAAAAGCCCGCCACCGCCAAAGCCTTTTCGGCCAGCATCCTGAATTCCGTCAGCGAAAACAATGGTATCCCGGAAAACTATGGAGTGGAATTCACTCCCTTTTGGTTTGTGAAACATCCCCGTTTCACGGCCTATAAATATTACGGGATCGACCGAACCGGAATAAAGAGAATGCCTTTTGCCGGACTCAGGATGACTGCCATTTCGCTCGCCTCGGTCAGGAACGAGACTGCCATCGATACCGTGTTCCGGAAAACCTCCAATATCTCTATCGGGGTAAGAAGCACCCTGGTGAAAATCATCTCTGACGCTGACCTCCGGGACATCGTTCATTATCATGACTCGCTCTCAGATCTGGTGGTGAACGTGAACCTGCAACTGGTAATGACCGACGCAAAAATCGTTATGCAAAAAGCTAAACTTCAGAAAATCCAAACAGCGCTGAATTCTTCACCTCCTGATTCTGTACGAATCATCCTGGAAAAAAACAAACAGGAGTGTGAAACCAGGATGAAAGAGCTTCGTGCAGAATACCTCGGGTTGGTAAACAGCAGCTCACAGGATCCCAAAACGGTCGCCGTCGAGAATAAGCTGAAAGAGATCCTGGCCCGGAAACCTTTATTTGCCGTCGACGGAGCCATGGCCCTGAACTGGGCTTTCGAAAACAGCCGCTTCGATGACAACTATTTCGACCGCTTCGGCGCCTGGTTGTCGCTGAACCTGTCAGTGCCTCTTCATCACAGGGACGCCTCGTCAAAAACCAACTATTTCAACCTTTACGCAGTAGGAAGATATCTCACGGGACGAACCCTTGAAGAGATTTACTCCGCCGACAGACAGCGTGTCTTCGATGCAGGTGGCAAAGCCGAGGCAGAGATCGGGTCCTTCTCCCTTTCTGCCGAGTACATCTACCGGGCCAACCTCGATGACCCGGGTGAAGACACCTTCCGGGCCTGCGGGGTGGCGAAGTATAAAATCTTTGAATCGCTCTATCTGACCGGCTCTTTGGGGAAGAATTTCGGGGATCAGCACAACCTCATTTCCCTATTCGGCATCAACTGGGGCTTCGGAACCGGGTTTGAGTCAGTCACTAATTAGGAAATAGTCGCTCAACGCCTTCCCCGTTACCGATCCGGCGTTCTTCATCACCTCTTGCAATGTCCCTTCCGCCACTATTTGTCCTCCCCGGTCTCCTCCTCCCGGACCCAGATCGAGGAGGTGATCGGCGTACTGAATAATCTCAGGATCATGCTCAATAATCAGCAAGGTATGTCCCTGACCGGCCAGTTTCGCAAAGAGGTCATTCAGGTGCCGGATATCAAGGAAATGCAAGCCTGTCGATGGCTCTTCAAAAAGATACAGATTCTTTCCCTTTACCGGCCTGATCAACTCGGTGGCCAGCATCAAACGCTGGCTTTCGCCTCCTGACAGTGTATCAAGGGACTGCCCGAGTTGCAAATACCCCAACCCTACTTCCTCCAGCATCGCCAGCGAGCCTGCAATGGCTTTCTGGTCGCGGAAGAAAACAGCTGCTTCCGCCACCGGCATGCCCAGCACCTCCGCGATGTTTTTCCCGTTATAACGGCATGCCAGAACATCCGGGATGTACCGCTGGCCATGACATTCCTCGCAGATCGTCCATACATCCGACAGGAAATCCATGGCCACCCTGATCTTCCCGCTGCCCTGGCAATACGGACACCGCCCCTCCTTGTTGAGGAACGAAAATTGATTCCGTGCCAACCCCCTGCTGCGCGCCTCTTCTGTCTTCGCAAAGAGGTCGCGTATCTTGTCGAAGATGCCGCTATAGGTCGCCGGTGTACCCGTGGAACCCGAGAACACCGACCGCGGAGTTACGGCCACCAGGTTGTCAAACCGGTCCAGACCCGTGATGGCTGTGCACCCACAGGGTTTTGACTTTTTCCACGACTCGCGGATGACGTCGAAGACCAGGCTCGACTTGCCACTTCCCGAGACCCCCGTTATCAGGATGATGCCACCGGAGGGGATCGAAACATCGATATCCCGCAGGTTGTGGACATTCGCTCCCCGGATCTCGATACCGGGGGAAAGGATGTTGTGTTTATGGTCGGAAGGGAACAACCGTGCGCCGAGAAACACACCGGTGACCGAGGAGGGATTCCGGATGATCTCCTCCGGAGTTCCTTCAGCCAGAATAGTTCCTCCCGACTTTCCGGCTCCAGGTCCCATGTCAATCACGCGATCGGCCGACCGAATCACATCACGGTCATGTTCAACGATCACCACGGTATTGTGCTGCTCTTTCAGCCGGACAATCATTTGCATCAACCGCCCGACATCGGCAGGGTGCAAGCCCAGCGTGGGTTCATCCAGCACGTAAGTGATTCCGGTGAGCCCCGATCCCAGCTGCCCGCCCAACCTGATCCGCTGTGCTTCTCCTCCCGACAAGGTGGCTGTGTTCCGGTCAAGAGGAAGATACGATAACCCTATATTATCCAGGAAACCAAAACGTTGTAAAATCTCATGAACCAATTGCGAGGAAATGGCCTTCGATTCCTCATCCCCCGCCAGGAAGCCCGGATCGCTGAAGAACCGGATCGACTGTGCCACGGTGAGCGCCGAGACTTGTGCGATGTTCTTTCCTTCAATCGTGTACGACAACGCCTCGTTACAGAGCCGGGCGCCGTAACAGGCCGGACAGACCTCTTGTTTCATCACTGCCATCATCTCCTCTCCCCGATGATCGGCATGTTTGCGTGTATATTCTTCATTGACCAGCGCCACCAGCCCGATCCATCGTCCGTTAAAGTGGTACGTCCCTTCACGATTGCCGCGCCGGTATTCCCAAGTCACATCGAAGATCTCCTCACCGGCCCCGTTCATCGCCAGGTCCCTCGCCGGCAACGGGAGATCTTTCCACGGAAGCGAAAAATCAACACCACGGGCATTCCCGACAGCTTTCAGGGTGGAAGTATACTGCCCGTATGGATCACCGTAAAATTTTCCGGTTTTTGTACCGTCCATGGCCCCGTCAAGTAACGATTTCTCCGGATCGGTCACCAGCAGGTCCGGATCCCCGACCGTGATCTCTCCCAACCCGTCACAGACAGGGCAAGCGCCATGCTGGTGGTTGAAAGAAAACAGCGACGACAACACCGGGCCGGCCGGTGATTGCGTCTTCCCGATCCGGGAAAACAACAGTCGATAGAGATCATAGATCCCCGTGGCGGTGCCTGCCGTCGAGCGCGGGTTTACCCCGTTCATCCGCTGATCGACAGCCAACGTCGGCGTCAACCCCGATACTTCCTCAAAGTCGGGCTTGTCCTGCATCCCGATATGCGTCCGGGCGTAAGTCGAAAAACTTTCCAGATACCGGTTTCTTCCTTCTGCATATATGGTGTCAAACGCTAATGACGATTTACCGCTGCCCGATACCCCGGTGATCACCGTGATCTGGTTATGCGGCACCGAAACGTTAATACTTTTCAGGTTGTTGGTGGTCACCCCCTTTAACGAGACAGAACTCCTGAGTTGCTCCCTGTTCCCTTTACCCCCGGCAGCTGGCGCCTCACACTTCCCCAGGTACTCTTTCAGGACTTTCCCGGTATAGGATGACTCGCATGTTGCCACCTCTTCCGGCGTGCCTGACGCCACCACGTATCCGCCTTCGATCCCGCTCTCCGGTCCCAGGTCGATCACGTGGTCAGCAGCAGCGATCAGGCCTGTATGATGCTCCACCACGATCACCGTGTTTCCCTGTTCCACCAGGGCATTCAAGGCAGCAAGCAATACACTGATGTCTGCCTGGTGAAGGCCGGTAGTGGGTTCATCCAGGATGTACAGGCATTTCGAGGTATGCGGAAGCGCCAGTTCGGTGGCGAGTTTCACGCGTTGGGCCTCCCCGCCGCTCAGCGTGGTCGAACGCTGCCCGATCTTCAGGTATCCCAGTCCCAGATCATACATGGCATCCAGGAAACGCCTGATAGATGCATGATCACTAAAAAACTCCCGTGCTTCACTGATATACATATCGAGGACATCAAAGATGCTCTTTCCACGATACATCACCTCCAATGTCTCCATGTCAAATCGCTTTCCTTCGCACTTCTCGCAGAGAATCTCAACATTCCCCATGAAATGCATCCCCACCTCCTGGTATCCTGCTCCCTGGCACTCTTCGCAGCGTCCTCCTGCCGTGTTGAACGAGAACCGGCTTTTGTAATACCCTCTCTCCTTCGCGAGCGGCTGGCTGGCAAAAAGGTCCCGGATAGCGTCAAACATCCCTGTATAGGTAGCCGGATTGCTCCTCGGTGTCCGCCCGATCGGTGTGGAATCGATGTCGATGATCTTTTTGACGTTTTCCGCACCGGTGATGGAGATAAAATGATCCGCCGGTGCAGGTTCTCCCTTTAAAATCTTCTTCAGATAGTTGCCCAGCACATCTTCCGCCAGCGACGACTTCCCCGCTCCCGATACGCCGGTGACTACATTCAACGCTTCGAGTTTAAAGGCGACATCAATGTTTTTCAGGTTATGGGCTGATGCGCCGGTGATAACGATCTCTCCCCGGCCTTCTCTTCTCACGGAAGGTATTTCTATCCTTTCTTTCCCGGTGAAAAACGAAAGTGTTCTGCTCTTCGCAATGCCTTCGGGTGGGATAAGACTCATCTGCTCCGTTGCGATATTGTGCAGCACCTCACCCCCATAGATCCCCGCTCCCGGACCGATGTCAATCAGCCAGTCGGCCCTGCGCAGAAACGCCTCCTCATGCTCCACCACGATGACAGAATTCCCTTTATCACGCAGCGATTCCAGTATCCTCAGCAGCCGGTCGGTATCGCGCGGGTGCAACCCGACAGACGGCTCATCGAAGAGGTACAGCACATGCTGAAGACCCGTGTTTACCTGGTTTGCCAGGCGAAGACGCTGTGACTCCCCGCCGGAAAGGCTCGCCGAATCACGATCACATGACAAATAACCGAGGCCCAACTCTATCAGCGTATTGATACGTTGGACAATCTGCCCGATAATGGGTCCCGACACCTCTCTCTCACGACCGGTAAACTCCATCCGAAGAAGCGTATCTCTCAACTCGTTCAACTGAAGCGCTGCAAGGGAGGCGATGTTTCGGTCGTGAATCTTCACCGAGAGAGCCGAATGGTTGAGGCGGGTACCGTGGCAGGCGCTGCAGGAGCAGGTCCTGACAAACCGGAGGATGTTCTTGTTCCGTTCCCGTTTCAGGATTCCTTCCATGATGGGGAGGATGCCCTTGTAATAGCCCATCTCACGAGGCTTCGCCGTGATTCCGCTCCAGCGCATCCGCGACTCGAGGGTATGCTTCCCGAACGGGATCTCGATTTTATTGCTCCCGTACAGGATGATATCCTTCTGGGCCGGAGTCAGGTTTTTCCAGGGAATATCGACGGAAAACCCTTCGGCTTCGCACACCTGGTTCAGGACATCCATGGTCACCTGAGAATAGATAATATAACCGTTGGGTGCGGTGATGACCAGGGCCCGGTCACGGATCGACTTCGAGGCATCTGCCACCAGAAGCTCCGGGTCCAGACGGTCCTCCACCCCATATCCTTTGCAGACAGGACAAGCTCCTTTGGGCGTGTTGAAAGAAAACAGGCTCCGGTCAATCACCAAGTTCTGGCCGGGAGTGTCGCTCTTCCCCAGACGGGCATACAACAGGCGAAGGTAATCGTAGATCTCCGTCATGGTCCCTACCGTCGAACGCGGACTCGACTGAATCGTCTTTTGGCTTACCGACACCGCCGGAGACAGTCCGGTGATATGCTCCACGGCCGGACGACGCCGCTTCCCCATGAACTGTAACGCATGCGAAGAAAACGAACCCAGAAATAAGTTTTCCGCCTCCCGGTAAAGCACATCAAACACCAATGATGACTTCCCCGACCCGGAGACACCCGTGACCACCACCAACTTATTTTTGGGGATATCGAGACTTACGGAACGAAGGTTATTCTCCGAAGCATGGTTGATACGTATCAGATCCTGATCAGGCATAAGAAATGGTTTACTGCAAAAATACGGAAAACGGCAAAAATCAATCGAAAGACAAGGCCGGGGAGCAAAGAAAGGAGAACAAATTATGAAAAATGATAGGTAGATGTTAAAATATTTTCGATAATACATACAAAATCATAACTAATGCATTATCTTTGGATAACATAAAACCCTTGGAATATGAAATCATCAACTGTTGCCCTCAGAACTTCCAGCATCATCTTTGGCGTTCTCGCCCTGATGAACCTGCTGCGGCTTATAACAGGTGTCCCCGTAAGTGTCGGTACCTGGGTGTTGCCTTTTTGGATGAACATGTTCATATTCATTGGCGCCGCCCTGCTCTGCATCTGGTTTCTGATGGAGTCGATGAGCAAAGAGAAAGGGTAAAAAGGTGAAGGCACTGACTTTTCCGGTGTCACACCTCAGTTTGCAGGGATTGCATCGCAGAATGTTCGGCTTGACCTTCTGA
>DAONET010000054.1:0-8445 GCA_035403225.1 Bacteroidales bacterium | reverse complement strand
ATTCGAAGATATCCTGGACACAGGTGGAAACGGGCTCCGCGATCACTTGGAAATATCCGGGATGCGTTCTGCTGGGTGATCACTCGGTGGGTGAGTTTTATTCCGTGGCGGTGACAAACAACCACCAGCAGGCCGACACCGGTTCGAAAATGATCCATCTGGGGAAGAATACCCGTAGTACCATCATTTCCAAGGGTATCTCGGCAGGTAAGAGTAATAACAGTTACAGAGGATTGGTCCGGGTGAGTAAAAACGCGGCGAACGCGCGTAATTATTCTCAATGCGATTCATTGCTGCTTGGCGACCAGTGCGGAGCTCATACGTTCCCGTACATCCAGGTCGACAACCATTCATCCATTGTCGAACACGAAGCGACCACCTCGAAAATTTCCGAAGAGCAACTCTTCTACTGCCAGCAGCGGGGGATCAGCGCTGAAAGCGCTATCGGATTGATCGTCAACGGTTATGCCAAGGAGGTGCTGAAGAAACTCCCGATGGAGTTTGCCGTGGAAGCGCAAAAGCTGCTGTCGATCAGCCTGGAAGGAAAAGTGGGATAAAAATTAACGGATTTAGCCATTCAACCTGAACAAAAGATATGCTGTTAAACATTAAAAATCTTCATGCCTCGATCAACGGGAAAGAGATCCTGAAAGGGATCAATCTGAAAGTGAACAACGGCGAAGTACATGCCATCATGGGACCCAACGGCACCGGGAAAAGCACGCTGGCATCGGTTATCGCCGGCCGGGAAGTGTTCGAGGTGACCAAAGGGGAGGTGTTGTACAACGACCGAAACCTGTTGAATTTATCCGTGGAAGACCGGGCCCGCGAAGGTATTTTTCTGGGATTCCAGTACCCGGTGGAGATACCGGGGGTGAGCATCACGAACTTCATGCGGACCGCGGTGAACGAGATCCGCAAATACAGAGGGCTGGATCCCCTCCCCGCCGGCGATTTCCTTCGCATGATGGAAGAGAGGAAAAGACTGGTTGAGATTGATTCCGACCTCACCAACCGCTCCGTGAACGAAGGTTTTTCCGGAGGCGAAAAGAAAAAGAATGAGATCTTTCAGATGGCCATGATCGAGCCGAAACTGGCTATCCTGGATGAAACCGACTCAGGCCTTGACATCGACGCCCTCCGCATCGTGGCTAACGGGGTGAACAAACTCCGCCGGCCTGATAATGCCTTTGTGGTCATCACCCATTACCAGCGGCTGCTCGATTACATCGTACCCGATTTTGTGCATGTCCTCTTTGAAGGAAGAATCGTGAAGTCCGGCCCTAAAGAATTGGCGATGGAACTGGAAGAGAAAGGATATGACTGGCTTAAGAAGGAACATGAGTAATATGGAAAGCCTGAATAAGATCACGGTTGACCGCCTGTCGCGATTGTTTGACGAAAACAGGAAAATCATTGACGGCGATGGTAACCCGACGATTGCAGCAGCCCGTGAAAAGGCGATGGGATCGTTCCGGGCGACGGGATTCCCCTCTCCCAAGGAAGAAGTATGGCGTAATACCGACCTCACGGAGACTTTTGCCCGCGATTATGTTTACCACCTGAACCGGCAGGATCCGGGCGACATCCGGAGCGTGTTCCGGTGCAACATCCCGAACTTCGATACGGCTGTCCTCGGACAGCTGAACGGCTGGACGGTCTCGCGCGATGTGCCCCTCATGGTCCTCGGTAACGGGATGATCATGGGCAGCCTCTCTGAAGCAATCCGGCAATTTCCGCAACTGGTGGAACCACACCTCGGGAAATATTCAGCGGCCGCGAAGACCGGCTTCACCGAACTCAACATGGCCTTCGCCATGGACGGCATCTTCATCTATGTCCCGGATAACGTTTCCGGCAACAAAGCCGTTCAGATGGTGAATGTCATCCGTCATCCCGACAACTTGTTCCTCCAGACCCGAAACCTCATCGTACTGGGGAAAAACAGCCGCCTTACCCTCGTTCATTGCGACGATTCCTATAATCACCAGGCCAGCTTCTCGAATAATGTCACCGAGGTTTTCCTCAACGAAGGAGCGGAAATGGACCATTATAAACTTCAGAGCCTGAACAACAGTTCTACGTTGATCGGTTCTACCTTTTTCAGGCTGGAAGGATCGGCTTCCCTCGAGTCACATTTCGTCTCTCTCACCGGCGGCCTCCTCCGCAACGACATCCATGTCACCCTGGCCGGCCCTCACGCCAATGCCGATATCTACGGTCTTTACCTGATGGATCGGAAACAACATATCGACAACCACGTGTTCGTCGATCATGCTGCCCCGCATTGCACCAGTAACGAACGGTTCAGGGGAATCCTGGATGAACATGCCACCGGGGTGTTCAACGGGCATGTCCTCGTCAGACCTCATTCGGTGGGAACAAGCGCTTACCAGGGCAACAAAAACATTTTGCTGACCGATACCGCCCGCATCCATTCCCAACCGTTTCTGGAGATCTATAACGACGACGTGAAGTGTTCGCACGGCTCCTCCACGGGTCAACTCGATGCCGAAGCCATGTTCTATCTGCGTCAGCGCGGTATCGGCGAGGAAAATGCCCGGATGTTGCTGATGTATGCCTTTGCCGACGATATCGTGAACAAGATCAGGATCGGCCCCTTGCGCCATCGTTTTGAGGATATGATCAAACGCCGCCTCCAGGGCGAACTTCAGATCTGCGAACAATGCGTGCTGCACTGCAGCAACCCCGAAAAACAGGTTGATTTTTATATCGATCCGACCAAGATTTGATACAAGAAAGAGAGTGAATTTAGCATGTTGTTTAATGTCAGAAATTTGAAAGCTTTGAGTTTCCCGATAGAAAAAATAAGATCTGATTTCCCGGCCCTTCACCAGGAAATTTATAAGAAACCGTTGGTTTATTTCGATAATGCTGCCACCACGCAGAAGCCGGAATCGGTGATCCGCGCTATCAGCCATTATTATGAAAAAGATAACTGCAACATCCACCGGGGGGTTCATTATCTCAGCGTGAAAGCCACCGAGGCTTACGAGGAAGTGCGCCGGGAGGTCAGGCAGTTCATCAACGCCTCCGACACCCGGGAGATCCTCTTCACCCGTGGTACCACCGAATCCATCAACCTCGTCGCTTCTTCCTTCGGAAAAAGATTCATCAACCCCGGCGATGAAGTGATCATCTCGGTGGCCGAGCATCATTCCAATTTCGTCCCCTGGCAACAGATGTGCCTGGAGAAAGGCGCTACCCTGAAGTTCATCCCTCTCAACGACAAGGGAGAGCTGGTGATGGATGAGCTACAGCGCCTGATGAACGGGAAGACGCGGCTCATCGCCCTGACCCATGTCTCGAACGTGCTGGGAACGGTGAATCCCGTGAAAGAGATCATCCGGCAGGCCCATGAAAGGAACATCCCCGTGCTGATCGATGGAGCCCAATCCATTGCCCACATGCCGGTCGACGTGCAAGACCTGGATGCTGATTTTTATTGCTTTTCGGGTCATAAGATGTACGGCCCGATGGGAATCGGCGTGCTTTACGGGAAAGAAAAACTCCTGGAAGAACTTCCGCCGTACCAGATGGGGGGCGAGATGATCAAAGATGTCTATCTGGATAAAACTACCTTTAACGAATTGCCGTTTAAATTTGAGGCAGGAACCCCCAACGTGGAGGGAGTAATGGGACTGCAGGCTGCTATGCGTTACCTCCGCGAACTGGGCATGGACAACATCATGGCGTATGAAGAGGAATTGCTCCGCTATGCCACCGCAAAATTGTTGCAGGTCAAAGACCTGAAAATCTATGGAACAGCGGATCAGAAAGCCAGCCTGATCTCGTTCCTGGTGGGCAGTATCCATCCTTTCGATATGGGCACCATCATCGACAAAATGGGGATCGCCGTCCGCACCGGACACCACTGCGCCATGCCGTTGATGGATTACCTGAAAATACCGGGAACCGTGAGAGCTTCGTTTGCCTTTTACAATACCATTCAGGAGATCGATAAATTGTACGAAGCAATACTGACAGCCAAAAACATGCTGGAATAGTTGCTACCTTTGTACACTAAAAACTCATGTATGACGATCAATGAAGTAGCAGCCCGGATTGAAGGCGAATTTCTGATGTTCGGCGACTGGATGGACAAGTACAATTACCTGATCGAACTCGGGAAAAGCCTCCCCCTGATAGACGAACAGTACAAGACAGACCAGTTCCTGATCTCCGGTTGTCAGTCGAAAGTGTGGCTCCATGCCGGATTCCGGGAAGGGAAGGTGTATTTTACCGCCGACAGCGACGCTATCATCACCAAAGGGATTGTCAGCCTCCTCATCCGGGTGATGTCGGGTCAGCCTCCCGAAGAGATCCTCGGCGCCGACCTCTCCTTTATCGATAAAATAGGCCTCCGGGAACATCTTTCTCCAACCCGCTCCAACGGACTTACTGCCATGATCAAACAAATGAAACTTTACGCGCTCGTGTTCAAGACCAAGGCCGAACAAAAAGGATAAAAGAACCCTTGTCGGGAATGGCCCCCGGTCATCCCCCTGATCTCAACAATTCTTAGTATTTTTGTGTATTGAACAGTAAAGGGAAAAGTCAATGCATCCGCTGGAAAATAAAGTGATCGGAGCCCTGAAGAACGTATATGACCCGGAGATACCGCTGAACATATACGATCTGGGCCTTGTTTATTCGTTGGAGATCGATGAAAAAACAAACAATGTCAGGATCCTGATGACCCTGACCACCCCGAATTGTCCCATCGCCGAAGATATCCCCGGTATCGTGATGGAGGAAGTGAAAAAGGTGGATGGCATCGGAGAGGTAAAAGTACAATTGACGTTTGAACCACCGTGGGATATGGATAAACTGACGGAGGAGGCAAAACTTCAACTCGGACTGATTTGATGAAATAAACAATACCCTTCTGCTGTTATTTACAGAAATACGTCATGACACCACGAATAGGACCTTTGCTGGACAGGGTGAACAATCCTGAGGACCTGAAGAAGATTTCTCTTCAGGACCTTCCCCGTTTATGTGAAGAGATCCGCACCCTGATCATCGATGTTCTCTCGCAACATCCCGGCCATCTCGGCTCAAGCCTGGGCGCCGTGGAAATTGCTGTCGCCATCCAATATGTGTTCAATACCCCCGACGATAAGGTTATCTGGGATGTGGGACACCAGGCTTATGCGCATAAAATCATCACGGGACGAAGAGACCTCTTCCAGACTATCCGGACCTACAAAGGGTTGAGCGGTTTCCCGAAGATGTCGGAAAGCCCCTATGATTCGTTCGGGGTGGGACACTCCTCCACCAGCATCTCGGCAGCCCTCGGGATGGGAATAGGAGCGATGCTCGACCATCATCCCTCACGCCATCATGTGGCTGTCATCGGCGATGGCGCCATGACAGGCGGTATGGCGATGGAAGCCCTGAACAACGCCGGTGTCACCAATGCCAACCTGCTGGTGATCCTGAACGATAATGGCATCGCGATTGATAATAATGTGGGAGCCATTAAAGATTATCTGGCCGATATTGTTACTTCCAAAGCATATAACAGGCTGAAAGACAAAGTGTGGAGACTGATGGGCGGAGGCACTAAGTACGGGTCTAACTCCCGTATGATCGTCAAACAGATCGGAAACGCACTCAAGACCACCATCCTGAAAAAGAGTAACCTGTTTGAATCGTTCCGGCTGCGTTATTTCGGCCCTGTCGATGGCAATGATGTCATCCGGATGGTCAAGCTGCTGCGGGACCTGAAAGATATCCAGGGGCCCAAACTCCTTCATGTCGTCACCGTGAAAGGCAAAGGGTTCTCGCGGGCGGAGGAAGAACAGACCATTTTCCATGCCCCCGGGTTGTTTAACCGCGATACCGGCGCTCTGGCAGCCGATAAGAGCGCCGGACAACCCCCCAAGTATCAGACGGTCTTCGGTCATACGATTGTCGAACTGGCAGAAAAAAATCCGAAGATCCTGGGCATAACCCCGGCCATGGCTACCGGTTGTTCCCTGAATATCATGATGGAAAAAATGCCGGAGCGGACCTTCGATGTCGGTATCGCCGAACAACATGCCGTCACCTTTTCAGCCGGTCTCGCCGCCGACGGGTTCATCCCCTTCTGTAACATCTATTCCACTTTTATGCAACGGGCTTACGATCAGATCATCCATGACGTGGCCCTGCAAAACCTGCCGGTAGTGTTCTGCCTCGACCGGGGCGGATTGGTTGGCGAAGATGGAGCCACCCATCACGGAGCTTACGACCTCGCTTTCCTGAGATGCATCCCCAACATGACCATCGCCTCTCCCATGAACGAGGAGGAACTGCGTAACATGATGTACACCGCGCAACAGGATCCGAAAGGACCGTTCGCCCTCAGGTACCCGAGAGGACGCGGGGTGATGCCCGAGTGGCATACCCCTTTGAAAGCCTTGCCAATAGGGAAAGGACGCATGATTACCAACGGAAACGACCTGGCTATCCTTACCATCGGTCACGTGGGGAACGAGGCCGTTGAAGCTTGCCGGATACTCCGGGAAAAAGGCATTTCAGCTGCCCATTTCGACCTCCGCTTCCTGAAACCACTGGATGATGAACTGCTCCACCAGGTGTTCCGGAAATTCAAAAAGATTATCACGGTAGAAGACGGAACTACCACCGGCGGAATGGGAAGCGCTGTCCTCGAATTCATGTCCT
This sequence comes from Bacteroidales bacterium, assembly GCA_035403225.1. GTDB lineage: Bacteria > Bacteroidota > Bacteroidia > Bacteroidales > FEN-979 > DAIRDK01. Next base: position 1,752 of record DAONET010000054.1, on the reverse strand, counting down.
CCCACGGATACCAAGCCACCATCGTTCGCCTCGGAATCCCCGATCAATTCATTGAACAAGGCAGCATAGCTGAACTCCATCACGAATGCGGGTACGACGTCGACGGTATTGTCAACGCAGCCGTGAGAATCTGACAAGAATAAAACCCAATCGCACCTCGCACTTCACCGTTCACACTTGGTCAGGTCATCTGTCAATAAATACCTTTCTGCAAACGGTTTCCCCGGGGACAGAGAAATTCAGGATATAAAATCCGTTGCGGATGCCGTCGGTAGAGATAGTAGCGGTTTCTCCCTGCAAGAGATCGGGAAGGACGACACGACGGATGACCTTCCCGGTGATATCGTACAACGTTGCCCGGACAGGATTGTTGATGCCGTCAGGCAAAGAGATACGGATTACATCTTTTGCGGGATTGGGGAAGACCAACACTTCTGAAAGAAGGGAAGGTTCATCTTCTCCGGCACAGGTCACTACCCGGATGAATTTTTTCCGGGTGATAGAATGGCTTTTGGTTCCGTCGGAAACGGTCAGTTTAACATCATATTCTCCTTTTTCAGGGTACTCCACCAAGGGATTTTGCAGCGTACTGGATGACGGTTGTCCGCCCGGGAATTCCCATTGCCATGATACGATGTTATCGTAGGAATCATCGGCAAATTGTACAGAATGAAAGCGGCAGATGGTAGTAGAGTCGGCGTGGAAGAACGGATAAGGATTATTAAAAACGACTCCGAAGAAATCGAGATAGCGTTCCATCAGTCCGGTTTTGGTGGAGGGGTAAACGCTGTCTGCCAGTTTCCCGAATTCAATCATGGACCCAATGGTTTGGTAGTCGTCACCATGGTAAGCGATTTGCATCACATGGGGATCGGAACTGCCGTTATCCGCGATGGCGAAACCGGGGGAAACGGGGAGCATATCGAAAATGGCATAGTTGGAGGAGTTGAGGTATTGGAATGTCAACCCGTCGCATAAGGTATTATTAAGGCCCGACATCCGGGTGAAGTCATAGAGTCCGGTTTTTTCGGCAGAAGTATAAAACATCGATTTAAGTTGGGTTTTATTGTAATACCATTCGCTGTAGCTTTCCATATACATTTTCCCCCCGCTTTCCAGATAACTGGAGAAGAAAGAATCTTCATTATCGCTCAGAGAGTGTGATCCTGATGTGGTACCCAGGATGAGGAAGATGACACGATGAGGAAGCAGTTGGTTGCCGACCCAGGTATAATGATTGTAAGGCGCTCCGATGCTGTCAAGGGCTGTTTCCATGGCAGTGACGGAAGTGGTATTGTCGGTAAGATTCAGGATGGCGATGGGTTTGGATCCGATTTGAAGGTCAAACGGAAAATCGTATTCCGGGCCGGAAGCGGTGGTAACCCGGAGGATGACCTGCTGCGTCGATCCGGCCGGAACCGTACGGTCAGCGTGCAAGCGGAATGACGTGTTTAGTGCGTTGTCGGGAGGCAGGGTGCTGAAAAAAAGGCTCTCTGGTGAGATGATCTCGATCAGGGTGTCGGAAAGGACGACGGAAACCGTCACGCTATCGGCTGAACGGCTTCCCAGGTTTCCGATTTGAATCTCCCAATCGGCCACTTCGCCGGGATCGAGCAATTCATTCATTCCATCATGAATCCTTGCTTCCCGGAGTTGAATATCCGGAGCTGAGACGGTGACCGGAAAGGTGTACTGCCAGTGGTGTCCGGAACCTGTCGCATCGATGGTAAACCACAGGAGCGATTGGTCTGG
>DAONET010000053.1:0-8734 GCA_035403225.1 Bacteroidales bacterium | reverse complement strand
TTTCCTTCTCATCCGAATCCGGTCCCATCCTGCACGCAAAATTCCTCAAACAATAGCGGTTACCTGACCAAGTGCGAACTGTGAACTGCGAAGTGCGATTGGTTTGCACCCGGTGATTTTTGGGAGATGAAATGACAAATATTCATACTTTTAACAGAGAAATGGTGATAACCAGGATCATTTTCCGAAAAGAAGATGCATCGAATAATGCTGTAATATGAATCATAACCCTACCTGTAAGAAGCTCAATATGGAAACGATTATCATTATCCTGATCATTGGTGTCTTTGCCGGAACCCTGAGTGGTTTCATTGGGATAGGGGGCGGACTTATTGTCGTTCCCTGTCTGGTTTATTTTCTTGGAATGACCCAACATGCTTCCCAGGGAACTTCTCTGGCTATGATGTTACCCCCCATTGGAGCTCTGGCAGTTTATAATTATTATAAAGCCGGAGAGGTCGATTTTAAAGTAGCCGCTATTCTGTGCGTTAGTTTTTTGGCAGGAAGTTATCTGGGAAGTAAAATGGCTATTAAACTTTCACCGGAAGTACTTACAAAAGTGTTTGGAATCATCATCATTATCATTGGGCTTAAAATGGTCTTTGGAAAATAGCAGCAACATAGGCGCCTGGCCAAGTGCGAACTGTGAAATGCAAAATGCGATCGGTTTGGCGAATCGGAATTATCTCTTCACCAGTTTTCGTATCTGACTTTTTCCTTCTATAGTCACTTTTACAAAATAAATACCGTCAGCTAACCCGTTAAGATCGATCCTTTTCGTTTGAGCGGTGGTGGATTTTGTCAGAACAGGTTGCCACTGAAGGTTATAAATGGTAATTTGTGCAGGTTGACCGGGTGTGATCAGTCCTGACTGTATCGTCACTGCCGACGTCGCAGGATTGGGGTAAAGGTTGAATCCGGGCGAAGGGATCTCCGGCCCGGTGGAAACAATGACCGGTGAGATGGTCGCTGCATATTGGTGAGTGTTCAGGGTCTGATCCCAGTTTTTGTTAAAATACACTGTTAGGTCGCCGACAAAGGGTACCCACTCGCTATTTGTGACATCCCATTTATCATACCGGGCGGTAATCGAATTTCCATAGGAATCATAAGAATACGTTTGTTTATAGTTTCTTATCCAAACCGAATATCCCATCTCCCAGTCCAGATACATCTTCGTTAGCTGGTTTCCACTTGTATCATACGTATACATCGTTTTGTTGGAATTAATCCATTCATTGATTCCCCATGACTGCTCCATTTCTGTAATCTTGTTCCCTGCCGCATCATATTGGTACTGGAATAACCAATTATTCACCCATTCGCCCCATTGCCATAATTCCATTTGGTAGGTTAACCTGTTCCCGGCCGAATCATAGGTATAGGATTGTCTGGCGAAGTTCCCCCAGGAAGAACCTTGCCAGGATTCGCCAAGACTGACTAAAACATTTCCCTGGTTGTTATACGTATTTGATTCCCGGTAACCGGGTTCCCAGTCCGCACCTGACCATAATTTTGTAAGTCGGATCAATATATTGCCGCTGGTATCATAGGAATATAACCATAAGTGGTCCTTAACCCATTCATTATTCTGCTCCGATTCCATGATTACGGAATCTTCTTTCCCGTTTGGACCGTATGACATCGTATATCTCCAGTATTTCACCCATTCGTCCGATTGCCAGACTTCTCTCCAGAAATAATCCAAATTCCCATTGGGATAATACCCATAGGCCCACCGGTTATCATTTTGCCAGGTATTATCGACCCAGATTTGCCGTAACGAAGAGAGGGGATCGCCGTTGGCATTATAGGTGTATGATTCCTGGTAAGAGTTGATCCAGGTCCCGTTATCCCACTGTTCCGACAGGGTGTTGAAATCCATACCATTGCGCCAAAGATGCGGGTCAACCGGTTGCTCAGGCTGAGGGTGTCGTAACAAAGAATCGTATCCCATCGCCACTCCGTCGAAAAAGGTGAAAATGTTGAAGTCCCCCGATCTCCGGCATATTTCCACGACTCCCATCCGGGTGAGTCCTGCCCGTTCACCATCTGACCGACAGCCATCAGTGAAACATGAAAGAAAACAATACAGATAAAAACAACTTTACGTAGTTTACCTTCCGAAGGGGAAATGCCTCCTTCGTCTTTTGAATCAATGAAAATCCATGTACCCATGATTATTTGGATTTTAAAACGATGATTTCAATTATTTATCAGTCAATAAATAAGCAAAGCCATGTAAATCCACAAATGCCGCTCATCCTGCTGTCCCTGCGCGCTAACCCCGGAATAAAATTATTATCATGCGCCGCATGCGGTTTGTAAAATAAGGATGCGATTTACTAAATATTTTCCAAATTTCCAAATATTTTCAAAAGTTTCTTATGAACCAGCCAGTTTTTTGTATCTTTCCCCTAGCCCCCTGACCAAATGCGAACTGTGAAGTGCGAAATGCGATTAGTTCGGTGCGTTGCATCTTTGTTTTGCTTGGATTGGGTGTTCTTTTCTACAGTATTTGTCAGATTCGTGATTGTTTACGATGGAACTAAAAACTCTCCGTGATCATATTGGTAATTTGGGAGAAAAGTGATAATTTTACCATGGGGCTTGGTTTTTATTTTTCTTGTAAATAATCCCTTCCCGGAGCAACTCCAATCCCTACTTTTTTATCAAATTCATTTTTAACAAATTTGGACAGCAACAACAAAAGGTGCGTAGCACCGAACCATTTGTAGCAAAAGAATGAATAACACAACAAAAGGTGCAGAGCACCGAACAAATCCCGGTTAAATTTTTATAATATGGCCAATACCTACACCAAATGTTATATCCATCTCCTGTTCTCCCCCAAAAACAGAGAGGCATTAATAAAAAAAGAATGGAAAAACATTTTAGAAAAATATATAACCGTTGTAGTTCAAAACCGGAGACATAAACTATTGGCCATAAACGCACAGCCTGACCATATTCATCTTTTAATCGGTTATCATCCTAGTGATTTAATTCCCGATTTGGTCGAAGACATCAAAACCTCATCAACACATTGGGTGAAGGAAAATCGGTTGTCAACCTTCAAATTCGAATGGCAAAAAGGATATGGGGCTTTTACACATTCCAAATCGCAAATAGACACAGTGGTTAAATACATTGTAAATCAAGATAATCATCACAAAAAGAGAACGTTCAGAGAGGAATATTTAGAAATACTTCGTAAGAACGAGGTAGAATTTGACGAAAACTATGTGTTTGATTTCTTTAATTGACGATGATTTGTTCGGTGCTCTGCACCTTGAAATTTCCGAGGTTGGGATCCCTTGCTACAAATGGTTCGGTGCTACGCACCTTGAAAAACAAATGCGAAATGCCTGCCTGCCGGCAGGCAGGTAAAATGAGAAATACATTTTACAGTTCGCATTTGAACATGAACGAAGAACCTCAAAAGGTCTCCTGTCCCGAGAAATAAAACCCTTTGGATCTCTTCCCGATGGCGAAGTCGAGGTTGAGGTTGGTACGGAAGTACTTGTTGATCATGATCCGGATGCCGAAACCGGCGGAGGGGCAGATATATTCGAACAACCCTACATCCCTGAGTTGATTACTGGTGGTCACTGCATTGACGAACAGAACCCCGCCCAGGATCTGGGAGCAGGGGAGGATCGGGAACCTCCATTCCACCTCTCCGTAAACCATGTTTTCTCCCCGGTAACGGCCATTGGCATATCCTCTCCCGGATCGGGTACGCTGGTCTTCCCCCAGGGCCGGCAGGGTGAGATACGGCTGATGTCCCGACATGGTAAAATCGCCGAAAACCCAGAAGCCGATCAGGTTGCGGGGCCTCTTTTTGGAAAGCCCCAGATATGTTCTGAATTCAAGCCACAGCGAGGATTCATCCTGATCGCTTCCCAGGAAGCGGAAATTGTACCGGTAGTTGACGGTGGCATAGATCCCCTGGTAGGGACAGATCAGGTTATCGCGCGTATCGTAAACAAAATTGGCGCTGAGGCCCGATAAGGCATATTGATCCTGATGGAAACCATACTTTTCGGAATAGACATAATGGGGTGTCAGCAGGGCTGGAACGGAATCCAGCCTTAGGTTTTTGTCCCGGATGTCGTAATAGTAATCGAGATGGTACCCGATACCCACGTATACACCTTCATATACCTTCCGGCTTACGATCTCATGAATCTTGACGTAATCAAACAGCATGGGGAAGGAGAGGTCGTCTTCCGCCATGTTTTCCCCCAACCAGCTGATGGACGACGGGATATTTCCCGTATCCGGAGCGTTGGTCCCCAGCCCGTAGGTAGGCTGACTGTAGATGTAAAAGCGAAAATCGCCCTGGAGGAAGAAGGTGTTGTGTTTGGTGTAGAGGTTGGACTTGACGAAGGTGAGCAACTGGTTTTTACTGGTATAGGCCACGGTGAAGCCTGCCCCCGAGATGTTCGTGTTTTCCCGGGGACCGAAGCTCCAACCCAGCGATCCTCCGACCCCCGCAATGAACCCGTTGGTGGGATTGGAACTGATGTTCGGCAGGATCAGGGCGCTCAATTTCCGGGGCGGTTTGGGCGTTTGATCCTTTTTATGGAAGAGGTCTCCTACCGCTTTTTGTGGACATTCGATGCGAAAGAGGGAATCCTCCTCAGAGAGAGGCCTGACTTGCTGGAGATATCCCCGGATCGGGAAGAGCAGAACCAGGGAAAGAAAAAGGTATAGTCTTGCCATAGATCATGGGGGTTTTGATTATCTGCAAGATAAGGGGAAAAAACGGAAAATGTGCTATATGTATACCTCAGTCCGTGACAATTTTTCTTCAAATTGCCATTCTTACCTATGGATGCACCCGTAGGGACACGCCATGGCGTGTCCTTTATCTCGGAAATTTTATCAGATCCATTACACATAATGAACATTTATTTTATCGTATGCAGAAAAACAACGGTTCTTTCTTGTATTTTCGGTGCGTATATGTCTAATATGAAACACCTGCTAACGTCCATATTTCTTATTTGTATTTTTGGACAAACATTTGGAATAATTTCTTCCTCTATAACCACCGTAACGAATCAATATTGGGATTTGCCGACAGGATCAAGAATCGCATTTTATTTTTTCAAAGGGCATGAGCCCCGGAAACCTGTCCCGATTATATATCTTCATGGAGGACCGGGTGGTTATGTGACATCACAAGACCTTTTTGTTTTTAGCAAACTTGCTGACGATGGCTACGACGTTTATTTATACGACCAGATAGGAAGTGGCAGATCAGCCAGGCTTCGCAATATCAGGGAATATAGTGTTAAAAGGCATCTGCGCGATTTAGAAGCAATCGTCGATTTATTAGAAGCATCAAAAGTTATTTTTATAGGACATTCATGGGGGGCATCATTGGCACCTGCATACCTGGCTGAGCATCCCGAAAAAGTTGAAAAACTAATTTTCTCCGGTCCCGGCGGAATAATACCAAAGCATTTGGATGACATCCTGATTCCTTTACCAGATAGTGTGAAATTAAAAAACAGAGAAATTACCAAACACTTTCCTTCTGAATACCTTGAACCTGTTGCATATAAAAAGTTTACCAGGATCAGTGATTACGCAGGTTTTGGCATTAAGACAGCCCCTGATGATGAAATTGATAGTCTTTTGGATTGTTTTATGGCCAACATAGCTAAGCAAAAATCAGAAAGGACGGGGTTATCTTGTTCTTCCTCCTGTGAAAGGGGTAGTGGGGGTTATGCGCATTTCAGGACAGGGTTGAGCCTGGAAAAAGGAAAAGACAGACGAGAATTTTTGCACGGTCTCGACACCCCTGTAATGATCCTTTTGGGTGAAAGCGATCCAATACCGTGGGGATGCATTGCGGATTATCTGAAAGTATTCAGAAATATAAAATTGATCATAATACCAGCATCGGGTCATTCTGTATTTGCTTGTCAACCGGAGTTTTGCTTAAAGCTGACCAGGGAATTCTTAAGTTCCCCAACCAAATAGAAGCCTTAGATATACCATTTTGCCAGTGGTTATGAATATCTTCGGACATTTTGATAAAAGAGAATTTGTCGTTAGATCTAATCCTGAAGGTGAGGCAAAAAGACAGCGGTTTCAAAATCGCCATTGACTTTTCGGCGGGGTACCCACTCGGCGAAGATCCCGTATAAAGCCAGGTACAGACGTTTAGGAGGCCGAAGGCCGATAAACGGCCTTAGCTGGCTTAGGGATCGAGCCGTTAGTGGGTCGTCGAAAAGGCACGGCTGTCGTTTTTCTTTTGGTTCGTTTTCTTTTTGGACAAGCAAAAAGAAAATGAACAAGAAAATCAGAAGGTTTTAAAATGCTAAAGAAAGATGGAAAATGGTGTATAACAATTAAATATACCTCATTTCGGAAATTTTTCATGCACTTAGACATTTTACATTTCCCTGCTATCAACAATTGATTTGTTCGGTGCTCTGCACCTTGAAATTTCCGAGGTTGGGATCCCTTTCTACAAATGGTTCGGTGCTACGCACCTGAAAATCAAATGCGAAATTGCCTGCTTGCCGACAGGCATTTCAAGTGCGAACTGTGAAGTGCGAACTGTAAAACGCAAAATGCGAAATGTGGTGTCTGAAGTTTATCGCACTTCGCATTTCACATTTCGCATTTATCTGTAGCCCGTAGGGGAATCGAACCCCTGTTACCAGGATGAAAACCTGACGTCCTAACCCCTAGACGAACGGGCCGCATTTCTTTTTGCGCGTGCAAAATTAGGTAGATTTTTTCAGATTTCAAAACCAAATTTGAAAAATCCACTGTCGGCGAAAGAAACGCTGAAAGGTCTTGTCATTCCTGCGTTTTGATGACCTTTCCCGATGCCTTTCCGGTGTTGGCAATGACCGTATACTGATAGATACCCGGTTGTAACCCGGTCAAATCCAGCTTTACCCGGTGGACGCCGGCAGTGAGTGTGCCCGGTTGGTATTCGCGGACAACCTGCCCGGTGATCGAGGTGAGCTCGATGCGGATGCGCTGACTGTTAGTGACATCCAGGTTGAGGAAGGCATTGGCCGAAGCAGGATTCGGGAAGACAGGGGAGACACGGAGACCTCCGAGGTCCTGCCCGCACGGGTCATTGATGCCGTTCATCCATTTCGAAAACTTCAGGTAGGTCATCGAATTTTCGGTGATATCGGCCTGCCCCTGCGTTGGAGCCTGGACATAGGAACCGGCATAATCATCGGCCTGGAAAAGAATGTGCCAGAAATAATTGCTGGTAGGGGAGAGGGAAGGATAGACACACTCCGACCAGGTGTAGAGCAGATCGGAGTTGAGGTCGATGATGTCGCTGTTCCAGGTGGCGCCGCCGTCCTGCGATTTTCTGGCAAAGACATGACGAAGCATGAAGCTGTTGGGATCGGTGAGGGTGGTCACGCTGCTCCAGACGGCGACCGCATTGTTCTGGTCGTCGAAAGCGAGTTGTGGCATGCTGCTCATCGAGTTATAGTAATAGGCCAGGGCGGTTGTCTCGGCATGCCAAACCATGGTATCCTGCACCCAGCCGATCACATAGCCGTTTTCATCGAGCCAATCGGGGTCCAGCACTTCGGGCAGCTCCGGTTTGTCTTCGTTCCAGTAGATCAGTCCGTCGGTGAAGGGATACCAGTATTTACTGCCCGTTTCGTCGCCCATGCCGCGTTGCAGGCCGAACAGCACATGTGCCTTGCCGTTCTTGTCGAGGGCTACGGCGCTGGCGCCGTCGGGGCAATAGAAGATGCCGGTGGTGTCACCGCCGGCCCAGAAGTTATACGGGCAGGGCCAGATGACCGTCTTGGTCCAGGTGGCGCCGTTGTCATTCGATTTCATGATGAACTGATCGTACCAGCTTTGGCCGACCACGAAGCAGAGGGTGTCGCCTTTGGGTTCAGCCCAGGCGTATGAGTCGGCCGATATCCCGGGATATTCCGTGGAGGTCATCCCCGGCAGGATCTGCCAGCCGTCCCAGGTGGCTCCGCCATCGAGGGAACGGTTATATACCAACGCTCCGTCCATGCCCTGGTACACGTCGCCTCCGCTGGCTGTCGGAGTAGTGACACCGATGATGTGGATGTTGGTGTGTTCGGTGCCGTTGGTGACCATCCGCGGCCAGACAACACCCGAGGCACCGGAAGGCGGAGCCAGTGTGGTCTCGGTCCAGGCGCCGGTGCCTTTGACAGACCGGGTGAGAATGCACAAGGGGAAGTTGGCAAAATGATGAGATACGACGATCTCACCGGCAGGGCCAAAAGCTTCGTACGACGGCCAGCCGGCCTTCACCGACTCGATCTTGACCGAAGGTTGATCCCCCCAGTCGACCCCGTCGAAATAGGTGTACCCTGTTCCACGGTCGGAAAAGGTGTTTACATGCGACATCGTGAACGTCGTGCCAATGGTCCCGTCGGGATACAGATATATCCGATTCTGCGTAGCTGCATTGGTTTGCAGATCGTACTTCGTGGTACCCGTGACAGGATCCTCCAACGTGGCTTTAAGACTTACCGTCGCATTCGGAACCGACTGCCCGGGGATGACATCACCGATGGAAAAAGTACGCACCGGCACAGGCCGGTCGCCGGACCGGTGGAATTTCACGGGCGCTGTCTGCGCCATCAGGGCCGCAGAGAACATCATCATAACAATAAACAGTAGATTTTTTTTCATGGTGCAAGGATTTAAAGGAATAGTATTTCTTTCCGGAATAAAGATACAAAAAACA
>DAONET010000052.1:0-9057 GCA_035403225.1 Bacteroidales bacterium | reverse complement strand
TATTGTTTGAGGAATTTTGCGTGCAGGATGGGACCGGATTCGGATGAGAAGGAAACCAGGTACATGCCGGGACTGAGGTTGGAAATATCGATCGGGCCGGTTGTCGTTCCGTTCACAAATGAGGCGATCGCGGGTTGAACAACGATCTGTCCACTTACTGACCGGATGGTGATCTTTCCGTCAGGAATGGGTTCTCCGGGCTGCATTTTAATCAGGAATGATGTGGCTGCGGGATTAGGGAAGATGCTCATTCCTGGTCTTTCGACCGGTATTTCCGGTTCCGTACCGGTCAGGATGTCATCCCGGTACCAGAAACCGTTACCACTGGAACCCAGGAAGACCCGGGTACCCAAAAGGTGAATGGGTCCGAAAAAAGTGGAGCCGCAATGTTCCAGGTTATCAGCAATACTCGTCCAGTTCAGCCCTTCATCATAGGTGATGAAAACTTTGGGGGTGAAATCGCACGTTTTTAGTCCGTAGCCGTATCCTGTGGAGAACGTCGCCTCCTCCGTGGCAGACATATCCGTAAACGTGAAATCATATATGTTCAGGGGGATCGTGTCCCAGGTGTATCCATTATCCGCTGAATACAAGATGGTGCTACCGGCAAAAACATAAAACCGGCCGTTCAAATATTTCAGGATCGGATCATCGCCGGGAATGTTAATTTCCAGGGTGTCAACCGTATTTCCGTTGTCGTGCGAGATACAAATGGGACAGTTAGCCAGTCCTGCCATTACCAGGGTAGAATTCCCGGCTCCGAGAGCATGCAAACTTCCAAACTGATTTATCGGAGCGGGTTCCCAGTAAACCGGATCTGCTGCTGACCGGTACAACCGGTTTTGACAGGCCATAAACAGGAATGATTCCCCGACAGAAAAGTCACTTATCTTCCCGTAGTAATCCGGAGGGAGACCGGCCACCTCTTCCTTCCATGATATCCCATGATCATCACTGACGAAAAAGGAATATTGATCTTTCAGGTAGAACAGAGAATCGGTCATGATAAATTTTTGACCATTACCGCACCCGGGATAGTTTACGACACTTTCAAAATCAGCGCCGTAATCAGAAGAATGGTATAAGTTATCACGCAGACAGATCCAAACCTCATTATCCAGGGATGAAATATATTGTACATCTCCACCGTACAGACCGGTCATGAAAGGCTGCCAGACTAAATTTCCCATTGCCCGGAAGGGTCCATCTTCCGACACACAATAATACGTGGTATCGATACAGCCCAACCCCGTAACGGAATAGCAGGTAAGTCCTTCAGTCCTGGATATCCAGGCGTTCCAGTTGGCGTTCAACTGCCAGATCCCGTTTCCGTATCCGTACAAAACATTGTTCAATACCTTGAAATGATCGAAGGTCAATGTGTCATTCATGCAGCTCCATGAATTATTAGCCACGGAAAATTTATAGATACCGGAAATGTATGGAGACGTAGCCCACCATGTTCCGCCATAACGGCAAACTTCCATCAGGTATTGGCACATGGTTGGAGGCAACCCGGTCAACGGTATAGTGGTCCATAGGTTCCCGTGGTCTGTGGTTTCAAAGATCGCCGTCCTGGGAAAATCCAGGCAGAACAGGCTTGAATCGTGGGAGAAAATGTACAACTCACCAGCAGTCGGGGAAGGCGAGGGAACAATATTCCAGGAAGCGCCATAATCATAAGAACATTTGACCTGATTCAGTCCGTCAAGCACAAAAAAGACGGAATCAGTTCCGGTAAAGGTAATCGGTTGGTCCACATTTAAAGGCTCCAGGGTGTCCCAGGTCTCACCAGCATCAAACGAGCGGTAGAAGGTATTATAGAAATAAGACATGATGCACTGACCGGCTACGGCATATCCCATGATGTCCAGGTCCAGCTTAGGTTCCCAACAGACAGAATCGACATGCCGGACCGTAATCCCGGCAGGAGTGCTATTCGTGACCAGGGTGGAATCTATCAGGAACAGGCCGTCACAGGGCGCCCCCTCCATACCCGTTGCCGGTAACCACTGGGCTTTTGCCCCGATACCAGACAAAAGCAGAAGGACCAAACCAATAAATACTCCTGATCGTTTCATGATCCCTGATTTTTTGCATAAATATAATAAAAACTATGAAAATCACATACATCTGTTCATATTTGTTGCATTTCGCACTTTACCTGCCTGCCGGCAGGCAGGCATTTCGCACTTGACACATGCTACTCGCAATAGTACACCAACGCCTGCCTGGCTTTGTCGTATCCCATGTTTAATGCCTTTCGAAGATCGTCACAGCCGTTATCCCCTGTCTCGAAGAGGGCAATCCCGCGTAAATAGTAGGTTGAAGCGGTACCGGGATCAACCCTGACGGCCATGTTCAGATCCTCCAATGCACCCCGGAAATCGTTCTGTCCGCCGCGAATAATGGCCCGGTTTTGTAATGCGCCAAAATGTTCCGGATCATAGTGCAGAACCCGGGTAAAATCATCAAACGCCAAAACCCACTCATTTTTCCTCATATAGACAGTTCCCCTCGCGAAAATGGCATCGGTGTAATCCTCTTTACAACGGATGGCTGTCGAAAAATCAGTGATGGCCAGGTCTGCCTGCTGCGTCTTTGTAAAGACTATTCCTCTGTTATAATAGGCCTGTGAATAATCCGGGCTGACCGAAATAGCCCGGTCAAGATGTTCCCGCGCAGCTTCATAGTTCCCTTTCCCGATCTCCAGGGTGGCTAAGGTATTCAGAATGATTTCCGAATCTTCATCATGACATAACGCTTGTGAGAACAACTTCTCCGGATCTTTCCATAACAGGCTTCGATGGAAGGCGGATACTGACAGGAACCCAATATACAACGTCAGCACGACAACGACTGACTTTTTGAGAAGGGACGGAGTTTTGGGAAGGTATTCCGCGATGGAGGCAATCAGTAAAAATACTCCCACTGAAGAGAGATAGACGTATCTGTCGGCGATAACAAACTCGCGGCGTTGGGTAACGACCGCAACGATCAGGCTGTTTATCAGAAAGAACCAAATACCAAACCCGGCCATCCGGGGGATCTTTTTCCGGAAAATAACAGCTGACACCAGTAACAGCAAGAAAAAAGCGACGACGATCATCTCTTTGGCCTGAATCCCTTCACCGGGAGAAAACGGGAATGAATAAAAAACAGAAAGCGGAAAAGGGAAAACTATTTTCATCAGATAGACTGAAGCCGCGTAGAACATCAGGAAGACCTGCTCGAACCCGGAGAAATGAAATCCGTACGAGATATACCCGTATCCCTGCTGGGCATAATAATTAGCCAATCCGAAGGGTATACACAGCAGAAAAAAAGGGATTTTATCCGGAATCATTTTTGCCACTGGTCTTTTCTTCAAATAGAAATCTATCAGGATCAACACGAAAGGCAATGTAACTGCCTGTATTTTCGACATTAAAGAAAAAGCGAAGCACAGCACCGCCCATCCATAGTTTTTCCACGAACGGTCTTTTTCCAGGTACTTCAGATAAAAGATGAGGGTCAGAAAATAGAAGAGCGTATACATCAGGTCCTTGCGTGAAGTGACCCATGCCACCGACTCAACATGCATCGGATGGATGGCGAAAAGAAGGGCTGCCAGAAAGGCCGGATTGATTTTGCCGGTCAGCTTCCGAAGAAACAAGTACAAAAGAAGCGTGTTAAGGGAATGCAGCAGGATGTTGGTCAGGTGAAAGGTAAAGGGGCTTCCTTGCCCGATAGCGTAGTCCAGCATGAAACTCAGGGTAGTGACCGGGTGGTACAGTCCCACCTGGGAAGAGCCGAAAGTGTGCAAAATCTGATGTACGCTCAGCTGCCGGTTAGCCGGATTCAGCGCCACCGCTGCATCATCCCAGCAGAAGAAGCCGTTATTCAGGGTGGTGATATAAACAACCAGGGAGCAAACAACGAGGACTACTTCATTGAACCAATTCCACTTTGCCGGATTAATCGTTTTCATGACATAGAAAACCACATAGCCATCCTACAAATATACAAAATATAGATTTTTTTGATAGCCCTGGAAAGAAAATTACAAGAAGGTTGATTTATGATCTGGATGAATTGTTTTCAGTTCGTAACTGGTGCTTCTCCCCCCTGCTTCCGATTTTTGTAAAATATTCATTTCTATCAGACCATTAATATCTCTGATGGCGGTGTCTTTAGAACATTTCCCGATTTTTGCCCATTTCGAAGATGTCAACTTACCATTAAATCCATCCAGCATTTTCTTCAATACTTTCTTTTGTCTTTCATTAAGTATGATGGCCGAATGTTTTTGCCAAAAATCAGCTTTAAATAAAACATTATTTAATACCTTATCGGTTGATTTTAAGGCTTTTATCAGACATTTAAGAAACCATTTTATCCATTCCGTTATATCCAGGTTCCCTTTTTGTGTTTTTTCCAGGATCTCATAATACTGTTTTCTCTCCAGCCTGATCTGTGCCGACATACTATAAAACCGCTGTGTACTATTGTCTGATTGAGCCAGTAACATATCTGTCAATGCTCGTGTTATCCTGCCATTGCCATCATCAAACGGATGAATGGTTACAAACCATAAATGAGCTACGGCCGCTTTTATTACCAGGTCCATTTCTTTCGGTTTATTGAACCATCGTAAGAATTGTATCATTTCTTTTTCGACACGTGTAGAATCCGGAGCTTGAAAATGGATTCTTTCTTTCCCCATTGCCCCGGATACCACTTGCATCGGGCCTGTAGTATCATGTCGCCAATTTGCTACTCTGATTTTGTACATTCCACTTCTACCAGTCGGGAATAAGGCAGCATGCCAATCAAAAAGCCTTTCGGCCGTCAGTGGTTTGAAACAATTTTTCGTTGCATCGATCATCATTTCAACCATTCCGTCCACATTTCGATCGGAATCAACCGATCCTGCTATTTTCATTCCTAACCTTCGGGCGATGGAAGAACGAACCTGGTCAGGATTCAATATTTCCCCTTCAATTTCAGTTGATTTAATAATATCAAGTGTCAGGGTGCCAAGTAACGCTTCATTCCTCAAAACAAATCCTATTGATTCCATTTTACCCATTAATCTTCCCTGCAAATTTCTTGCTTCACTCAATACGTTCACAATCTCATCACTTTCCCAGGTGAAATGTGGCCAATCCTTCTGTTGATGTATAAAAGCGCTCATTTGTTGCAATTTTTGCAACGAATATACATCTTATTCGTCGCGTTGACAAATTTTTCGTTGCATTATTTGCGTCAAATACATCCATTATTCGTTGCACAGCGCTTCCCCATGATCGCAGACAACGGCGAATACAGGGAATGGCGGGGATTGTGTGCGACCTGGTTTCACGCCGGTTTTTGCCGGATGAAATCAACGGAATAATGCATCATCGTGGCAAGTGCTCTATTTGATGCATGGTAAAGAAAAAATGTTCTGTCCTGAGCAAAACAAAACATAAAAGCACTCCTTATTTATACCTAGACAAAATAAAAATCATATATTCATCTTATTTATTTTGATTCATTATAAACCTATTTACCAATTTATAGTACTGTTTTTCTGTTTTTTACATTATCTACAAATACTAATTATCTTTTTTTTAATATTTTGTGTGTGTCATATTATATTATTTTTTATTTTTGTTTCACTTCAAGCATTCTATGATATATTATTTGCGGTTGTTTTACCATCATTCCCTTCCATACAAGTAATATACATTGAGATAAGCCAATGAGTATTAACCATTAAAAAAAGGAGAGTAACAATGCGACACAAGCGATTAAAACTATGTGCTGTACTCCTGTTGGGCCTTGGGCTATCAGGTTTACAAGCACAGGTAAGTGTTGATGCTGCCGGAGGAAATGCTTCGGGAAGCGGAGGCTCGGCGAGCTATTCCGTAGGGCAAATGGTTTGTAGCACCCATACGGGAACAAACGGATCTGTAACACAAGGGGTACAACAACCTTATGAAATTTCGGTAATCACTGCCATTAAAGAAGTGAAAGACATTCATCTGTTGGCTTCTGCCTACCCCAACCCCGTGAATAGTTTGCTGACGTTATGTGTCAATGAAAGTGATATATCGAATTTATCATATAAATTACACGACATGCACGGAAAACTGTTACAAAAGGGGGACATTACAGAAACCCGCACCCTCATTGAAATGGGAAATCTTGTTCCGTCAACTTACTTTCTTACAGTGACCCAAAACAACCAAGACGTAAAAACATTTAAAATCGTGAAAAAATAGAGAATCATGAGAAAAGTATATACATTTATTGCAGCAGTATTATTAACGGCAGGCGTGTGCGCTCAATCACCGGAAAAAATGAGCTATCAGGCAGTTATCCGTAACGGCAGTGATCAATTGGTTACCAATACCGGCATTGGTATGCAAATTTCTATTTTACAAGGCTCTGCAAGTGGCACATCCGTATTTGTAGAAACACATACGACAACCACCAATGCAAACGGACTGGTAAGTATTGAAATAGGCAACGGAACAATTGTAAGTGGCGATTTTGCTACTATCGATTGGGCAAACGGCCCCTACTTCATTAAAACGGAAACCGATCCGACAGGCGGGATCTCTTATTCAATTACCGGAACAAGTCAATTGTTAAGTGTACCATATACATTATATGCTAAAACGGCCGGTAGTATAACGGGCGGCATTACCGAAACCGACCCTGTTTATACAAACAGTGAGGCAGCTAATATTACGGATACGGATATCATCAATTTGAGCAACCTCACCGGCGTAAACACCGGCGACCAGAATTTAAGCACATTGGCAACCAAAACCGCTTTGGGCGATTCAATTGCGCTGGTTCGTAGTGAAATTCCGGATGTGAGCGGATTCATCTCGACGGAAACTGATCCTGTCTTTGGAGCATCCGCTGCCCATGGCATCACAGCAACTGACATTACTAACTGGAATAACAAACAAAATACGATAATCGCAGGTTCCGGCATTGCTATAACCGGAAATGTAATCAGCACAACGCTCCCCGTCCACTATATTGGTGAGAGTTTTCAGGGAGGAACCATATTTTGGTTGGATGAAACAGGTCAACATGGCCTCATTGCAGCTCCATCCGACATGTTGGTTCGATGGTATAACGGGACATACAGGTATACCGGATCAACGGGTGATGGTTTATATGCAGGTATAATGAATACTGCAATGATCGTAGCGGCACAATTGCCGGATAATCCGACGTTGGATTTCGCCGCCAAATACTGCGCTAATTATTCCTCAACCCAAAATGGAGTAGTCTATGGCGATTGGTATTTCCCATCAAGATATGAGCTTAATTTATTGTACTTGCAAAAATATTTGGTTCCTGATTTACAGTACGCCTACTATTGGTGTTCCACCGAAGGGAATGCTGGTGCGGCAAACATGCAGAGCTTCTGGGATGGTGCCCAAACCGGCGGGAATAAGGATACCCCATTCTATGTACGGCCGATCCGCGCTTTTTAAGGTTGAAGGTTGAAAGGATCATTTTCCCAACAATAATACCCAAAAAGAAGGCCGGCTAAAAGCCGGCCTTCTTTTTGTCATTACCGTTTGATCGTCAGTTTTTCTGTCCTCATGGATTGCTTGCTCCACCACCTGATGAGGTAAAAGCCTTCGGGGAGGTCCGACAGGTTGATGGTTGTGCCGTTCGCATCGGGGATGAGCGCACGGAGCAGCCGTCCGTCGCAGGTGAATAGTTCTGCCCGGGTGATGCCCGATGAGGGATTGAGACAGATGAAATCCGAAGCCGGATTGGGGTAAAAGGATCGCGTAACGGCCGGTGGTTCCGGCACGAAAGCAGTATGGTCGGGGATGATATCGAGGATCACCCCTTCGATTACCGTGAGACCGTAAGGTATCCCTTCCGGCAGGAGATACCAGCCGTTGTAAGGTCCGCCCCAACCGAAATTCAGGTGGAAGTACTCGTCGGTATTATAGCCATCCACCACCACGTTATGTCCCATGCTCCAGGCGGAATCGACGATAGCCAGGTGGATGGGCAGGGTATCCTTGATGTTCTGAGCCATGTGGGCATACAGGACGGAGTCGCTCACGGTGACGAGTTGGGCTTCATCGAAATTAAATTTCTGGTAAGCATCAAAAGCCTGGACAACGCCGAAGGTACCGGAGGCCGATGAGGTGAATACTTGTGTGGCAGCCACTCCGCAGGCAAAGGTGAGAGCGGCCATTTCGCGGTTCTTTGGAGGATTCCCGCCTGCCCAGGCCATGCTCAGGGTGTCGAGGTAAGCATTCAGCACGGGGAAAGAGGGGAAATCCATGGTTTCGTGATCATCGTCGATGTAGTAGTTCCGACCGGCATAGTGGTGATAGTAATCATCGCCGTCATCGAAAACCACGCCGTTGGTGGTTTGGTGAAAATTCACGATCTGGGCCATGGCCACAGCGGGGCAGCCGGCGATGCTGCGGGTGGAGGTCACGGGATCGAGGGGACAAAGTTGGTTATACGGGGCCGACTGCGTCCAGTTTGTCTCCAGCCAGCCTTCGGTGGAAGTCGTACCCGGTTCCGGCCATTGCTGAAACAGGACGGTTCGCTTCTCCCCGCTTTCCAGCTGTTTCCACGATTGGCGGTTGCAGATGGTGGTTGTTTCAGGTTGATATTGCAGACGCAGGGACAGGTCTGTTCTGAGGAGGCTCAGCAATCTCCCTTCGGGATCGGGGCATCCGGTGAAAGAATAAAACACGACCGGCGGGAGCTCTTCCCGGGCTGAAATCACCATGAACCCGGCCGGATGGAGGGTGCAAAGATATCCCAGAGCGGGACCGGAGAATTGATTGATGCTTTCGATTTGGCCGATGGAGCAGGATTTTTCCTTTCCCATCCGCTGGATCATCCTTTCAGCGGCACGTTGTGCCTGTGACGGGCTCACGGACTGCGCTCCGGCCATACCGGAGGCAATGATCAGCGCGAGAAAAACAATGATTCTTTTCATAAGATGATTTGTTGCATCAAAAATAGGAAAAATGGCCGTTACCTGATAAAAATTCCGTGATAAACTGTATATAATTGTTATACAAC
>DAONET010000051.1:0-9391 GCA_035403225.1 Bacteroidales bacterium | reverse complement strand
TTTTTATTTTGTCGGGGTAGCAGGATTCGAACCTGCGACCCCCTGGTCCCAAACCAGGTGCGCTAACCGGACTGCGCTATACCCCGAATGATTTATTGATCCTATCCATGCTATTTGGCATAACTCCGGTACATGCCGAGCAGCATCTTGGATATCTGTTCGTAATTTGTATACAGCTCCTGATAAACATTCTCAGGGATCAGATTTTGACTGTTTAGTAAATCGAGGATGGCAACCGATTCAAAAATAGCGCCTCTCGAGATGGTCAGGAAGTGACGTTTGTCGGCATCGACCATGCGCCCCGTTCCTTCCGCCAGATTCAACAAACTGCTTACACTGGCCCGTTTCCATTGATCAAGGATGTAAGGATCCGCATCTTTAATCTTTTTAAGAAAAGAAAGGACCTTGACATTCTGGTCCTTCGTCAATTGGTAAACGTCTAATTTTTCAAAATCGAACATCCCTGCGGGAGATTTTCTACAAAGTTTTGCGGAGAAGGGGGGATTCGAACCCCCGGTACAGTTTCCCGTACGACAGTTTAGCAAACTGTTGGTTTAAGCCACTCACCCACCTCTCCGTTTTTTATGAACAGTTAAATCCATCCACAACCTATTCACTTGCACTGTTCAGAAAAGGACTGCAAAAGTATAAAATACGATCCATTTTCCAAAATAAAATGTTCGGCAATACGTCGTGACATTTTATTTTCTGATCGAAGCGATCTCGGTAACAGCCCGGATAGCTTCATCAATCTGATCTTCCGTGTTGAAAGGACCAACGCTTAATCTTACGGTTCCATGGATCTTGTCGGTACCCAATCCTTCGTGTACCCTCGGGGCACACTGTAATCCGGTCCGGCAGGCAATATTGTAATCGACATCCAGCATGGTTCCGACATCGCCCGAATCAAACCCTTTGATGTTCATGCTCAGCACAGGATTTTGGTTTTCGATGCTTTCAGCACAATAGGTGATCACATTATCAACAGACTGAATCCCTCTGCGGAGCTTGTCCCAAAGACGCATCTCTTCGGCGTGGATCTTTTCCATGCCCTGTTCCTTAACCCATTTCACGCCTGCATTCAGACCCGCGACACCCATGATATTCAAGGTGCCACATTCCATCCGGTAAGGGAACTCTTCCAGGTGTGTCTTCTGGGCCGAACGGACGCCGGTGCCGCCAAAACGGGTGCCTTTTACGGGAACACCTTCCATCACGTAAGAACCTCCGATGCCGGTAGGTCCCATGAGGCATTTGTGTCCGGTAAAAGCAAGGGCGTCAATACCCATGGCTTTCATATCAATGTGCGTAGCGCCGGCGCTCTGGCTTCCATCTACAATAAACCAGACACCTGCTTCTTTGCAGATCTTCCCGATCTCAGCCAATGGCTGAACGGTACCGATCACGTTCGAACTGTGGTTCACCACTACAAAGCTGGTGTTTTTGCGAATGGCTTTGCGGATATCATCAGGATTGACATACCCGTGAGCATCGAAAGGAATATAGGTCACATCAATGATCCCGGCCATTTTCAGGTGATACAGCGGACGAAGCACCGAGTTGTGCTCGAGCATCGTGGTGATCACATGATCTCCCGGCTTAGCCAATCCCTGCAACAACATATTCAGGGAATCACTTGCATTATAGCTGAATGTCAACCTGTTAGGATCATCTCCATTAAAAAGCTCCGTAAGCATCTTCCTGGTTTGCATGACCACTTCTTCGGTCTCGATAGCCGCATCAAATCCCGAACGGCCAGGGCTGACTCCGTTTTTACGATAAAAGGAATCCATGAACTTGTACACAGCCTCCGGTTTCGGAAAAGTGGTGGCTGAATTGTCTAAATAGATCTGTTTGTTCATCAGATATGGTGTATTAAAAGTTGATCGTTTTCGATAGGGTGTTTATGATCAGGTCAATATCAATGCATCTGCTACGATCTCGGCCATGGTTTTGATCTTCACATTTAATTTGAACGCCGTGTTGATCTGTATCAGCTGGTCCACACAATTGTGGCACGGTGATACCAGGATCTTGGCTCCGGTTTTCCGGATCTGATCGGCTTTGATCTCGGCGATTTTCATCCTGCGTTCATTGTATTCGCTCATAGCCAGTTGTCCGCCTCCGCCTCCGCAGCAGTAATTATCGATCCCGTGGGGAGTCATCTCCACGAAATCATGTACGAAAGTCCGCAGGATATATCGCTGTTCTTCAACGACACCGCCATTCCGCACGAGGTTGCAAGGGTCATGTAACGTAACGCGGTCGGTAATTTTATCCGGATCCAGTTTGATACGTCCGTCGCGGATATAACCGGCAATCAGTTCCACCGAGCTCAGGACTTTAAACGGGAAATTCTTTTTGAAGTAATTGGGAGATTCCCAGCGAAGCGCCCGGTTTCCATGACCGCATTCGGCCAGGATGAGGGTCTCTGCGTGCATCTTCTCCATCTCGGTCCACAACCTGCCGGCGATCTTCGAGGCTTCGGCCGTGTTTCCGGAGAAAAAGCCATAGTTGGTGACATCATACATGTCGGTCGAAAGGGTCCAGCTCTCCCCTGCCGCGTAGAAGATCTTAGCCATCGCAGAGATCGAGAGCGGGAAGAATTTGGGCTCGCGCGGATTCAGGGTGTACAGGATCTTTTTACCGGGCTCATTAAGAGGAATGCGGGCTTCCGGATCGCCGACATCATCGGCCAGGTCCTCGGCCATCCATTGGATGGTGCCCGTGAAATCTTCCGTCGAAATACCCATGTTATTCCCTGTCTCCAGGGCCGTGTTCACCGTTGCCTGCAACGTGGCGGGCACATAGCCCATGTTGGAGAGCATCATCCGGCCTGTCCGCACCACATAAGCGATATCAACCCCGATGGAGCAGTGCAGCGTACACCGTCCGCACATGGTACAACCTCCAAAGAGCAGATCGACCATTTCGGCAGCCGTGGAATCATTCAGTTCCCTGGCGCCGACGATATGGGGAAACAGCTTTCCGCTGAGGGTATTGTATTTTTTGTAGATCGATGACACGATGTCCACTTTGTGAGCGGGCATGAAGCGGTCATCCTGTGTAGCAAGGTAGTAGATGCAGGTCTCCGCACAGAGTCCGCAATGGACGCAACTGTTCAGGTTCGTCTCGAGCTTGCTGTCTTTCTGACCCCGGAACACCTGCAGTCCCTTTTCTTTCTTTTCGTTCGTTAGCGGTTCCATAGATCAGTTTTCAGGCAGTTTTTCAGGAGGCCATACGCCTCTCCATCCGAAGAAATAACCCAGATGAAAGCGGGCTGCAAAAAAGAAAATGGCATGTCTCAGCTTCCCGAAAGGAAAAACGAGGCAAAGGAGCGCAGCGGAGAGGAAATAATAGGGGATCATGGCGGGAACTACCAATCCAAGCGCCGTCATCAGCTGAAAGAGCGTGACAACAATATTCGAAATATAATCATCGGGGTTGGAAAGATCGCGTAAAGCCTTTTTACAGATCCGCTTGATGAGGATACCTGTACCGGAGGCAAAGGATATCAGGAGACAGGCAGCCAGGATCATGGCTGTCACGCCGGTGAAGTTCAGTCCGAACAAGGCAAGGACAAACAGGAGGAGCGAGAGGAAGGTTCCCAGGTGATACACGATACCGGCCGTATAGGTAGGGAGATGAAGAAAGGCCGATTCTTTCCTGGTCGGGCTCATGGCGCCGGTGAAAGAATACTTTATCGCAGGGGATGTCTTTCCGGCCGGGGGAGCGTAATCAACAGGTGCGCCCAACCTGATCAGTTTTACTACACGCCAGATAATCCCTGCTAAACAGATGGCCAGGGAAATAACGGCAACCAATATATACCATTCCATAGCTTCGGCGGTCTATACGCAACCATCGGGTTTGGGTAATCCCGCTATTTTACAGGCGCCACGGGCAGGGCCATCGGGAAAGAGTTCGTAGATCTCGCGCAGCTTGACCCCGGTCTCCTGGCAAATGGAGCGGATCATCGGCGCCATGCCTTTTTCTTCGTAGTTATTGCGAATGACCTTCAGAATAGCCCAGTGTTTTTCATTCAATTCGCCCAGCCCGTCTTTCTTGGCAAAGAGGGCGGCCACTTCTTCATTCCAAACAGAAGGGTCGACTAAAAAGCCATCCCCGTCAACTTCAAATTTTTGACCATCGATCTCAATTACTGGCATAAATCATCATTTTTATTGTCCCGGGGACATTATGCCAGCCCGGCGACTATGGTTAGTGATAAAAAAATTCTATTTGTCCCTCATGAAAACGGCCTCGCTCCTGCTTCGGTTGGTCTACGGAAACCGGAATAGAAACCGCATCATTCAGTGACAAAATTACGATTTTTTACGATCCCACCATAGAGAAAAACAGCCTCTGTAATAATTTATTCTGACATCATACAGGTTCCTTTCGTTTCAGCCTTGTGCAGGAAAGAGGTCAGGGAAGGTCTTTACCTTGTATTTTTTTATAAATTTGAAGCAGTAATTTTTCTTTTAAAGACCATCATAAGCCATGTCAGGAAAAACATTCGCAGAAAAGATTTTGAGGGCTGAAAGAGGAAGTATCGTCTTTGCAAAGCCCGATATTATTTTGTCACATGATAACACCTCGAGTATCTACAGCACATTTAAGAAAATGGGAGGAGAATTACCTGCCAACGCGGATGCGCTGCTGATCATCCTCGATCATAACGCCCCTCCTACCAACGCGAAGCTTGCCAACGATTATCAGACGATCCGCGGGATGGTCGAAAAATTCGGGGTGAAGAAGTTCCATGACGTTGGTGACGGGATCTGTCATCAGTTGATGTCGAAGTATGCTCGTCCGAAGATGATCATTGTCGGCAGCGACAGCCACACCAGCACTGCCGGTGCCTTTAACGCTTTTGCCGCCGGCATTGACCGCACGGAGACCGCCGGTCTGTGGAAACAGGGAGAGACCTGGTTCCGGGTTCCCGAGTCGGTGAAGATCACGCTGACAGGCAAGTTGCAGCCGGGCGTCTTCGCCAAAGACCTGGCTCTCTGGATCATCGGGATGATCGGATCCAGCGGTGCCGACTATATGTCGATCGAATACCATGGCGATGGCGTGAAAACCCTGGCCATCTCCGACCGCATGGTCCTTTCGAACCTGGCTTCCGAGATGGGCGCCAAGAACGCGGTTTTCCCGGCCGATGAAGTGCTGGCAGAATACCTGGGTGCCGCCGTGGAAGGCTGCTGGGCTGATCCTGACGCCACGTATCTCAAAGAAATCAACATCAACCTCAACGATATCTTCCCCGTGGTCGCTGCACCCCATCATGTCGACAACGTGAAGGCCGTATCGGAAGTGAAAGGGACAAAAATACACCAGGCGTTGATTGGCACGTGCACCAACGGACGTCTGCAGGATCTCCGGGAAGCAGCGGCGGTGCTGAAAGGCAAAAAGATTCCGAAGTTTATGCAGCTGCAGATCATCCCGGCATCGAAAGAGATATACCTGCAAGCCCTCAAAGAAGGACTCATCGAGACCTTCATGGCAGCCGGCGGGAATGTCCTCGCTTCCTCCTGCGGGCCCTGCCTGGGTACCGGACAAGGGATCCCGGCCGATAACACCAATATCATCTCCACCGCCAACCGTAATTTCAAAGGCCGTATGGGCAACCCTGCTGCCAACGTATACCTTGCTTCCCCCGCCACGGTCGCCGCATCAGCCCTGCACGGAGAGATCACCGATCCGCGCGGCATCGAAGCAAACGACAAATTCCCTTACCACGCCCCGCAAAGCGCTACCGTGGATATTAAAGAAGGGGATGACCGCTATACCGCCGGAACCTGGAATTACGCCGACGTGGACAACCTCAATACCGACCAAATGTTCGCCGGAAAACTGACGTATGAAGTGCAGAGCTCCGAACCCGCCAAAATCATGCCTTACCTCTTTAAGGGATTCGACGACAGCTTCGCCGGACGGGTCAAGGCAGGCGATATCATCATGGCCGGAGCCAACTTCGGATGCGGCAGCTCCCGCGAACACCCTTCCGTGGGATTGGCTTACGCCGGCGTCAAAGCCGTCATCTGTAAATCCGTCAACAGGATCTTCTACCGCTCAGCCGTAAACCAGGGTCTGCCCATCATCCTCGTCCCGGAAGCGGTCAATGCCTATAAACAAGGTGACATCACCGAGGTCGATTTTGCCAGGGGTGAAATTCACGTTGGAGACAAATGTTTTACTTTCACCCCGCTACCAACCAAACTCATGGAGATATTTGAGGCCAAAGGGCTGGTTAATTATGTGAAGACCAAATGAGTAAATTCATCAAGGCCGCTATCTATGTAGCGGCCTCTCTTTTGCTGTATTTCCTGCTCAGGGAAGCACTGCCTAAATACCGGGAAGCTCTCGGAGTGTACCTGGCTCTTTTCCTTTTTGATGGTTACCTGTGGATGTCCACCGGACCCTATTTGCGAAAACGTGGCATCCTGGTGCATCTTTTGGGAGGATTGTTCTACTGGCTGCCGTTTCTCCTGATCGTGGCATCCGGCATCTACGGATGGTTCGTTCCGTTCCCATCGTGGAACACGATTCTCCGGACAGAAGTAACCACGTTTATTCTCATTGGCTACGGGATCAAGGTCATCCCGGTCATCACCCGCGTGATCTCGGATATCATCCGGCTTCTTTTCGGGAAACCTCGTACACCGTCCATCTATGGCCGGAAACCGGTCGAACCGAAAAACATGCTGATGATTACCGGCTGGGTCCTGGGCGCCGCCCTGGGAATACTGCTGATCGCCGGTCACTTTGCCGGGCAATACCGCTTCCAGGTTAACCAGGTGAAACTGACCATCAAAGATCTTCCGCCATCTTTTGAGAATTTCCGCATCGTCCAGATCTCCGACCTGCACCTGGGTAACTGGAACTGCCCCCATAAACTGGATGAAGCGGTTACCCGGATCAACAGCCTGAGACCGGATGCGATATTTGTCACGGGCGATGCAGCTACTTTCTCTTCGCTGGATGTGATCCGATTCAAATCTTCCCTGAAAAAGCTGAAAGCACGCGAGGGTATTTACGTGATCTATGGAAACCATGATTACGGACAATACTATAAAGTCAAAAGCCGGCAGGAAGTCTACGATAACATGAAACGCTTCAGCGAATTCTACCATGAACTGGGATGGATGCTGCTGTGCAACGAGGAGAAGACCATCGCGCGAGGCACTGACAGCATCGCTGTCATCGGGGTAGAAAACTGGGGAGAAGAAAAACGTTTCCCCAAACTGGCTGACCTGATCAAAGCCGAACAAGGAACGGAAAAGATCGCTACCAAACTTCTTCTCTCCCATGATCCGAGTTATTGGGAAAAGTACATCACCAAATATCACCATGAGGTGGATGTCACTTTTTCGGGTCATTCCCACGGCGGCCAGGTCGGACTTGAACTGCCGGGACTCCGGTTCAGCCTCGTCAGCGGCATGCATCCTTACTGGGCCGGATTATATACCGACACCACGGAACAGGGAAATGTACAGTATCTGTATGTGAACAGGGGACTGGGAACGGTAGGCTACAATGGCCGTGTCGGCATCATGCCGGAGATCACCCTTTTTACGCTCTCCCGCGATACTATTCACTAACGGACTTTCGACACCTGGATAAAGGAGACCTCAACGTCGCCTCCCTGCGGGTATATGCTGATCCAGTTATTATCGGCGCGATACCAGAGGTCCTGGTCCTTCACGCTGATCAAGCGTTCGTTGATAGTGCCGTCAATAGTAACATTCCGGAGGACAACCCCGCCGTTTGACTGATTATCCTGTCCGTACCGCATCAGGATATTGAAGGGTTTGCCGGACAGGTTTTTAATCTTCAGGTAGATAAAGTTATCTTTCCGGGAGGCGATATTAACCGGCTCGAACGAAAACTTCTTTTCATCACCCGCGGTTACGGTCACCGGGCTCTTCAGGATATCCACGATGGCATGTTCGGCAATGGTCCGGCGGATCTTGGCGATCTGTTCCTTCGGATAGTTCTCCATCGGCAGGTATTTTGATGCTTCGGTATAGGCATCAATGGATTTGTCGAACTCGAAGGTGCTGAAGAACTTGTCCCCATTGGTTACACAGCGGTCATAATCGGCCCGGTTGACGCGGTAGATGCTGTCGACTGTTTTTGTGATAAACGCAATTCGTTCCTTGGGCAATGACTCTTCCGGAAAGATCCCCGAAGCCTGCTGATACATGTCTTTCGATTTCAGGTACTCTTTCTCCGCTAACTTGTCAGCCGCCGATTTCATCAGATTATCATAGGTGACCTTCTTGCCCTGCAGCTCTGTCAGTAGGTTGTTGACCTCTCCGATCTTTTCCTTCGGATATGATTCCTGTGGTTTGATGGATCCTGCATTCTGATATTCGGTACGGGCATCTTCGTATTTCTTCTCTGCAAAAAGCTGATCGGCTTTGGTGACAGAAGCCAGGTACGATTCATCCCGGACTTTGATTTCCGCCAGTATCCTGTCGATCTCTTCGATCTGTTCTTTGGCATACTGATCGTCGGGTTTGATCGTCTGAGCCGCCACATACCCGGCACGCGCGGGTCCATATTGTTTGTTATTGAGCAGCTGATCCGCTTTGGTGACTTCGGCATTGTACTGGTCGTTCAATGTCTTCAGCCGGATCTGTTCCGCTACGATGCGGTCAATTTCGGCGATCCGGTCCTTCGGATACTGCTCGTCTTGCCTGATCTGCAAGGCATGCTGATATTCTGTCTTTGCTTCCGGGTAAGATTGCCCGGTAAATAGTTGATCGGCTTTGGTGATGATCGCAGCATACTGCTCTTCGATCGCTCTCAGACGGGCGATCTCGGCCAGCATTTTATCTGCCTCCGCTATCTTGTCTTTCGGATAGGTCTCCGCCGGTTTCAACGACAATGCCTTCCGATACTCCGTTTGGGCTTCGGGATATGACTTTTCGGCGAAGAGTTTGTCGCCGTTGGCGATGGCCGTTGCATAGGCGTCATCCAACTCCTTCTGTTTGGCTAGAGCCGCCAACGCCGCATCAATCTCCGTGATTTTCGTCTTCGGATAGGTCTCTGCCGGCTTGATTCCCAATGCCTCCGTGTACGTTGTTTTTGCCTGGTCGTAATCCTTGGAAGCCAGCAACTTATCGGCGGCGGCAATCACCGATGCGTACTGATCATCCAACGCTTTCTGCTTCGCGATTTCGGCCAGGATGTTACTGATCTGCGACAGACGGTCCTGCGGGTATTTCTCCGATGGTTTCAGATCCAGGGCGGCCTGGTAACTTGACTTAGCTTCCTCGTATGTCTTGGCATCGAAAAGCTTGTCAGCCCCGGCGATGAGCTTGTTGTACTGATCGTCCAGCGCTTTCTGCTTCGCTGCAGCCTCCGCGACAATCCGGTC
>DAONET010000050.1:0-9778 GCA_035403225.1 Bacteroidales bacterium | reverse complement strand
AGAAACAAAAAAGGGATACATGACTGTACCCCTTTTTTGTTTTGTGGATAGCAGGACGCTATTACAGCACCTGTACCGGTTTAAGAATTGATTTTCCGATCTCGATAGCCTTTTCATTTTCGGGGATCAGGTTATGATGCCTTGCAGGCAGTGATTTTTCCAGTCCTTTGTGAATGAATTCGGGAGCTACGAGAGGTTTCAGTTTCAGGAAGCCGCCGAGGACGACCATGTTGAACACCTTGGCCATTCCCAGTTTGTTGGCTTCATCCGAAGCTTCGATGGTATAGATATTGATATCTTTCCTTTCGGGTGGGCGGGTGAACCCATTCGGGTCATAGATGAGGAGTCCGCCCGGTTTCACGGTCTTTTCGAATTTATCGAGTGACTGTTGATTCAGGATGATAGCAGTATCAAATGTATTGAGGATCGGGGAGCTGATGCGTTCGTCGCTGATAATCACCGTGACGTTTGCCGTACCGCCGCGCATTTCAGGGCCGTAGGAAGGCATCCAACTGACCTCCTTGTTCTGCATGACTCCGGAATAAGCAAGGATTTTGCCCATTGACAAGACACCTTGACCGCCGAATCCGGCTATAATGATTTCTTCTGTCATAGTTATGTGGTGATTTAATTATTCTTTAACAGTTCCAGACTTAGGTTCGACGATCACGCCGTCGACCTTCATATCGCCCAGGGGATAGTAAGGGAACATATTTTCTTCCATCCATTTATTAGCCTGGACCGCTGACATTTTCCATCCGGAGTTACAGTTAGAGACCACTTCGATGAAGGAGAGGCCTTTTTTCTGTGACTGGATATCGAATGCGTGGCGGATTGCCTTTTTCGTCCTTCTGGCGTTGACAGGGGTATGAACCGACTGGCGGGTCACGTAGTTAACGCCGGGGAGGTGAACGATCAGGTCAGTGATACGCAGGGGGTAACCCATCGTAGCGACATCGCGGCCATAAGGGCAGGTAGCGGTTTTCATACCTTCGAGGGTAGTAGGCGCCATTTGTCCGCCGGTCATACCGTAGATGCCGTTATTGATGAAGATGATGGTGATATTTTCTCCGCGGTTGCATGCGTGGATGGTTTCGGCGGTGCCGATAGCAGCGAGGTCGCCGTCACCCTGGTACGTGAACACGAAGCGTTCGGGCCAGAGACGTTTGATGGCGGTAGCCAGTGCGGGAGCGCGTCCGTGTGCTGCTCCCAGCATATCGATATTCATAAAATCGTAAGCCAGGACGGAGCAACCAACGGGGGAGACACCGATGGTCTTATCCTGAGCGCCGAGTTCATCAATCACTTCCATCAGCATGCGGTGCACGGTGCCGTGGCCGCAGCCGGGGCAATAGCTCAACGGACGGTCGACGAGAAGGTCGGTCCGTTTATAAACCAGGTTTTCCGGTTTATGCCATTCGGGATGATTATAATTCTGTTCCATACATTATCCTCCGATCACTTTTTGTTCCAATGCTCTGACCACTTCATCCGGGGATGGGATGATTCCGCCGAACCTTCCGTAATGTTCGATCTTCACGTGGGAGTCGATGGAAAGTCTGACATCTTCGATCATCTGGCCTGCATTCATTTCAACAACCAAAATACCCTTTGATTTTTTTCCGATTTCATTCATCTCCTTTTTGGGGAAGGGGAAGAGGGAGATGGGACGGAAGAGGCCCACTTTAATTCCCTTGGCGCGGGCGAGGTCCACTGATTTCTGGCAGATACGTGCCGAGAGGCCGAAGGCGACAAAATGGTAGTCGGCGTCGTCGGTCATGATAGACTCACAGCGTACTTCGTTTTCTTCGATCTGGCGGTACTTTTCCTGAAGCTTCAGGTTTACTTTTTCCTGTCCGGCCGGGTCGAGGTCCAGCGAGGTGATGATGATATGATCACGGTCTTTCTGTTTCCCGGTGGCAGCCCACGGGCACTGACGGATCAGTTCTTCGTCGGTTCTGCGGGGGATGGGATCGGGGAGCACCACTTTTTCCATCATCTGTCCGATAGCTCCGTCAGAGAGCATCATTACCGGAGTACGGTATTTGAATGCCAGGTCGAAGCACACTTTTACCAAGTCTGCCATTTCCTGTACGGAAGCGGGAGCCATGACGATCATGTGGTAGTCGCCATGACCACCACCTTTACAAGCCTGGAAATAGTCGGCCTGAGAAGGCTGGATAGTACCCAGTCCGGGACCGCCGCGGACGGCGTTCACGATCAGGGCAGGCAGTTCGGCGCCGGCCAGGTAACTGATCCCTTCCTGCATCAGGCTGATGCCTGGGCTGGAGGAAGAGGTTACCACCATTTTACCGGTTCCGGCTGCGCCGTATATCATGTTGATGGAAGCTGTTTCGCTTTCCGCCTGGAGTACGACCATTCCGGTACGTTCAAATGGCTTCTCAGCCATCAGGTACTCCATGATTTCGCTCTGGGGAGTGATAGGGTAGCCGAAATAACCGTCACATCCTGCCCGGATCACGGATTCAGCTATCGCCTCGTTTCCCTTCATTAATCTTAGTTCACCCATGGGTATAGCATTTTATTTGTCAGCAAGTTTTACCCGGTACACCGTAATCACGCCGTCGGGACAAACAGTCGCGCAATTCGTACATCCGGTACATTCATCATTTACTTTCGTGGCGAAATGATAACCTTTCCCGTTCACTTCTTTCGCCATCGCAATAACACCGAAAGAACAGGCCGATATACAGACCTCACAGCCTTTACAGCGTTCCGTGTTAATAACAATGTCTCCTTTTATTTTAGCCATATTAAGAAAATTTTACTGTTAACTGTTTTCAAGACCACGAAGTTACAAAAAGGTTTTGACACCGAGGTCATTCTGTGAACGGAAAATTGGCTGTAAAAGGATTATTTAGAATTCATTTAAGCTGTGGCTGTAAGGGTTTGTCATCTTTTGGATAATGTCAGAAGAAATGACCGGGGATCATCTCAGGTTTCTGAAATAGTCTTCGGTGAACATCGGGTCGAGAGAATGATAAAAGTTGATCAGCAGGGTCGCTTTTCCCCTGATCAGGGCGTTCGTGTCGACGATCTTCCAGAAAGCCGGCCCTCCGGTGAAAAGATACTGGGCCATCACATTGATATCTTGCTCTATCTCGGTCATGGCATACCTGTTCAGGAAACCTATGTTGAAGTACCCCGGGTCGGTCTCCATGGAGGTCAACCCCTCCCTGATGGCATCAATGCCTCCTTCGCCGTAAGTGAATCCGCGTGCATTGAATAGTACCCACTGGTCCAGGTTCAACTTCCGGAGGTTCTCTTTCCAGAGGATACTCGACCACTCATGGTGAAAACGCTCCTCCAGCACCTGGCCGTTAGTCAGCGGGTTGTCCCCGTCGTAAGTGAGGTACAGGATCTTCCGGATATAGGTGCCTCCATAGGGGTATCCGTAAAAACGGATCGACTTCAGGACATATACTTTCTTCAGGTACCGTTCCGCCATCCAGGCCGGATACTTGGCCAACGCCCGGCTGATGACCGCTTTCACGACGGGCATCTCCTCCGCTGTCAGCAGGACGGCTTCCGCATGGATCTTTTTGTTGTGCCACCGGCAGGGGAACATATGCTTCTCTGCCCGACCGATTACCGGGACTTTTGTCATCCCCTCTTTCTGCGCCGGAGCCATGCCCGGCAGGGAGACGAACCCGATCAGGAAAAACAACAGGAGATGCCTGGTCCTCAATTCAATGGATGATGTTCGTGAAACTTTTTAAGCCGCGATTCAAGAGCGGGGAACTGGTTGCGGTTCACCAGCGACACGCAGGCACGAAGACCTTCGTGACGGTCGCTGCCGGTGATGTTCAGCGAGATGGCGCTGATACCGTAATACATCAGTTCTTCCAGCAGCTGGTTGCCATCCATACCGGGATAGGCAATGGTGAAATAAAACCCGTCGCTGATGGGCTGGTCTTCGTCTTTGTCATAAACGATCCGGAACCCGTTCTCCACAAACAGCTTCTTCATGATCTTTGCTTTTTCACCATATTCCCTGATCGCTTCCACGAAATTATAAGTCCCGTCGTTAGTGGCTTTCAGCATAGCTGCCAACGCAAACTGAGGAGAATGGGCGGTTCCGGAACTCAGGGGGTAGAGGGTGCCGTAAATGAGGGCGCGACCAAAAATATCAGTGGTGTAATACCGTAGCAGGTCTTTAGAACGGGTTTCGAAGATCTTGTCGGAGACAACCATCATCCCGATACGTTGACCGGCATAACTGAAGATCTTCGAACTGCTGAGCAACAGGATGTAGTTGTCGGTATAGTGAGCGACAGTAGGCTGATAGGGAGGCTGCCCCGGTTGGGAGTAATCTTTGCGGAAGTCCATGGCGAAATAGGCCAGATCTTCGAGAATGACGATATTGTATTTGTTAGCCAGCTCGCCGATGATGCGGAGTTCCTTGTCGGTGAAACAGATCCACGAGGGGTTGTTGGGGTTGGAATAAAGTACGGAATGGATATTTCCTTTGGAGAAGTACGATTCCAGCTTTTCACGCAACGCTTCGCCGCGGTAATTGTAGACATCAAAACTCTCGTATTTCATGCCCAGCAGGGTATGTTGCTGATGATGAACGGGGAAGCCCGGGTCGATGAAGAGGGTGGTATCTTTTCCTTCATGAAGCCTTGAAAGGCTGAGGAAGGCGGCAAAGCTGCCCTGCATCGAGCCGACGGTGGGAACGATATGGGCTGCATCGACATCGACATTGAGGAAAAGTTTGACAAAGCGGCTGCCTTCTTTTTTCAGCTCGGGCAAGCCTTCGATGTCGGGATAAATGGCGGCAATACCCGACTTCAGGGCGTCGATCTCCGCCTGAACGCCGATGGCGGCGGGAGCTAACCCCGGGATACCCATCTCCATACGGATATAGGTTTCACCCGTTTCTTCTTCAATACCACTGATCAGTCTTTTTATTTCACGGATGGATGCATTGCCGATATTGCTGATCCTGCTTTCTTTGATATGTCTGCTGACAACTTCGTAATTGATGGGAGTATCCTTCATGCTGATGTATTCTGAAATTTTACAATCATTGAATTCTATGGCAAAATTCTGAAATTTCACGGAGATTTCAAAATACCGGCCGTCGACGACACTGTTTTGTCAAATGTAAGCTGCGAAGGGTGACGGATCTCGTGCCATGAACCTTTTGTTGTGTAATCCTGTTTTTCCCTATTTCCGGATCTAAAATCGGGCGGATCATCGATTATTTTTTACCAAATAAAGGTAAAAACATAGTATTGCCATCATTCTAAACCTGTTATTAACAACACCAATGAAATATGAGACGACAAAGCCTGCTTATTTCTCTGTGTTTGCTTTTACTCTGGGTCAGGTTGGATGCCCAGACATACGGTGGCTATACGTTATATAGCAAGATGGGTAGCAACAAGACTTACCTGATCGACATTAACCACAGCACCTATCATACCTGGACGCACAACGTTCAGACCGGGTACTCGAGTTACCTGCTGGAGGGTCAGGTGTTGCTGCGTACCTGTCAGTACAACCAGAATCAGCTTCAGGGCGCCGCAATGACCGGGATGGTACAGAAGGTGGCGTGGAACGGGACGGTGAATTGGCAGTATATCTGTTCTTCCTCAAGCTATTGTGCGCACCACGACATTCACCCGATGCCGAACGGGAATGTGCTGATGATCGTTTATGAGGTGAAATCGCCGTCGGAGGTGACTCAGGCCGGCTGTTCGCAGAATATCACCATGTGGCCCGACAAGATCATCGAAGTACAACCGGAAGGTTCCAACAGTGGTATCGTCGTGTGGGAATGGCATGTGTGGGATCATCTGATCCAGGATGCGAATCCCTCGAAGGATAACTACGGGGTGGTGGCCGAACATCCGGAGCTGATCGATATCAACTACAATACGCAGAAAGACTGGATGCACACCAACGGGATCGACTATAACGAAGAGCTGGATCAGATCGTGTTCAGCTCTCACAACCTGAATGAGATTTATGTCATCGACCACAGCACGACCACGGCACAGGCAGCCGGTCATACCGGCGGTAACTCCGGTAAAGGAGGCGACATCCTGTATCGGTGGGGGAACCCGGCTGCTTACAATTTGGGAACCAATTCCGACAAGATCTTCAACGTGGTGCATGATGCCCACTGGGTCCCGGATGGTTGTCCCATGGCTGATTATCTGGTCGGATTCAATAACAAAGGACTGAATAACGGACAGTCGTGCGTCGATATCATCTCTCCGCCTTATAACGGGTACACCTACACCTGGACTTCCGGGTCGCCGTATGCTCCTTCGTCGGTGACATGGCGTCACGACTGCAACGGGAATTCACAGGATCAGTCGAGCTCACAACAGTTTCCCAATGGCAACATGATGGTATGCATT
This sequence comes from Bacteroidales bacterium, assembly GCA_035403225.1. Taxonomy (GTDB): domain Bacteria; phylum Bacteroidota; class Bacteroidia; order Bacteroidales; family FEN-979; genus DAIRDK01. The sequence continues at coordinate 3,383 of DAONET010000050.1, read as the reverse complement.
GCATCCAGCGGTTACATTTATGAAATCGATGCCTCTCAAAACCTCATCTGGTCTTTCACGGCCGGTGGCATTGTCGCTAAAGCATACCGTTATCCGGCCTGTTATGTCATTCCTCTTACCGTGACCACCACCGCCACCCCTTCGACCATTTGCAGTGGCGCTTCTTCGCAATTGAACGCGGAAGTGCCGACAGGGCTGACCTGTGCCTTCAGCTGGACGTCGGATCCTCCCGGGTTTACTGCTACGATTCAGAACCCGGTGGTCGAACCGCTGGTCACCACGAGTTATATCGTTACCGTGACGGCTGATACCTGTTCGGTGACCGACACCGTGACCGTGACGGTCATGGATGTGCCCGATGCCCCGGTCATCACGCAGCAGGGCGATTCGCTCGTCTCCGGCGTTACTTCCGGAAACCAGTGGTACAAGGATGGCTCAGCCATCGCCGGAGCGACGGGAATGTATTATGTCCCTTCTGCCAACGGCTTCTACCAGGTTACGGCGACTGATGCCAACGGATGCACCTCAGTCCTCTCCAACGGCATCACCATCACAAACATGGGAACCGGGACGCTGACGAACGGCCAGACGCTGGTTGTTTACCCGAATCCCACTACCGGGAAGGTGCAGTTACAATGGAACACCCTTGAAAAGGACCATTACGAGGTTTCTGTCTATAATGCTTTCGGTGGCCTGGTCTCTCGCCAGGAGGCTGTGATCCTGATTGACCTCTCGGGAATGACACCGGGGGTTTATTTTCTGGTGGTGACACCGGAAGACAGTCCGGCCATCCGTAAAAAAATTGTTTTGATCAATCATTAATACAATACCTATGAAAAAGTTCATTTGTTTTGTCAGCCTGATTTCCCTGCTCGTGCCATGGGCAGGAGTCCGGGCACAGACGTTCACCAACTATACCACCGAAAACGGGCTGCCTTCCAACAGCGTGTCGGGAGTGGCTATAGACGGCTCCAATGTGAAATGGTTTGCCACTCTTACGGGTGTGGCGAAGTTGGAGGATTCGACCTGGACGGTGTATACCACCGCCGACGGGCTGATCGACAACTCCATCAACTGTATCGCGGTGGATGCCGATAATCATGTATGGGCCGGCACGGATGCAGGTATCTCAATGTTCGACGGCTCCCAATGGGTGTCGTACACCGCTGCCGATGGGCTGGTCAACGACATGATCTCTTACATCGCCGGTGATCCGGATGGGAGCGTATGGATCGGGACCGTGGCAGGTTTGTCGCATTTTGACGGAACGACCTGGACCAGCTACACCACCGCCACCGGACTGGGAGCTGACTATATCAGCTATATTGCGGTAGATGATAACGGTGATAAGTGGTTTGGCACCTGGCTCGGCGGCGTTTCGAAATACGACGGTACGGCGGTCACCACGTTTACCACGGCCGACAGCCTCCTTGATAACAGCGTCATCGCGATCGCCATCGACGAACAGGGGAACAAATGGATCGGGACCTATTACGGCATCACCATCCTTGACAGCCTGGACCGGTTTGTACAGAACATCACGGCCGAAGACGGATTATATAACATTTTCGTGCACGATATCGCGGTAGATACCAAAGGCATCGTCTGGATCGGGATGTATGACGACTATACCCAGGATGGAGGCGTCTCCCGGTATCATCAATCCATCTGGACATCATTTACTGTCTCCGATGGTTTGGTGAACGCATTCGTACGCAGGCTTGCCGTTGATCAGGAGAATACGGTGTGGGTGGCCACCGCCAACGGCGTATCGAAGATCACCATCGACGACTCGGGGATACGGGATATCCGCGAATCAGGAATGACGATCTCGCCCAATCCTGCCGATGAAAGCATACGGATTTCGGGCATCACCGGGGATGTGACCATGAAGATCACCGACCTGACGGGTAAAGACATGATGATGCAGTCGCTGGGAACAGGCGCCGATCGGGTTGATATCAGCCGTCTGGCTCCGGGCTTGTACCTGGTGCAGTTTTACCGGGGAACGGATGTGTTCGTGACCAAGCTTATCGTCCGTTGAGCAAAAAGTTACTGATCGTTCTGACGCTCGTTTTCGCGGGCATCTCTCTGCAGGCCCAGGATGACTTTTATGACCCGGGTTCTGTCAGGGAGATTCGGATCCGTTTTACGGAACCGAGGTGGAGAACGATCCTTGACAGCCTTTTTATCCATGTCGGTGAAGAAGGGAGACTCATCGGAACCGTTGATATCGATGGAACGACGTTTGACGGATGCGGTATCCGCTATAAAGGCTACAGCTCCTACAATGCGGATGAGGTCAAAAACCCCTTTAACATCGACCTTGACTATCTTCATGATAACCGGAATTACCAGGGACATTCGAAGATCAAACTCAGCAACGTGATCAACGATCCCTCTTTTGTCAGGGAGGCGTTGTCGTATGAGATTGCAGCAGATTATCTTCCCGTTTCCCGTGCTAACTTCGCCAGGGTGTTCGTGAACGATACCCTGATCGGATTATACACCAACGTGGAGGCGGTGGATAAAAAATTCGTCGCTCTTCGTTACGGGTCCGACGATCATGCCTTCTTTAAAGGTGATCCCGTGACACTTCATTATCCGTTCGGGGATAACGCGAACCTGGCATACGATCATGGGACCGATTCCTCCGGTTATTATCCGTATTACAAGATCGAGTCGGATGATGGCTGGACGGAATTGCTTGACCTGATTATCCGGCTGGATTCGGGCGCTGCTGCAGTTGCTCCGGTCCTCAATATCGACCGTGTCCTGTGGATGCACGCCCTGAATTTTACGTTATTGAATCTCGACAGCTACATTGGATATTGCCAAAACTTTTATATTTACAGGGATGAAAACGGGCAGTTTAACCCGATCCCCTGGGACCTGAATATGTCATTTGGCAGTTTCCGCGATTCGGATGGCTCATACCATTTTCAAGGTTTGACAATTGATCAGATGAAGATGCTGGATCCTTTGGAACATGTATATTTTTCGGTGTCACCCCGTCCGTTGATGACAAAGTTTTTTGCCGTCGACAGGTACCGGAAGATGTTTCTGGCCCATATCCGTACTATCGTCAACGATCATCTTTCTTCGGGCCGTTATTATGAGAGGGCGGCTGCGTTGCAGGATATCATTGATCCCTGGGTGGAGGAAGATACGAACAAGTTTTATTCGTATCAGGATTTTAAAGACAACCTCACCATGACAGTAGGCGGGACCGGCGGCATGCTTGAATATCCGGGACTTAAAGACCTGATGGAAGCGAGGGTGTCGTACCTCAGTTCTTACCCTGGTTTCACCGGAGCCCCGTCCGTCACGGCCGGGGTTCCTTTTCCCGCGATACCGGTGAAGGGAGATACGGTGTGGATGAC
>DAONET010000049.1:0-9934 GCA_035403225.1 Bacteroidales bacterium | reverse complement strand
CTGATCACGCTGATCACCGGTAATACGTTCGACTGCATGGATACCACGTTCTATCTGTACGAAGTGCGATTTAACGGGCTTTACGTTCCCAATGCGTTTGCTCCTCTCAGTGATAATCAGGGAGTCAAGTTGTTCAAACCGGTAGGAATGAATCTGAAACAGTATCACGTACAGGTATTCAATACCTGGGGCGAGCTGTTATGGGAATCCACCTTGCTGGATTCGAAGGGAAGTCCGGTGGAAGGTTGGGATGGCATGCATGACAACCATTTGTGCCCATCAGGCACGTATCTGTGGCGGATTGATGCCCTGTTCGAAGATGGTACAATCTGGGAAGGTTCTTCCAATGGGACAGGACAACCCGGTATTTTTGGGACATTGACCCTGATCAGATAATCCCGTCAGGGAGCGTTTTCATCTTACTTCATCGTATTTAAAGAGGAACAAGAAACGGATTTTCCTTCTCTTGATGACAAGAAAGTCGTTCTGTCATTATTCTATTTCCATTGTCATTTCTGCATTTAATCAACTGCCTTTCATTTCGAAAAAAGAAAATGTTAGGTTAATATTCGTTATTCTCAAAAAAATGTAAGGCACCTTTCGTGAAGAACACGAAAGAGAAAAAGTTTGTCGATTGATCAAAGCATGCTCAAAAACTACATTTAATTAAATATCGACATATATATATAAAGATTGTTATACCCCGCCCCTATCTAATCAAAATATTTTTCTTGACTTTTTGAAAAACACAATGTAGATTTGTTAGGTAATAAGTGTAACAAAAAACGTAAAAAACAGTAAAAGAGACATTAAGATAAATAGATAATGATTGAAAAAAATTGAAAAAATGTAATGAAAAATTGAGTGTAATGTATTAATCGAACTCTGATGACGCGTTTTCTACCCAGATATCTACTTGTTTTTCTCTCTGTTCTGATAACAACCATGATCTTTCCCAATTCTTTCACATTGGGTGGTGGGTTGTTGTCGGATGAAAACTTTTTATTGTATCCGGGTGATAGGGTTGAAAATGTTTTCAGGTTGAAAAATTTCATAACAAAAGAGGAGGATCCGGACTTCTCCATCAACTTTTCGGGGTTTACAAATTATGGTCCAGGCCTGACTATTCTGGAGGAGCACTTCGATGTGGATTGTTATGGAAATGCAACAGGGTCTATTTACACGAAGGTTCAGGGAGGTGTTGAACCCTATTCCTATTTCTGGTCAGCAAGTGGAGGAGGTGTTGTACCAGTAGGCCAGGAAAATCAAGACTTTTTAACGGGCCTGGTTGCCGGGGACTATACAGTGATTGTTATTGATGCAATCAAACAAAAGACAAGTCTTACGATCACCATTTCTCAGTCTGATAAGCTCATCGCGACAGCCGGATCGAACGCTCCGGTTTGTGAAGGATCGACCTTGAATTTGACAGTAACGGTGCAAGGAGGCACCAGTCCCTATACCTATTTCTGGAAAGGGCCGAACGGATTCAACTCCACTTTACAGAATCCTTCAATCCCAAATATGACTGCAGCGATGTCGGGGGTGTATCTGGTCATGATCACCGATGCAAACGGATGTTCGGTCCAGGCTTCGGTAAAGGTAGTAGTCAACTCGGTCACACCTGCTACGATTGGCACGAATCAGATTCTGTGCAACGGTGGTGATCCGGATCCGTTTACGGTCACGGTACCTGCGGGAGGCAACGGAGTGATTACTTACCAATGGCAAAGCAGCACAACAGGGTGTGCCGGTCCATGGACAGATATCCCACTGGCGACAGCCCCGGATTATGATGTCCCGGCAGGCATCACTCAGACGACCTTTTACCGGCAGGTTGTCACCTCCACCCTGAACGGCTTTGGCTGCCAGACAGTCTCGAATTGCATCACTGTCACCGTGCAGACAGCCATCGCTCCCGGCACCATCGGAGTTGATCAGACTCTTTGCAATGGAGGCGATCCGGCGGCTATTACCGGAGATGCAGGATCAGGAGGCAGCGGAACCATCATTTACCGCTGGGAGAGTTACACCGGTAGTGGTCCCTGGACCATCATCCCATCAGCAACCGGCATTTCGTATGATCCCGCCGGTTCGATGACCGTCACCACCCAATACCGGCGGACCCGGATTTCGATTTTTGCAGGGGATACCTGTGAATCGGTCCCTTCCAACGTCGTCACCATCACGATTCAACCTGTTGTTTTTCCGGGAGCTATCGGTTCCGATCAACAAATATGTCAGGGAGGCATGGCAGCCACGTTACAAAGTCTTACGAATCCTTCAGGCGGAAACCCGTCGTTGATGTATCAATGGCAGGTCAGCACCAACGGCATTCTTTTCACCGACATTGGCGGGGCCAATACATTAACGTACAGTCCGGGGGCCTTGAGTGCTGACAGATGGTACCGCAGGGCGACACATTCCATTCAGAACGGAGTAACCTGTACGGTTTACAGCAATGTTGTAAGAATTACCGTGATCAACATCAACCCGGGCAGTATTGCCGCTTCTCCGACTTCTTTCTGCGAAGGAGGCGACCCTTCCGCTTTCACCAGTAATCCTGCTTCCGGTGATGGAACGTTTACTTATCAGTGGCAGAGCAGTCCCGATGGGATTACGTATACAGATATTCCCGGTGAGGTCTCTCAGACCTATGATCCACCGGCTCCGATACTGCAAGATACCTGGTACCGGCGAAAGGCCATCAGTGCTACGGATACCTCCTGTGTTTCTTATACAAATGTCATCGCCCTGATGGTCAATAATCTGAATCCCGGATCTATCAGCATGAATGATCTTATCCAGTGCTATGGCAGTGATCCTCCTCCTTTCATCAGTGTGGCTGCAACAGGAGATGCCAATACCTTCAGTTACCAATGGCAAAGCAGCGCTGACGGACTTCTTTTCAGCAATATTTCCGGAGCCACCGCTGCTGTTTATGATCCGGGACCTTTAACAGCGGATATCTGGTACCGCCGGATCGTTACGGCCTCCCGTTATGGAATTACCTGTTCGGATACCAGCAATACCGTGAAACTGTCGGTGTATCCTTCTCCCTCCCTGACGGTGACGCCGCCGGGGATAGTCTGTCAGGCAGTTTCCTATTCGATCCTTGCTTCCGCAACGGGTACTGGTACCCTGACTCCGGTGTTTACCCTGAGATATGTCAGCGGGACCTACATCACTCCTCCATTGTCCCAAACGAACACAACAGGTATTTTCACCATCAACCCGCCAGCTGATCCTGAAGTGGCGCCGGTCGGCCAACAGGTTTTCATGGTCACGGTGACCAACACCGATGCCGGAGCTTGTGCCGATTCCCTTCCGGTTGTTGTCGAGATATACGATGTGCCCGATATCACCCTTACTGCTTCCTGCGCCAGTTTGCAGGGATATGGGAGTATCACCATGACCGGGGTGGTGACTTATCCTCCAACGGCGGTAGTGGAATATTCCATCGATGGGGGAGTAACCTGGACCCAGAATCCCGTCTTTGCGAATCTCCCGATGGACAACTATACGGTCATCGCCCGGAACAGCCTGGATCATTCCTGCTCCACTTCATTAAGCGGCAATATATTATCACAAACGGTCACGACGACCAATTATGAGATCTGCGAAAACGGAAGCGTACCGGCCGGACAGGGATTGACGGCTGTTTCATATTGTTTTACCTGGGCGAATGCCAATGCTAATACAGGAGTAGAATGTACCAATCCGTCGCAGGTGTATTACCGTACAAACCAGGAATTTCCACCATATGTTACGGGTCCTCTTGTTCAGTATAAAGTTTACGGTGTCGTGAAAACGCCGGTTAGTCAACTTACCATTAAGGATTGTCCTACCATTAACGGTTCTTATTCGATCTATCAATATCCTTTTGATCCGGCACATCCCGAAGTGAATCTGATCAGGTGGATGGAGAATACTTGCCCGGGCGGTCCGAGTGCCACCACCTATGGACTTGATACCGCCAAACAGTACGTGATCGTGCTGAATTCCCCCAATGCTACTGATACGGTTTGTTCAGAGGTCCAGTTCACCACAGCCGATAAAATCCAGATCGCGGTGGATATTGCTCCCGTTCAATGGTATCTCTCGCCCACTGCTACTACGTCCATTGCCACCGGCACTCCCTTTAATCCCTTGACCACGAATGGTTCGGGAATCACCGGTGAATCATGTCCCGGAACGTATACCTTTTTCGCCGGGTGTGCAGAAGAGACATGCCGTGAACCGGCGTTTTTCACAATCAACCCGATCCCCGTTGTGGTAGCCGTGGACGATACGATCTGTTCGGGACAGGTGACCAATATTGTACTCACCAGTATAGATTCATGCAATAACCCCGTCGATACAACTACCGTAGTGTACGAATGGACGGCATCCGTCGTGAGTGGTTCCGCAACGGGCTTTACCGATTGCACCACGGGTTGCGGTTCGGTGATTGCTCAGCAGCTGACCAGCACCTCTCCCGGCACTTGCCCCATCGTCAGATATATGGTCAGGGCCCGGGTCAGCAACTGTTACGGAACCTGGTACCCGGTTGATGTTCTGGTTGTCAACGACAGCAACACGACGCTGCCGGTACCCCCACCCGATACGAGCTATTCCTGCCGAAGTCTGGTTCCGCCTCCCGGTACACTGAGTACGACCCACGGATGTCTTGGAACCTGGACAGTCACCGGTGTTGACACGGATAACGGCGGATCGGGATGCCCTTCCAGCCCGCTGATCATTACACGTACCTGGGCTTTTCATGATGGATGTGTCAATTTCTCCGTCTCGCAACAGATTCGCATTGTCGACAGCATACCTCCGACATTCACGCAGCCACCTGATATGATCATCTATTCTGATGCTTTTTGCGATTACGATGCGACTCCGGCTGTCACCGGCGACGTAACCGATGAGGCGGATAACTGCAGTACCGGCTTGGAAGCAGTGTATACGGATGTGACGAATGACGGGTCGTGTCCGGGGAACAAGATCATTACCCGCACCTGGACACTGGAAGATAACTGTCAGAACAGCACTACCCACATCCAGATGATAACCGTCCTGGATACCATTTCACCTACCTTCAATGCTCCGGGGGATATTACGATTGGCCTTGACAGTAACTGCTCGTATACTGTTCCTGTTTCGGTAACGGGGGATGTCATCAATGAGACGGATAACTGTTCTACCGGTATTCAGGCTACTTATCAGGATGTGACGGATAATTCCAATCCTTGTTCTATTATCGTCACCCGCACCTGGAGCCTTATCGATTACTGTAATAATGCTGCTGCCGACCAGGTCCAGGTTATCACGGTCAACGATCTGACCCCTCCTGTATTTACACGTCCTCCCGATATAACGGTTTACACTGATTCGCTGTGCAATTATGATGCAGGGATTGTCGTAACAGGGGATGTCACGGATGAACATGATAACTGTTCCACGGGGTTGGAAGCGACATACAGCGATGCAGTGAATCCCGGTCCTTGTGAAGGTTCTTTCGTCATCACCCGGAGCTGGAGTCTGACGGATCATTGCGGGAATGTCGCTCCCATACAGAATCAGACCATTACGGTGAGTGATACGATTCCTCCTTCTTTCACCCGGCCTGCAGATATTACCATTTATGCTGACACGAACTGCAATTACAATGCGACGTTACCGGTCACGGGAGATGTGACCAATATTCATGATAACTGTTCAACAGGTATTACGGCCACTTATGCTGATGTTCTGACCGATGGATCATGCATCGGAGAGAAGATCATTCACCGTACATGGAGTTTGGCTGATAAATGCGGGAACCGTGCACCGGACCAGGTTCAGACGATTACTGTCAGGGATATTATCCCACCTCATTTTTTACCGATACCTGATACGATACATAATTTCTGTGTGATTGATTTGATCAGTGCCGGTTTTTATCCGGATACTGTCGATATCACCCCTGTCAGGCCCGATTATTTTGTCCTTGACGGAGCGGATAAGAACCGGCTGGATCTTAACCCGGCCACTTTCATGGATAATTGTACCCCGTCGACCGATGTGATCCTGCATTGGAGAATTGATTTCGACGGTGGCAATCCTGCGCCGATCACCGGTACAGGCCAGGTTTCTGCCTATCCCGGACCGATCATCTTCCCGGGAGCGCCTGTGGTGGCTGTAACACATACGATTTCTTACTGGTTGGAGGATGATTGCGGTAACCTTTCTTCCGAAGTCGTGATACCGATCATCATCAACCCGCGTCCTGACGTGATCAAAATGACATACTAAGATGAATATAATAATAAAATATAAATATAAAGATAAATGAGTAAAACAATTAGTAACCTAAAAATCACAAAAATGAAAAAGCAATTGTTTTTAGTAATGACGGCATTATTTGCTGTCGGTTTAACCAGCGCCTTTGGGCAACTTGCCCCAAGACCTGTAACGTGTCTTTCTCCGGATGCTTTGCATCCTATTGCCGGTTCGCCGTATTCTTATACGGTCAATGTTCCGACACCTCCGGGTACCAAGACTTATACCTGGTTGGTGACCCAGGATCAGACCTTTGTCACGGCCGGAGCTTTGGTTGCGACGCCAGAGACTGTCGGCGGATCCATTCTTGCAGCGGCTGATGCATGGTACAATACCCCTACCGTGGCTCAGGCGACCATTTCCCTTACCTGGCAGAGCTTTGCCTATAATCCCGCCAACCCGATCTTCGTGGTGATTTTTGTATCCAATGCAGGGGCGACCTGTACGACCCAGAATATGAAGGTGTACAAGATTGAACCCCAGAATTCATTCACCCTTGATATCGCGAACCGGGATGCTTCGATGGCGACCCAACCGGGTTATGGCACCAACATCGACCGCTGTATCTCCGATATAGCTTCGGCGATTTACGATGCCAATGCTCCTGAAGGGATCCTCTACGATTATGGCGTTGATTACCTCTATTATGAAGTAGTGGCAGCCAACTGGTCGGATGCCTGGAATCTGAGTGTTCAGTTAACAGGTATTGATCCGCTGGAACATGTTACCGTTGAATGGACCAAAGACGCTACGTATGCAGCAGGTCTGAATGTAATGACGGGATCCGCTGTAGGAACCGGTGGAACACCGACGGTTTATACTTCTACCTCCAATGTCACCCCGAATTCGGGCACTTTCGTAGGAAGTACTGGTGAATCGATCTATATCCGGGTCACGCTTGATCATTCGGATATGACGAATCCGTCATGGCAGGGATTAACAGACGAAGTGATTTCCCTGGCGGTTGATGGTGTTACCGTACCTGTCACCGGAACCGGAGTGGGTGATGTACATACCACGGCTGGCGGTACTCCGTCGGTTTGCCCCTGGGTTGATCTGTTTGCCAATGATATCGCGGCACAGACCCTGAAGGCAAGACCGGATATCCAGCCGGTTGCTCCGACGCCGTTCCTGCCGGTTAAACCGTAAGGAATAGTAAAGAGATAATTGCTTTTTCAACCAGTTGTTCTTTCCGGTCGGGATTGTTCCCGGCCGGGGAGAATGAAGGGTGAAGAAGACAAGAAACATGCAGTTAATGAAAATTAACCATGTGATGAATGCGATGGAATCATAACAAAGAAGGGACCGGCTGTGATGTCGGATCCCGGCAGACAAAGTCCCCGCGGGATAATGTTCTTTGGAATCCCCGCGACGGAACAGGAGGGAGTTCATCCCGGAAAATACGGACCCGAAAAACAAAAAAACGGGGAGTTTATGGGAGTGGAACACCTTGTTGACAATGAAATGAGCATTAAAAATGAACAAGTAAATTAATAACTTGAGAAGACCTGAATACATAATCCTGCGTTGGTTACTGGCGTTATTGCCGCTGGTGACGACCATGGCTCCTGTCGTGGCCCAGGATACTGTGTATGCTGGTCAATCGAGTACGTTAAGTGTGACAGCCATCCCGGGTGATACTTATGTCTGGGAGCTTTACGAAGATGTATCTGCTGTTAATTTCGCCACCGATCCGGGCAACTGCCCGCCTACAGACGCCAACTTCATGGGTACAAACACCGGACCGACCGTGAATGTGATGTGGTTGACACAAGGAACCTATTTTTATAAAGTAACAGCAAGCAGAGGAGGGTGCACCATGAACCTGAAAGTAGGAAAAATGGTAGTACTCTGGGAACTGCCAACGGCGGTTCTCGATACGCCGGCCGTCATCTGTGCCGGTGATTCCGTACACCTGACGGTTACTCTCACAGGGACTCCTCCCTGGAGCTTTACCCTGACCGATGGTGTGAACAACTGGGTGTACAGCAATATTACTTCCAGCCCGTACACGTTCACGGTACCGGTCATACCGTTGGTGACCACCACTTACTGGATCTCGGAAGTGACCGATTTCCATGCCACAAATTTCACGCCTTCGCCGCCGGTAATACAGGTGGTGAACCCAAAACCTGTTAATTCACCCATTTATCAATACGGACCATAAGAGTCATTGAAAATATGCTAACCAGGATCCGATACATATTGTTGACCATACTGCTGATAGCTGCCTCACAGGCGGCCGGCCAGTATATTATCGACGAAGTATGCATTGGATCGACCAGATATTACCGTGTGGATGGTGAGGCCGGCTCTACGTATACCTGGATGCTGACCGACCCCCTGGGCAACGTGGATACCTTGTCCAGTACCGCCGATACCGTCGCCATAAACTGGACTGTGGCCCCGGGAACCTATAAACTGTCAACCATCCAGCATGCAATCACCGGTTGTGATGGCGTACTGGAGATCGGGACGATCGAAGTGTTTGAGCAGCCCCTTGCTTTTGCAGGTACTGCGATGGTCTTCTGCGCCCCGGGTTTCTATTCTCTTTCGGAAGCCACAGCCTCAAACTACAGCAGTTTGCTGTGGACCACTTCTGGCGATGGCACCTTTGACAACGACACTATTCTTCATCCCATATATACACCGGGCCCCGGTGACCTCAGCGCAGGTACTGTCACGCTGACCCTTACTGCACAAGGCTTGGGCAGCAGTACGGCATGTACTCCTGCCGTATCATCTGTCGTCATTGTTCAACCTGCTGCCGCAGTATCCGTGACAACAACATTCTCTCCGGCAAGCTGCTATGGTTGGAATGACGGAACCGCGACAGCAAATGTCACGGGAGGTATGCCCCCCTATACATACCTCTGGAGTAATGGACAAACGTCGAATCCTGCAGTCAACCTGACTGCCGGAACCTATACGGTTCTGGTTTCTGACACCAATAATTGCACGGCGATCGATACCGTGATAATCACCCAACCGCCTTCCATCACGGTCTACGCCGGACCTGACAATGACGTGTGCGAAACCGGATTCTTGTCCCTTTCAGGAGCAATTGCAAGTAATGACAGCGCTGTTTTATGGACGACATCCGGTGACGGGTCATTTGCTGATCCCTCTGTGGTCAATGCTTTATACACCCCCGGTCCGGCGGATATCCTCTCAGGAACCGTGACGCTGACTCTTACCGCTTTCGGTCTGGGCTTCTGCCCGGATTCTTCGGATTTCATGATTCTGACAGTCAGCAGACAGGCTATGGTCAACGCCGGTCCCGATGACACTATCTGTGGTGGAAATACATACACCATCACCGGTGCATCTGCTTCCAATTATACCAGCCTGCAATGGACGCATAACGGGGAAGGTTCGTTGAATGATCCGACTCTCCTTAACCCTGTCTATACACCGGCTCCCAATGAATCCGGTCTGATCACCTTCACCCTTACCGGATCCAGCACATATCCATGTGTTGATTCAATGGATCAGATGACCCTGACGATCTGGCCGCTGCCAACCGGAACTCTCAGCGGCAATACAAAGATTTGCGAAGGAGATACGGCAGTGCTGACGTTAACCTTCTACGGTACACCGCCGATCTCGGCGACATACACGGACG
>DAONET010000048.1:8269-11151 GCA_035403225.1 Bacteroidales bacterium | reverse complement strand
TGACAATACAGTCTCTCTCTTTATTTGGCGTAGGCGACCGCCCGTGTTTCCCTGATCACGGTGATCTTGATCTGTCCGGGGTAGGTCATCTCGTTCTGGATTTTCTTAGAGAGGTCGAAGGAGATCTGGTTGGCTTCGGTGTCGGTGACTTTGTCGGCGCCCACGATCACGCGAAGTTCACGTCCGGCCTGGATGGCGTATGTTTTCACCACGCCGGGGTAACTGAGGGCCATTTCTTCGAGATGTTTCAGTCGTTCGATGTAAGCTTCCACCACTTCGCGGCGGGCTCCCGGACGTGCTCCGGAGATGGCGTCGCAGACCTGAACGATGGGCGAGATGAGGTTATCCATCTCGATTTCGTCGTGGTGAGCGCCAATGGCGTTGATGATCTCGGGTTTTTCCTTGAACTTCTCGGCCATTTTCATACCCAGGATAGCATGTGGCAGATCGGGTTCCGTGTCGGGGACTTTCCCGATATCATGCAACAGTCCGGCTCGTTTGGCCAGCTTGGGATTCAGTCCGAGTTCGGCCGACATGGTGGCAGAGAGTTTTGCCACTTCGATGGAGTGCTGCAGCAGGTTCTGCCCGTACGACGAACGGTATTTCATGCGTCCGATCATGCGGATAAGTTCGTGGTGGATGTTGTGAATCCCCAGGTCGATACTGATCCGTTTACCGGTCTCGATGATCTCCTGTTCGAGTTGTTTCTTGGTTTTGGCCACCACCTCTTCGATGCGGGCGGGGTGGATACGGCCGTCGGTCACCAGCTTGTGGAGTGACAAACGGGCGACTTCCCTGCGGACCGGGTCAAAGCCTGAAAGGAGGATGGCATCGGGGGAGTCGTCGATGATGATCTCCACCCCGGTGAGTGATTCCAGGGTACGGATGTTACGACCTTCGCGTCCGATAATGCGTCCTTTGATCTCTTCATTCTCAATGTTGAAAACGGATACCGTGTTTTCAATGGCATGTTCGGTGGCGGTGCGCTGAATGGTTTCGAGCACGATTTTTTTCGCTTCGGAGTTGGCGGTGATGCGGGCCTCGTCGATGATGTCCTTCATGAGGATCTGGGCTTTCTCCTTGGCTTCTTCCTTCAGTGTTTCTACCAGTTGGGATTTGGCTTCCATGGCCGACAGGTTGGCAATCGACTCGAGTTTCTCCACCTGTTGCTTCAGCGATTTGTCAAGTTCAGATTGCTTCCGGGCGACGATGTCCATCTGGTTGGTAAGGTTTTGTTTGATGGCGGCCACTTCTTTCTGCTTCTTGGCATACTCCTCGAATTTCTGATTCATGGCAGTCTCTTTCTGCTTTAACCGGTTCTCATTCCGGTTCAGCTCATCGTTTTTTTCGTGAACGTATTTCTCGTGTTCCGATTTCAGCTGCAGAAATTTTTCCCTGGCCTGAAGGATCTTGTCTTTTTTGATCACTTCCGCTTTCTCCATGGCTTCTTTGAGAAGAGCATCGCGCTTTCTCTCCATGGCTTTGTTCAGGATGGTTCCGGTGATTAGTCCGCCGACGACGATGCCGGCTACGCCAATAATGATAGTGATATAGATTGGGTCCATTTAAGTGATTGTTGGTGAGATATATATAAATAAAAAACCCGCATTAATTCACGAGGTTACGATAAACCTCATTCGACACGTATAGGGTTACCTTACTTTTCGAACGTCCACTGACCCGGTCCGAAAACCGGATTCCTGTGTGCAAGCACACAGGATGAGGCCTGTCCTACGGGCATCAGAGATCACCCTAATTTTTGTAATGTTAGGTTTACAAACTGTGTGAAATTAATGCGGGTAAATTGTTTGTGCTCTCAAAGAACGACTAAGGATTCTGTTGGAGACAAGCGTTTAGAGTGGCATCGATCTCTGCCAGTTTCTGTTCCCATTGCACATCCTGTTCCGAGATTTGCTGCTCGTTGCGGAGGTGCATGGTGGTGAACTCTAGTGCAACCATGGCAAGGAGATCCTGATTATCTTTATAGGCATAACTGCCTGAGTAATCCTTCATTCTTTTTTCAATCAGTTTCGCCGATTCCCTGAACAAGGCTTCATGCTCCTTATCAATGACCAGCTTATAAGGCCTGCCGGCAATATTCAATGAGATAGTTAGTTCTGCCATTGTTCAACTCTAAACGGACTCTAAACATTCAGAAGCCCGATGCATTTATCAATTTCCCGTAAAAGGCGGTTGACCTGCGCTTTTGCTTCAGCCGTTCCTTCCTTATTTTCGATTGTTTTTACCGTTTTTAAAATATTCAGCTTGTTCTCTAATTCCTTGTTGATGTTTTTTTGTTCCTCCAATAACCGGGTTAACGCATCAACCTCGTTACGCAACATTTTTATTTCAGCGACATCCTGCCGGTGAATCCCGATCAGCTTTCCGATCTTTTGTTCAATTGCTGAGACAGTTACTGAAAGATCGGTCATCGGTTCACATGTTAAATATCAGGTAACGTTAGGCAAAGATAATGAATCCTTTTCTTGCCACATAAACAACCCAACAAAAAAAAATTGCATTTCGTGCATTACCTTTTCCCTTTTTGCCGGATTAAAGGGGAAAAAGACTGATTTTGATATGATGACCGAAGAATTTATTCATTTTCTCTGGAAGTTCCGGATGCTGAAACCGGAGCTGAGGACGACCTCCGGGGAGGAGTTGCAGATCATTCATCCGGGAGAGCACAACAGCGACAGCGGCCCCGACTTTTTCAATTCCCGGATCCGGTTGGAAGGCACGTTGTGGGCGGGGAATGTGGAAATGCATGTGCTGGCTTCCGACTGGAACCGGCACAATCACAGCGCTGACCGGGCGTACGACAACACCATCCTGCACGTGGTCCACACCGATGATATCATCATCCGGCGGTCATCGGGAGA
>DAONET010000048.1:0-8169 GCA_035403225.1 Bacteroidales bacterium | reverse complement strand
CCATCCTGCACGTGGTCCACACCGATGATATCATCATCCGGCGGTCATCGGGAGAGCCGATCCCGACGCTGGTGATCAGGGACCGCTATCCGGCCGATGTGTACGACAGGTACGAGGAGATGATGGAGAACCGGCAATGGATACCGTGTCGTAAGTTATTGACAGGCAGGCATATGCCTGATTTTTCTTTTTGGGCGCCCGCCCTGGTGGTGGAACGGCTTCTGGGGAAGTCGGACAGGATCCGTGAGATCTTGAAACACACCAACGGAAATTGGGAAGAGACTTACTATCGCTGGCTGGCCAGGGGTTTTGGCTTCCGGATCAATGCTTTCCCGTTCGAACTGCTGGCCCGCTCGCTTCCTTTCCGCATCCTGAGCCGTTACCGGGGCAACCCCCTGCAGGTGGAAGCATTGCTGTTCGGGCAAGCGAACCTGCTCGACAGAGCCGATGAGGACGATTACCAGAAAAGACTCCGGATCGAATATGGCTTTCTGCAGTCGAAGCACCTGCTGGAACCGGTCGGGGCGGGGATGTGGAAATTTCTCCGGCTCCGCCCATCGAATTTCCCGACGATCCGCATCAGTCAGTTCGGCAACCTGATCACCACCCGCGAAAGTCTGTTGTCCTTCATCTTATCCTGTCCTTCGGGGAATGATCTCCGCGATTGGTTTGACATCCGGGCAGGGAGCTTCTGGGACGATCATTTTACGTTTGAAAGAATCTCGCCCATGAATGTCAAGAAGCTGGGAGCTGCTTCCATTGAGTTGCTGATCATCAATGTGGTGGCCCCATTCCTTTTTTATTACGGGTTGGAGAAAGATGCCGAAAGGTTCCGTGAGCATGCGGTCCGGCTGCTGGAGTCGGTGCCGCCCGAAGACAACGCGGATATCAGAAACTGGAAGGAATCGGGGATGGAGACCCCTGATGCGCTGCGGACGCAGGCCCTGATGCAACTGAAAAGCAGCTTTTGCGATCGCCGGCGGTGTCTTTCCTGCCGGATCGGAAGAATTATCCTCGACATGAAACAACAGGCAGGATGAGGATCAGAACCATTATTACGGATTATTTCAGCTTCAACAGAGCTGAACAGCGGGGCATCAGCATTTTGTTGCTGGTTCTGGTTTCGTTGTTGCTGGTCACCCGTTTCATGCCCGCCCGGACCGAAGTCCCGCCCGACGGGGCTTCAGCCTTTGAAAAAGAGATAAAGGCTTTTACGGCGGGGTTGAAACAAAAAGAGGCGGAACCGGGAAAGAACAGCCGGTATAGAGGTTCGGGCTATTACGCTTTTCCGTTTGTGAAGAATGATTCCAACTGGAAAGGGACGAAGAGTCGCGAGCCTGATTTCTTTGTCGAGATCAACTCGGCAGACACGATGGAACTGCAGCGCCTCCGGGGGATCGGTCCCGGTTTTGCCCGCCGCATTGTCAGCTATCGAAACAAGCTTGGCGGGTTTTACGGGAAGTCGCAGATACTGGAAGTTTTCGGGATGGATACGGGGAGGTACAACATGATCCGGGATCATCTCATCGTGAACAGCGATTCGGTACGGAAGATCGACATCAACAATGTCACGTTCAAATCACTCATCAGTCATCCGTATTTTCCGTATGAAATCACGCGGGAGATCATCCTGTACCGGAAAAAAGCCAAGCGTTTTCATTCGATGGAAGAGCTGAAAAACGTCAAAGGAGTCACTGATTCCATTTACCGGAAGATCAGTTTGTACGTGGAGGTGAAGTAGGTTCGTCGGGTTGGTTCCAGTAGGCATTCGGGTCGTCGGGTTCGGTGTCATCCTCATCTTCCCATCGGTAGGTCTTACGAGGAGGACCTGCATCTCTGAAGAACCAGGCGAGGATTGCTCCGCAGAGCAGTCCCATAAAGTGCGACTCCCACGAGATATGTTCTTTCGGGAAGAACTCCGGGAAGACGCCCCACACCAACCCTCCGTAAAGAAAGGTGACGAGCAGGGTGATGACCATGGTGGCTTTGTCGCGCCGGAAGATGCCGCTGAAGAACAGGAAGGAAGCCATGCCGTAAACGAGTCCGCTGGCGCCGATGTGAACCCCGTCAGTATGCGAAAAGACCCAGACCCACAACCCGGTGAACAGCCAGAGCAGGATGATGACCTGCCAGGCTTTGCTTCGATAAAAGAAGAACAGCAGGGAGCCGAGGATCAGCAACGGGATGGAGTTGGCGAACAAATGAGCCATGTTGGCATGGATCAGGGGAGCGGTGATGATCCCCAACAACCCTTTCCACTCAAGCGGATAGAGCCCGTAAGGAGCGAAACTGATATGAAGAAGCTCTTCCGTCCCCTTGATGACCCATAACAGGACCACAAAAATGAACGGGATGATAAAGCTGGTGAACAGTTGTCTGGACTCGGTTTTCACGAACAATAATTCTTGTTTTGATCAGTTAAAAGTAATGAAATATGCTTTCGCTTCTCTTCCCGAAAAGTAAAAAGCGTAAATTTGAACCATAAAATAAAACATATTAATTATCATTATATGAATAGATTTTCCTGTTTTCTTTCGGGAGCACTGTTGATACTTGCACTTGGCGTTCCTTCGATATCCGTTAACGGACAGGCAAAGCCTGATCCCAACGCCGGAATGAAAAAGATGAACATGGCCCTTCAGATCATCCGCTACGCTTATGTCGATACGGTCAATGAAGATAAGTTGGTGGAGGTAGCCATTGAGGAGATGCTGAAAGAGCTGGACCCTCATTCCGTGTATATTCCGAAGAAAGACCTGCAGCGTGCCAATGAGCCGCTGGAAGGCAATTTCGAAGGCGTCGGCATCCAGTTTGAGATTCTGAAAGATACGATCACCATTGTACATCCCACGCCGGGCGGCCCTTCTGAGAAGCTGGGAATCATGTCGGGCGACAAGATCATCAAGATCGACGGGGAGCTGGTGGTAGGGAAGAATATCACTAATCAGTTTGTACTTAATCATTTACGCGGAAAACGGGGCACGAAGGTGACGGTTTCGATCTATCGGAAAGGGAAGAAGGACCTGATCGATTATACCATCACGCGTGACAAGATTCCCATCAACAGCATTGATGCGGCGTATATGATTGCTCCGGGTGTGGGATATATTAACCTGAATCGTTTTGCGCAAACCACGATCCAGGAATTCAACGAGGCCGTGGCAAGGCTGAAATCAGAAGGCATGACCAGCATGATCCTTGACCTGAGGGGCAATTCGGGCGGGTACATGGCGCCGGCCATCGAACTTTCCGATCAATTCCTGACAGATGGAAAAATCATTGTCTACACCGAAGGAAGCAAAAGTCAGCGGGAAGATTTTTATTCCACCAACAAAGGCAATTTTGAAAACGGACGACTGATTGTGATGATCAACGAAAACAGCGCTTCCTCCAGTGAGATCGTCTCCGGCGCCATCCAGGATTGGGACCGGGGGATTCTCCTTGGCAGAAGGTCGTTCGGGAAAGGGTTGGTACAACGGCCGTTCATGATGCCCGACAGCTCACAGATCCGGTTGACCACTGCCAGGTATCATACCCCTTCGGGTCGTTGCATCCAGAAATCGTACAGCGAAGGAGTGGAAAAGTATGATCAGGATTTTTCCGACAGGGTGAAGAAAGGCGAATTGATCCATCCCGACAGCATCAAGTTCCCCGATTCTTTAAAGTTCAGTACTTCGAAAAACCGGGTGGTATATGGCGGCGGCGGTATCATGCCGGATGTCTTTATCCCGTGGGATTCAACTCCGTTCACCGATTATTATATTGACATCCGCAGGAACAATATCATCAATCTGCTGGTGGGAGATTATGTGGACAAGAACCGGAAGGCGTTGCAGAAACAGTATCCGGATTTCGAATCTTTCCATCAGCATTTCGACGTGGATGAAACGGTCATGAAACTGTTCTTTGCAGCTGCCGACAGCGCGAAGGTGAAGTTTGACGAGCAGCAGTATGCGGCTTCTGAGAAACTGATCAAGACGCAGATCAAGGGGCTGATCGCGCAGAAATTGTGGGACATGGTGGCTTATTTCACCATCGTCAACGAGTATGACCGGGAAGTGCTGAAGGCGCTGGAAGTCATGAAGGACGGGAGCGCGTTCAAGTCACTGGAGTAGCTGCGTCACCATCGTAGCTGCTTCCTGCAGGGTGGTGGCCGAATGGACACTTAGTCCGGATTCATCAAGCAGTCTTTTGCCTTCTTCCGCATTGGTGCCCTGTAACCGCACGATGATGGGGACATCGATTTTGCCGAGGTTCTGAACGGCTTCGATGATACCCTTTGCGACGCGGTCGCACCGTACGATCCCTCCGAAGATATTTACCATGATTGCTTTCACATTGGGATCTTTCAGGATGATGCGGAAACCGGTTTCGACGCGCTGTACGCTGGCGCCACCTCCTACATCGAGGAAGTTGGCAGGTTCACCGCCCGACAGTTTGATGATATCCATCGTGGCCATGGCCAGTCCGGCGCCGTTGACCATACAACCCACGTTCCCCGAAAGTTTCACGTAATTGAGGTCATTGTGTGAGGCTTCCACCTCCGTAGGGTTTTCTTCGTCGTAATCGCGCAGGGAAGCGATATCGGGATGGCGGAATAACGCGTTGTTGTCAATCACGATCTTGGCATCGGCAGCCAGTATCTTGTTGTCGGAGGTCTTAAATACCGGGTTGATCTCAACCAGGGTGGCATCGGTTTCGTTATAAGCCTGGTAAATGGCGGTGACAAACCTGACCATGTTTTTATTGGCATCGCCTTCGAGTCCCAGGTTGAACGCGATGCGCCGTGCCTGGTAGGGCTGGAGGCCGGTTTTGGGGTTGACCTCTTCCGTGAAGAGACTTTCGGGTGTTTCGTCGGCTACTTTCTCGATATTCATCCCTCCTCGGGGAGAGTACATGATCACGTTGACCCCTTTCTGCCGGTTCAGCAACACGCCCAGGTAATACTCGGCGGGCTGGTGGGGACCCGGATAATACAGGTTCTGTTCTACCAGTACCTTTCTGACTTTTTTGCCTTCCGGGGGCGTCTGGGGAGTCACTAACATCATACCCAGAATCGCGGAGGCATGAAGCCGGACGTTATCGATGGAGTCGGCAATCTTGATACCGCCGCCTTTTCCGCGTCCTCCGGCATGAACCTGCGCCTTGATAGCCCATTTATCGCTTCCGGTGCTGCTTTGAATGATCTCGGCTGCTTTAACCGCTTCGTTGACGGTATAAGCCAGAATCCCTTCGGGCACGGTCACCCCGTACCTTTTTAAAATGCTTTTGCTCTGGAATTCATGAAGGTTCATATGTTGTTCTGTTTTTTGTGTGGCCAAAAGTACTAGAATCCATCCGATATTCAAAATAACATTGCTAACTTTGCGTTTCTTCCTGACACCCATGATTATTGCACAAAATATTACGCGGTCTTTCGGGACACTGAAGGTTCTTAAAGGAATCAGTCTCAGTATAAAACAAGGCGAGATCGTCTCTGTCGTCGGCGCATCGGGCGCCGGGAAATCCACCTTATTACACATCCTCGGGACCCTTGACAAGCCCGATGGCGGACAAGTCGTTCTCAACGGGCAGGAGGTATTCCGCCTTCCCGAACGCAAGCTCTCGGATTTCAGGAACCGCCACATCGGGTTTGTTTTCCAGTTTCATCACTTGCTGCCCGAATTCACAGCCCTGGAGAATGTGTGCATCCCGGCCTATATTGCCGGAACGAACAAGAAACAGGCGGCCATGAAAGCAGCCGAGTTTCTGGATTTCATGAATTTGAAAGACCGGATGGACCATAAGCCGGCCGAACTCTCGGGAGGTGAACAACAGCGGGTGGCGGTGGCCCGGGCGCTGATCAACAGCCCCGAGATCATCCTGGCAGATGAGCCGTCGGGGAACCTGGATTCGGCCTCGGCGCTGGAGCTTCACCAACTCTTTTTCAGACTTCGTGAACATTACCATCAGACCTATGTCATCGTTACGCACAACACCGGACTGGCCGACATGGCCGACCGGAAGATCACGATCAGCGATGGTATGATCGGTAAAGAGATTTGATAGTAATACATGATCGGAAATTTTTTGACGGTATGAAGTTTAGTATTAAAAAACGAGCGCTGCCCCTTTTCCTTTTCCTGGCTGCCCTTTCATTTTTTGGATTTGCTTATACGGGATATCACTTCCTCTCTTCCCGGGAACCTGATATACAAGCGCCTCCCGACACCACGCTGACCAGTAATAAAAACACCGTCGACTCGGTTTACCTGAGTCATGTGCATGCCGCCGATATTTTTATTCGTCAGAAAAAATACGAAGAAGCGCTCACAGAGCTGAATAAAGCCATTACCATCAAACCGAATGAGACCATCCTAAAGAACAAAATCGTACAAGCAACGGGCTTGCTGGAGCAGCAGAAGAAAGACAATGCCGAATTCGCACGCCTGATCGCCTCGGCCGATGCTTATTTCAAGACAAAAGCCTATCTCGATGCCAAATCTACCTATCAACTGGCTCTTGACCTGAAACCGGGAGATGCTTATGCCCAACAACGGCTGAAAGAGACCATGGACCTGCTTCGTGCGCAGATGGCTCAAAACATCCTGTACGATGTGGCGGTGGCTAACGCCGATAAATTTTATGAGGCAGGCGAACTGGATAAAGCAAAAGCCGAGTATGAAAAAGCCAGCCAGATGCTTCCTTCTGATCAACATGCCAAAGAACGGTTGAATGAGATTATAAAGATTCAGGTAGATAAACAGGTCAAGGAGGAATTGTATAACCAGGCCATCACCAAAGGCGATCAGTTGTACCAGGCAAAGAAATACTCCGGGGCGCTGACTGAATTCAGAAATGCATTAAAGCAGAAACCGGACGAGAAATATCCGCAGGATCGCGTGAAGGAACTGACGGATTTGCTGAATCAGCTGAGAGCGATGGACGAGGCTTACCAAAATGCGCTGGCTGTCGCTGATCAACATTTTCTCGGGAAAAGATATGCTCCCGCTAAAACGGGGTATCAGGATGCCTTGAAGATCAAGCCGGATGAGGTGTATCCGAAGAACCGTATCAAAGAAATCGATGATATTCTGGCGGCCAATGAGCGTTCCGGCGCTGAATACGATCAGTATATTGCGCTCGCCGACAGTTTTTACATCGAAAAGAATTTTATCCGGGCCCGTCAGAACTATCAGCTGGCCCTGAAGGTAAAACCCAATGAGGCTTACCCGAAGGAGATGCTGTCGAAGACTGATCAGGGGGAAGCATCCCTGGAGCAGATGAAGAAGACCCTGGAAGAACAGTATGCCTTCCTGATCACCAATGCTGATCAGCTGCTGGCCGGGAAAGAATACGCGGATGCCAGGACAAAATACACCGAGGCGCTTGGATTGAAGCCGGCCGAGAGCTATCCGAAGACAAAACTCGCCGAAATAGAAACCGCGCTGGCAGCGATAGAGAAGCAGAAATCACTGGATGAAAAATATCAGGGATTGATTACGGAAGCGGATCAATTGCTGGGGAGCCAATCCTACGAACCCGCGAAGACCAAGTATCAGGCTGCTTCCAGCCTCAAGCCTTCGGAAGAATATCCGAAGACAAAAATCAAGGAGATCGATGAATCTCTTGCCGCCATCGGGAAACAAAAAGCATTGGATCAACAGTATCAGCGGGTGATTGCCGAAGCCGATCAGCTGCTGGGCAACAAATCGTATGAGAAGGCCAGGACGACCTACCAGTCTGCTTCCGACCTCAAACCGGCCGAAGAGTACCCGAAAACACGGATCACGGAGATTGACGGCATCATGGCTGCCGCCGCTGCCAAGCAAAAAGAGCTGGACGATCAGTATGCATCAGTGATCGCCAACGCGGATCAGTTGCTGGCTGCCAAGGATTACGATAACGCGAAAACAAAGTATACGGAGGCATTGGGAATCAACCCGGCGGAAACCTATCCGAAGACAAAAATTACCGAGATCGATGCCGCTCTGGAGGCTTTAGCCCAACAGCGATCGCTGGATGAACAGTACCAGGGCGTGATTGCCACAGCCGATCAGCTTTTCGGGGAGAAATCGTACGACCAGGCCAAAGCAAAATATCAGGCTGCCGCCACCCTGAAACCGGCCGAAGCGTACCCGAAGACCCGGATCGCCGAGATTGACCGGATTGTCGCGGAGGCTGCAGCGA
>DAONET010000047.1:0-11165 GCA_035403225.1 Bacteroidales bacterium | reverse complement strand
AAATTATATATTTACCTCGATATTGTTCTTTGTCAGATAACGGATCATTTACAAAACCCAGGAGTTATGAAAAATGTATACGTTTTTATTGCCGTCCTTTTACTGATTGCCGGCTTTTCCATGCCAGTAACAGCGCAACCACAGTTTTACAATTACAGCGGATCGGGTAACGGATCAAACAGTTTTCCTTTCAACGTTTCGGGAGGGAAAGATGTTCAGTTACTCTATCTCGCCGGTGAATTTAACCAGCCGTCACCAGCGCCTTCGGGTAACATCACCACTGTTTACGTTTGGATGAATTCGGGTTTCGGGCCAGCCACCTACACTGATTTCACGATCAAGTTAGGGCAATCGACCATCACCAACCTGACACCGGGTTCATTTTACAGCGGGCCTATGACCACCGTTTATTACCGTTCATCGGTATCATTGAGCGCCTCATCTGGCGACTGGTTGTCGTTTACTCTTGACACTCCTTTTGCATATGATCCCACTAAAAGCCTGATTCTTGACATCGGGCAATGCGGAGCATCGGGTACGCTTGGCGGCAAATGCGCCTACACGACCTTGTCTGGTGACAGGAGAGTCTGGTCAGTCGGAGGATGCCCGTTTACCTGCTATAATAGTTCCAGCGTCTATGTATATAACGTGGGACTTGACGTTGCCCCCGGGACCCCGGATGTGGTGACGATGGCTGCCACCGGCGTGGGGATGGCCACAGCTACCATGAACGGGAGTGTCAATGCCAACAACAATACTACTACAGTAACCTTTGAATATGGTCTTACCAGCGCTTATGGCACGACCGTCCCCGGCGTTCCGGCCACCGTTACCGGGAATAGTGTCACCCCGGTATCGGCCGCCCTTAACGGATTACTTCCGAATACTACCTATCATTACCGGGTGAACGGGACCTATGCATCCGGTACCGTTCATGGTAACGATACCAGTTTCACCACCACAGCAGGCCCGCCTGTCGTGACCACTTTAACGGCTACTTCCATCACCAGCACTTCGGCCACCCTTCATGGAACCGTGAATGCGACCGGCGCCACTACCACGGTGACCTTCGAATATGGAACCACTACTTCCTACGGAACGACGGTGAACGGGATCTCGCCATCGGTTACCGGAAACATCGACACCCCCGACAGCGCTCTCATTACCGGATTAACACCGAACACAACCTACCATTACCGGATCGTGGGCACAAATTCGGTAAATACCGACTATGGCGATGATATGACCTTCTTCGCCAGTGATTGTCCTCTCCCGGTAACACCCGGCGCCATCGCCGGACCTGACACGGCATGCGGGAACAGTACAGGCAATGTTTATTCGGTGCCTCCCATTACCAATGCTACCAGTTATGTATGGGCTGTCCCTGCAGGGTCGGTTATTACGGCCGGTGGGGGCACCAATTCGATTACCGTAACGGTTGGGAACACGGCCGGTGATGTGACGGTATACGGGGTTGATTCCTGCGGTAACGGTCCCATTGCCACCCTGCCGGTCATGATCGTTCCTGCTCCGGTACCTGCTATCTCGGGGCCCGATTCCATGTGCGTCAATTCGGGATATTATAATTATACGACCGAGGAAGGGATGTCGAATTATACCTGGACGGTATCAGCAGGAGGTACGATCACGTATGGACAAGGCACTCATCAGATCCAGGTAATGTGGATCAGCGCCGGTTCCCAGTCGGTATCGGTGAATTATATGGGCCCCACGGGATGCTTTGCGGGAACGCCTTCCGTTCTCCCGGTGAGTGTGACCGGATACCCGGGAGCTGCCGGGACTATCACTGGCACTGCCAGCGTATGTAGCGGAGCTGCCGGAATAGCTTATTCCGTTGCCCCGATCGTCAATGCGGTGACGTATGTATGGACACTCCCTGCCGGCGCAACGATTGCTTCGGGTGAATTTACCAACGCGATCACGGTTGATTTCGCAGCCGATGCTTCTTCGGGAAACATCACTGTTTATGGGAACAGCTTGTGTGGGAACGGAACCTCGTCGCCGCCGTTTGCCGTCACCGTGAATCCATTGCCCGCTGATGCTGGTACTATCACAGGACCGGGAGCCGTCTGCGTGGGTGATTCGGGGGTGGCTTATACGGTACCGGCGGTCGCCAATGCTACCGGTTATACCTGGACGGTGCCCACCGGAGCCATCATCTCTGGAGGGGCCAACACCAACGCCATAACGGTGGATTTTGGACCTGCTGCCGTTTCCGGAGTCATCACCGTTACGGGAACCAACACCTGCGGCAATGGAACAGTATCTCCGGAGTTTCCGGTTACTGTCAACCCGGTACCTGCTACCCCGGTCATCTCGCTGGTGGGCGACACGCTGGTGAGCGATGCCCCGGCCGGCAACCAGTGGTATTATGAAGGGACGGAAATACCCGGTGCTACGGGGCAGACGTACCTCCCTGCCAAATCAGGCAACTACTATTGTATCGTGACCCTGAATGGTTGCAGTTCACCGGCATCCAACGTAATCAACGTGATCATGACCGGCATGCACGACCCCGGCATGGAAGCCTCGGTATCCCTTTTCCCGAACCCCGGTAACGGGTTATTTACGTTAAAGATCTGCACCGGCAAACCGGAGATCTTTACTGTCAGGGTGTTCAATGACCTGGGGGTTATGATCACTGAAGCTATCGTCCTGGAGGTCAATGGAACCATCGAAAAAAGCCTTGACCTGAGGTCAGCTGCCAATGGTGTTTACACCATCACCATCCTGAATGGCCATTCATCCATGGTGAAAAAGGCCGTAATCAGTAAATAGCATAAAGGGCAAGATCGACAGGCTCTTGTTGTTTATCCTGATCATGGCTGCCGGGTTTCCGGCAGCCATGTTTTTTTTCATTTCCGGAACCCCTCATTAAACGGTCGATTCCTTAATCATTTCCTTGCATTTCTGATGAAAATTTAGTATATTTGAGAATCCGGGTTATTAAAATGATCAGCCATGGAAGCAGCATCATTTCAAAAAATCCTGGTCCTGACAGATTATTCCGAACTCTCGGAAAACGCTGTAACCACTGCCGCGGCAATCTGTCAAAAGCACCAGGCCACGCTGATCCTTCTCTATGTTTTGAGAGATGTGGAAATGGAAATCCCCGTTGATATGCATCACCTGGTTATGGATTATACCAAGGAAATGAAACTCGCCGCCATGACCGAGTTAAAGCATTTGGGCGATCGGATCAGCGAGGAATACAAGATCGAGGTCAGCGAGATTGTGGCGGTGGGCGATGTCGTCAGACAGATAGTGAAAACGGTCAAGGAGTATAATCCCGACATAGTGCTGATTGGTTCTCACGGAGCTTCGGGATTCAGGCGGTTTTTCATTGGTTCGACGGCCTACAGCGTGCTCAAACATTCCACTTTCCCGATCATGATCATTCCCGGGAAAGGCGAGTGGAGCCATTTCAGGAACATCCTCTTTCCCATCCGGAACATCCCCAATGCACTGGAAAAGTATGATCCGATCAGACCGATTCTTCATAAGGATCAATCGACCCTGCATATCCTCGGTCTGAGTCCGGAATCGGAGACCAGTCATGAGTATGAATTGTTCGGATTGGAGGAGAAACTGGAAAAACGGCTGCAAGAGGACGGAGTCACGTATGAAGTGTCGTATCACCGGTGCGCCAATTATGCCGATATAATTCTAAAAAAGGCCGAAGAGAAGAACATTGATCTTATCGTGATCATCGCCACCCTGGATATGAAACTGAAAGAAGTCTTTATCGGTCCTTTTGCACAACAGATCATTAATCATGCCAAGGTTCCGGTGCTTTGTATCAAAGCGAAAGAGCCCGTTGCACCGGGCAGCCCGGCTGCTACCCCATAATAATCTGAAAAAATGAACACTGCGTTCATCAGGTTTTATGAAGAGTTGAATGATTTTCTTCCTTCCTCCAAACAGAAAGTGACGTATCCTGTTACTTTCCGCGATAATCCCTCCGTCAAATCGGTCATTGAAGCGGAAGGGATTCCGCATACGGAGGTCGATCTGATCCTGATCAACGGTGATTCAGCCCCGTTTCAAGAGAAAGTGAATCATAATGATCGCATTTCCGTTTACCCGGTGTTTGAATCGATGGATATTTCCCCTGTCAATGTTATCCGGTTGAAACCGCTCCGGGAAACGAAATTCGTCCTCGACGTCCACCTGGGAAAACTAGCCAGATACCTGCGAATGCTGGGTTTTGATACGGTTTTTCACCGTGACCTGACGGATATGGACCTGGTGAGCATTTCCATCCTGGAAAAACGGTCGCTCCTCACCCGTGACCGGAAACTTCTGATGAGAAAAGATGTTGAACGGGGATATTGGATACGGCATGAACTGGTGCTTGACCAGGTTTATGAAGTCTTCCAACGGTTCGATCTGTCCAAATCGATCAGGTGGTTTTCCATCTGCACCCTCTGCAACGGGAAGCTTCAGGTGGTGGAAGAAAAAAAAGCCAGGGAACAATTACCTGACTTCAATTTTACGGAGAATGCCGTGTTTTACCAGTGTGAAATTTGTCATCATGTTTATTGGAACGGATCACATGGTGAAAGGTTCAAGCAATCAATAGATGACAAGGTGTTAAAGCATTTTTAAAAAGAAGGACCCCGCATGCTGTTGCGGGGTCCTTCGTAAAAAAACTATTACTCCATTATTCTTTCACAATCTTTGAAACGTTGTCGCCGGCATGGATGAAATACACTCCGGCCGGGCAAGCGGACATATTCACTTCGTGTTTCAGGGCGCTGGCTGATTTCATGATCACTTGTCCAAAGACATTGTACACTTCGATTGTTGTTGCCACTGGCAATTCAATGATCAACATCTGATGTACCGGGTTAGGATAAAGTATCATGCTATGGGAACCGTTGCCGGGATCAATGCCGAGGCCGTACTTCACGATGACCTGAACGGTATCGGTGGCTGAGCAGTTGGTGGCATCCGTGACAGTCAGAATATAATTGCCGGCCTGATCGGGTTGAGCGTTCGTGATGACCGGGTCTTGAAGGTTGCTGGTGAATCCGGTTGGCCCTGTCCAGGAATACTGGCTCATGCCATTGGGAAGGCCAAACAATTCAATAGTGCCTCCGTGATAAACGGGCGAATTGGAAGTGGCAACGGCTTCCGGCAAGGGGTTGACCACAACGGTCACCGATGCGCAGGCGGTAGTATCGCAAGGCCCTTCCGCCCGGACGTAATAGGTGGTAGTGGCAACCGGAGAAACGGTGACCGAAGAACCTGTTCCAACAAAAGTGCCACCGCAATTATCAGCATACCATATCCATTCAGCACTTGTTCCCAACGATCCTCCCGAAACAGAGAGGGTTGTTGTATTTCCTATGCACACAGAGGAGGAGGTGGTGGAAATGCTGGCGGGAGCGACGGAGTTGAGGTTGACAGTGATCGTCACACCGGCGCAGGCAGTAGTATCGCAAGTGCCTTCAGCCCGGACATAATAAGAGGTAGTGACGGTAGGAGCGACGTTGAGAGACGAACCGGTTCCGACATAGATACCGCCACAGCTGTCGGCATACCACATCCATCCGGCGCCGGTTCCGAGTGAACCACCTTCGACAATAATCGTAGTTGTCTGTTCCGAACAAAGGGTGTCGGAAGATGCCGTAACTCCTGTCGGTGCAACAGAAGCCGGGTTTACGGTTACAGTCAGGGTTTGGGCAACGCTGGATCCGCAGGTGTTATTCGCCGTGACCGAGATAACACCACCGGTGGGGCCGGCCGTGGCATTAATGCTGTGTATGCTTGAACTGCCACTCCATCCGGAAGGTAAGGTCCAGGTATAAGAAGTTGCACCTTCCACTTCCGGCACACTGTAAACGCTCATGGTATTCTCACAAACCAAGGTAAGTCCTGAGATGGAGTCGGGTTGGTCGGGTGCTGCGGCACAACCCAGTTTCAGGACACTGACCATATATTGTTGCATTCCCGAATAAGAACTTCCCCATGTCATCTGATGGGTGGAATAATCCCAGGTATCGTGGAGGTAAACAACACTGTCGTTATTCGAATCATCATATCCTACTCCGAGCATGGTATGACCCGATACCTGGATCAGTACCGGTCTGTTTGCATCAATTTCCTGTTTGTACTGTGCAAAAGTAAATCCGGAGTTGTTGCCGTTATAACCCCAGATCAACTGATTATAAGATGAAAGTACGGTATAGCCGCGGGATTCGAAGAATAACCTGGCGCCATAAATACCATCGTCGCTATTGTTCCCATGTCCGTTGTAAGGGGAACCGTTGGGATAATAGTAAAAGAGAGTACTGCCATCAACATTGCCATATTCCGACTGGTTAGTTTTCATGTAGTCGCCGGTGCAGTCACCGTAGGTGTGCTGGGTCCATCCATTGGTGATATAAGGATCCTGCGCGGTACTGCCGTACTTGATCCAGTAATCATCCACATGACCGCGGGAGGTTCTGCCATCCAGCCCGTTTCTGGTAGCGCTGAGGGGACACAGTGACCGCGATTCCCCGCTGATGATCACCGATCCCCAAACGCTGTTATTCATGGGAACAACTCCTCCGTTAGTAGGTCCGGTATAAATATCCGCATAGCCGGTACGATCATAATAGCCGGCCATCATGGCTACCGAGGTGGCTGAACAACCAAAACACCAGTCAAAGGCCGGAACGTCCGGGATGGTGACAGCCGACCGGGTGATCGTAGCTTCAGGCATTCTGAAATTATCAGGAGGACGGCCGGGAACCATCACTCCCACCACCTCCTGCCCGGTAGAATCAATAAACCGGGTGACAATGTAAGGGGCGAGATCGGATGTGTTTTGCCCGAACTGAATCAGCGAACACATCATCAATAGTACAACAAGTAGACTTTTTTTCATGGGGCGAGAACTTAAAAAAATTTGAACCGCCAAAAATATAAAAAATCTTATTATGACCCTATCAAATTGAATAAGAAGATATGGCAACGATCATGTCTGTAAAAAGAAAGTCCTGCCGGTATGACAGGACTTTCCACCCATTTAAAAAGGGCTGAATATTTATAATATACAGATTAAAAAGTTGTTAGCAGGACATTTTCGAATTCGCCCGAGGAAACAAGGCAACTGTTTCCTTCGTAATCCTGAGCTGAAAATGAAAAGGTGCCGGAGATTTTATTATTGGCTTCATCGTACTTGGTGATCACAATTTCGCCAACGGGCGTTTCAAGAAATTCAGAAGAATAAGTAGAGTTGCTTAAAAAAACGCTTCCCGTATTGTAGTTATCAACAAATGAATAAGTCCCTTTTCCGGAGCCCTTGAACATCAGGATGACTTTGTCAGAACCTAAACCGGAAGTAGCAGTGATGGTGGTCATATTAACATCGGTAGAATGGATGGCTGCAACAATATCACCATTCCAGTGAGTCCCGTTAATGTCAGCCGAAAAGCCGATGCTCAAGTCATTATTATCATCTTTATTGCAACTGACGAGGGGCATGATTAGTGCGGCCACCAACGCAATCAACAGAGTTTTTTTCATAACATACTTGTTTTTAGGGTTTATACTGAATTAGTCGGAATGAAGATTAGGCAAACATATAAAAAATTCTTTTTGCTCACTTTGTTTTTCAGCAAAAGGAAGAAAATCGGTGATCGGGTCCGTGACTTCCGCGATCAATGAAAATCGTTTTTGTACTTGATCCACAAATCTTTGGCAACGGAAACAGGGTCACCGGCAGGTTGTACCGGGAACGATTCGTGCCCGGCGCTCCATTTCTGTTCCCATTCGCATGACGCTTGGTAAAAGCGGGAACGATCCCAGGGTTCTCCCTTTTGAACGGCGGCCTCCAGTTCATCAAAGAATTTAGTCCAGCGGACCAGGTGATAGCTCCGGAACATACCCGACCATTGTTTCAGGGCGTAGTTGTTGAGGTCATCATCTTGTCCTTCGGTGCAACTTGTTCCCCACAGGGTGATCAGGTTCTTTGCATTCCACTCGTAGAGGTTCTTTTCCCGGTCGTTTTGTCCCCACCATTTTGCTTTCTCCACCCAGTCTCCCAACAGGTATTCCTTTCGTGTACCCAACAGATCGTCGAAGTCGGAGATCAATCCCAGGTAACGTACGCGGAGGCTCCTGATTTTTCCGAGGTCTTTATCCTGATATGCTTTTTCAACCTCCCGGATCCATTGAAGACCCAGCGGGCTCAGTACCTGCCGAGTGAGGTTCACTACATCGAACCGGTAGGTTTCGAGTTGCCCGAAGGCGGAAGCACATTGCAGGAGTTCCTCCAGGGAGGTGATGAGGGAGTCCTGGTTGTAGGCGATGACAGGATTGGTGCGGTACGATAGTTTGGAGTCATAGAAGCCGGGGCGTTCGCAGAGGAACGTACCATTTTGCCGGTGGGTATTATATACTGTCCCCAGCATGTACTCCCATGCTTTTTCTGCATGTTGATTTCTACTGCCATACCGGTCGGTCACATATTCACGGACCCATTCGGAGGGATCCGGGACCTTGTTGCTCCATACAAGGTCCATCACGTATTCCTGAATGACGGGGTTGTTCCCGAAATATTCCATCGTCATGCCAATCCCGGAGAAGTTGCCTTTCCGGGGGCTTTCCAATACTTCTCTGAAATTTTGGGTGATGGCAGAGATATTTCCGCTCATGCTGGTTCTGCCTCCGAAATCCGACAACACATTCCACACCCATGGTTTACCATAGAAAGATGATTTGGTTTTCCACACCGGGAACCGTTCTCCCCACAGGTCGAGGAGGATCATTTTATCATCCGGTACGGCCTTGATGAAGGCCCGGCTTTGAGGTTCTTTCCAGAAATTCTGCTGGTAATAGAGAAACCAGGCCTGCATGACCCAGACGGCCCGGGGATCGGCTCCCGACATGGCCCGGTACACCGAACGGCTCATGTCAGCTAAAAATACCGTATCGTTGGTGTCGGGATCCACCTCATTAAAACAGTCGGCGGAGTAATAATGATCCGTGCCATAGAGTGCTGTCTGCTTCTCAATATACAACCGGCCGATCCGCTGAAACAATTCGTCGGAGGGATCGAGAAACCAGGTTCCATCGAAGCCGGCCGACCATTTCCCGGTCTTATGGATCTTTGCATGAGGGAAGATGTTAACGAGCGATTCGGGTACATGTCCGGTAAAACCCTGCAGAACAGGGGTCATCCCAAGGGCCCGTTCGCGATGAAGAATCTTTTGCTGCAATGCTTTATGCGATTCAATCCAGGATCCGGGCAGGGGGCCTCCGAAACCATCGATATTTCCCATCCACCCCCACGGGAAATAGGCGGGTCCGGCGATGAACTTGTCAATCTGGTCATTCGTCAGCCCGAGTTCCTTGTAAACTTCCACCCATACTGCTTCCTGACCTGTAATTGCCAGCGGCAGGTTGATCCCGTTCATGGCCATCCAGTCGATCTGACGTTCCCACTCTTTCCATCCCCACCATGCCATCGTATAACTGAACGTGCAGACATTAAAGAAATAACGGTACTTATAGGGGGTTCTTACCGTTTCCGGGACTTCCGGTAAAGGGAGAGTACGGGGCAGCGCCAATTGTTCATCTATTACCGTAAACCGGGCGTTGCAATATTTTTTCAAATACCAGTTCAATCCCGAAGCGAGGTCGATCCCGGTATTGCCTTTAATCAGAACTTTCCCGTCAACAGCAGAAATCTCGAATGAATTCCGAATGGTATCGCAGGGGAATTTTTTAAAGATGAAGAGGTTTGCCTGCTCACCCAGAACACGCTTCGCCAGGTTCCGGGCTTCTATCAGGGTAGTGTCTTTGCTTTCAGGAACTGTCCGGGGAACGCCGGCGGTTGATCCTGGAAGGACCATGATCAGCAACAGAACCGACAGGATCATTTTTTCAACGTGGGTAGATATGGCCATTTCTTATTCTTCTTTTGGCAAAAATATTGAAATTTAACAGAAGCGGCTATCAGAAGCTTTCTTTCAAGTGAGAAGGGATGATACCCGGTGTTCGAAAAAATTCTAGTTTTGTCGTATCAAATCATCCGTCATGACAGAGATAACACCGGGTGTCGGCTCAAGAGTCAAGCACCCTCAGTTTGGGAAAGGAGTGATCATCCAGATCCGTTCCGATGCATATGAGATTTCATTCATCGATACGGGTCTTCACCTGATCAATCGCGATTTTGAAGGATTGGAAATGATTGAAGTCGTGGAGACACCTTCCGATATCGCTACATACGAGAAAATCGAGAGAAGCCTGATCCGTGTGCTTCGCCAGTTCAGTGATATTCAGGAAACCGTTAAGTTGGGCAGCAAGTGGACGGGAGGAAAATTGATCCTGGTTCCCGGCGACAAGGACCTGAAGGAAAAGGAAGTCCCCATTGAAGTGTTTTTCCATAAGATCGTCATGGTTCGGGACCGTTTGCGGGTGCTGGAGCAGAAAATCAATGCCAGCGCTCTGACTGACGAGGAGAAAGTGGAGATGCAGCAATACATTACTCGCATCTATGGTAGCCTCACCACCTTTAATGTGCTGTTTAAAAACAAGGAAGATCAGTTCACGGGCGAAAAAACAGCATAAGGAACAAGTGAATCGACGTCAAGGAAGGAAGGCTGTTATCATCAGCTCTCCTCCTCCTCTTTTTCTCTGTTTTTTTCCTTTCTCTTCGCCGCAGGTTGTTTCGCTTTCTCTACTTCCATGGTGAGGGCGGTGATTCCGGAAAGGCCTCCTAACTGCATGCTTTCTACTGCCGAGCTGGGAACTATCACGATCGTGGAATTTTGTTTCAGCCCCTCATAAAGCATATTCATGGCCCGCAGATGAAGAGCTGTAGGATCGATGGAATAGGTTTTTGCTGCCTCTCCGAACTTTTCGGCAATCTGTCGCTCAGAATCACCCAGGATCACTCTGGCTTGCCGTTCTCTTTCGGCTTGTGCCTGCATCGACATAGCATCTTCGAGACCGGATGGGATCAACACATCCTTCACCTCCACCGAAATGACGTTAATTCCCCATGGCTCTGTCCGCTCATCGATGATTTTCTGAAGTTCGAACCCGATCTTTTCCCTGCCCTCCAGCATGTCAGCCAGGATCGTTTTCCCGATTACATCACGGAGGGCGGTCTGTGAGGCCCAACTGATGGCGCTGATATAATCCGC
>DAONET010000046.1:0-12830 GCA_035403225.1 Bacteroidales bacterium | reverse complement strand
AACCCGCTTCTGGTGGATGTCGTTCCAGGCAACCGGACCTCCAGCTTTCTCAGCTTCTCGCAGTTCGTCAAAGCCATCGGCTCCATGATCGGCGCCCCGCTTGCCGGGTTCTTCGCGCTGCAATTCGGTGACTGGAAGTGGTTGTTCCTCACCTTCGGACTTGTCTCTATCCTTTCGGTAATCTGGTTGGCCGGTGTTAAAATCGACGAACAGAAACCGGAAGGGATGAAAGTGACATTCAGCTCCGCCTTCAGCCTGTTGGGAAACGGTTTTATCCTCCTCATGGTTCTCTCGATCTTCCTGGTCGTCGGAGTCGATGTCGGTTTCAACTCCAATTCCGGGCAGTTCCTCATCAAACAATTCGGTATTGAGCAAACGGCCGCTGAATCGGGCCGCAGTGTTTACTTCTTCGGTCGTATGCTGGGGACGTTTGCCGGCGCTTTGCTGTTGACCCGCATTTGCTCCCGCAAATTTTTCCTGTGGACCTCGATCCTGGGCATCCTGGCTATTGTCGCCATCCTCTGTATCCCTTCCAAAGCGGCTGCCTGGGTACTGGTATTTATCATCGGGCTGACCGTAGCGAATATCTTTCCCCTGGTCTTTTCCATCGCGGTGGAGAAATTCCCCACGCGAGCCAATGAGATCTCGGGATTGATGATGATGGCCATCTGCGGTGGCGCCGTAATCCCGTTGATCATGGGATGGATGACCGACCTGAGCGGAGTCGCTGCCGGCATGTACATACTCATCGCCTGCATGGTCGTGCTGGCGCTGGTGGCGTTGTATAGTCTGAAGAAAAAAGTAAGAGAATGATGATTCCGGGCAACCGGATCACTTTACTGTAATCAGGGTGCCCACCTTCCCGCCGTCCACGAGTTTCCGGAGATTCCCCCGGACATTCATGTTAAACACCACGACGGGGAGGTGGTTTTCTTTACAGAGGGTGAAGGCCGTCAGGTCCATGATACGTAAACCTTTGTCATAAGCCTCATCAAACGTGAGGGTATCGTATTTGATGGCGGAAGGATCTTTCTCCGGATCGGCGGTGTATACGCCATCCACGCGCGTACCTTTCAGCAATGCATCCGCTTCGATCTCCACTCCCCGCAAGGCTGAGGCGGTATCGGTCGTAAAAAACGGGTTCCCCGTACCACCGGCCAGGATGACCACGTACCCGGCATCCAGCAGTTCCCGGACCTTATGACGGTTGATGGTCTCACACACGGGGTCGATGGCCCTGGCAGAGAGCACCCGGGACGGCACACCGGCTTTCTCCAGCGCATCCTGCAAAGCCAGGCTGTTGATCACCGTGGCCATCATGCCCATGTAATCACCCCTGACACGGTCGAAACCATCTGCCATGCCCTGAACACCGCGAAAGATATTTCCTCCGCCGATCACAATACCCACCTGCACCTTTTCCTCCGTAATGGAACGGATCTCTCCGGCATATTCAGACAGTATCTGAGGATCGATACCGTATTCCCGCGAACCCATCAGGGCTTCGCCACTAAGTTTCAACAGGACTCTTTTGTACTTCATGGATGATGATTTTTGATCAGGATGTGCCACCCGGGATCATTCCCCGGCGGCGCCGTGACAGTTCTTGTATTTCTTACCGCTTCCGCAAGGACATGGGTCATTACGGCCGACTTTCTTTTCTACTTTAACGGGTTGTGGACGGGATTTTTCCTGGGTGTTGGCATCGGTCTGCGAAAGCAGGTCGTTCCGTCCCTCTTTGTACTTGCCCCGATCATCCCGTCGTGGCGCCTGCGCTTCTCTTACATTCTCGGCCTGGATGGGGACATCACACCGCAGAAGGAAGGAAAGGATCTCCTTGTTGGTCTTCTGTACCATCCGTTTAAACAACTCAAAGGATTCGAACTTATAGATCAGCAACGGGTCTTTCTGTTCATACGCGGCATTCTGAACCGATTGTCTCAGTTCATCCATCTCGCGCAGGTGTTCTTTCCAGGCATTATCGATCATGCCCAGGACAACCCCTTTCTCGATAGCCAGGATCACCTCTTTCCCTTTATCTTCGTAGGCTCTCTTGAGGTTAGCCACTACCGTCATCGTACGTATGCCATCGGTGACGGGGATGGCGATGTTATCATAGCGGTTGCTCTGTGTCTCAAAGATACTGCGTATCACGGGATATACACGGGTAGCTATTCCTTCGTTTTTCGCCCGGTACCGTTTGTACGCATGATCATACACCATCTGCGTGAGGTTTTCGCCGTTGGCCCGTCCGAAATCATCTTCCGTTACGGGAACTTCCGTGGCAAATTCCCGGATGAGTTCCATCTTGAAGCCCTCGAAATCACGATCCTCCAGATAGTCCATGGTAGTCATCTCGCACACGTCATAGATCATGTTGGAGATATCCAGCGCCAACCTGTCGCCAAAGAGGGCGTGATGCCGTTTTTTATAGATCGCTTCGCGCTGAATGTTCATCACATCGTCATAATCCAGCAACCGCTTACGGATTCCGAAGTTATTTTCTTCCACCTTCTTCTGGGCCCGTTCGATGGATTTGGTGATCATGCTGTGCTGGATCACTTCTCCTTCTTTCAATCCCAGGGTGTCCATGATGCGGGCGATTCTCTCGGAGCCGAACATACGCATCAGGTCATCTTCCAGCGAGACAAAGAACTGCGAACTTCCCGGGTCTCCCTGACGACCTGCACGACCTCTCAACTGACGGTCAACGCGGCGTGACTCATGACGTTCGGTACCGATGATGGCAAGACCACCTGCCTCCTTGACGCCGGGTCCCAGTTTGATATCCGTACCACGACCGGCCATATTAGTGGCGATGGTCACCGTACCTGCTTTCCCGGCTTCGGCGACAATATCTGCTTCCTTGGCATGCAACTTCGCATTCAGGACGTTGTGAGGGATGTTGACCCTTTTCAGCATTCGGCTAAGGAGTTCGGAGGTCTCTACAGAGGTAGTACCCACCAGCACAGGTCTGCCGATGTCGATAAGATGTTCGATCTCCGAGATCACGGCATTGAATTTTTCGCGTTTGGTTTTATATACCAGATCCTGTCGGTCGTCGCGGATCACCTGCCGGTTGGTCGGGATCACCACCACATCCAGTTTGTAAATATCCCAGAACTCCCCTGCTTCGGTCTCGGCAGTACCGGTCATACCGGCCAGTTTCTTGTACATCCTGAAATAATTCTGCAGGGTAACGGTGGCGTATGTCTGCGTGGCTGCTTCGATCTTCACATTTTCCTTCGCCTCAATAGCCTGGTGCAGCCCGTCAGAATAACGGCGTCCTTCCAGGATACGGCCCGTCTGCTCGTCCACGATCTTCACCTTATTATCGATCACCACGTATTCGATGTCTCTTTCGAATAAGGCATAGGCCTTCAGCAGCTGGTTCACTGTATGAACACGCTCCGACTTGACTGAATAATCGCGGAGAAGTTCATCTTTTCTGGCCATCTTATCTACTTCCGAAAGCCCCTTCTTCTCCAGGTCGGCAATAACAGCGCCCATGTCGGGCAGGATGAAGAAAGCAGGATCGTCGTACGACTGGGTCAGCAAGTCAATCCCTTTATCCATCAGCTCGATGGTATTGTTTTTCTCATCGATCACGAAGAAGAGCTCATCATCAATGATGTGCATGTTCTTCGACTGTTCGGCCATAAAGAAATTCTCGGTCTTCTGCAGCATGGCCCTGATACCGGGTTCACTGAGGAACTTGATGAGCGCTTTGTTCTTCGGCAAGCCGCGGTGACAGCGAAGAACCAGTTCTCCGGCCCGTTTCATCTTCTCGTCGTTGTTTTGATCTTCGACAAGCTTTTTAGCTTCCGCCAACAACGAAGTCACCAGGTTACGTTGCTCATTATACAACTTGGTGACATTGGGTTTCAACTCATCAAACAGTTGGTTTTCTCCTTTGGGAGTAGGTCCGGAGATGATCAAGGGCGTACGGGCATCGTCGATCAACACGGAGTCCACTTCGTCCACGATGGCGTAATTATGCGGGCGTTGCACCAATTCGGATGGCTCGCCTGTCATGTTATCCCTCAGGTAATCGAAACCAAACTCATTGTTCGTTCCAAAAGTAATATCAGCGAGGTATGCATTGCGGCGAGCGGAAGAGTTCGGCTCATGGCGGTCGATACAATCGACTTTTAACCCGTGAAACTCATACAGAGGTCCCATCCATTCCGAGTCACGTCTAGCCAGGTAGTCGTTCACCGTCACGATATGCACGCCCTTCCCGGGAAGAGCATTCAAGTATACAGGGAGGGTAGCTACCAATGTTTTTCCTTCACCGGTGGCCATTTCAGAAATCTTTCCTTCGTGCAGCACCGTACCGCCCAGCAGCTGGCAATCGTAATGGACCATATCCCATTTAACCATGTTTCCGCCGGCAATCCAGGTATTATGATGTCGGGCCTTGTCGCCGACGATCTCGATGTTCGCCTTCCGGGTAGCCAGGTCACGATCGAACTGTGTAGCCGTTACTTCCACGTAATCGTTCTCCATGAAACGACGGGCGGTATCTTTCATCACGGCAAAAGCCTCGGGAAGGATCTCCATCAGGACTTCCTGCGAGAGATCATACGATTCTTTTTCCAGTTTGTCCAGCGTCTTGTACAGTTCTTCCTTTTCTTCAATACCGGTTTCTTCCGCATTGATTTTATCTTTCAGTTCGCTGATCTCTGCTTCCTTGGGAGCAATATAATCGCTGATCCGCTGCTTAAACTCATTCGTTTTGTCCCGTAATTCATCGTTAGACAGAAGCCTGATTTTTTCCCAGGCTTCCAACGCCTTTTCTACAATCGGCTGGAGTTCCCGGACATCTCTCTCCGATTTGCTGCCCAGCAGCTTTTTCAATATGGTTAACATCTTCTTTGTTTTTCTATTGAGTCAATAACTCATCCAATAATGTCTCCATACCCTCTGTGGGGGTGGGAGCAGGATATCGTTTATAAATATTTCCTTGCCGGTCGATCAGCACGAACAACGGGTAACTCCGTACGTCGTAATCCCGCAGCAGTTCCCACTGATCTCCGATATGCAAAAAAGTCCACTTATAGTCGGGTTTCTGATCAACGAAGAATTTCATCATCACGAAATCCCGGTCGGCCGAGACGCTGACAAAGTGTGCCCGGTCATTATATTTTTTATACAGGGAGGACATCATTTCCATTTCGCTCAGGCATCCCTGGCAATAAGTCGTCCAGAAGCAGAGCACCACCGGTTTGCCTTTCAGGTTATTCAGCGCTACCTGATTGTTATTGCGGTCTGTTAACGTGAAAGCGGGAGCCTGTGTGCCGGGGCGCAGGCGGTTCAACCGTAGCAGGAGGTCGTTTGCCACCAGTCTGTTCTCTTCCGTAGCGCATCCTGTCACAGCTTCCCGCACCACCTCGATAATACGGTCCTGGGAATGATTATCCGCATAAAATATCTCCATCAATCCTTTCAGCAGCACCAACTCGCGCAGGGGCTCATTCTTCAGGATTGTATCCGCTGCGGCGGCTTTCATCAGGTTGCGGAACGGCTGGGGAGCATTGATCACTTTCATCAGGTCCATCTTGCGCAACACATTGGAAGTAGCCGTCATATACTTGGCGAAAAAGCTGTTGAAGAAAGCCATGTACTCCATGTTCTGGTACAGAATGGGCTTGTCGACGAAATATTTCTTTGCCAGCTGGGCCTGGTTGAGGGCTTTGGAAACCTGTTCGAGGCCGGCAGTCTTATAGGTCATGTACTGCTTGAAATAGGGAATATCGACCCCGATGAACAGGTAATTGATGGAAAGCCGGAAGGTATCTACCAGGGTTCGGTTTCGTTGGAGATACAGCCGGTTGAAGTTGTCGAGCAGGAACTGGTCGTATTTGGAGTTGTAGTCTTCAATCCAGATATTCAATTCATTCAGACCGGGGTTAATGATCTCGGTCTGGAGGTTTTGCGACATGATGAAAGGATTGACCTCGCGTCCTTCGTTGTAATCCATCGGGGATATTTTCAGCCGGTAACTTTTTCCCGGTTCGATGTAGAATTCTGCCCGGTGAAAATCGATTTCGAGGAATATGAACCGTGTCTCTCCCGGATCGGCGCTCAACGAGAAATTGCCGGTTGGGTCAACCACGGCGGTGACGATTGTATCCTCGCTGAAGGTGAGCAGGTCTTTGTACACCCCGAGTCTGATGGTCTTTCCTTCCGCGCCTGGGGCTATGCCGGTGATCAGGGTATTCTGGCCGTACAAGACGGCAGAGAAACCGATTAAGATAAGGAGGGTTGAAAAAAATCTCATGTTGTTCGCAGGTTGTCAGTTCTTCTTTTTGAGTACGGCCGGGAGGAAGGCATCAATATTTCCGCCGTGCCGGTGAATATCGCGGACGATGGAGGAGCACAAGGCAGAGTACTCCGGTTCGCAAAGCAGGAACACGGTTTCGATCTCCGGTGCGATGTTCCGGTTCATCTGCCCGATCCCTCTTTCGAATTCGAAATCAGCTGCCGTCCTCAAACCGCGTAAGATATATCTGGCATCGGTCTTCCGGCAAAAATCTACCGTCAGTCCCGAATACGATCTGATCACGATCTTCGGTTCGTCGCAGAAGGTCTTCTGCAACCACTCCATCCGTTGATCAATCGGGAAGTACCCCTGTTTATCCACATTCTCGCCGATGGCGACAATGATCTGGTCAAATAAGGGCAACGCGCGCCTCACTACTGACTCATGTCCGCGGGTAACGGGGTCGAAAGATCCGGGAAAAACAGCAATGTTTTGCATCATCGGTATTTTGACAAAACAAAGATAGGAAAAAGGCGGTGATTTCGCCTATTCAAAGGTGAATGATACCTGGAAGATTTTGGAACGGAGCGATTCGATGCCATCGGTATAAATGTTATGCTCCCGTTTCAGGACATCCCTCATGCCGTACATCATTTTCACTTCCACCCCGAATTTGAACCATTCGTTATAAAAATCAGCGCCCACGGCTGCCTGCAGGTAAATATCATTTTGCCTGAATTTCACGATCTTCTGTCCCAGGTTTCGTTTTTCCCGTTTCTTGGCCTGCGATGCCAGGTCAAGTGAATACTGCACGCCTGTCATCAGGTAAGGGCGGAAATTATGGTCTCTCACTGCGGTGTACTTTAACTCCAGCGGGAAGTTGATATAGGTCGATGGGATTCTTTTCGTGATGGCCAGCACGGCTGTGTCGTTATCGCGATAGGTCTCGATGTCGTAGTTGATATCCCGGTCGCCGAAAGCCAGGGAGGGGACGAAGCGAATGTTAAAGTGCTTCCCCACGCGCATATCGCTCACGATGGAGATCACAAATCCGGGGGTCGGTGAAAATTCCATGTTCAGGATTCTCGCCGAGTCGGGCATCGGAAGGATATCCGGCAGAAAAGTCGTATCCCACATGATGCTGCTGATGTTGTCGACCGGTCGCAAGGACATTAAAGTCTGGTTGACACCCAGCACGAATCCGAAGTGAAACTTTTCATGGTCGTAGGATGGCATATTGGGAACACGCCTGCCCTGTCCCATACCAATGCCCGGGAAAACGACACACACACAAAAGAGTACACTTATGAAGAATATCCGTTTCAATCGGCAGCAGAATCAATAAAAGGATTAAACGTTCTTATACGTGAAATATTTTGGAAGGGTTTTGCCGGAAGCTATTTTTCTCCGGAATAAACCGATGCGATACCCAGTGTCAGCGGGATTTGGCGTACATTTTTCAGCCGGCAGTCTTCCATGATCTTCAGGAAGTCGCGCCCGGATGGGAAAGCCGCGGCCGATTCAGGCAGGTAGGTATACGCCAGCCGGCTCCCGGAGACCATCATGCCTACCGCAGGGATCACGAAGCGGGAATAGAGCCGGAACAGTTGTTTGAACGGGAAAACCCGCGGGTGTGAGAACTCCAGCACCAGCATCAGTCCGCCGGGTTTCATGACCCGTCGCATCTCCGACAACCCTTGTTCCCTGTTCTCAAAGTTTCTGACCCCGAACGCGACGGTCACTGCATCGAAGGAGTCATCGGGGAAAGGGATTTTCTCCGCAGCAGCTTCGGTGAATACGATCATATGCTGAAGGTTTCGTTCGGCCACCTTGGTTTTCCCGATGGCCATCATGTCAGGCGAGACATCCACTCCTTCGATCCTGAACGGGTTCAGGGAAGCCATGGCGATAGCCAGGTCGCCGGTGCCGGTAGCCATATCGAGAATCATCAGCTTCCCTTCTGTCCCGGGGAAACGATGCCGGATCTCTCTCACCACTCTTTTGCGCCAGCAGCGGTCAATCCCGAATGAAAGGAAATGGTTCAGGAAGTCATACCGGCCGGAGATGTCATTGAACATCTCGCGGATCTTATGCGTTTGAGGGGACATCTTTCCGGGTGTGGTTGTTTTGAACAAGGTGAATGTGAAAATAAAAAAAAAGTCCGTTTACACGGACTTTTTTCATCGCCGGAGGATATTATGCTCCAAGCATTAACCTTTTGAAACCGGTCACGGTAAGTTCTTTGTCGGTCTCTGACAGGTACTGTTTCACCGTTTTCTTATTATCGCGGATGAAATCCTGGTTGAGCAGGGTATTTTCCTTGTAGAAACGGTTCAGTTTACCCATCGCGATTTTTTCGAGCATATCGGCAGGTTTTCCTTCCTGGAGAGCCTGTTCTTTACCGATTTCTATTTCACGTTCGATTGTTTTCGGATCAACATCCTTCACATCGACAGCGACCGGGGCCATGGCAGCCACCTGCATAGCGATTTCATGGCCGGTTTCTTCAAGACCCTTCACGCCGGTTTTATTCAAACCGAGAACGGTAGCCAAGCGGTTTCCATGATGGTTGTATGCGAAAGTAACGGGAGCTTCGATCACTTCGTAGTGGGCGATCTGAATTTTCTCACCTGTTTTACCGAGCATTTCGTTCATTTTTTCTTCGATAGTGACATTACCGATACGGAGAGGCATCAGGCCGGCTACGTCTTTTACGCGGGCAGCAACGCCAGCGTTCAGGACGTC
This sequence comes from Bacteroidales bacterium, assembly GCA_035403225.1. Classification (GTDB taxonomy): domain Bacteria; phylum Bacteroidota; class Bacteroidia; order Bacteroidales; family FEN-979; genus DAIRDK01. Next base: position 3,820 of record DAONET010000046.1, on the reverse strand, counting down.
ATTAGCGAACTGAATGAACTCTTCGTTTTTCCCGACGAAATCGGTTTCGCAATTCACCATCACCACGGCGGCATATGTTCTGTCGTCGGTAGTGCCCGAAACGACATATCCCTGGTTGGCATCGCGGTCGGCGCGTTTAGCGGCCACTTTCTGTCCTTTTTTCCGGAGGATATCGATGGCTTTTTCAAAATCGCCTTCAGCTTCCTGAAGCGCTTTTTTACAATCCATCATACCGGTACCGGTCATTTGTCTCAGCTTGTTAACATCAGCTGCAGTTATATTAGCCATAAGTTTTTCTCTTTAAATAATTTCAAACCTCTTCAATAGAATGATTGTAAGGGCAGGGAACACTATTTACGGGGTTTCCCGGCAGGTTTGCTGATACGTTTTCTGAGTGTCTTGGCTTTATCGCCTTCACTGCTGGTACCAGGGACCCTGCTTTTACCCAGTTTGTTGTCGACAAAATCTTTCTGAGTAACCGTCACATCTTCATCACCTGCTTCATCAGCGATTTCGTCTCCTTCGTCCATATCTCCTCTCATTTCGAGGTCATCGGCGTTTTCCTGTTCTTCTTCGGCGCGTTTATCGCGATCGAGTTTCCGTTCCATGAGACCTTCTTCGATAGCCTTGACCACGACTTCGGTGATGAGACGGATTGATTTCGAAGCATCATCGTTAGCGGGGATGGGGAAATCGACGAGGCGGGGGTCGGAGTTGGTATCGACGATGGCGAAAGTGGGGATATTCAGTTTCCGGGCTTCGGCCAGGGCGATGTGTTCTTTCAGGATATCGACGATGAAGATAGCGGCCGGCAGACGGCTCAGGTCGGCGATGGAACCGAGGTTCTTCTCCAGCTTGGCACGTTCACGGGTCAGGTTGAGCCGTTCTTTCTTCGACATGTTGCTGAAAGCAGGACTGCTCATGTGTTTGTCGATGGAAACCATTTTACGGACCGCTTTCCGGATGGTAGCGAAGTTCGTCAACATACCGCCGGGCCAGCGTTCTGTCACGTATGGCATGTTGATTTGTTTTACCTGTTCGGCGACAATCTCTTTAGCCTGCTTTTTCGTAGCTACAAAGAGAATCTTCTTTCCGCTGCGGGCAATCTGTTTCATGGCGTCGGCAGCTTCTTCCATTTTCGCCATGGTCTTATAGAGGTCGATGATATGGATCCCGTTGCGTTCCATGAAGATGTAGGGAGCCATAGCAGGGTTCCATTTGCGTCTCAGGTGACCGAAATGAACGCCTGCATCCAATAATGCTTCAAAAGAAGTTCTTGACATATACTTTGGTTGAATAATCGAAAAATATTAACGTTTACTGAACTGGAATCTTTTGCGGGCTTTCTTCTGTCCGAATTTTTTACGTTCCACCATTCTCGGGTCACGCATGAGAAGTCCCTTGGCCTTCAGGGCCGGGCGATACTCTTCGTTGACTTTACATAAGGCACGGGAAATGGCGAGAGCCAGCGCTTCAGCCTGCCCTCTGACACCGCCGCCGTCAAGCAAAACTTTCACGTCGTATTTGCCTTGATTATTGGTCACTTCAAAAGGTTCGGTTGCTTTGAACTGGAGAATAGAGGTCGGAAAATAATCCTTGAACTCGCGGTTGTTCACCACGATGTTTCCCTGGCCTTCCTGGAGATAGATCCTGGCAATGGCAGTTTTCCTGCGGCCAATGGTATTGATGATTTCCATATTACTTTATCGTATTTAATTTGATTTCTTTGGGTTGCTGTGCCTGATGGGGATGATCCGGTCCTGCATATACATACAGATTGCGGAACAATTGAGCTCCGAGACGGTTCTTCGGAAGCATGCCTTTGATGGCTTTCTCAACGATCGCTGCCGGCTTCTTGGCTAAAAGCTGACGCGGCGTGGAAATACGCTGCCCGCCGGGATATCCCGTGTGACGAACATATTCCTTGTCTTCCAGCTTCTTGCCGGTTAATATCACTTTCTCGGCATTGATGACGATCACATTATCACCGCAATCAAAATGGGGGGTGTAGTTGGTCTTCAACTTGCCCCTGAGCAGGCGGGCCACCTTTGTTGCAAGGCGTCCCAACACTTCGTTCTCGGCATCAACAAGTACCCACTCCTTGTTCACGGTGGACTCGTTGGCGCTTTCGGTTCTGTAACTTAACGTGTTCATGGACTTATTTTCTGATTTTAAGGACGGCAAAATTACTCACTTCCATTCACTCCGGCAAATATTCTTTTTATTAAAAATGAAAAATAATCTCCTTGATCAATTTTTATAACTATATTTGTCTTTTTATCCGTTATTTTGTTACATTTTTATCCAAAAAATGAATGCAGATATTTGAAAGGAGTCTTCTTAGTTACCTGAATTCAAGACTTTCGGAGAACAAATTTGATCCGGTGCTCATTACCGGTGTAAAAGGATGCGGGAAATCCACGCTGGCCGGGCAGTTTGCAAAGAGGTTTGCACAAAACGCGGTGTACGACCTGTCGGAAACTCCCGACAGGCAAGCGTTTGATCAATTCCGGAAAGATGGTTTGCACTTCTCCTCCCTTCTTCGGTATCGGAACCGCGACCCTTTTGCCGGTCGCACGCTGTTGCTGATCGAAAATGTTCACCGGGCGCCGGAGATCTGGCAGGAACTGCTGTCGTTGCCACAACGTCCGGCCAACCTGTTCCTGTTAGGAGCAGGGAGTATCGCTCCCGATGTCGTTCCCGCCACCCCTGACACGTTACGGCTCCGTCCCCTCTCCTTCGCCGGCTTCCTGGCCGCTACCGGTGAGACCGAGGCGCTGGCCTCCTACCTCGAGGTTCCCTGTCCCGACTACGCCCATGCGAAGTTGCTTTCGCTCTTTCACCGCTACGTGATTGTCGGCGGCATGCCCGAGGCTGTTTCCGCCTGGGTCTCCGAACGGAACATGAACAGGGTCGACAAAGTTTTCGATGCGATCCTGTCTGAGTGGAATACACAACTGAGTCAACATATCCGGGGCAAGAAAAGCGCGTTACTGGCTTCTGCGCTGTTGTCAGATGCTTTCTCCTTCGCCGCGGCCCGCATCCGGTTCCGCCATTTCGCCAACCATCCCGTTGGAAGCCGGGAAGGCGCCAGGGCTTTCCGTTCTCTCGAAGAAATGATGTTCCTCCACCTGATCTTCCCTACTACCGCCACCACCCCGGATGCTCCCCCTGATACCGGCCGATCACCCCGGCTTCAGTTCGCCGACACCGGTATGGTGGTTTATCTCTCGGGAATCCGTCATCCCGTCACCGAAGCCGGCGACCTGACAAAATTCGTGGGCGGACAAATTCTACGCCATGTCGCAGGGCAGGAGATCATGGCCGGAGAGATACATGCCCACACCCCGGAATTCTGGATCCGTGAGAAGATGCAATCAAAGGCCGAAGTCGATTTCGTGATTTCCTACCACGACCTATCCATCCCCGTTGTTACCCGCTCCGGCGAACCCGGACGACTCCGTTCCCTCCACAGCTTCCTCGATGCCGCTCCCCATCCCTTCGCAGTCCGTCTGTGCGGTGAAAGACTGAACGTGAAAACCTCTACTACCCTTAACGGGAAAACATTTTACCTCCTCAGTCTCCCCTACTACCTTGCCGGGAAAATCAAAGAACACCTGGATGGATTCGTACGGTACGTGGGATAAAAGGAAGGCATGATCAAAAATCCCTCACGCACCTCACGCTGAACGCGTCACTCCTCGCCGCCCGTTACTTCTTCACCACCTTTTTACTATCAGCCGTTTGCCCGTTATAAACCAACCTGACGAGGTACATGCCGGTGTTCCAGGCGGAAACATCCAGCCCGATGGGCGGCTGG
>DAONET010000045.1:0-15806 GCA_035403225.1 Bacteroidales bacterium | reverse complement strand
CCATCACTCCCCAAAACCTTACTACAGATCCGGGATTACTTCAGTTTGTTGGAACCGTCTATTACGGGACTTGGGAAAACCAACAATTCGCCAGTTCTGTGGAAGCAAATCTTACCGTTAATCCTGCTGCTTTCCTTACGCTGACATCAGCTACAGGCACCGATGCTCAAACACTTTGCTTCCCCGGAACGTTGACTAACATCACTTACAGTGTCACCGGTGGCGCTACCAACGCCTCTGTTACGGGTCTTCCGGCTGGTGTAACCGGTTCCTATTCCAACAACGTGTTTACGATCACCGGAACTCCGACGGAATCAGGTATCTTCAACTATCAGGTAACTACCACCGGCACTTGTACCCAGGCTCAGGCTACCGGTACAATCACCGTGAACCAGGCTCCTGTTGCCACCGCATCGGTCACCACACCGGTACCCTGCTCTGGCGGTACAGGCACTGTCACCATCCTGGCCACGGCCGGCTTCCCGAACACGTTTACTTATACTTTAGGAACAACCACTCAGGTGGGTAACGGTGTCTTCACGAACGTGGCTCCCGGAACCTACAACTGGAGCGTAACCAATAGCGCTTCCTGCGGCTCTGCCTCAGGCACCATTGTCGTTACCGTCCCCACTGCTATCCCTGTCACTTTGAATTTCAACTATTACAACACCGTCAATACCCCGCTGGATAACATCAATGTTGAATTGTGGCAGTATGGTTCACTGGTATCCGGACCTTATCCCACCGGTTCTCAAACCTATTACACCATTAGTGATGTATGTCCCGGCTCGTATGAGATCCATGTTTCGACCTCAGAACCTCCTGCCAGCATCAACGCAACCGATGCTGCTCAGGTGAACTACTGGGGCGCTCATCCCTGGTCGGTGGAAACGGTCAGGTTCTATGCAGGTGATGTCGCCGGTCCGAACAGTTACCTCAACGGTACCGATGCACAGCGTATCCAGGGTTACTTCGTTTCCGGTGGTCAGAATGGTTTCGACAGAGGCCCCTGGGCTTTCTGGGTCGCCAACGATCCGATTGCTGCTAACCCGACACCTTCTGCAGGCACCCTCTATCCTACCGTCAACCTGGCATCAGGTTCGCAGACCATCAACATTTACGGACTCTGCACCGGCGACTTCAACCGGAGCTATGTCCCCGGAGCAAAAGATGCCGGTTCATCCCTGCAGCTGATCCCCTTCGGAACGAAGATGGTCGGAGCTAACACTACCTTCGATCTGCCTGTTATTGCCATGAATCCTTACCAGGCAGGCGCTCTTTCCATGATCCTTAACTTCCCGTCAGACCTGGTAGAAATTGCCGGAGTAACCATGAATAATGGAACCGGTGAACTGAACTGGGCTGTTGATGGAAACGAACTCAGGATTGCCTGGAACACGGATTATCCGATTAAACTGGCTGCCGGCGAAGAGATGCTGACACTCCACCTGGTTACTTCCGCTAACTTTACGGAAGGTCAATCCATCCGGTTCACTCTTTCGTCGAACTCGCTGAATGAACTGGCCGACGGCGTCTATGAACCTGTTCCCGATGCTACCCTGGGTGCAGCCGATGTCGAATCTTCTGCTACGGGCATCGACAACCCCTACGGAAAATCGTTCAGTTTCATTAATCAACCGAATCCGTTTACCAATTTCACTCTTCTTTCTTACACCTTGCCGTTTGAAGGTAAAGTCACCGTGGAAATCAACAGCATCACGGGAAATGCCGTAAAAACAATGGACAACGGAATCCAGAAAAGCGGAGAATATCTCCTGCGCATGGATACCTACGACCTGGCACCGGGTGTTTATATCGCTACCCTGAAAGTAAAAGGTGAAAGTGATGAACTGGTGCGGACCATCAAATTGGTTCGTGAGAGATAATTTGTTAAAAAAACAGGGGAGTTGAAAAACACTCCCCTGTTTTTTCTACTTTTATACTGTCAATATAATTATTCCATTCCAAATGAACTCCAAACTGATCCTGTTAACCCTTGTCCTTAGTGTATGGTATTTCACTGCCGGGGCACAGACAGCGCCGGTTACTACTGTTCCGCATGTTCAGCATCCCGGTCCAACGGTAACGGTTCCGGTCACCGTGAGCAATTTTAATGATATCGCCGCCATCTCCCTGACCCTTGATTATGATCAATCCATAGCAATAATATCCGGAGTTGCACCCAATGCTTCCCTGCCGGGTTTCACGGCCGATTGGACTTCCGTTCCCGGTCGCCTGGTGATGGCTTGGTATAGCACCTCCGGGGTGACATTGGCTGATAATTCAACTCTCGCCACTATTACCTTCTCGAACTATTACGGAGGCACTACGGCCCTGACATGGTTCGATGATGGCACTTCCTGTGAATATGCCAAATTTGATAACGGAGAATTCAACGCATTACCCGATGCTCCTTCCTCAACGTATTATAAAAACGGGTCTATCTCCTTCCAGCGTGAAGCCCCGCATACCATCGCTCCCATATATACCGCCAATGCAAACCAAACCATTTGCATCCCGATGAAGGTTACGCAGTTTACCAATATCGGATCCATCTCTCTTACCATGGACTATGACCCGTCTGTCCTCGTTTTCCAGGGCTTTACGACGTCCAGTGTCCCGGCAGGATGGAGTTTTGACGTACAGGCGACCACTCCGGGAAGAATGATCGTTGGAGGATATGGCGATGGCTTCAGCCTGGCCGATAGCTCCATCCTCTTTAATGCATGTTTTTATTACAACGGAGGCACCTCCCTCCTCTCCTGGTATGATGCCAACGGCACTGCCTCTGAATATGCCGATGGAACCACCCTGGAACCACTCTTTGATACTCCTCAGCCCACTTTTTATATCGATGGACTTGTCACCGGCCCTCTCGATGCCGATTTCATCGCCGACAATACGACTCCTCCGGTCAATACTACGGTGACGTTTACCGACCTCACTACCGGTGACCCTACCGGCTGGCAATGGAGCTTCGACCGGACTACGTTCACCTATGTAAACGGGACCGATCAAAATTCGCAAAACCCACAAGTACAGTTTACCCAGGGCGGCCTCTATACGGTTACCCTTACTGCCACCAACGCTTACCTCTCCAACACAGAAACGAAAATCGCTTACATCCGGGTTGGCATCCATGGACTGTGGACCGGAAATACATCCTCCGACTGGTACGTCAATTCCAACTGGGATGATTATCTGGTCCCTGACAACATTACTGATGTTGTCATCCCTGCAACCCGTCCTTTCTGGCCAATTTATACCGGAGATTTCCAGGTAGGTTCTCAATGTAAAACAATCAGCCTTATTGATGCTTCTTCACAGATGACCATCAATGGAAATCTGATCGTGGATTAATGCCGAATCTCAGTAAGGATCGTTATGTGAATGGATAAGAGTGGTTGGATCAATCTGATAATTTTTCTTCTTTTGGGTGCTGGTTTTATCCCCGAAAATACCAGTGCCATGAATGCCCCGGTTACCCGGGCCGGGGTTGTGCTGAATGCCTCCCTCGCTCCCGCTACCACCACCGTACCGGTCACGGTCAGCCATTTTACCGACATCGGTTCATTACACCTTACACTGGATTATTCATCCACCATCCTGACATATATCAGCGCCTCTCCAAATGCAGCTCTGACGGGGCTTACAGTGACCGTCACCACGCCGGGACGCCTCGTCATCGACTGGTCTGCGTCCGGATCAGGAGTCACTTTCCCGGAAGAAACTACCTTGCTGAACATCGTATTCTCCTATAACACCAGCGGACAATTTTCCTCACTGACCTGGTACGACAACGGAACATCCTGCCAGTATACAAAATATGACGGCGGCGCCTTCACTATATTAAATGATCAGCCTGCGTACTCGTATTATATCAATGGAGCTATCACCGACCATCCTGCACCCACGACCCTCGCTCCGTTCATAACCGGAGCTGTACCGGGACAAGTGTCCGTGCCGGTGAAAGTGATCGGGTTTTCGGATATCGGCGCCCTGACGTTGCGATTGCAATATGACTCCGATGTACTTTCTTACGTCGGCTTTACACCAAACAGCCAGGTCCCCGGATCCATCGAGATCGGAAATAATGCGGGAACCGGCAGCCTGATTAACCTCGACATTCTTTGGTTCGGGACACCTTTCGGATTGCCGGATTCCAGCATCCTGCTCACCCTTGTTTTCACCTATTCCCATTCATCAGGAACCGATTATTCCGACCTCGCATGGATCGACAACGGACCTTCCTGCGAATATTCCGACGGTCAATACCATGTGCTTTACGACACACCTGCTACCGACTATTACAAAAACGGACTGGTCTGCAGTCGTGTCTCTCCCTCCGCCTGGTTACCGGCCATCACCGATGCCACTCCGGGCGCCCATCGTATCGTCCCCGTTCAGGTGGATCATTTCACCAATGTCGGTTCTTTCCTCCTCACCTTTGAATACGACCCCGGTGTTCTTTCATACGCTGCCTTCTCGCCTGATGCCGCTTTCGGCGCTGCCATGACCGTAACCAACAACCCACCTGCCAACGGCAAAAGGACGCTATCGATCGCCTGGCAGGGAAGCGCCCCCGTCTCTCTTCCGGATGGAAGCGCCCTCGTAAGCCTGGATTTTTCTTATGCTTCCGGCACTTCAACGTTAACCTGGGTGACAGACGATACGGTATCGTGCCGTTTCAGCGATTCAACGGGCAATGTTTTATTTGATTTTCCCGCTATCAATTTCTATCACGACGGGACGATCACCTCGCATCCGGCCCCGGTAACAGCTGCCTGGTACGCCACTCCTGAGGCAGGTCAGCCGGTAACCATCCCGGTCAGGGTATTCCGGTTCAATAATATTGGTTTCTTTTCCCTTACCCTCGATTACGATCCTGAAGTATTAACCTATCAGCAAGCCGAGCTGATCCCTTCCCTCGGAGGGTCTTTCTCGGCTGTGAACCCGGGACCGGGACGCATCAACCTGACATGGTCGGGAGCAACGGTCACCCTGCCGGATGACACCAGCCTGGTCAACCTCACTTTTCTCTATACCGGAGGAGACACTGAACTTGCCTGGTCATCTGCCGACACCTCCTGCCGTTATGCCGAAACCCCTTTGTCATCTGCCTTGTATGATGCACCTCTTTCCAGCTTCTATGTAAACGGATATGTCGGGAGCGCCCCCGCCGCTACCTGGGAAGGAAATTTTTCAACGGATTGGAATACTGCCGCTAACTGGAACATCCGGAAAGTACCGGGAAGTCATTCCAATGTCACCATCCCCGCTTCTGCTCCGGGATGGCCGGTATTCCAGGGTGATTTCATCTCTGGTATTCATTGTAAGACAATTTTTTGTAATATTAACAGTCGATTTACTATAACAGGAACGCTAACGATCAGGGAAGAATGAAGAGGAAGATAGCAGGGAATTTTATCATCGTGCTATGGGCGATGTTGATGATGATCCTCCCGGTAACAACGATATCACAGAATGCGCCCGTCACTACCGTGGCATCCATCACGGGAGCTGTACCCGGGACCGTGTCGGTTCCGATCTCAGTCATCAACTTTACCAATATCGGAGCCATATCTCTTTCCCTCGATTTCGATTATTCGGTGATGCATTACGTGCAATCCACCCCAAACCCTTCACTGGGATCCATGACCATTGGCGAGTCGGACCTGGGGACAGGGTATCACCGGCTCACGATCGGGTGGTTCGGTTCAGGCAGATCGCTTGCCGACGGCAGTGTGATCACTTCCCTTTCGTTCTCCTTCATAGGCGGAAGTACAACCCTTAACTGGTATGACAACGGTCCTTCCTGCGAATATGCCGACGGCAGTTACAATGTATTGAATGACATTCCCTTTGAATCATATTATATCAACGGTCATGTTTGCGGAGTATTGACCGGTCCGGGCCCCATCAGCGGTAACAGCAATGTCTGTTCCGGCGCTGAAGGTCTTTATTATTCCATCTCTCCGGTAACAGGAGCTTCCGGATACGTTTGGACAGCCCCTCCCGGAGCAGTGGTTGCCGGAGGAGGCATGTCCACCTGGATCACCTTGGATTTTCCGCAGGGTGCTTCATCCGGTAACATCACCGTGGCTGCCACCAACCTGTGTGGCAACGGGCCTTCTTCTTCCCTGCCGGTAACTGTGAATGAACTTCCCGTTGCCAACGCCGGTAACGATACCACGATCCCTTGCGGGACCAGTACTACCCTTCATGCGGCCAACGGAGGGACCGGCTCTTACAGCTACCATTGGCACCCCGAGTCACTCCTGGTTGATCCCGATGTCCAGAATCCATCTACCTATCCGCTGTTTTCTACCAATAATTTTACGCTGTATGTTACCAATACCGCCACCGGTTGCCAAAGCTCCGATGTCATGGTGGTTTCAGTCTCCGGAGGAACCCTGTCGGTCAATCCCGAGGCAGATCCCGATACGATCTGCGCAGGATCTTCCACCCGGCTTTATGCTAATGCCGGAGGCGGTTCAGGTAATTATACCTACCAATGGACCAGCGATCCGCCGGGAAATCCTGCCTGGAACTCCGATCTGCCCAGCCCCGTAGTGACTCCGGATACCACTACCCGCTTCACAGTCACCGTCAATGATGGTTACACGATCGCCTATGCCTCTGTTATTGTTTCCGTCCGGTCCGTACCTTCCACCCCTGTCATCGTTTTCGAAAATCACCTTCTCTCTTCCGATATCTCTTTCAACAACCAGTGGTATTTCAACGGTTTGCCCATCGCAGGAGCTACAGGCCAGACATACGAAGTGGAAGAGGAAGGACTCTATTATGATATTGCGTTCAACGGATCCTGCTATTCCGACACTTCCAACCAGATTCTCGTTTCTTTTGCCGGTTTGAAAGATGAAGGGGACAAGCCTGTTTTACTCCTCTATCCGAATCCTGCTGACGAGGTGTTGTTCATCGCGGTCAAAGGTCTTGCAAATAATCCTTATTCCGTCACTGTCGTCAACCTTGCAGGACAAAAGATAGCCGAGATCCCCGTAACCGGTTTTCACGCATCAGACCCGCTCAAAATCGATATTTCATCCTTAACACCCGGCGCTTATGCAGCCATTCTTTGGGCTGGCGGGAACAGGGTCCTGAAAAAGATCTTCCTGGTAAGGTAACAGAGGTGATCGTCTCTTACAGATCGATCAGTTTCATGAGGGAGGGATATAATAATCCGCGTACTTTATCCAATTCGTCGGGCAGGAACCACCTGACTTCGGTGATATCTTCTTCTGTTTGTGGTGTGAGGGGTTGATTTTTGGGAGCCCGCATTTCGAACCAAAACGTTGTCTTCAGGTATCGTTCTCCCTTCTCGAAGAAAATATGATGGGTCTTGCCTGCCTTACCGACAATATCAATCCTTTCGATTCCGGTCTCTTCCATCACCTCCCGGATAGCGGCTTTCTGCCTTCCTTCCAGCACATTGTTGATGATGTTCAGTTTCCCCTTCGGGAAATCCCAATGACCCCGGCGATAAATGAACAGGATCTCATTTTTTTCATTCTTTACCACACCCCCGGCGGCAAGGACCAGGTGAAACAACTGCTGGAAATCTTCTTTTAATTTTTCATAATCAGCGCTGAACAGGCCGAGTTTTTTCTGTTCGGGATCCGCTTCGAAGGCATGATACAACAGCGACACTTCCTGTTTCGTGGAAACAGAATGATAATCATTCCTGGAAGGTTTCTCTCTATACAAGCATATAAGCCTGTCATTCAGAAATATTTTCATATCAGTGTATCTCCATTCGCTTTATCAGCCTGAAAACGATATCCAAGCCGTTTGCCGGTTCGTATGGTCATCCGGTCAATCGTATCCTGCATCTCTGCCACGGTCACCTCTTTCACATTATTGAAGTCGGGTGTCAACAGATCAAAATTGATGGTGTACATCATAGCAGAACGGATCAGGCCGGTAATGGAAGTCTTGTTGATCCTGGAGGTATTAAAGTTATTATAGAGAAGTCCGATTTCACGTTTCCCTTCAATAAAATAATGCATTTCGCGGTTGATGAATACCCGGCCTATCATATATCCCAGGTCATTCACCCGGTTATATTTGAAAGAGTCGTTCAAAAAATTGAAGATCTGGATGATTCCGCAGTAGGAACGGCGGGGATCTTCTTTTACGTAACTGGTTCTCATTACTTCATGGTCACGCGAGAACTCGAATACGTTGGTGTGCATCATGAAGATCAGGACATCGGCCCCGAATTTCAGATCAAATTCAAACGGACTACGGTCCACGTATTCAAAAAGGATTTTTTCGCCGGAGTTGTTATTCTCCTGGTGAAAAAGAGCCGGAAGTTTCTCCGCCTCCTGCTTAAACTCATTAAAAATGTGGAGGGTTTTGTTATATACCTCTTGTTTTAAACCCGCCTGAGTTCTGAGGAGTTTGAATAATTCACGTTGCGTAGGGGTAGCCATTAACAGAATATTTTGTACGAAGTTAGAAGAAAAAACGTCAATTATTACGTTTTACTTTATAGTATCTTTGCCATAAAATAAACCGAACATGTTATACAATCAGGAAACAGCAAAAATCACTGCAGATTTATTGCTAAAAATAAAAGCTGTTAAATTGAGCCCTCAGGATCTGTTCACCTGGGCATCAGGGATCAAGTCCCCTGTTTATTGCGATAACCGCATAACGCTATCCTATCCGGAGATCAGGACTTTTATCCGTCAGCATTTTGTAAGAGCCATTGAAGATCAGTTCCCTGGTCCCGAACTGATCGCCGGTGTTGCTACCGGAGGGATCGCCCAGGGTGTCCTGGTCGCCCAGGAGCTGGGTCTCCCGTTTGCCTATGTCAGAAGCAGCAAGAAAGACCATGGACTGACCAACCAGATCGAAGGCGAAGTTCGTCCCGGACAGAATGTGGTAGTTGTCGAAGACCTGATCTCTACCGGATCATCCAGCCTGGCAGTCGTTGAAGCGCTGAAGAATGCCGGATGCAGAATTGCCGGAATGGTGGCCATCTTTACGTATAATCTTCCCAAATCACAGAAAGCGTTCTCGGAAGCCGCTTGTCGCCTGGTCACCCTCACCGACTATGAAACATTGATTGCGCAAGCAGTAGAAAGTGGATTTATCCAGGAAAAAGACCTGCAGGTCCTGAGGGATTTTAAAACCAGCCTGTCGTGATCTTATCCAACCCGTAAAAAGAAAGAAGCCGTCCCTTTTGGAACGGCTTCTTTTTTATGGTCCGGCGCCAGGCCGGAAAAGGATTTTACTTGATGATCAGTTTTTGATTCATCGTTTTCCCATCGATGTTGAGACGCACTACATAAACACCGCTTCTCAGGTTGTCAAGGGCAATCTCCGTGCTGTTGTTGCCGGATTTCAGCTCAACAGGCATCGACAATACCGTTTTTCCAACCAGGTCCATAATACTGATCTCGCCTTCTGCAGCTTTGGCAAGAGTAACCCTCAGGAGGGTTCTGTCACCGGCAGGATTGGGAGATAACTTGAAAGAAGTACCTACTGTTTCATCAATACCCAGTCCATAAGTAGTAGTAAATGACCAGGTGTTTGACCAATCGGAGGTATCGGCTAAAGCGGTACCATCCGAGAAAGCTCTCATTCTCCAGTAATAAGTGGTCTTCGAGGAGAGAGATTTCAGCAATTGGTACGAAGCTTTGGTTGGATCGTTAGTGGTATAATCAAGGAAAAGGTTCGTAAAACCGGCATCCGGAGAAACCTGCAGTTGATATCCGGTGATACCGGTCTGGGCTGTCCATTGAAAGAGAGGCAGCGTGCTCACTTCTACTGAATTGTTGGCAGGAAGTAAAGTAACAACGGAATTAATCGTAGTAAAGTTAAACGGAGTGACCCATCCTGATGTATCTGACAGGTTCCGGGCAGCGACTCTCCAGTAATACTTCACGCCAAATTGCAACATGCTGGCATTGACAGCGAAAGTATCCGTTTCTGTTTCAACAACCATGTCCGTGAAATCGGGATCTTTAGCAATCTGATATTTATAAGAAAGGATACCACCGATATCATTCCATTTCAACTTGCAATCCAACATTTGGTTGGTTGCATTGTTTACAGGTGAGGTAAGCGTTATTTTATCCAGCGTTGTAAATGAGAAAGGAGCAGTCCAGTCGGAGATGTCCAGCGCATGTCTTGCGCGTGCTCTCCAATAATAAGTGGTTCCGAAACGTAATCCCTCGGTAGCTACCGTGTAAACATCATTTTCAGCGGTGCCTTCAAATAACAGAGGGGAATTGAAATTCTGTGTGGTATCGTATTGATACTCGAAGGCGGTAATTCCGGTAATGGTAACCAGGTTAATGGTGGATTTCCACAGAAGGCTCACATTGGGCTCCTGGTCAGAACCACCGTTGGTCGGCTTATACAGGTCGATGTCAGAAAACACCACGAAACTCCATACCGGCGACCAGTAAGAAACATCTGAACCGTCGATGGCGCGTACTTTCCAATAATAACGCGTTCCGAAGAGCAGGTTACTGGTATGATAGCTGGTAAATTTCTGGACAGCATCAATTTTTAACGGCGAGTTGAAGTCGGCAGTAGTATCGATCATTACTTCGTAAGTCAGATTGATGGATCCGGTAACAGCATTCCAGTTAACAATAGCATCGGGCATCTGTCTTACAGCGCTATCCACGGGTGTCACCTGCGATGGCGTATAAACCAGTGGTTTGCCGGCAAAACCGGTTATAGCAATGAAAGTGGCCAGTGTAAGTAATATCTTTTTCATTTTAATTTCTTTTTATAGTGACTACTGAATCTTAACAACCTTGGCATAATCATTATTTACCTTCAGGATAAAAGTACCTGTTGAGAGTCCTGACAGGTCAACAGTCGTTGAGTGTTGTCCTTTTGCCTGTTTCCCGAGGGAGTTAGATAATAACAGCCGGCCGGTAAGGTCATAAACGGACACGGTGACATTCGAAGAATTGTCAAGAGCATAAACAACCGTTGCTTTTTCCTTAGCCGGGTTGGGCATAATATTCAGCATACCTGCTTTGAAGTCATTGCCCACAACCGGATCAATACCCAGGGGAGAGAAGTAGGTTGTATCGCGGAAGATCCCGTTGCCGTAAGAAGCGGCATAGATGGTTCCATAATTTTCAACCACGGCATTGTTCATGGTTTGCTGTTTCAGCATGGTGACCGGGATTACCCCAAGTCCGGTATAATCGCTTGTCCAGGTTCCGGAAAGAAGGTTATCACTAGTGAAAATACCCATATCTGTTCCGATGATGGCTTTGTTTCCACCATGCATTTCGAAAATGCCCGAGAACACCGGTGATGCCGGGAGATTGCCCTGTACGCTGGTGAAAGTCGGCAAAGAATCGAGAGCGTTGGAAGTCATGTAAACATAATTGTCATTCCCATAATTGCCCAGGGTAACCATCATGGTGTTATCATCACCGGGAGCAAAAGAGATCGAGGTAATAGTACGGCCTGCAAATTCAGGGATGTCGAATTCTTCGGAAGCCACCACGCATTGCGGGCTGTTAAGATCAGCAGTAAGGGAGTCGTATGCCAGGGATATATTAGAAATTCTGTAAAGCTTTCCATCGGGGGTACCGGCCCAGAGATAATTCATATCATCGGAGAGGTTCATGCAGGAAAGAGCGCTTGTTTCAGCAAGCTGATACCAATCGGGGTCAACAGAAAATTGTAAAGCTTGTTTTGTCATGAACACACCCGATTTTCCATTTGTACCGTAAATAAAGAAACGGCTTTGTACATAATCAGGGACTAATGCACTGTCGCCAGGGAGCATATCGATCGGAGCGGTGCAGAGGAACGGATATTTCACATTCGCACTGATACCCGTAATGGTTTCACCGGCTGCAATGGTATCCGTTGCGTAATACCACACAGAGTCCTTTGCGTTGTCGAAATGGAAACTTTCCCAGTATTTGATCGGGAGGTAATCCGTCAATGAGCTGGTCAACCCACCAAGGAAAGTAGGTGATATGGTGGTGCCGAGGTCATCTGATCTGTAATAAGGTTCCGAAGAAGCATTTTCAGCAGCGCCATAAAACACCGTCTTGGGGTTAATCATCGACCATTCGCAGTAAGAACCGGTATAATAATCGATGTTTGTATTTTTGGAAATCAGATCAACCCCATAATTCTGGTTGTTGGTCTCTAATGCTCCGATAACCTGGATTCCGTTACTGACTCCGCCTCCCATAACTGCATCTTTATAAGTAGAAAAGGCTACGGAAGTCATCTGGGTTGTCATCAGGTTTTTATTGGTAGTCTGGAAAGAAAAATTGTCGTCGATGATCGTTCCGATTGTAATCCCCTGATCGCTGGCAATAGCAAATTGCAAAGAGGACACCGGGCTGAAAACATAATTGTAGTGGAATAAAGGAACATAGGTATATCCTGCCAATGTAGTAATTCCCATGGATACCATGTCCCAGTTAAAATATCCGTTGTCGGAAACTTTATACCCGCACCATGCATTGAGTCCGCCGAGGAGGACTTTATCAGGATTATCCGGGAAAACCACAATCGTGTTTACATAG
Organism: Bacteroidales bacterium; assembly: GCA_035403225.1. GTDB lineage: Bacteria > Bacteroidota > Bacteroidia > Bacteroidales > FEN-979 > DAIRDK01. The sequence goes on along the minus strand of DAONET010000045.1, from coordinate 3,258 downwards.
CAACCAAAGTCCGAGAAAGGTTCCCAGGTAGAGTTGCTGGGGAAGATCACCGACCAGGTGGCGCCCTTATCTGTCGAACGGTAAACATTCAGGAGGAAGCCGTCAGATGCTTTGGCGATGGAAGCATACATGATATTGGCATCGCTGGGAGCAATAGCCAGGGAGATATTTCCTACGTCTTCCAGTGGTAACATATTGGAACCGGTACCGGAAACATTGATGAATGAATTGACATCTCCGGTAGCAGAGACATAAACTTCTCCGTCAACCGACATTATAACGCATCCGTCGGGACCAACGACTACATCGGTAGCATTACCATCTTTTACCGTGTACCAGTCATTGCCGTTATCTGAATAACGAACACCCAGGTTGGTAATGGCAAAGAGGCGTCCGTTTGTCGGACTATTGGTGAGTTTTTTCACAAACGCCCAATCCGAGTTTGTATTACCGGTTGCCGGTGCAGTTGCAGGGATAAGAGTGAAATTTTCTCCATCTTCGGATTTGTAAAGGCCCGTACCCATGTAGCTTCCGCCATCGCATCTCCATTCGCCGGTACCGAGGTAGATCATTCCGGAAGAAAGCTGCGTCATGGCGCTTACATTAAGCACTACATCCGATGAGGTATTTACCCGTGACCACGTCAATCCGAGGTTGGTTGATTTCCAGACACCCCCGGTGACAGCTCCGGTATAAAGTGTAGAGCCAGTGGCATCCGTGTTATCAAAAAGAACGACACGGCTACGGCCGGAAAAATTGGCGGGGCCCATCGACTTCCAATCGAGGCCAAGACCTGCGGTGGCTTTGGTATTCAAATTTTCTAATTGAAGCCTTGCCTTTATTACATCAGCCGGATTTACCGTTCCTGTCACCTGATTTTGCCGGATCTTCTGAATATGGTCAGAACCTGCGGTTTTGTCCGGTCCGTTTGCAAAGGTCAGATTAGAAAACAGGAAAAGAGAAAATCCGAGTAGTAACGCTGAAAAGCAACAAGGTAAAAGTCTGTTTTTCATATCCCTGGTTTTAGTTATTTAAATTTATGCTATGGTTATTAATTCCAATCAGATTTGTTAAATCCTCATCAATTGCCACAAGGGCTGCTGTTTAAACCAACAAATATAAACGAAAAAGTTTATTCCGCAAAAATTATTTATCCTCAGATCTGTTCCATAACTCCGGAAGGCAGCCACCCGACCGAGCCATTGGCGATCCTTATCTCATACCAGATTCCTATTTTATCCATGATGCGGACTTTGGCTCCTTCATGGAGGACAAATAAATCGACACTTTTTTCGTCGGGAGAACTTTTCACGGTAACACTGGGGGTGAAGATGATGGCTTCGTGCACATTATGAACCTGGTTCCTTGCCGAAAGGGCAAAGACGGTCGAGAAAAGAAAGAGTATCAAAAAGGTGGCTGAGGCCCAGAAACCTGTCTTGCGGAAAAAGAGCCGTGTGGCGACAAGGTATAAAGTGGCTCCGGTAATGGCGGCCAGGAAACAGAGTACCGAGATCCATGCCCACCCATCGGTTGGCAGTTGGTTCACCAGCCCATAATACCATCGCAGGTAAAACATCTCGGGAACCGGCTCGATCTTGTCGGCAATTTTGGTGTTCGCTACATTCAGGTTGAAATCAATATCTTCGTTACCGGGATCCAGCCTCTTCGCTCTCTCATACCACAGAATGGCCCCGGGAAAATTATTCATTTTGAACAGGGTATTCCCCATGTTATAAAAAAGTTCAGGCGACTCGTTGCCGGCATCTATCACTTTCTGATATAATCCGGAGGCTTCTTCGTAATGTCCGTCGGTGTAAGCCTTGTTGGCACGTTCTATCAGGACGTTGGAACCATAACTGGCGGAAAAACTTCCAAGGATTATCAGAATGGCTCCGACAACACAGGATAAAATCCTCTTTACCATTGTCCGATCTTTTTTCATGTTACCGCAGTTCTCGTTCAATCTTCGAAATGATCTCCAACGCTTTATGATAAACCTCATCCATCTTCTCCTCTTTGTCGCCCGGGGCAAACCGTGCGAACTCCGTCTCATCCAGGGTGTTAATGAACTGGTTGATCAGTTCTTCGGTGACATTCCTGTTTTTCAGGGTTTCACTGACCGTCTCCCTGGAAAGGTCCGCCATCGGGATGCTGAACTTGTCGCTCAGGTATCCCCACAACGCCTGGTATATCTCCTCGTAAAACTCCTCCCGCTTGCTCTGCTTCAGGAACGACTCTGCTTTCCGTAGCCGCTTGGTCGCTACCCGGGTGGCTTTCCGGTTCTTCATCAGGGCAATATCACTCCGGCGGGCCAGCTCTTTTCGCCAAAGGAACCACATCAGGAAGAAGAGAACCAACGGGACCAGCACCAGCAGAAAATACCACACGGAACCAAAAAACATGGAGCCGGCGTTGTCCAGCCGGAAAGGTTTGCTCACGATAAACCGGATATCACTCCCGATATATTGAATATCTTCTTTGTCTGCCCCGGAATAGGTAACCATCCGCTGATCTCCGCTCCCTTTGGCCACATTCAGGGTATATTCGGGTGACATCAATGTCACATACTGGTTCTTTTTCAGATCAAAATAGGTGAAAGGAACCGGCTTGATGGTGAATTTGCCCGGTTTGCGCGGAATGATCAGGTATTCAAATACCTGGTTTCCTGAAACACCGGTAGCACTGGTATTGACATTACTGGTCACCTTGGGATCGTACACCTCAAAATCGGGAGGGAAAGAAACACTGAGCTTATCGATCAACTGGATGTTACCCTCGCCACTGACCGTAAATTTCAAGGTGATCGGGTCGTTTGTTTTATATTGTGTTTTGTCGATGGTGGAAGTGAAAGAAAACTTTCCTACAGCGCCGCTGAAATCAGCCGGTTTCCCGGCAGCCGGCAACGGTTTGACATTCACTACCACCGCATTGGATTTCAGTTTCTTTTCGACAGTGGCATACGAATTGGAGAAGAAACTGTCGTTGAAAAAGTCATCGAAGAACGGATCCCCGGTTCTCGATTTGCTCTGACGGCGGATTTGCGCCAGGCACTCCATCTCAAGGGGATCTATCACCAGCCTTCCCGATTTTAACGGGAACAGCGCCACTTTACGGACCTCGGCGACAGTATATACATCACCGTTAATGGTCTGCCTCGATTGCTGAAGTTTATCTTTGTCTCCCAACAAATCCTGCGACCAAAAACCCTGAAAAGAGGATATCTTGTTGATGTTCAACTGAGCGATCTGGACGCGGGTG
>DAONET010000044.1:0-15960 GCA_035403225.1 Bacteroidales bacterium | reverse complement strand
TCCTCGCCTATCGCATTTTACATTTCGCATTTGATCTGCCCCGCCGAAAAGCCAAAGCCAATTCTGAAGCCGCTGCCATTTTGCCTCCCCTTCAAGGGTGGACTTAACCGCAAATTCTCTTTTTATCCAACGAATCCCAAAGGAATAATAAGAAAAATAGAGATTCCGGTGCACGTGTTCCCTCGCCTTGCTCGCAAGGAGAGGGCTAGGGAGAAGATACAAAAACGACTGCCATGGAATTTAAAAGAAAAATTGCCATGTGCAGAGCCGCTTTCTATTATTAATTTTGTAAAACAAAAATTTTCGAGTAGTTTTGTTACTCGTTATATTTAAATCAATGGATCAGAAACTCAATTGGTACGCTGTATGTACAAAAAGCCGGTGCGAAAAAAGCCTGGTTTCAAAGCTGAATGAAAAAGGCATTGAGGCCTGGATACCCTTACAGCGAACCCTTAAACAATGGTCAGACCGGAAAAAAAGAGTCGAAGAAGTCATGATTCGCTCCTACATATTCGTTCATATTCAGCCCCAACAGTATGATGAGGTGCTGAAGAACCCGGGAGCGGTCAGGTTTATCTGGTTTAACGGGGAACCTGCGGTAATTCCCGACAGCCAGATAGAGATACTGAGGCTGATCAGCGATTCGGATGTGAAAGTAACAACAGTAGCCTCCCGTCTTGCTCCGGGAACTCCCGTGAAAATCATCGCCGGACCTCTTGAAGGACTGACCGGAGAGCTTGTTAACAGTTGCGGAAAGTACCATGTCGTGATCAGGATCGATCATGTATACTCAGCCCTTTCCCTCACCATCTCTCCTCAGTTCCTGGAAAAAATCGGCGCCGAAAAAAAACGCTGATCAGGACTTCCATGAGCCTCCTTTTCCCCGCTAAGTCCCCGATGGGACTGAAAGGGCGGAGCATTACCGGTTCTACCTCATTTTCCCCTCATGCTTGACACGCTAATCACCAGCAAAACAAGAGTTAAGCTGTTACTTAAATTCTTCCTTAATTCCAGATCCAGATCCTACCTGAGGAACCTGGAGACGGAGTTCGGGGAGTCGACCAATGCGATCAGGCTGGAGCTGAACCGCTTTGAGGAAGCCGGTTTGCTGAAATCGGATATGGAGGGAAACCGCAAGTATTTTTCAGCAAACACCCGTCATCCCCTGTTCCCCGAGATCCACAGCATCCTGCGGAAATATATCGGCATCGACCGCATCATCGAAAACATCCTGAATGAGCTGGGCGGTCTGCAGAAAGCTTACCTGGTAGGCGACCTCGCCGGCGGACGCGACAGCGACACCGTCGAGCTGCTGCTGCTCTGCGACGACATCAACCAGGAGTACCTCCGTTACCTCACCTCCCGCGCCGAGTCGCTGATCAAACGAAAGATCTGCTGCCGTCTGATCCATCCCGCGGAAGAAGGATCGTGCCTGACCGGCCACCCGGAAGCGCTCCTGGTGTGGGCTTCCACCAGCGTACCTGCCGCCTGAGAAATTCCTATTCGTTTATACCTGAAAAATTTTATTCGTCATGTTATCCCAAAAATCTGCTTTAGTATGTGGCGCCGGTGGATTTATCGGCAGTCATCTCGTAAAACGATTGAAAAAAGAAGGTTTCTATGTACGGGGAGTTGACCTGAAATACCCCGAGTTTGGCGAGACAGCCGCAGATGAGTTCATCATCGGCGACCTCCGCGACCCCCAAGTGTGCCAATCGATCCTCGACCGGCCGTTTGACGAGGTGTATCAGCTGGCTGCCGACATGGGTGGCGCCGGTTACATCTTCACCGGCGAACACGATGCCGACGTGATGCACAACTCCGCCACCATCAACCTGAACATGTCGTATTTCGGCGCCCGGTCGGGCATCCGGAAGATCTTCTACTCCTCCTCCGCCTGCATCTACCCCGCTTTCAACCAAACCGACCCCGACAACCCGAGATGCGCCGAAGACACCGCCTACCCCGCTCAACCCGACAGCGAATACGGATGGGAGAAGCTGTTCAGCGAACGACTCTACTTCTCGTTCCACCGGAACTACGGACTGAATGTGCGGGTCGCCCGCTTCCATAATATCTTCGGGCCCGAAGGCACCTGGACCGGAGGCCGCGAGAAAGCGCCGGCAGCGTTCTGCCGCAAAATCGCCGAAACCCCCGACGGCGGCGAGATCGAGATGTGGGGCGACGGCAAACAAACCCGCTCCTTCCTCTACATCGATGAATGCCTCGAAGGAATCCGCCGCCTCATGAACTGCACCACCTTCGCCGGCCCCGTGAACATCGGCTCGGAAGAAATGGTCACCATCAACCAACTGGCCGAGATGACCATGCAGATCGCCGGAAAAAAGATCTCCGTCAAACATATCCCCGGACCCCTCGGCGTAAGAGGACGCAACTCCGATAATACCCTCATCGGCGAAAAACTCGGCTGGAAACCTTCCCGCCCCCTGCGCGACGGACTGACCGAAACATACCGGTGGATCGAAAAACAGGTGGCGGAAAGCAACAGATAATGCGGGACTCCCGGAAATTCTTCCTTTCCCTGACTTTGTTCCTGGCGCCCGTGATCCTGGCCCTGGGATGCCTCGAATATGCCCTCCGGCAACAAAAAAATTACCTCGATATCAAAAAAGAAAAGTTCGAACAAGTGGCCGGCGCCGTGGAAGTGCTTATCCTCGGCGACTCCCACGCACACATGGGCCTCGATCCCGCCCGGTTCGACCGGAAGACCTTTAACCTCGCCAGCCCCGCCCAGTCATACTACTACGATGTTTCTCTGTTGTTGAAATACCTCCCGAGGATGCATAACTTGAAGGTTGTCATCCTCCCGGTGACACACTTCGGATTTTATTACCTGGAAGATCAGTCACACAACGCACGATGGCAGTATCTCTACGCCAACACTTTCGGGATCCCGCTCCGGAAGCAACATTTCGATCTGCGCGCCTACAGCCGCGTGGCCATGTATACGCCGTACCAGGGACTTAAAAAGATCGTGGAGAAGCAGGAGCAGGATGTCGAAACACCCGACGGACATTTACCCGGTGCGGCTCATCCTTCCCCCGATAACCAGAAAATGAACGCGCAGGAACTTATCCGGCATCATTATTCTTTCATCCGCCGGGGAGACGCGGGTTTGAACTGCTCTTTTCTTAACCGGGCCTTCTCCGTTCTCCGGAAACAAGGGATCAACATTGTCATGGTAGCGTTGCCCGTTCATCCGGAATATTCCCTGCTGAAAAACAAAAAGATCAGGGAAAGAAACTATTCCCTGATCCGGCAATTCGAACGCTCTCATCATATTCATTTCCTGGACTTACAAAACACCGGTATCGTGAACACCGGAGATTTTGCCGATCCCATCCACCTGAACCATTCCGGCGCCCTGAAGATCAGCCGTATTGTCTCCAACAACATTTCTGCATTGACCAATTCTCTTTGATCATGTTATTCACCTCACTGACTTTCCTACTGTTTTTCGTCCTCGTTTTTTCCATTCACTGGATATTGCCGGCACGGTACCGCTGGATCCTCCTCCTGGTCGCATCATTGGTATTTTACGGGTTCGGCATCCCTCAATATACACCCATCCTGGTATTATCGGCGCTGATGAATTACGGGTTCGGGCTATGGATCAGCCGGGCGGACGACGACCGGCGACGCCGTAACCGGCTGGTGTGGGGCATTGTGTTGAATATCGCGCTGCTCGGGATGTTCAAGGTTTTATCCGTTCATCCGCTGTTCACGGTTCCGGCCTCGTGGGGAGTGACCCTTTCAGGAACAGCGGGATGGATCCTCCCGTTGGGGATCTCGTTCTTTACCTTTGCCAACCTCTCTTACCTGATCGAAATCAAACGGCGTAAATGGGAGCCGGAACGGCATCTCGGCTATTTCGCGGTGTACGTGACCTTTTTCCCGAAACTGATCCAGGGCCCGATTGAACGGCCGGCTGCCTTCCTGCCGCAGGTGAAAACACCCGCTGCTTTTAACTATGACCGGGCGGTGGGAGGCTTACGGCTGATGCTGTGGGGCTTCTTCAAGAAGCTGGTGATCGCCGACCGTCTGGCGCTGGCGGTGAACCCTGTCTTCGACCGCCCGCATGACTTCGGCGGACCGGCCGTGATCGTCGCCGCGATCCTCTACTCCATCCAGATCTATGCCGATTTCTCAGGATATATCGATATCGCCCGGGGATGCGCGAAACTGCTGGGATTCGAGCTCACGAAAAATTTCAACCGTCCCTATGCCGCCACCTCCGTCAAAGATTTTTGGAGCCGCTGGCACATCTCGCTGTCCAACTGGCTGCGCGATTATGTCTTTCTCCCGCTCGCTTTCGGCATCTCCCGCCGTTTGAAAAAAGAACGTTACCTGGGGATGCGTACCGATCATCTCATTTATTCCTTCGCCATCACCGTGACCTTTCTCCTGTGCGGCATCTGGCACGGCGCCGGCTTCACATTCCTTGCCTGGGGCGCCTTGTATGCCCTGTACCTCATGACCGGACACCTCACCGAAAAGCCAAAACGCCGGCTGTACCGGAAAGCCGGAATCCTGCCTGCCTCCCGGCTGTACCGGTACCCGCAGGTAATTGTCACGTTTACGCTGGTCACCTTCGCCTGGGTGCTGTTCCGTTCTTCCGGTTTCCAAAACTTCTCCGACATACTGACAGCTGCCGCCCGCGGCTGGAGCGAATTTGCCGCCAGTCCGGCTTCGGCGTACCGGCAACTGGTCGTCGCCGGGTTCACCCTGGCCGATATGGTCATCATCGCCGCCACCGTCCCCTTCCTGTTCCTGACCGAAAGCTCCCGGTTCCTCGATGGTACCTGGCAACGGCTAAAAACCCGTCCTGCCTGGTTGCGCTGGTCCCTGTACTACAGCGTTCTTATCGCGATACTCCTCTTCGGGAAATTCGAGAATTCAACGTTTATTTATTATCAGTTTTGATAAACCGTACTTCCACATGCCACAATATCAAGTTTTTTGATCAATAAACACTCACCCTATTTTGGATTCCCCAGTCAAATCTTCTTCTCCTTTAACTGACGAAAAAATAACTTCCTATCGTCAAATCTTTAAAGCGACTTCTCTGTTTGGTGGGGTACAGGCTTATAATGTGTTGATCAGCCTTATTCGTATAAAATTTGTCGCTGTTTTCCTTGGCCCTGCCGGTATGGGAATAATGAATCTGCTTACGATACCACTGAACTTGATCGGACAGATTACCGGACTGGGACTGGGTTATAGTTCCGTTAGGGATATTAGCGTGGCTGCTGCGGATGGAGACGAAGAAAAGATCGGACGTACCATTTCTGTCTTCCGTAAATGGATTTGGTTTACCGGATTGTCCGGAAGCATTCTTACCCTCATCCTTTCGCCATTTTTGAGCCGTTGGACTTTCGGAAACGGAGATTATACAACGGCTTTCTTGTTCCTCTCTATTGTGTTACTTTTCAATGCTCTTAGTACAGGACACAGCGCGACATTACAGGGAATGCGAAGGTTGCGTTTCCTGGCAAGAGCCACCGTCATCGGCTCTACATTCGGACTTTTGGTTTCCATCCCATTATATTACTATTTCAGAATAAAAGGGATTGTCCCAACCCTAATTATTGCGTCTATAACCTCATTTGTGCTTTTCTGGTTTTATGGGCGAAGGATCGTGGTCCGAAAACCTTCTTTAACCTGGAAAGAGGTATGGAACGAAGGTAATGGGATGGTTAAATTAGGCATATTGATTACTCTTAGCTCATTAATATCTTCCTTCATCTCATACCTTATCAATATCTACATCAGTCGAACAGGAGGGGTCGATCAGGTAGGATTGTACCAAGCAGGTTTGACTATCACAGAAAGATCTATCGGGTTAATCTTAGTTGCCTTAGGGACTGACTATTATCCACGGCTTTCCGGGGTAATAAATGATCACAGGAAAATGTCTCAGGCAGTAAACTATCAGGCAGAGATTGGACTATTGATTATTGGTCCCATCTTGATTTTGTTAATGACAGGTATGCCGGTTATTATCCGACTTCTTTATACTCAAAAATTTTCTTTAATAATGGATTTAATCCCTTGGATAATACTGGGGATGCCCGTAAAGATTGCCTCCTTGGTTATGGGATATATCTTATTAGCAAAAGGAGCAAATAAAACATTTTTCTTTTCTGAACTCACCTACTCAATCATTCTTCTGACCCTCAGTATATTTGGATACAACTATATGGGTCTGATGGGATTAGGAATTGCATATTCAATTATGTATTGCGCTTATTTTGTAATCGTATCCGTTATATGTTGGAAAAAATTTCAATTTCACTTTTCATATTCATTTTATAAAATTTTTCTTTTAACAATATTATTTTGTTCACTTTCTGTAGTTACTGCCGTAATATTAAAATTTCCGATTGCATATTTTACAGGAATTTTTTTATTTGGTCTAATGCTATGGTTCTCTCTTGTTGAATTGAATAAACGGATTGGTCTGAAGCTATTGTTTAAAAAAGTTTTATAAAATCTAATACTCAAACTCATTAGGGTGGGCTAAAGAAATAAGCCATAAAAACAACGATAGAACTGATATTTCATATTCCTACAAAAAAAATCATTATAATATCGAAGTCATTCTTAATCATTTCAAAAAAAATTTGATGCCTCATTCATTTAGAAACAAAATACTTCTTCTTTTGTGTTTTTTCACAAGACATTATCCCAAAGTAAGGGGTATTTCTAGACTATCTCATTTTCTTTTTAATCATCCTCGCTTTTTTGATTCAGTAGAAACCTGTACTATTAATGTAAAATCTGCAGGGAAAATGATCCTATACCCAGATCAGTTTATTGATCGTCGAATTTTGATTTTTAATGAATATGAGCCAGAATTAATTAAAGTTTTAAAAACTTTATTGAAGGAAGGTGATAATATCATGGATATTGGCGCAAATATCGGATATATTTCTCTTGTCGCTGCACAACTTATAAAAGGTAATGGTCATGTATTTTCTTTTGAGCCTTCCCCAGAGATGTATAATAAGTTAAAAACGAATATCCGGGAAAATCATACTTCAAATATTACCGCACTCTCATTTGCAATCTCAAATCATATTGGAGATGCACAATTTTTTATAAATAATACCGGTAATTCAGGAATGTCCTCTTTTAGACAAGATAATTCGGTTTCGCCAATAAAAGTCAATGCAATAACTATTGATTCAATCCTTCAGAAATTACCAAAAATCAGGTTATTAAAAATAGATATTGAGGGAGCAGAGTTTCAAGCAATATCAGGAATGAAAAGTTTTATTCAGCGAGATCGACCCACAATAATAATAGAATTTACAGATCAATTTTTACAACAAATGGACTCTTCTTCTTCTGATCTTTTTCAACTTCTTGAAAACCATGGATATCATTTATGGAGAATTAATGAAAAATTGATCCCATTACATTCTGCTCCAGAATATCAATGCAATGTGATTTGTATCCATAATAAAGAAGACGAAAGAATAATGTGTAATCTCGTTGAAAAATGAAGATTCTTTTAGTAATTCCTGGGCCTTTGTTTAAAGAATATGGTGGGGGTGAAGTATACGCTCTTAATCTTGTAAATGAATTACTGGAACAAAAAATTCAATTTGATATTGTTTCTATAACGTCAGGGAAATTAAGATTACCTCGGTATTCAAAAATTAGTTTGGGAAATTCAGAATTACGCGAATACTATTTGCCTTTGAACCATGGCACACAAAGTTTGAAAGAGCAATTTCAAAAAATTCTACATGAGAGCAATCCAGATGTTGTTCATGCAAATTCACTAAAAATGATTGCATCTCAGACATGCCATGAAGAAAGTATTCCATGTATTGTAACCGCCCATCATGGTGGGATCTGTTGTCCAAAAGGTTCAATGCTAAATGGCAGTGAAAGGATTTGCAAAATAAAAATTAATACAGACGATTGTCTGGGTTGTGTGGTAAAAAATATAAGGGGAGGTAAATACTTTTACCCGTTCTATAAACAGGTACCCGTCTCATTCAGATTGAAAATTGGAACTATTATTTCAAAATTTCCTTTTATTCCTTTTCTAACTCCTTTGTTTTCTGTTTCAAAGGAAATATATAAAAGAATGGACGAGTGGAGAACTATTTTAACAACTGCAAACCTTCTGATTGCTCCATCTAAAACCATTTATGATGCGCTGATTAGAAATGGTGCTTCTCCAATGAAAACAATAGTTTTACAACACGGAATACCTCTTCTACAGAAACAACCACTTTCAGAAGATATATGCTCCAGGCCCATACGATTTTTTTATTTCGGCCGTATTAATCGTTCTAAAGGCCTTCATATCTTATTGGCTGCTTTTAAACGATTAAATACTGATGCATGTCTGACGATAATTGGAGATGCTATAACTAAAGAGGAGAAGAAATACTATTCCTCATTGAAAAGAGAGTATTCCGATAAAAATATTTTTTGGGTTGGAAATATTCCACATGAACATGTTTATAAAGAGATTTGCAAGCATGACATCATGATTCATCCTGCCATTTTTCTTGAAGTTTTTGGCCTAACAATTTCCGAGGCATTATCTGCGGGAAGGCCAGTAATATCAACACGTTGCGGGGGCTCAGAAATGCAAATAAAAGATGGGGCTAATGGGTTGCTTATTCCGCCCAATGATGTAGCAGCCCTTGAGGAAAAAATGCAATATATTATTGATCACCCGGAGGTTCTCCTAGAACTTCACGATAATATCAAACAACCTCTTTCTATAAAAGAACATGTACATGAATTACTGAATATCTATAACACTTCAAAAAAATAGCAGTATGAAAGTTAAGTCTGCTCAAATTATTAAAAAGATTGAAGAAGCAAGACTCTTTTGTTTGAATGCTATCCAATTATCAAGGAAAGAAAGAATTATAAAATGGGTGCTCTGTCTCAGAATAAAGGTGTTAAATACTCTTCTTTTCATTATAAAATTGTTACTGTTTAAAAAAGGAAAGCCTAATCAAATTCAACAAATAGTCGTATTTACCGCAGGGATCCTTGGAGATAATATAATTTTTGCCGGAGCGATTTCAGCGCTAAAAGAGCGTTTTCAAGATGCGAAGATCACCGTTATCACCAACTGTCAGCACTATGCAAAAAACGGATCGGAAGTGTTGTCTCATTTGCCTTTTGTAGATCGGCAATTGTTAATCGAGGACAATTATTTGGAAAGACAAGGAATGACCTTCCGGATAGTACATCCGTTGTTGAATCTGATCTCGTGCGACCTGTTTGTAAACTTTTCCCCTTTTGGGCGTCGTGGCTGGATAGGGGCCGTTGTCCGGGAAATGATCCTGGCCAGGCTGTTGAAGGCACGTTGGGCGATTGGTTTCAAGATCACTTCTCCCCAACCTCGTCCAGGAAATTTCAAAATACTCCCCTATTTCTGTATCAACGAACCACTCTGTTCTGTCAGTGTTTTAAAAGAAATTGGGCTGTCCCCTCTTCAGGGGGAACAGTCGATTCCCGTAAATCAGCAAGCGCAAGAGAGCATTAATGCATTGTTATTAAGTTCCGGTTTGGACCAGGGAAGAAAATATGTTGTTGTCAACCCGGGCGCTAAAAATAAGTGTAAATGTTGGTCGCCGGAAAAATTTGGCCAGGTAGCATCCTGGCTTGCTGAAACCTACAACTTTACTCCCGTCCTTATTGGTTCCAAAAGTAATACAACCCAGTGTGATGATACCAACCGGGCCAGTGGAAATCGTTGCCTGAATCTTGTTGGGAAAACTGATCTTCCCGGGTTAATCGAATTAATCAGATCTGCTGAATTGTGCATATCGAATGATACCGGTCCCATGCATATTTCAGGTTGCCTGGGAAAACCGACCGTAGGTATCTTCAGCGCCCGAAGAAGCCCTGAACATTGGTTCCCGCAAGGAGAAAAGAGTATTGTTGTATTTTCTATACCTGAATGTGCTTTTTGTAACCGTGATTCATATCAGGAGGATGAATACCCGGTACAGTGCCTGGATAACATTCAACCGGAAGATGTCAAAAAAGCCGTGTTATGCATACTTCCAAATTCCCTGTAGGATGAACAGTGGGCGTAATCAATCGATTGTCATACTCGCAACCCCCGTTCTTCTCCGGGGTGGAACGGAGAATCAACTATTGTCCGTATTAAAAGCATTGAAAAATTGTGGATTCCGGGTTCATGTGCTTTGTTATTTTGAATTTCATGCTGAAATGGCAGATCATTTCCGGGCGGAAGGCGCTGAGGTGACTCTGTTGCGATACCAAAGGGAAGGGAAAAGTCCAATAGTAGTTCTTCTCCGTTTGCTTTGGAATTTATTTCGCTGGTTCCGAAAAAATAAGCCGGATATCGTTCATGTCCAGTACCTGGCGCCCGGTTTCATTCCCGTGCTGGCAGCAAAAATGGCCGGAATCCGGAACATCATGGCTACTGTCCACCAACCGTGCCCTCCCGGGCTCAAAGCCAAATGTTTACTTCAATTGGCTTCTATGATGACCAACCGTTTTATTTGTGTTTCCCAGGCGGTAGAGCGTTCCTGGTTTGGTCGTAGTAACCTGTTTACTCCGGGTGATGCACTGCCCCGTCGCAGCCATTTTACCATTTACAACGCGATTGACCCGGAAGAGATCCGTCAAATCGTTTCATCAGAAGATCCGGTTAAGACCGGCGGGCAATCCGCCCCGGAACATGGATTGGTGATCGGCGCTGTCTCCCGCTTACGGCATGAAAAAGGGATGGATATCCTGCTCAAATCGTTTGCTCTTCTCCTCCCCCGATTTCCAGGAATTAGATTAAAGATCGTCGGAGATGGTCCTGACAGGGAAACCTTACACAACCTGGCCGGGGAATTATTCATTTCCGGTGTCATCACCTGGACAGGTGAAATACCCCGGAAAGAGGCGATCCGGCAAATGCAAAGTATGGACATGGTGGTGATCCCTTCCCGTTTTGAAGGATTTGGATTGGTGGCTGCAGAATCGATGGCTTGCGGAAAATCGGTCATTGCATCCAACACCGGGGGCTTGCCCGAAATTATTGACGATCGTGAAACGGGCTGGTTAGCGCCGCCGGAAGACCCGGTCGCGTTGGCCGAAGCCCTCACCGAACTCATCGACAACCCGGCGCTCCGGGAGAAGCTGGGCGCCGCCGGCCGCCGGAGAGTCGGAGAAAAATTCTCTTTTACTACATTTGCCCGACAAATCGAAGCTTTATATGCTGCCAAACAGTGATCCGCTGATACCCGGGAACAAGTTCTTCCGGTTTTTCTTTCACGGTTTGTTCATCACCGGTCTGATTCCGTTCCTGCCGGCCGTTTTTCTGTTTTTACCGGAAAATATCGCCGGATTCAACTATACCGGCTGGGCATGGATGACCATGTTGGCAATCACCCTGATTACCCTTCCTGCCATTCGTCGTGTCGGGTTCCCGCTCCTGCTCTGGTTGCCGTGGATCCTTTACCTGGTGTTGTATATTATCGTCGATTTTTCCCTCCCCGGCCTGCAATTGACCCTGCAGTACCTGTTGCCCCTGCTGATCGGAGTGACAGCCTCGGGCTTTACCTATTCCCCGGCCCTGTTACAATGGCTGGGAAAACGCGCCGCCCTCTATTTTTCAATCATCACGATCCTTTCGTTTATATACATCGTGGCCACCGGATTTTCTCCTCAGTCAGCCGCTGTTCCCATGATTTTATCCGTGGCGGGCGCGTTAATGATCGCGTTATTCAGCGTCCGGAAGAACATCATTTACCTGTTGCTGTTTTTCCTCCTGCTGATCATTCCGGTGGCCATGATTACGCGCATGGGCATTGTTTCGTTCCTGCTGATCTTCGTGTTGAATTTTGCCAACCGGGATTTGATCCAGAAGCTGTTGTTCCTGGCGCTCGGAATCCCGCTGGGGTTGTTTATTTTTCACAGCTCCTCTTTCCAGGCCAAGACCTTTAAAACGGGGGAAGGGCAAATCAAAGACCTTTCGTTCAATTATTACCAAAGCGAAACGATCAATTCAAGCGGACGAACCACCTGGTACCTGGCCCTGGAGTCCGGCATCGCCCACAGTCCGGTATGGGGCAACGGTCCCCGCAGCGACAACTTCGCCTTCAAAGAGTACGGGTTCAAGTCGGGGGAAGGGCACAACGATTACCTCACTGTCCGGTACAATTACGGGTGGGTCGGCCTGTGCCTGCTGTTACTGGCCCTGGCGGGGCAGTTCTATTGGTTATGGAAACGCCGGAGAAGATACCGGCAAAGCATCCGGCTGTTTATCGTCTGGTCGGCCGTGATGACCCTGTTCTTCAGTTTCCTGGCTTTCATGTACACAGACAATATCCTGAAGTACACTATTTTTTTCCCCAACCTGTTCTTTGCCATGACCGGGATCCTGAGCGGGTCGTTTATCAGCGAGGATTCCCCGGTACTTCCTGAAACCGACGTCAGCCTATGACCCTCTTCCGGAAATTCGTGATCAAGATCTGTTGCTTCCTGATCCTGTTCGCCGGGCTGGATTACCTGCTTTCGTCACTGGCCATGACCGGGTTGGAGAAATATTTCGGTTTGGACCGTCCGGCCGACATTTTATGCATCGGTCATTCGCATACGGTGCTCGGAATCGATAAATCGTTGTTGGAAAAGCACACGGGAAAGCGGATTGCGGTATATGCACGCGAAGGGGCCGGCATCAAGGACCGGGCGGTCATGCTGGACCAGTATTTTCGACGTTTTCCTAAAAGCCGTCCGATTATCTTGTACGATGTCAACCCACGTCTGTTAAATGCCACAGGGTTGAGCGAGCATTCTTACACACTCTTCTATCCTTTTTTTGATGAGCCTGAGGTTGCAAGCTACATCCGGGAAAGTAATCCCGATCCTAGCAGCCTTTTATTCAGAAAATTTATCCGGCTTTGCCGTTACAACGACGTAACGCTCCGGTTTTCCCTGAGGGGCTGGTTTGATAACCGGGAGAACCTGAAAACCAACCGGATTACTGAGGAGGTCATTGGGCGGGTAATCCGCGACTCCATCTATTCCGACATTTGTCCCGACCAAGGTTGTGTGTCCGTTTTCGACCGCACCCTGGCCCGGTGCAGACGGCAGGGTTGCACCGTAGTGTTGCTGAATATCCCTACCATCGACGTTATACGTACCAATCAACGAATAAAAGACCAGGTCCTTCGCAGGTTTCAGTCCGTTGCAGCAAAGGACAACCGGATTATTTATCTCGATTATAATCCGGCTTTCTCGAGCCGTCATAAGCTCTTTTCCGACCCGCTTCACCTGAACCGGGAGGGGCAGCGGATATTTACCGAACAGTTAGCCAAAGAACTGGATTCCGTTTATTTCGGACCTGCCGCGTATCAATAACCCGGTATTTTCCGTTATACCAACAGCATGAACGTAACCGACCCAACCATCAGTGTCGTGATTCCCTTGTACAACAAGGAAAAGACCATTAAGAGGGCCCTTGATTCCATCATGAAACAAACGGTACTTCCGCAGGAGATCATCGTGGTGGACGACGGAAGTACCGACGGAAGCCGGGCTGTGGTGGAACAAGAGCACAATCCACTTGTCATGTTGTTTTGCCAGGAAAATAGCGGGGTATCAGCCGCGCGTAACAGAGGAATCCGCGAAGCCCGGGGAGCATGGATCGCCTTCCTGGATGCCGATGATGAATGGGAACCCGGGTATCTGGAACAAATCGACCGGATGATCAGGCAATTTCCTTCCAGCATTGGCGCCGCTACTGCTTACTTTTTAGGGAATGAACAGGGAAGCAAGAGGAGGATGACCCTGAGGAAGCTTCCGTTCACCACAGAATCGGGTGTTTTGTCGAATTATTTCCAGGTAGCGGTCCATTCGGACCCACCCGTATGGACATCGGCTGTTTGTGTAAACAAACAACGGCTGTTGGAAACAGGAGGGTTCCCTTATGGGATCAGGTCCGGGGAAGATCTTTTAACCTGGGCCCGGTTAGCCGTTGCAGGTGATTATTGTTACTGTAGCCGGCCATTGGCGGTCTTCTGGCAGGAAAAAGCGCACACCTATCAGGCTGCTCCCTCCAGAATTCCTGAAGAGATAGATTATGTCGGAGCACAACTGGTATCGCTGTACAAAAGCTACCACGGACCTCAAAAAAGATGGTTCCGGGAATATATCGGCTTATGGCATAAAATGAGGGCATCTGTCTACCTCAGGATGGAGATGAACCAACCGGCACTGAAAGAGACACTGCTCACTATGTACTACGGGCATAACCCGTTGAAAGCCTTGGTATATCTATTTCTGCTGATGTACCCTGTAAAATTCCGGCAAAAAATATTTCAAAAATTTTCTCGCTAATCCTGACCAATGAAAGTCGTCGTTGTTCATACCGATTTCCGTCTTTACTGGCCTTCCCGGCTTGCTGCCCTGGATAAATTTCTCCGGCAACAGGGGCATGAACTTCATGTCGTTGAACTAGCAGGAAAAGGCAGCAACTATTCCTTTGCGGGAAATCCGGAGACAGAGTCATCCATTCCCTGGCAAATTCTTTTCCCTCAGGAATCCATTGAAAAGATCAGCCGTAAAAGGGCATTCAGCGCTATCGCCCATACATTGGACCGGATCCAACCCGATGTAGTCATGGCAGGGGCCATTGCTTTTTATTCCGGAGCTTCTGCGGTTGCCTGGACGACACAACACCGGAAGCCGGTAATCATTTTTGATGATGCCAGACTAGCCGATACTCCCCGGTCATTTTTAACAGATTATATAAAACGTTTAATATACCGCCAGGTGGATGCCATTTTCTGCCCGGCCCCTTCGCATAGTGCTACTTTTCTGCATTTCGGGTTTGCACCTGACCAAATTTTCTTTGGAGTAAATGCGGTTGATAACAATTTTTTCTGTTCAAATAATTACCAATGGAAAGAATCAGATATACAACATTCTGACACTAAAGATTGTCTTATTTCCATCAGCAGACAAATTCCGATTAAAAACCTTTATCGCACCATCAATGCTTTTATTTCATATAAAGAAAAAAATATCGAAAGTTCTCTTCGGCTTATATTGATTGGTGGAGGTCCAGAGCATGAAATATTGAAAAAAATAGCTTCAGAAAATCCTAAAGCCGAAATTTACTTTAAACCATTTTTGAGCCAAGTAGAACTGTTAACATTTTTTAGGAAGGCAAAAGCCCTTATCCTACCTAGTTTAGCCGAAACCTGGGGATTGGTTGTCAACGAGGCCATGGCCGCCGGACTTCCTGTTTTAGTAAGCAGGCAGTGCGGGTGTGCAGAAACGCTGGTTCACGAAGGAGAGAATGGATGGACATTTGATCCACTTGACTTGCAAGATATGGAACGGGTCATCGGGGCAATTGATCTGGCAAGTGAGCAGGAAATTGAACGCATGGGGCAATGCTCGAAGGAGATCATTAAAAACTGGGGTTTGGAGCGGTTTTGCAAGGGAGCCTGGGAGGCGATTACCCATGTAGTAAATCATCAAAAACAAAAAAAAGGATATTTATCAAAACTGGCAGTACACTTCTGGAAAGGAAGATACAGGCCAACATAATTAAATGATCATGAAAGAATTTATTTGGAATTTCATCAGAGGTTTCAGATTGGGACCGGTGATGTTATTCATTCATCCCCAAAGTGCATTGACTAAAAGAGGATGGTGGAGATCTTTTCATAAAAAATTAGTAGTTGATAAAAACAATCTTCCAATTCCCTGGTGGACCTACCCATTCATTGATTTCCTTATTCCAAGACTCTCTGGCGAATTTTGTGTTTTAGAATTTGGGTCAGGCTCTTCAACAATCTGGTTAAGCCGTTTTGTCAAACAAGTAATTTCTGTTGAAGATCATGAAGAATGGGCAAAGAAAATTGAAAAGAAGACACAGCTGTCCAAAATAAATTTTCAACATAATAATCAGTATTGATAATCAGT
>DAONET010000043.1:0-16050 GCA_035403225.1 Bacteroidales bacterium | reverse complement strand
TTCATATGTCTATTTTTGGTAAAATATTCAAATTCCTTTGTTTTAACAATTTGCCCCTAACGCCCCGCTATCAAAATTGTTGATAGCAGCAATATATTTTTTGTAATCCTTTTTGAATTTTAGTTAAAACGATAAATTCTAACCAACCGGAACATCTGCTATCATTGCCAGAACAAATATAGTGGATTTATTGTCAAAATTATTGTAAATGTGGCGGGTGTGAAAAGTTTTATGAAAACTCCAACTGCATTTACCCTTCTCATCCAGATCTTACGTCTAGGGATGGTTACTTTTACGTTATTAAGCAGAAACAGGATATTTCACAATGCCCGGTATAGCCATGTGCCGGGACCGGAACAGCTACTGAATTACCAGTTTTTTGACTTCAGTTGCTTCAGTCGACTGTATTTTAACAAAATACGTATCCGGCGCCAGGGCGCTGATATCCAACTCGACCCTGTTTTTATCTTTTACTTCTTCCGACAATACGGAATTTCCGGTAACAGTATAGATAGTGATTATTGTCTCTTTAGAAAATCCTTTTTTATTCAGGATCGTAAGTTTTTGGGCAGTGGGATTGGGGAAAAGTACTGAATTCTGAGTTGGCGAATCCCTCCGGGGACCGGTCGAAACCTGAATTCCTCCATTGTTTGTACCAAACAAATAACACCACCAACTTCCTGTAAAAGCGCGATCTCCGGTCACCGCGATCGCGTGAAGGGGGTAATCAACCGGGATGAACTGTTCATGCCAGGAAACGCCCCCATCAGTGGTTTTTAAAACAAGTGCGGTGGCTATATCGGTTCCTCCCACGGCATACCCGGTATCTGCATCATAAAAATCGACAGCGTTCAGATAATCACTGGTCGGATAGTTGTATTGTTCCCAAGTCTCTCCTCCGTCAGTTGTCCGCATGATCAAACCGAGGATACCGACTGCAAATCCTTTGTCGGGAGTGGGGAAATCAATAGCTAAAAGCGGATACTCCTCACTGATCACGTTCCAGGTAGCTCCGGCATCGGTGGTCTTCAGCAGTGTTGAATTTCCCACTGCAAATCCCGTGGATTCATCAGCAAAACAAACAGAACTGTATTCCAGGTCCGGAACACCGGGTACGTACTGCCATGACTGTCCGTAATCCGTTGATCGAACCATCACGCCGTTATATCCTACCGCGACACAAATTCCATTATCAGTATGTGATATGGAACGGATACCCTGCCAGCCAAGATCCGACATCCGGAGAATCCATGTCTGACCACCGTCGAATGTACTGTAAATATTTCTGCCACCGATGAAACCCATGTTTTCGTTAACAAAGTCAACTGCTCTGAATCCCGGGAATTGAGAAGATGAATCCGGAAGGAACCAGGTATCACCACCATCGATCGTCTTTATGATCCTGCCTTCAGAAACCTCCCCTCCATCGATTACTGCATACCCGATCTGAGCCGTTGGGAAATTAATACCATAAATGCCTGCTCCCCAAGAGACAGGAGACACCACCCACTTTGTAAGAGAGGTCCAGGAGGCGCCATAATCAGTTGTTTTTTCAATACAGCCCCAGTATCCTGTGGCGTAGGCAGTTCCTCCGGTTTGAGCCGTTATGTTCAGCGTGAATGGCGTTTCATAATACGGAAGTTGGAGCTGGGTCCAAGTGTTACCACCGTCGGTTGAAAGATATTTCACCGGGGCGTCGTATGAGTAAACAGTATCTTCTGCAATACCATTAACGATCAGGGTATCGGGACTAAATGCCGCGATAGAGGAGAACCAAGCCGTATCATTAAGACTTTTTTTGGTCCATGATGCCCCACCATCGGTTGTTTTCATCACAATACCCTTGGTTCCCACCACAAATCCCATATTTGTCGTCGGGAATACCATGCCCCGGTATTCGGTCACAGAATCATTATAAACAGCATCCCAGGTATTTCCGCCATCGGTTGTTTTTATTATACGCCCTAAGTCTCCTGCGGCATACCCGGTAAGCGAAGAGGTGAAGGAGACACAGGTCAGGTTTACCGGGATATTGAAATAATATGGGGTCCAGGTTACACCCCCGTCTGTGGTCCGGATGATCTTTCCTTCGGAGCCTACCACAAAACCATGTTGTACATCGATAAAACAGGAAGCATTCAAATACACTTCAGGTTCCCAATACACAGAATCCCAAGTGATTCCTTCATCCAATGTCTTGAAAATATAACCGTACTTATCAGTGGCAAAACCCACGGAATCATCAGGCCAATCAAGTCCGACGAAATCTATAAAATTAGTGTATCGCGCCAGGTTTTTACAGTCCCACGTAAGCCCTCCATCCTCCGAATGAATAATGTTTCCCAGATCACTTCCGGCCCAGACGGAGGTCCCGTTTTTTATCACACTTACATGAAGAACATAGCCCTGTGGCACAGGATTTCTCCATGTCCATTGTGAATTCGCTAATAGGGCAAGAAATACCAGCCAACTTGTTATCAGCATTTTTTTCATGAGACGATTCTAAATACCACCCTATGAGCAGGCTTAATCGCGAAACATGATCTCCTCAATTTTTGGGTACATGACTAACCCAAAGGTATGTATTTTTGGTTAAATTTACTAATAACCTGAAAAATTATCTAAACAGATTTGAGCCGTCCATTTGGGTTTCGGGTCGATAAAACCGTTTACTGCTTAGGCATGGTCATTGAATTCAGGAGTAAATATGCACGTTTTTGTTTCCTTGATAGAAATTTATAGATACTTAATTTCTGTCCGGTTTTTTTTAGACCAGATCAGCTCTTCATGCATTATCAACCCAAAACAAGACCTTAAATGAGTATTTCAATGGTCTTGATGGAGATTAAATAGGACATGAACATCGTACTATTGATTTTATCATTTTTGTTTTAGTATATTTGTTTGTGAATACCTCATCTGCATCAATGGTCAACAAATCAGCCATCCATGAAAAAGCATCTCCTCTTTATCGCAATGCTGGTCATTTTATCAAGTTCGCACGGTTTTTCGCAGACCAGCGGATTTATCCCGTCAGAATGCGGACTTATTGAGAATCCGAACTATTGGTTCGAGAATTATGAAGTCGGCAACCACGGATATGGCTATAAGTTGTATCACAATGGTACCATCATAAGACAAGAGGAGGCTTTTTACGACGGGTATGTAGCGCTGGATCTGCGCTTTACTGATAGCACTCATGGATTTTTTATCAGCCAGGAAATGACCTGGACTACTGTCATTCACAGGATAGTCAATAATTCCCTGGACCAGGTTGGCGCAATAGGAGGATTTGGGGAAGGTTACTTTTACGTCGTTAATTCAGAAACAGGATATTTCGCACAGCCCGGTGTCGCCATGTACCGGATCGCTACATATGAGTACCAAAAAGAGGTTGGACCTATGAATACCATTCATAGCGATACCACGGTGTATGACACCATCAAAGGCGCTCCTCTTTGTGCGGGGATGGATCAACTTGATTATTTAATGTGGAGTACACACGACTCTGCCATTTACACCATTCTGTTCACATCGGGTAATGTTTCGACCGACACACGGTCAGATGAGCCGGATATCAGCATCTATCCGAATCCGGCCATTGATCAGGTTCGCATACAATCCGGTGAAAACCGGATTCCCACTTCCATACAAATCCTGGATGAACTTGGCAGAACCCGTAAAACAATAAATCCGGATCAATGGAACGAAACGGAAATATTTATCGGTGACCTGACCAGCGGATTCTATTTTGTAGTGGTTGATTTTTCGGGTACAAAGTATATCCGCAAACTCCTGAAGTTATAGGCGCCTTTTACCTTCTTCAAACTTTTTCAAAGAGAGAATCCGGCACCAGGGTTGCCGGATTCATGATGACTTTCCCTAAAAACCTGAATAATTATCCTTAGCCAGATTTGAGCCGTCCATTTAGGTTTCAGGTCGATGGAACCGTTTCCTATTTCGGCAGGACCTGACCTTTGATTTGTAAAAAGACGGCCTGATCGCTGGCGTTGGTTTTCACGGTCAGGGTTTTCATGAAGTTCCCTTTTGCGGCGGCGTTATAGTTTACCGAAATGGTGGTTGATTTGCCGGGCAGCACAGGTTCCTTGGAATAAGTGAGGTTCGTGCATCCGCAAGAGCCCGTCGCCGATGAGATAAGAAGGGGCTCGTTTCCGCGGTTTGTAAGGGTGAAAACAGCAGTGCCGGGCGTGTTTTGAACGAGGTTTCCCATATCACAAACGGTCTTATCAAATTCGGCCACCGGACCGTTCTTTTTGTTTTCGGTGACGGGCTTACCTGCGTCCGGCGCTGTGGCAGCTTTCTGGGAAAAGGCCGGGGAAAAGAAACCCAGCAGGGTAATGGTCATTGCAAGAATCATTGTTTTCATAGGGCATGGTTTAAAATTGTTTCCTGCAAAGATGCGGTCGGGGAAGGATGGACCGTGTAAAAAGATGGTAAATGAATGTAAATGATATGTAAATCTTTGCAAAGGAAGTGTAAATGCTGAAATGTTAATCTCAATCTGCTTATTTTTACGGGGATTATGAGGTAATCGTAAAAGAAGGAGTGGAATGCGAAGAAGTAATATCCGGTTAGTTGTTCTGCTGGGCGCCATATCCATTGTCGGCATCATTTCGGTCCAGACCTATTTCCTTGTAAAGGCTTGGAATACCGAGGAAAAAGAGCTGAACCAAAGCATTGTTGTCGGTCTCAAGACCGTAGCTGAAAAGATCTGCCGGCTGAACGAAACCGTACCGCCGTTGGAAAACCCGGTGAGGCAATTGTCTGCGAGTTATTTCGTGGTGGATGTCAACAGTCCGATTGATGTCAATGTGCTGGAGTATTATCTCCGGAATGAATTCGAACACATGAATATCAGGACGGATTACGAATACGCCATTTACGATTGTCATACCGACAGCATGGTGTACGGTAACTATATTTCGGTCGACGGGTCGATAGATGGCATGAAATCGGGGAGTACGCTTCCAAAATACAGCCAGTATCTGTATTACTTCGGAATCAGGTTTCCGGCCTTGAAGAATGCCGTCGCCGGGGATATGACCATTTTATTCTTTTTCACCTTCATCCTGAGTCTTTCGGTGGTCTTTTTTGTGTACGCTATTTTTGTGATTCTCCGTCAGAAGCAGTTATCGGAGATGCAAAAGGACTTTATCAATAACATGACGCATGAGTTCAAGACCCCGATATCGACGGTGAATATTTCGGCAGATGTGATCATGAATCCCGATATCGTGAAAGATCCTGCACGGCTTTTGAAATACGGGTCCATCATCAAACAGGAGAACATGAGGCTGGATCGGCTGGTGGCTGAGGTTCTGCAGATAGCCCGGATCGAGAAAAAGGGATTACGTCTGAAAAAAGAGGCCATCGATCTGAATGAATTTATCAGAACGGTTGCCGGTACTTTCCGGGAGCAACTCAGGCCGGGTGGTACCCTGGAAATATCGACGGATCCCCGCGCTGACGTCATCCATGCCGATATAATGCACCTTACCAATGTTTTTCATAATTTGCTTGACAACGCCGTGAAATTCGGGGCGGAGAACCCGGGGATCCGGATATCCACGTCCATTAAACCATCGGGATCCCGGGGGAGCGCTCTATTCGGGAAAAGCAAAAAGACAATATGCCTGGCTTTTAGCGATAATGGTCCGGGGATCAATCCCAAATACCGGAAACGAATCTTTCATAAGTTCTTCCGCATCCCTTCGGGACCTATTCAGGAGGCCAAAGGGTTCGGGCTGGGGTTGTATTATGTCAGGATTATCTGCCTGGCACATGGCTGGACGATCCATCTCGACCCGGAACGTGCAGATGGAGCGTGTTTCATTATCGAAATTCCGGAATAAACCTGACGCGATATGGAGTATAAAGCCAAAATCCTGTATGTGGAAGACGACCTGGCCTTGTCGTTCGTGACACGCGATAACCTCATGATCAAGGGCTATTCGGTCGATTTTTGCGAAGACGGAATCCTGGCGCTGGAGATGCTCAGAAACGCAACCTACGATTTATGCATCCTCGATGTGATGCTTCCCCACATGGATGGTTTCACGCTGGCTGCGAGGATCCGTGAAAAGAACCCGGGTATCCCCATCCTGTTTCTCACGGCCAGAGCGTCGATGGAAGACAGGATCACGGGACTCAGGACCGGCGGCGATGATTATATCACCAAACCGTTCAACATGGAAGAGCTGGTTCTGAAGATTGAGGTGTTTCTGAAACGAAAGAATATTGTCTCCCGCGAAAATACGGCGCCATTGTCCCTGGGATTGTTTGAGTTTGATCATGAAAACCGTCAATTGAATACCGGCGGGGAGTCGCACCTGCTCACCCTGAAAGAAAAGGATCTGCTGTTATTCTTACTGGAAAATTCCGGAAAGATCGTCAGGAGGGAAGAGATCCTTCGAAATGTATGGGGAAATGAGGATTTTTTCGTCAGCCGGACCCTCGATGTATTCATTTCGAGACTGCGAAAAATCCTGAAGGAAGATCCCCGGATCAGGATCGAGAATATTCATAATACGGGATACCGGTTGAAGATCGGAGCAGGGGAGCAGACCCAATGTGATCTGTGATCCGCGAAATGTGATGTAGATTAGCATAGATATTTGCAATCAGTTATTTGTAAAAACCAGCATGTGATGAAACAGAAAATGAAAAAGAGAGAATTGGGGAAAAGCGGTCTGGTAGTTTCCGCTGTAGGCCTGGGGTGTATGGGGATGAGCCATGGATATGGCCCCTCACGGGATAAGAGCGAGATGATCAGGCTGGTACACGCTGCTGTCGAACGCGGGGTCACCTTGTTTGACACGGCTGAAGTATATGGTCCATACATTAACGAAGAGCTGGTGGGCGAAGCCTTATCCCCGTTCAAGGGGGAAGTAGTGATTGCTACCAAATTCGGTTTCGTCACCGAAGCTTCTTCGGGTCTTGACAGCCGGCCGGAACATATCAGGCAGGTTGCCGAAGCCTCCCTGAGACGGTTGAAGGTGGATGCCATCGACCTGTTTTATCAACACCGTGTCGATCCGAATGTTCCCATCGAGGAGGTGGCCGGGACGGTGAAGGATCTGATCAGGGAAGGGAAGGTAAAACATTTTGGCCTTTCCGAAGCGGGAGTAAGAACGATCCGCCGTGCCCATGCCGAACAGCCGGTAACCGCTTTGCAGAGCGAATACTCGCTTTTTTGGAGAGAACCCGAGGAGGAGATTCTCCCGGTACTGGAGGAACTGGGTATCGGGTTTGTCCCGTTCAGCCCGTTAGGGAGGGGATTCCTGACCGGGACAATTCCCGGCAATACGACCTTCGATCCATCCGATTTCCGGAGCACTCTTCCGCGGTATACACCGGAAAACAGGAGAGCGAACCAGCCTCTGGTGGATCTGGTGGCCGCTTTTGCCGTAAAAAAGAAGATTACCCCTGCTCAGGTTGCCCTTGCCTGGCTGCTTGCCCGGAAACCCTGGATCGTACCTATCCCGGGAACGACAAAGCTGGAACGGTTGGAGGAAAACCTGGGCGCTGTGAATATTGAATTTTCTGCTGAAGAACTGATGGAGTTCAGCGCTGCTTGTTCCAAAATCAACATTCACGGAGACAGGTATGCTGAAAACAATGAAAAATTGATTGACCGGTAAAAATGAAAAGAGGTGTAACAATGAGATCATAAATGCGTCTTATTTTCTATAACATTATAAAAACATGAAAAAACTATGGTTTCCCTTGCTGCTGTTATTAGTGGCGTTTCAATCATTTTCTCAGGAAAATCCGCTCTGGTTGCGGTATCCTGCTATTTCACCCGACGGGAAGACGATTCTTTTCTGTTATAAAGGTGATATCTGGTCGGTTCCTTCCGATGGAGGGACGGCCACGCCGATGACGCTCACCGACTCTTATGAGTACATGCCGGTTTGGAGTCACGACGGGAAGACGATTGCCTTTGCTTCCGACCGTTCCGGTAATTTCGACGTATTTGTCATGCCTGCCACCGGGGGTGAAGCGAAAAGGCTGACCTATAATTCAAACCGGGAAATACCCTGGAGTTTCACCGCCGACAACAGCGAAGTGATCTTCTCGGCGTACCGGCAGGATGTGGTCACCAACGCCCAGTTCCCCATCGGGGTGATGAACGAATTGTATGCGGCGCCGGTGAAGGGAGGAAAGGTTTCCCAGTTGCTTTCCAGTCCGGCCCTGAATGTTTGTCCCTCTTCTACCGGAGATAAGATCCTGTACGAAGACCTCAAAGGTTATGAAGACGACTGGCGCAAGCATCACACATCGGCCATTGCACGCGATATCTGGATGTACGATTTCAACACCAAAAACTTTACCAAACTTACCAGTTTCAATGGTGAAGACCGTGACCCGGTCTTCGATGCCAATAATCAGGATTTCTTTTATCTGAGCGAAAAGAACGGCTCGTTCAATATTTTCAAAAGTTCCATCACCGATCCTTCGAAAATGACGGCGTTGACCAAGTATGAAAAACATCCGGTCAGGTTCCTGAGTCGTTCCGACAACAGTGTTCTGTGCTATTCGTATGATGGCGAGATCTATACCCTGATTCCGGGAGGAGAACCCCGGAAGGTGAGCGTGGCGGTGTTTGCCGATGGCCGTTCCTCTCAGGATCGTATTATGCCCGTCAACGATGGATTTACCGAGATGCGTTTATCGCCCAATGGGAAAGAATACGCTTATGTGTTCAGGGGTGAGGTTTTTGTGAGCAGCGTGGATGGCGGTTTCACCAAGAGGATTACCAATACGCCGTACCAGGAACGCAGTGTAAGTTTCAGTCCTGATGGCCGTTCCCTGTTGTATGCGGCAGAAGCGAACAACAGTTGGAATATATATACCACCTCGATCAGCCGGAAAGAGGAGCCCTATTTTTACGCTTCCACGGTGCTGAAGACCGAACCGGTGATCGCCACGGAGGCGGAAGAGTTTCAGCCCGAGTATTCTCCCGATGGGAAAGAGGTGGCTTACCTCGAAAACAGGGTCGTCCTGAAAGTGATCAACCTGGAAAGCAAAAAGACCCGGATGATCATGCCTGCCGATGTCAATTATTCGTATGCTGACGGAGATCAGTGGTACCAATGGTCGCCTGATGGAAAATGGTTCCTGGTGCAGTATTGCTTACCCGGCCGGGTTTTGTTCGGTCCTGAAGTGGGATTGGTGCCGGCAGATGGAAAGGGAGAGATCACGGACCTGTCCTTAAGCGGGTACGATGATTTTAACGGGAAATGGTCCTCCGACGGCAAATCCATGATCTGGGGATGTAACCGCAACGGCGATCATGCGCAGGGAGGTTATATCACCACCTATGACGTGTATGAGTTATTCTTTTCCAAAGCAGCATACGACCGGTTCAACCTTTCCAAAGAAGAGCTGACGCTCGTGAAGGATCAGGAAGAAAAGGCCAAAAAGGATAAAGAGAAAGAGAAGGAAAAAGAAAAGGATGGTAAGAAAGATAAAGACAAGGACAAAGAAAAAGAGGGTGATGTGAAGAAGGATTCGGCCACCGTGACCATTGATTGGGATAACCTGACGGACCGGAAAGAGAAACTCACCACCCACACCTCACGTTTGCGTGACTGGGTGCTTTCGAAAGATGGAGAGAAGCTGTTTTACTTTACCAGCTTCGAAAAGGACAACGACCTTTGGGTGACGGAATTAAGAACCAAAGAAACCAAGATGCTGGCAAAACTTGGACTGAGAAGTCCTTCGATGGAACTTTCGTCAGACGGCAAATACCTTTTGGTGCTGGCCGATGGAAAGCCGATGAAGGTTGAAGTGGAATCAGGGAAAGCGGAACCGTTGAAGACCAGCGGCGAGATGTTGGTGAAACCGGTTGAGGAGCGGGACTATATCTTCAACCACGCGTGGCGCCAGTTTAAAGAAAAATTCTACGTGGAAGATATGCACGGGGTAGACTGGAAATTTTATTACCAGGCCTATAAGCGTTTCCTGCCATATATCAACAACAATTACGATTTTGCCGAAATCCTCAGCGAGATGCTGGGTGAGATGAATGCTTCACACACCGGATGCGGATACCGGGCTGGGCGGAACAACGCGGATAAGACAGCCGACCTCGGAGTGTTCTTCGATTATGAATACAAAGGACCCGGATTAAAGATTGCCGGTATTGTGGAAGGTGGCCCGCTCGACAAGGCTGCATCCAAGGTGAAAGAAGGATGTATCCTTGAAAAGATCGATGGTGAAGCCATTCCCGACACGATCGACTTTTATACCTTGTTAAACCGGAAAGCGGGTGATCTGACGTTACTCTCTATGTATAATCCGGCAACGGGTGAGCGATGGGAAGAAAGCACAAAGCCTGTTTCCATCGGCACTGTGAATGAATTGCTTTATAAAAGGTGGGTGAAAAACCGCCGTGCGGAAGTGGATAAACTGTCGGGAGGAACGATCGGTTATGTACACGTTCGTTCGATGGATGACGCCAGCATGCGGACCGTCTTTGAAGAAGCCCTGGGCCGTAACTTTGAAAAGAAAGCCCTGATCGTCGACACCCGGTTCAACGGTGGCGGAAACATTCACGAGCAGCTCTCCGATTTCCTGAACGGCAAAAAGTACATGGACATCATCCCTCACGGACAGTATATCGGCTCGGAACCCATTGATAAATGGGTAAAACCCTCTATCGTGCTGATCGGGGAAAGCAACTATTCCGATGCCCACCTTTTCCCGGTGGCTTATAAACTGAAGAATATCGGGAAAACGGTGGGAATGCCCGTTCCCGGTACCGGCACTTTCGTTTGGTGGGAATCACAGATTGATCCCACCCTCGTTTTCGGAATCCCTATGGGAGGTTGGCGTACCCCCGACGGGAAATTCTGTGAAAACAACCAGCTGGAACCTGATATCAAGGTCGCTAACGATCCGGGTATCATGGCTTCCGGAAGAGACCAGCAGATTGAAGAAGCTGTGAAAGAATTGATGAAATAAGAGTTCATGAAATAAGAGGTAATAGTTCCCCCTTCAGGCGCTGTATTATCAAGCAATCTGAAGGGGGAATTTTTTTTTACATCCGCTGCAGCACCTGCAGGAACTCCTGCATATGCACCTGGGTGTAAGATTGAATACAGGCAATTACCGGCACGAAAACAAGGAGCCCTGTCAACAGCCCTTTTCCTAAGGATTTGAGTTTCTTCGCCTTCAACAGCTTGTACAAAACCCACAGAACAGTCAGGGTTATGATGATATGTGTCAGCTGGGGAAAGACATTGGCTTCATTCCACGGCATGATAAATAATCCCATGGTCCCGTAATAATACAGAGGCAATAAGGGAATCGCCAGCAGGAAGTCTTGCTTCGTTATCTGAAACAGCACGAAACATAGCAGATACGTAAGGATTGCCATCGAACATGCGTTGAAGGCCAACCATTCTCCCACGCTTAATTTTAATTGGACCAGAAAAAAATAACTACTGGTCAGCAAAGCCATCAGCATAAAAAATGCTGACAGGAAATCTATGATTTGGTTTTTCTTTTCAGTACTCATAATAAATAATTTAAACGGTGAAAACATCGTCACTATCTTGAAAAAGACAGTAAAAAAAATTCAAACTAATACAATCAGAAACCTGTTCGGAAAGAGTTTCCCGAACTATGCGCGTTAACCTGTGGTTTCCGGAGGTTAATCAGGCAGCGAGTACAAATTTCATCACCGTTCTCAAAGCGAGCATTTTTGGAATAGGGAGGCAAAGATATAAAAATATTTTGCCGGTCATCATGATCATCATGCAGAGGAAGTTATATTATTGGCATAGTTTACTTGCCTGAGAAAAGGAAAACATTCATTTTTGTCATGAATTTATGATTATGAGCAAGAAAAAAATCATCGTTTTACACGTTTTCACCTGGCTTTTTGCGGCATTTTACAACCTGAGGGGTTTTTCGATGTTCGCGGATCCCGAGCAACTGACCATGTATCTGGTCAGCACCCTGTTCCTGGCCATTCCGTTCTACCTGTTTTATTCTCTGTTGGTTCCCCGGTTTCTGGAAAAGAAGAAATATACCCTTTTTTTGGTGTGGTCCCTGATCGTCCTGAATCTTCTTACCTTCATCGGGTATTCGGGACTGCTGTCGGTGAAAGCCTACTTCAGCCATGATTTTCATCATTTCTATGGAATTTATTCTGTGAAGATGCACCTAAGCGGGTTTTCGGTTATGCTGACGGCAGCCACTTTCGGTTCATTTTTCAAAGTGATGTTGAATTGGCTGAATACCATCAATCAAAAGGAAATCCTGGAGAAAGAGAAGGCGGTAAGCGAACTGGCTTTGCTGAAAAGTAAGGTGAATCCTCATTTTTTATTCAATACGTTGAATAACATTGATGTTTTGATATACTACGATCCTGACAAGGCATCGCAGTCGCTCCTGAAGCTTTCAGATATCATGCGATACATGTCGTACGAAACGGTCTCGGATTTTGTCAGTCTTTCCAAAGAAATCAACTATATTGAGAATATCGTTTCCCTTTATTCATTAAGGGTTACCAATCCCGACTTGATCAAGCTTGATATCCCGGAACATTATCCCGACCTTCACATTGCTCCCATGCTTTTCATCCCGTTTATCGAAAATGCGTTCAAGTATGCCAGGATGAAGGAGGATCATGCCGGATTTGAGATCCGGTTCCGGATAGAAGAGAAAAAAGTAAATTTCAGCGTATTCAATTATTATGATCCTCTTGAAAAGCCACCGGTGAAGAATTACGGAGGGACCGGCATCGCGAATGTCAAACGGCGCCTCGAGCATATCTATCCGGGAAGATATACGTTGAATATCAGTGATAAGGATGGTTTTTTCAAGGTTGAATTAACAGTTGATACCGATGGAGATTAAATGCATTGCCGTTGATGATGAGCCGCTGGCTTTGAAAAAAGTGGCCTCTTTTATCGAAAGGATGAACGGGCCCCGGTTGTTAAAGACCTTTACCAGCGCGCTGGAGGCCATTCCTTTTTTGAAAGAAGAAAAGGTTGACCTGATTTTTCTGGATATCCAGATGGAGTCGTTTACCGGCATTCAATTTCTGGAAACGGTGAGATCACGTCCGCAAATCATCATCACCACTGCTTTTGAACAATATGCACTGAAAGGGTTTGACTTTCATGTAACCGATTACCTTCTCAAGCCGTATTCCTTCGACCGATTTGTTCAGGCCATGGATAGGGTCATGGAGAACCTCAAACAAGTGAATGGTTCCGAGGAAGAGCGGGATTTCTTTTTCGTGAAAACAGAATACCGGCTTGAGAAGGTCTTTTTTAACGATATCCTGTTCGTGGAGGGCATGCGTGATTACCTGCAAATTGTGACAAAATCGAAGAAGATCATGACCCTTCAACATTTTGCGTTTATGGAGAGCAAGTTAAAACCTCCTCAGTTTATCAGGGTTCATAAATCATTCCTCGTTTCGGTCAATAACATCGAGAGTATCGAACGAAACAGGATCAAAATATCCGACAGACTGATACCGATCAGTATGACGTACCGGGATGCCTTTTTTAAAGCCATTTCCGATAAGTTGCCACCCAGATTCAATCAGGAGCCGGAATAGTCCCGGCGGGGTGACAGGCGATCGTATGTTTTTTTCGTTTGAATAAAGTCCGGCAAATACCCGGGAGGGAACGTATGTTCTTAAAAAATCCAAGCAGATGAAAAGTAAAATATTCTCGTACAAGGGGTTAAACTATTGGGTTCTGTTTTCGGTGTTGATCATTTCCATCGTATGCAGGTTGATCTCAACGGCCAACAGTCAGGTGATCCCGGGCCTGGGAAGCATGTACTATCCTTTGCAGGTGAGGTGTTTGATTGAACGAGGAACGCTGGGTTACAGCGATATGCCCCTGGTCTTTTGGATCGAAGCCCTGACAGCCAGATTGATCATTTTTTTCAGCAACCTGCCGGTGAGCAGCGCCATCGTGCTGGCTTGCAAGCTGGTCAATGTGGTGGTGCCGTCGCTGATCGTGATCCCGGTCTTCTTTCTGGCGAAATCCATTTCCGGCAACAAGATGCATCCGGTTTATCTGGCCGTAGTGTTGGCGCTATCGGTGCTGAACCCTTCTATACTGGTCATTTTTGCCGTTGATTTTGATAAAAATGCCATCAGTATGTTGTTCGTGTACCTGTCCATGTACTTTCTGTGGCAGTTCATCCATCAAAAAACCATCAGATCATTGGTGATGATAGCTGTTTCTGTTCTGCTCACCTTGTTCACCCACTTCGGATGCTTCTCTGCCCTGTTTGCTTTTCTGCTCATTTTAACCGTGGTTACCGCGTTGTTTTATTCCCGGAAATGGATGGCCTGGTTTAAAGAATCCAAGATCAGGGTGGTGATCGCCGGGTTGGCGCTGACGACGTTGATTTTACTGCCGTTTATCGTGAAACTGTATGATAATCAACGGTATGAGCATCTTCTTTCGTATTTCGCCGCTCCTTTACAGCTTTTTGATCATTCATTTTTCCTGTTAATGTTGCAGGGAGAATTCATTTATGATTGGCCCAATGTGCTTTTCCTGGTTATCATTAACTCCTTTTCCGTGTTATCGGTGATTACCTGGTTCAAACTGCGAAAACGCATGAAGAAAGAGGAATCCCATTTTTTCCTGTCGCTGGTTCTGTGGTTTGTCTTCCTTTCCAATCCATTTATCAATACAGCCATCTATAACCGCTTGTTATTTATTTCCCTGATACCTTTGACGATCCTGATCATTTTCATTTTCCATTATTTCAGAAAACCGGTGAAAATCACCATTGCGGTCATTCTGGCGTTATTGCTGATTCTCACCGTAGCGACAAACGGCGTACACAGAACCTATATTTCGAAGGAAGAATACGCGGAAATGAAAGAAATGCGGAAAATCATCGCACATCCATCCTCCACCATTGTTTTGGCGCAGCACCGGCTGGAATTCTGGACCAGCTGGACCCTTCGCATAAAGTCGGGACAATTGGCAGGGATTCGACCGAGTGAATACCCGAAATTCTATCAGGTACTATATATCGTTCAGAAGAGCAATCAGTTCCAGGAAGAGATCCCCAAAGAAGCCAAGTTGATTCACGCCGGTAAACTATTTGACCTCTATAAAATTCACTGATGTCCTCATGACGAAACCGTCACCTAATCTTCAATTTTGACGATGTTGTTGGTGATTTTTGGGAATTTGGAGAAGACCAGATTGTCGTGACCGGGGATGATCAGTTTCTGATTGGCCTCCAGCGTCAGCATCCTTCTCATAGTCGTCGTATACGCGGCCGTATCCATACAAATGCTGATCGGCAACAATTTCTCCAGGTTCAGATAGAACCAGATGGCATCGGAAGCCAGCAGGATTTGGTTCTTTTCGGAACCGGTATTTATTAACAGATATTGATTCTCGAAGGTGTGTTTAGATCCTGTGAATACCTTGATTCCCGGCATGATCTCCATGTCGTCTCCCTCGACAAGGGTCACTCTTCCTGCCTTCTTCAGTTTCAGGATGTTTTCGACATCTTTTTTCAGAAAAACGGTGGAATCGGTCTTCAGCCAGGATAACCCGGTGAAATATTCAAAATCAGCTTTTTGCATCCAGATATGTGCGTTGGGGAAGAGGGTTATTCCTCCGACATGGTCGGGATGGGGATGGGTAAGGATAATATCCGAGATCTCCTCCGGCGCCAGCTTCATTTCTTTTAAAGCCAGATCGGGTCTTACATATTTTCCATCGTTACCGGAAGAGTCAATAAAACCTGCATCTACCATGATGTTGCGGCCATCTCCTGAACGGAGGAGCCAGAACATATTGCATACATCAACGCTGTCAGTTTTCCCGGCGCCAATGACCCAATCGCCGGCCGGGATTTTTTCTCCCTCTGCAAATTTAATCGCGTAAACCTGGTATTCATCCCGATGACAGCATCCGGTAAGCATTACCAGCAGCAGATACAAAAAGCTCAATTTTGTACGATGCATGAATGATTGTTTTCGAACATATTTTTTGAATATGTCAAATTTACAAAGAAATA
>DAONET010000042.1:0-18931 GCA_035403225.1 Bacteroidales bacterium | reverse complement strand
TGCCGGGCGCACTTGGTTCGTTTTCTTTTTGGACAAGCAAAAAGAAAATGAACAAGAAAATCAGAAGGTTTGAAAACGATAAAGAAAGATGTAAAAAGGTGTATAACAATTAAATATACTTCATTTCGGAAGTTTTGTCATGTACATTGTGTTTTCTGCTACGTTGATTCCCTTTCCCTTGTATTCCTTACCTTTGTTTTATGGAAACTGACTTTCAGCGAAAAAGATAATCATGACATCCGCGCAGCAACATTCTCACGAGAAAAGAACCATGTGGGTGGTGATCATCACGGCTGTCACCATGGTGGTGGAGATCGTGTTCGGCCTGACTACCAAATCGATGGCATTGCTGGCCGACGGCATTCACATGGGTTCACATGTGCTGGCTATCGGACTGAGTTGGATCGCTTATATCATTGTTCGTAAGGTGACGACCCGCGGTACTTTTCAGGGTGACTCCGGGAAAATCCTCTCTCTCTCGGGGTTCAGCAGCGCTTTCATGTTACTGATCTTTGCTTTCGTCATTCTGGGCGGCGCTATCCAGCGTCTCTTTCATCACCCTGTCATCCAATACGGCGACGCCATCCTGGTGGCCATCATCGGACTGGCCGTGAATATCGTCTGCGCCTTTCTCCTCCACGATCACGACCATACCGACCATAACCTCAAAGCCGCTTACATCCACGTCCTCGCCGACGCCCTCACCAGCGTTACAGCCATCGTAGGTCTTACTGCTGCCATGATCTGGAACATCCCCTGGCTCGATGCCCTGGGCGCCATCATCAGCTCTTTCGTCATCCTCCGCTGGTCTGTCGGACTGTTGAAAGACTCGGGAAAGGTCTTGCTGGATCTGAAATAAAACACTCCCTTCACCCGATCTTAATGAAAAGACCGGATAACCCTATCACCCGGCTAGAATTGCTGCCGGTCAGTAAAGAAGTGGAAACAGGGTCAGCCTCTTTTTGCCCGGATACTGCCGATCAGGTGCTCCCAGGATTTTACAAAGGCTTCGCTGCCTTCGTTCTGCAGTTGCTCTCCCAACTTCTCCAGGTCGATCCCGGCGTCCTTGAATTGCTTCAGTATCAGGACAGCCTCTTCGGTGGTCATGCCGGCCAGTGAACCTTCTTCTCCGTGATCTGCGTAGGCAAGCAAGGTATTATCGGGAATGGTATTGATGGTATAAGGAGCCACCAGGCTTTTCACGTAAAGAATGTCGGAAGCCTTCGGATCTTTTGTCCCGGTACTGGCCCAGAGCAAACGCTGGGGGAGAACCCCGCCATTCATGATCCTGCCTGTTCTTTCAGAGGACAGAAAATCGAGATAAGCCTGATACACCTGACGCATGACCGCAATACCCAACAGATTCTGCAGATGCGGCGGGACTTTTGCGGCAACGGCTTTATCCCAACGACTGACAAATACCGAAGCCACCGACCTGACATCGGGATTCAGCCCCTGTTCCATCCGGGATTCAATCCCTTTCAGGTAAGCCTCAGCGGCAGCCCGATACTGCTCCGGAGAAAACAACAAGGTAATATTCACGGGAATCCCTTCGGCAATGACTTTTTCAACAGCAGGCAGTCCTTGCGCCGTCCCGGGGATCTTGATAAACACATTCGGACGGTTCACGTTTGAAAAGACATCCCTGGCCGCCTTGATGGTATTGGGAGCATCATAGGCAAGCAGCGGAGAAATCTCAATGGAGACGAAGCCATCAAGGCCGTTCGTCCGCTGATATACCGGTAAAAACAAGTCGGCTGCCCGCCGGATATCTTCGATGGCCAGTTCAAAGAAAAGCTCTTCGTCGGAGATGGCATCGTGATGATGAACGCTGATGGCTTGATCGTAGTGATCGGAATTGGCGATGGCATGGTCGAAAATGGTCGGGTTTGAGGTCAGACCCGTTACTTGAAATTCGTGGATATAGCGCCCGATGGTGCCGTCATCCAACATCCGGCGGGTGATATTGTCAAGCCAGATGCTGACACCCCGTCTGCGTAAGGCTGCAGTATGTTTATTCATATGAAAGTGTTTTTGGTTCTCCCGGCAATGGTTCAGATTCGTTTAGAAAATTGAAAACATAATAATCAGGCCGCAAAATTAAGCGATGTTATCTTATAAACGCACGCCTGACGATATTTCACCGTTCGGTGCTGTCAGATTATGACACCTCCCCCACCAGCCTCTTCACTTCTTCGACGGGGACTGAAGTTCGATGTGCAACCTCTTCCGGGGTCATGCCCTGCCGATAGAATCGGGTTACAAATTGTTTCATCGATTCCCCGGCCTCGATGAGGTGCCGGTCGGGGTCGAAAAACCGGATGGTACGCTGGCCCCAGGGCTCTTCGTGAATCCCGTGGACCAACGTCACTCCATGATCCTCCAAAGCACGTGACACCCCGTCCATATCCTCCGTCTCAAAATACAACTCAAAGCGATTCACGGTCTCATTCCGGATGCCATCCGTCCCCAGCGTCGCCGTGATAATATGCGAATCGTTGATCTCCCAAAGGGTCAACCCGCAAGCCAATATCACGTTTTTTCCGAAATCAAGACTCACCGGTATACCCAGCACATCCCGGTAAAAGGTTTTTGATCGTTCAATGTCTCTGACAAAAATGGCGGTGGAACAATTCTTCAGGTCCATAATCGGTTTTTTTATAAAAGAGTGTTTCCCTCTCCGCCAGGATCAGGAGTCAACTAAAAACCGCTCCCGGCCCGGCGCATCAGACAATATGTTTTCGGCCTGTTATAACCTGACCTTGTATTCCAACACCTTTAACAGATCAGGGATCTGACCGGGTTCGCGGATTTCCATGATCAGGGGTATCAACTTCCCGACAGGTTCGCGGGTCCTGAAATCTTGTTTGATCTCTTCCGGGATGTTGAGGTCGAGGATGCCTTCGCGGTGTTTCAGGGTGAAATAACAGCTGATCTTAAAAAAATGATCCCAGACAGAAAGCCAGCACACCGTCTTTTTCTTACGGGTGATCTTGCACAGCCAGGCTTTACCATCGTTATAATACCGCCATTCCGTTTCCATGCCGTACCCGGGAGCGGCAAGGGTGGTCATCAGTTCATGAAAAGCACGATAACTCTCGCCCAGAGCCTGAGTCAGGACCTCCGGAGTCGGAAACACCTCTTTGTTTTTTAACTGCTGCATCTTGTATGGGATCAGGTCAGATGAACATTTTCGGGTACAAGGTAACAAATGTTGTTCAAACAAAGACAGCAACAACAGTCGCAAACAGTACTCATTCCCTTCACTCTTCCTGATCCGTCATCACGCTATCCGCCGGCGCCGCCTGCTTCAACAGCAACCTGGCGGGACCTTTGAGTTCGACATTGGGCACGAGCTTATCCACCTCCTGCTGCGTGGTCCATCCTTTATGCAGCATCTTCTCAGAGACGAGGCGGTAATAATCGGCCAGGTCGGGACGGAGATGTCCGGCGGAATCGAACGAGGAACGGAACCATTTCGGCTTCGGGACGATGGAAGCAAGGTAGATGGATTCGGCATAGGTCAGTCGTGAGACATCCTTGTTAAAGTAAAAACGCGAGGCTTCGTTGGCGCCATAAACCAGCGGTCCCCACTCGATGATGTTGAGATAGACTTCAAACATCCGTTCTTTCGACGCCAGTCCCTGGTTTTCGATAAGCCAGGTGATGAGCATCTCCTCGATCTTGCGGGCCATCGTCTTGTTACGGCTGAGGAAGACGTTCTTCACCAGTTGCATGGTGATGGTACTGCCTCCGCGGGCAAACCGCTTTTCTTTGATGTTGGTGATGATGGATTCGCGCAGGGCATCCATGAGGAACCCCCGGTGCTGGTAGAAACCGCCGTCTTCGGAAGTGAGCACGCTGTACTGCAGGCTTTCGGGAATACGACTGAGAGGACGGTAGTCGGGGTTGCCGGGACCGACAAGGAACGTACGTACCGGCGCTCCGTGCTCATACGCGGTGTAGAAAAATGAACTGTCGAGCTTGGTGAGGTTCGAGTGACCAAACGAGAGGATGCGGAAGTTACGGCGCCGCATCCCACTGTCAAACCGCAGCGAATCGGGGCATGACAGGTCAACGAAGAAGTCCAGGTCATACGCCAGCTCGCCGCTGACTTTCATCCCCGTGACGGCAGTGAAGAGGCCATCAGGCAGCGAAGAGAAGAGATGCTGAGCAGGGAACCAGGGGGTGTGTAAGCTCAGCGTAATCTGGCGCGAGGTGTCGCGCTGGTACCGGATGTACGGGTGGAACGACAACTGATCGAAAGTGACATTGGTGGCGCTGTCGAGTTCAATATAGTCCTTCCCGGCATTCACGCGGTAGTCGATGCCCATGTGACGAAAAACAACAGGCTGTGCGGCAATACGCGCATTCTCCACCACCAGCCCATCAACACTGCCGCTGCCTTCCGTGACAGGCATCCCTTCAGGACTGTCGTGACTGCTGAGACTGAACGCCAGGGTATCGAAACGGACGACAGTGTTCCACCGGTATCGTATGTACGGGATCGTTGCCGACGTGTCTTCAGCGGCATACAAACGCGCCAGAACTTGCCTTTCTCGCTTATCAAGCCGTCCCTCCATGATCCAGCTGCACGACATCGTGGAATCTTCGCTGATCTCGACAGGGAACCGGAAGCGGTGGTCATCAATGGAAAATCTTTGGATAAAAAGTCCCACATGATGGTCGTTGGAGGTGATGCGGATGTTGAAATTACTGATCACCAGTGCGTCGGGGATCTTCTCAAAGACCGCGTCGTAAATGGCCTTCAACCGGCCACTGTAATTCGCTTCTCGCACCAGCGTGTCGGTTGAGTCTTTTTTGGTGAAACGGTCAGCCAGGAACATGTAATTGGTGACACTGTCTTTGCGCACCGGCGTGATCGTGGTATTGTACAGCTCGAAGTTGGTCAGGGTGATGTGTCCGAAGATCATCCGCAGAAATTGAAGGTGGGCGGTAGCCGTATCGATCTTTACCAGGGTGTCGCCGTTCTCGGGGCGCAGCATGATGCCGGTGACGCGCACGGAACTGAGACCCAGAATGCGGGCTTCTTTCACCGCTAACTCGGCATGATAGCTTTTGTTGAAGGAAGCTATCTTCTTCTTCATGTAATAAGATAAGATGTCGTTACGAAAGATGAGCGAGACAACAATCAGGGTGATCAGTACGGACAGAGTAATGAGAATGATTCTCCAAAAAATCTTATGATGGAATAACTTTTTCATTTCTTAGGAGGTACTTCTGCGGCAGCATGAACAGCTTTTAGGACATGGATTCTCCGGATTATGTACAGCAGGATCCCGGTGAGAACGACACTGATAACGACCACCACGGGCATGTCGTCTCCGATGGAGTCGAAGTTGCCGGCAACGACGCCCCGGGCCATGAGTTGGTCAGAGACGACGGCAACGGCGTTGTTCAGGAAATGAGCAAAGACCGGGACCCACAGCGAGCCGGTCCAGTAAAACAGGTACCCGAACAGCAGTCCCAGGAAGAGCCGGGGGAAGAAACCGTAAAACTGAAGATGCATGGCGCTGAATGCCACGGCAGAGAGGATGATCCCCACGTGGATGTTCCGGGTCCATTCGCCAAGGAGACGCTGTATCACACCGCGGAAAAGGAACTCCTCTCCGATAGCCGGCAGAATGGCGATCATGCAGATGTTGAGGACGAAGCCACCGAAGGTTTCCACCCGAAGGAAGGCATCGGTGAGCTTTGCCGCCTGCTCCTCCATCCCTTTCATCCATGCTTCCATACCGGCCAGCGCCGGAGGCAGTTTCATGGCTTCGTTCCAGGTGATCATCGCGTTGACGAAGG
Source organism: Bacteroidales bacterium (assembly GCA_035403225.1). Taxonomy (GTDB): domain Bacteria; phylum Bacteroidota; class Bacteroidia; order Bacteroidales; family FEN-979; genus DAIRDK01. The sequence continues at coordinate 13,114 of DAONET010000042.1, read as the reverse complement.
GCATCATCACGACAAACAGGAACAGCACCAGAATCCAGGTCAGGGGAAGAGGCTTGGTATCAAGATGCAGGTAACCCGCAGCACTCCGTTCAAAGAAGATACCGGCCAACAACGGCGGGATGATGAACAGACCAAAGGATTGTAATATCTGGAAGTATTTCAGGATCCTGACGGCTTCGGGGTTTTCATAGTCGGAGAGCAGCGCAGTGATCTCTAACGGAGAGAGGCCGAACAGGGGAATGGCCAGGGCCATGCCGGCAAAAACGACCACACCGAAGACCGAGATCATCAGGAGAATGAAAAAAAGCAGCCGGTTAAAGGGTCCGAGGCTGCCAAGCCATGCAGGTTTCATGAAATCCTTCTAATTTTGGTGCAAAATTAGCACATTTTGGTAAGACTGGGTGATACTGAGTTAGGGGAGTTCCCTCTTTTCCTGGCGCCGATGGAAGACATCACGGATTCGCCGTTCCGTTCAATATGCAAGTCGTTCGGGGCCGACGTGATGATCACGGAGTTCATTGCCGCCGACGGGCTGATCCGCGACGGGTGGCGAAGCCGACTGAAGACACAGTTTGAAGAAACAGAGCGTCCCCTGGGGATCCAGATCTTCGGTAACAACATCGATTCCATGGTGGAAGCCGCGAAGATGGCGGCAGCATGCCGTCCCGACTTCATCGACTTGAACTTCGGGTGCCCCGTGCGTAAGATCGTGATGAAGGGAGGGGGAGCCGCGCTGTTACAGGATATTCCCAAGATGGTGGCCATGGCAGCGGCCGTGGTAAAATCAACCACCCTGCCTGTCACCGCCAAGACCCGCCTGGGATGGGACGAACAGCATAAGGAGATCGTCGATATCGCCGAACGGCTGCAGGACGCGGGTATCCGGATGATCACCATCCACGGACGCACCCGGGCACAGCTCTACGGCGGTCATGCCGACTGGACACTGATCGGACAGGTGAAGAATAACCCCCGGATGATGATACCGGTGATTGGCAATGGCGACATCGACTCGGGACCGAAAGCGCTGGAGATGAAAGAACGGTACGGCGTTGACGGCCTCATGATCGGACGCGCCGCTACCGGGAACCCGTGGATATTTCAACAGATCAAGGCATACCTGCAGCAGCGGGAGCTGATCCTGCCTCCCTCCACGAAAGAGCGTATCCGGGTGCTTCGGCTGCATCTCGGGAAATCGGTTCCATATAAGGGAGAGCGGGCCACCCTGTTGGAATTCCGCAAGCAGTACACCGGCTATTTCAAAGGCCTGCCGGGATTCAAACAACACCGCATGCGGCTGGTCACCGCCGACTCACTGGAGAAGGTGGAAGAAATCCTGAAAGAGATAGAATATTCAGCGTCAGAAATTTAACCGTCACCGGCTAACCAAGTTTCTTTTCAAGCAGTTCCTGCAGTTTTCGGAAAGCCATGGATTGAGGATCCCACCTGTTCTTGGTGCTGATGAGGTCGACAAACTGTCCTGCCTGCCGGCGGTCTTTAAAACCATTGAGGGTTTCGATGGTTTCATTGTATTCACGGAGGTTTCCGTCGAATAGTTCGTTGATAAACAGGAATTTATCGTTGATGGTGATGAGCGATTTCAGATGTTGGGGCTGTCTCGGTCCTAAACTTTGTTCCCGCGCTTCCTGCAGTTTGATCTTAAACATGGGTTCGGCCGAGTTGAAGAGGTCGGGTTCGGGTTCGGCCGGTGGCGCCGGGACCGGCTCACGTTCAGGCTCATGTTCAGATGGTTGAATAACACGGGGCGCCGGCTCAAAAACCGGGACCGGCCGCTGCTCGGAAACCGTCTTGACGGGATGTTCCGTCGGGTCATCCATGCGGCGGAGAACATGCATGATTTCATAGAGTTTCCGGATGTTATCGAAGACCAGGTCGAACTCTATCCGGGGGATAGCGGTCTCTTTGTATTGGTCTAAGGCTTCAAATTGCTCGTTGATGGTTTCCAGTAAATCGCGAATCTGGGTCCGGATGATCTCTTTGTTCATAGGAAAAACAATATAAGACTGGGATAAAGATAACAAAATATCCGGAATTCTGCCGGTCATGATAAGCCAAAGATTATTCCCCGCCGCGCGCAGAAATACGGGATAGCGTTTTTTTTCGTAATATTGCCCCGGATTTTCAAAATCAAAGAGATGAAAAAAATTGGCCTTATCATTTTAACCTCACTGATGATTATGAGTTTTTCAAGTTCCGCCCAGAAATCCGCTTCCAATGAAGCGGTGAAATTCGTCATTCACACCGATTACGGCGACATGACGGGAATTCTTTATAACGAAACGCCCCAGCACCGCGATAATTTTGTGAAGCTGGTGAACGAAGGCTATTTCGAAGGATTGCTGTTTCACCGGGTCATCCAGCATTTTATGATCCAGGGTGGTGATCCCGACTCAAGAAACGCCAAACCGGGTGCTCATCTGGGAAGTGGCGGTCCGTCGTATACCATCCCCGCTGAATTCAATTCACAGCTGATCCATAAGAAAGGCGCGCTGGCAGCAGCCAGACAAGGCGACCAGGTCAATCCCCTGAAAGCCTCTTCCGGATCACAATTCTACATTGTGGAAGGTCAGAAAATCAGCGCCGGACAGTTAGCCGGTCAGACCAAATACACCGATGCACAGAAACAGATCTACCAGACCATTGGCGGTACTCCGTTCCTGGATGGCGCTTACACCGTTTTCGGAGAAATCACCGAAGGACTGGATGTGATCGATAAGATCGCTGCCGTCCAGAAAGATGCTTTCGACCGTCCGGTGACAGATGTTAAAATGTCCATTAAAATCGTAAAATAACCTTGGAGGAACAGATTCGATCGTACCTGGAGGAGATTGGCAGGTTCACCGCCGCCACTCCGGAGGAGCTGGATCAATTCCGGCTCAGGTTCCTGGGTAAAAAAGGAATCCTGAACGATCTTTTTGCCGGATTCCGGAATGTCCCGAATGAACAAAAACGGGCTGCCGGACAATTATTGAATGAACTGAAGGTGGCTGTGCAGGATAAACTCGATGTCCTGAAAGCTTCGTTTGAGGACCGCGTGGAGAACCCGTTATCGGGGACAGACCTGACGCGACCGGTGGATGATATCCAGCCCGGCGCCAAGCACCCCATTTCGCTCGTCCGCAGCCAGATCATCGACATCTTTGGACGCCTCGGGTACACGGTTTCCGAAGGCCCCGAAATCGAGGATGACTGGCATAATTTCTCGGCCCTCAACTTCCCCGAAGAGCATCCCGCCCGCGACATGCAGGATACCTTCTTCATCAGCAAAGCTCCCGACATCACGCTTCGTACGCATACTTCGTCGGTGCAGATCCGCGCCATGGAGAAGTTCAAACCTCCTATCCGGATGATCTTCCCGGGCAGGGTGTTCCGGAACGAAGCCATCTCGGCCCGCGCTCACTGCATCTTTCACCAGGTGGAGGGATTGTATATCGACAAAAACGTCTCGTTTGCCGACCTGAAACAGAACCTGCTTTACTTTGCCCGGGAGATGTTCAGCAAGGATACCCGCATCCGCCTGCGCCCTTCTTATTTCCCGTTCACCGAACCTTCGGGCGAGATGGATATCTCTTGCCACATCTGCGGCGGAAAAGGATGCAACATCTGCAAGGGTACCGGCTGGGTCGAGATCCTCGGCTGCGGCATGGTGGATCCGCAGGTGCTGATCAACTGCAACATCGACCCTGACGAATATTCCGGTTTTGCCTTCGGAATGGGCATTGAACGTATCACCATGCTGAAATACCAGATCCGTGACCTGCGTCTCTTCTTCGAGAACGATGTCCGGTTCCTGCGACAATTCCGCGGCGCCTGGTAATCAGTGTCCGTCATCCTGGTCGTTGAGATGCAACTCCAGATCGGTCAGGATGTTTTCATAATTTTTTACCGTTTCAAAACTGATGGGGAATGCCATCAGGACATTGGGTACACGACGGAGAGCCGAGATGAGGCTCTCCTGTTGTTTTGCCTTGAACTCTCCTTCGATGAGGAGGAGAAAATCGGCCTGCTTCGCCTGTGGCACCAGCCAGGCCCCTTCATTGCGGTTCGACAGCACGAAATAGGTAGTGAACTCCTCTTCGTTCTTCCATCGATACAGCGAAACCGGCATCGGCTCGGCGGCGCCCTGTCCGTAAAACGGCATATCGTCGAGACGCGTCAGCCGGAAGCCGAGGTTCTCGTTCAGGAGGTACGAAAGACGGTAATCCTTCAGGTGGCATGAAATGCCGATGAGCGTATACCAGGCCGGCTCACTATGAATATCCAGCATGATCCGTTTAGCCATACGGAAAATTTTACAGACAAAGATAAGGAAAAGGTCAGGCTTCCGGCTCGATCATCAGATTCTGCCATGCTTTTTCTGCAGCCAGCTGCTCCGCTCCCTTGATCGAGAAATCACGGCCCTGCGCAACCGATACCGTGTCGAGATACAACTCGACGATGTACTGCTTCTTATACCCCGAGCCAACCTCATCCACCACCTGGAAGATGAGTTGCTTCTTCTCTTTCTGCGCCCATTCCACCATCCTGCTCTTGAAATTCATCTCCTGGTTCACCAGCTCATCCATGTTGAAATAACGCTTGATGATCCGTTCGATGATAAGGCGGCTGGTGAAGCGGTACCCTTTGTCGAGGTAAACAGCGCCGATGAACGCTTCGAGGGCATCACCGCGAAAAGAACGGTATGTGCCTGAATGATCGAGTTTTACCAGGTGATCCAGCCCCATTTTCTGGGACAGCTTATTCAATTGTACCCGGCTTACGATCTTGGACCGCATCTCGGTAAGGAATCCTTCATCGCGGGTGGGGAAGGTCTTGAAAAGAAAGTCGGCAGTGATGGCATCCAGGATGGCATCGCCGAGAAATTCCAGCCGCTCGTTATTGATTTTGACCCCGTTGGTAGCCTCTTTGCTGACGGACTTGTGCAGGAAAGCCAGTTGGTATAAAAAAACATTTCCGGGATAGAATCCGAAAATGTTCTTGATGGATTGGACCAATTCTTTATCGGCCGAAGTCCGTGACCGTTTAAAGATGTGTAAATTCAAAAGCAGGTCAGCCGTTATACTTCTTAAAGATCAGGGATGCGTTATGTCCGCCGAAACCAAATGTATTGGTGATGACAACATTAAGTTCACGGGCTTTGGCTTTATTGAAAGTCAGGTCAAGTTTGGGGTCAATCTCCGGATCATCCGTGAAGTGGTTGATCGTAGGAGGAACCAGGTTGTGATTGATGGCCATGATGGAAGCGATGGCTTCGACAGCGCCGGCGGCTCCGAGGAGGTGACCGGTCATTGATTTGGTAGAGTTGATACTGATCTTGTAAGCCTGTTCTCCGAAGAGTTTACCGATAGCCTTTAGTTCAGGTATGTCACCAACGGGAGTAGAAGTACCGTGGGTGTTGATATGGTCGATATCATTGATGGTCATTCCGGCATCTTCCAACGCCATTTTCATCGCGAGGATAGCTCCGAGTCCTTCCGGATGGGGGGCAGTCATATGGTATGCATCGCCCGAGAGGCCGGCGCCTGCGACTTCGCAATATATTTTTGCTCCGCGGTTGAGCGCGTGCTGCAGTTCTTCGAACACGAGGCATCCGCCGCCTTCGCCGATCACAAAGCCGTCACGGTCTTTATCAAAAGGACGGGAGGCGGTAGCGGGATCGTCGTTACGGGTAGAGAGGGCATGCATGGCGTTGAAACCTCCCACTCCGGCCGGGTTGATCGCTGCTTCCGATCCGCCGGTAACAAACATATCGGCTTTATTAAGCCTGATATAATTAAAGGCGTCACTGAGAGAGTTAGCAGAAGAAGCACAAGCCGAAACCGTTGCAAAGTTGGGACCCATGTACCCATGACGGATCGAGATCTGACCGGCGGTGATGTCCGAGATCATCTTAGGGATGAAAAACGGATTAAAACGGGGCGTCCCGTCTCCACCCAGGTACCCACTGACCTCTGTGATCAGCGTGTCAAGACCACCAACCCCGGATGCCCAGATGACACCGATCCGCGTAAGATCCTGCTTCGAATTATCGATACCAGCATCACGGATGGCTTCATCAGAACAGACAATCCCGAAATGAGTGTAGGGATCGTACTTCCTGACTTCCTTGCGGTCGAAGAAATTTTCGAGATTGAAGTTCTTTACTTCACAGGCAATCTTTGTTTTGAACTTGGAAGCATCAAATCTGGTTATCATTGAGGCGCCGCTTACCCCGTTGGATAACCCTTCCCAGAAATCGGCCAGGTTATTTCCAATAGGTGTAATTGCGCCAAGACCAGTTACAACAACCCGTCTTAAATCCACGTTACAGCGTTTTAAATTAAAAAAGAAAAAAGTATAGCGGAGCCCGGTAATGGCTCCGCTCTTTCAATGCAAGTAACTACTTCTTGTTGTTTTCGATGTAAGCAATAGCTTCACCTACTGTACCAATCTTTTCAGCCTGATCATCGGGAATAGCAATGTCGAATTCTTTTTCGAATTCCATGATCAATTCAACAGTATCCAAAGAATCAGCACCGAGGTCGTTTGTGAAGCTGGCTTCAGGAGTAACTTCACTTTCATCAACACCCAGCTTATCAACAATGATAGCTTTTACTTTTGCGGTAATTTCAGACATGTTTTCTCTTTTTTTGATTTAATGGAGTGCAAAGAAATAAATAATAATGACACAATTTCAAGATTTTAAGAATTTTTAACATTTTGAAAATTATATCTTATTGTTTTTGAATGTCTTATAAAATGTACAGACGGAAGATGGCCGTCTCGGGGAACCTTAGTACTTTTGCGCTATAATCTTCATTTAATGGATCGTATCGCAATTTTCGCTTCCGGTTCCGGTACCAATGCGGAACAAATCATCAGCTATTTCAATGGTCATGCGTCGGTTGAGGTAGGGCTGGTGCTCTCGAACAAGCCCGATGCCTATGTATTGGAGAGGGCAAAGAACCACGCCATCCCCTCTTTCGTCTTCAACCGCCACGAGTTTTATGAAACCACGGTTGTTCCCGACCTGTTGCAGGAGAAAGGGATCACGTTTGTAGTACTGGCGGGGTTTCTGTGGATGGTGCCGGAGAGTCTGCTGGTGATGTACCCGGGAAAGATCCTGAACATTCACCCGGCGCTGTTGCCGTTGCATGGCGGTAAAGGGATGTATGGCATGAAAGTTCACGAGGCGGTGATCGCTTCCGGCGCCGATGAGTCGGGCATCACGATCCATAAGGTGAATGACAGGTACGATGCCGGCAGTATCGTGTTTCAGGCCAAGTGCCCGGTGTTACCCGATGACACGCCCGAGACGCTGGCCATGCGGATCCATCAACTCGAATACCGGTATTTCCCGGAAATGATTGAGAAAGTGATCATGTACGGGGCATGAAATGCCTCCCGGCAGCCCGTCATCCCTTCTGTCCCGGCAATTCTCCTCTTAGTTTTTTCCCTTGCTGCTCATAACCGGGTTTGCCCAGTAGGGCGAACATGTTCCTCTTATATGCTTCCACCCCGGGCTGATCGAAGGGGTTGACGCCAAGGACGTACCCGCTGACGGCACAGGCATATTCATAGAAATAGATCAGTTGACCGAGGTGAAACTCGTTCACGGCGGGCATATTGATCCGGATGTTGGGCACCCCTCCTTCCACATGGGCAAGCAGGGTCCCGAGCTGGGCATTGCTGTTCACCTCCGAGAGGCGTCGCCCGGCAATATAGTTGAGGCCGTCGCCGTCGACCGGATCGGGAGGTATCTGCAGGACGCGTTGCGGCCGTTTTACATTGAGTACTGTCTCAAAGTGGTTGGGCGTGCCTTCCTGGATGTACTGCCCGAGGGAATGAAGGTCGGTCGTGAAACTGACGCTGGCAGGAAATATGCCTTTCCCTTCTTTGCCTTCGCTTTCGCCGTAGAGCTGTTTCCACCATTCGGAGAGGAAGACCAGGTGAGGCTGCCAGGTGACCATGATCTCTGTTTTGCGGCCGGCCTGGTAGAGAAGGTTGCGCGTGGCGGCATACACGGCCGCCGGGTTCTTCGTGAAATCGGGGGTGCGTAGACAGATCTCCTGCATGTCGCGGGCGCCATCGAGGAGGTCATGGATGTCAAAGCCGGCGAAGGCAACGGGAAAGAGTCCGACGGGAGTGAGAACGGAAAAACGGCCGCCTACATCATCGGGGATGACAAAAGTGAGATAGCCTTCTTTTTCGGCCATCTGCCGCAGTGCTCCGTGAAAGGCATCCGTGATGGCGACGATCCTCTTCCGGGCTTCTTCCCGTCCGTATTGCTTCTCCAGTTGCTCTTTCAATAACCGGAATGCCACGGCAGGCTCGGTGGTGGTCCCCGACTTGGAGATCACTACCATGGCCCAGGAACATTCGCTGAGGACATCGAGCAGCTCGGCATGATAATCTTCGCTGAGGTTATTCCCGGCATAGAGAATAACCGGGTGATCCCTCTTCTTCTGCAACTGAGAGAACGGATGCTGCAACGCCTCTGTGACAGCCCGGGCTCCCAGGTACGACCCGCCAATCCCGACAACCACCAAAACTTCGGCGATCCTGGACAACTCCATGGCGCTCTCCTGGATCTCAGAGAGAAAACGGTTTTCGGTGGAAGATGGCAGCCTGAGCCAACCCAAAAAATCACAGCCTTTACCCGACCCCGACATCAGGGTCTCGTGCGCCGCTTCGACAGCGGTTTGCATCCCTTCCATAGCGCCGGCCGGAAGGAACGGAAGAGCCTTACTGTTATCAATCGAAATCTTGTTCATCAGGATTGATTTAAATAAAAAATTCCAACAGTAACGTTAACCTTTATTTTCAACATTCATCAGAAAACAATGCGAAAAAAACAAACATGGATCTGCTCGTGACGTTTGGTACGAAGTTATAAAAAAGGGACTGATATTTGGGTCAGTCCCTTAAAAATCAATAAACAAATCCCTAATGAAAACCTTTTTGATGTTCAGGCAGATCAAAAAGTGAAAAATGAACGCCAAGAATTATTTTCCGAAACAAAAATAGGTAATTAAAAAGGTTGAAAATGTTAAGAGATATTAAGATACGTTAAAAAATGTTAAATTCCTGTGTTTGAATTTGACTTACCTTTGTCAGGATGAAACGTGCGAACATTATTCTGATCATATTACTCATGACAGCCGCCCTGGTGGGTTTGCTGAGCATGCAATTGTACTGGTTGCGGAGCGCCTCGTCGTTCAAGGAAACCTCTTTCAGACGGAGCGTAAACGATGCAATGGCGAAGGTGGTTTTTAAGCTGGAGTTGCTGGAAAAACGAAAGGCTGCGGAGACCGTGCCTTCCAACGGGATGCTCAACTTTTCCAGTCACCTGAATTACGATGCCTTCATCAACTACCGGACGCTGGATTCGCTGATCACGCTGGAGTTGAACATCCGGGGCATTGACACCCGGTATGAATTCGGAATCTATAAGCCCGAGAACAATGAGTTTATGCTGGAGAATTCAATCCAGTATCACCAGCAGCTCATCAGTAAAGGGTACGCGTTTCAGCTTTTCACGACTGATATTTTCACTTCCCCCGAGTACCTGCTGATCTGGTTTCCCAGTGAGCGGCAGTTCCTCCTCACCGACCTGTGGGGGATGTTGCTGGTCTCCATCGTGCTGATCGTTGTCATTGTTTACTCCTTCTCCTATACCATTACTACTCTTCTCCGTCAGAAAAAATTATCGGAGATGAAAAACGATTTTATCAACAACATGACCCACGAGTTCCGGACGCCGATTGCTTCGATATCGTTGGCTTGCGAGACATTGGGGGACAAGGATATCAGTAAATCGGAAGAATTCATCGACTCTTACATCCACATGATCGGCGACGAGGCGAAACGGCTGGCCCTGTTATCCGACAAGATCCTGCAAACGGCCGTGATCGAGAAAGGACAGCTGAAGATGAAGCGGAACCAGATCGATCTTCACGTCATCATCCGGGAGGTGGTGAAAAGCCTGCTGATCCAGGTCGAGATCAAAGACGGAGAGATCCTCACTTCGCTGAAGGCCTCGCCATCCATCGTGGAAGGCGACCCGGTGCATCTCACCAACCTGGTGTACAACCTGCTGGACAATGCCAACAAATACACGCCGCGGAAACCGATGATCCACATCGACACCGAGAACAACGGGAACGGGATCCTGATGACCATCTCCGACAATGGCATCGGGATCAGCAAGACGGATCAGAAGAAAATATTCCAGAAGCTGTACCGGGTTCACACCGGCGATATTCATGATGTCAAGGGTTTCGGGCTGGGACTGAACTATGTGAAGGCTATCGTGGATGAACACCGGGGAAAAATTTCCGTTGATAGTGAGCTGAATGTTGGCAGCACATTTAAAGTTTTTTTACCTTACCGGATTCCTGAACATTAGACCATGGAAAAAATCACCACCCGCATAATACTCGCAGAAGACGACCATAACCTGGGCAACTTGCTGAAGAATTACCTGGATGCAAAAGGCTTTGTGACCACTCTGTGCATCAATGGCCAGGAGGCTGTTGACACCTTTCAGAAGAAAGAGTTTGATTTCTGCATCCTGGATATCATGATGCCGGTGAAAGACGGGTTTGTCGCTGCGGAAGAGATCCGTAAGATCAATGCAAAGATCCCGATCATCTTTCTGACGGCCCGTTCGTTGCAGGAAGACAAGCTGAAGGGGTTCGAGATCGGAGCTGATGATTATCTCACCAAACCCTTCAGCATGGAAGAGCTCCTGATGCGGATCCAGGCCATCCTCCGGAGAGCGGAAGATCCGGCTAAATCGGCCGGCATAAAAGGGATATACCAGATCGGGCAGTATACCTTTGACTTCAACCGGCAGGTGTTATCCATTGCCGGCAAAGAAAACAAACTCACCTCGAAGGAAGCAGAACTGCTGCGGCTATTGTGCCAGCGGAATAACGATGTGCTGACCCGGAGTGATGCCCTGCGGGAGATCTGGCACGACGACAGCTATTTCAACGCCCGCAGCATGGACGTTTATATTGTGAAACTGCGGAAGTACCTGAAAGAAGATCCGAATGTAGAACTGATCAACGTACACGGAGTTGGCTTTAAACTGATCATGTCGAAATGAACCGCCCGGTATCCTTATATCTGATCCCCACACCGATCGGCAACCTGGAGGACATCACGTTGCGGTCGCTGCGGATACTCCGGGAAGTGGATTTTATTTTATCCGAAGATACCAGGACCAGCGGTAACCTGCTGAAGCATTTCGATATCACCACGAAGCTGATCCCTCATCATGCCTTCAACGAGCACAAGAGCGCCGCCGGTATCGTGGAGAGGTTAAAGGAAGGGGCGGTGGCCGCGCTGATCAGCGACGCGGGTACGCCGGGGATCTCCGACCCGGGGTTCCTGCTGGTGCGGGCCTGCCTGGAAGCCGGACTGGAGGTGGAGACACTGCCCGGTCCTACCGCCTTTGTCCCGGCGCTGGTCAATTCGGGATTACCCTGCGACAGGTTTTATTTTGCCGGCTTCCTGCCTCACAAAAAAGGCCGCCAGACAAGACTTACGGAGCTCGCTGCCCTCGAATGCACGGTGGTGTTGTATGAATCCCCTTTCCGGCTGGTCAAGACACTGGAGCAACTGGCCGGAGTGATGGGACCAGAACGCCGGGCTTCCGTTTCGCGCGAGCTGACAAAGATCCACGAGGAGAATGCCAGAGGAACTCTCGCGGAGCTGATAACTCATTTCACCTCAAAACAAGTAAAGGGGGAGATCGTGATCGTGACAGAAGGCCCCCGCACTGTGGATAAAGAAGAGTAAAATGAGCAAGCCATGGGTGAACAAAACACCTTTTATGTAGGGCTCTGTATGGCAGGCGCCGTGTCAGGAGGCGCTTATACAGCCGGAGCGATGGATTACCTGATTGAAGCCCTGGAAGAGTGGGAATCGCGGCGAGGCCGGCCCGGAGTGCCTTCACACCGGGTTATCATCCCCGTGATGGGAGGATCATCCGCCGGAGGGATGACCGGGATCGTCACGGCCGGAGCCCTCAACAACCCCATCACCCCCGTCAGAGAACTCGACTCCGCCGCCGCCATCACCCAACAGATCCCGGACAACAAATTCTACCACACCTGGGTCGATCTCACATCGGATGACATGCTTCCCAGGATGCTCGACACCAATGACATCAGCGACGAAGTGTATTCCCTGCTGAATTCGTCTTTTATCGATGAGATCAGTAAGCGTATAGTGCAGGTCGATAAAACCCGGTGGGTCGAACCGCCCTATTTCGCCAAACAACTGAAAGTGTTTGTGACCCTGACCAACCTGGGCGGATTCTCGTACGACATCGCTTTCCGCTCCAACGCTCCTTCTTCCAATAAATATTATCTGCAAAAACATAATGATTACGCCTGTTTCATCCTGAATAAGACGGATGGCCTGCCCGATCCGGAAGGGTGGATCCCGTTGTCGTTCCGGGATGGGTTGAACATCCCGGCAGCCTGCGATGCCGCCATGGCCACCGGCGCTTTCCCGCTGGGACTGAAGGTGCGCACGGTCACCCGCCCGGGCGAGGCTATCAACCGGAACAATTGGATCAGCAATATTCCCGGGCAGCCTTTCTCGGATAAGGAATCTGAAACAACGTGGAACATCGACGGGGGATTGATCAACAACGAACCTTTCGAGTTTGTCAGGAAGGCGTTGAACAGCGTCACGGGCGAAGGCCATGAGTTGCCGTTTGGGATGGGTCCCGATTATAAGAACTACGACTTCTTTAAGAGTACCGTCCTGATGATCGATCCGTTTCCCAGTGAAAAGAGCGCCTACACCCCTGATCCTTCGCTGAAGGGAGTCGCGGGAGCCACGCTGGGCGCCATGATCGGGCAGCTGCGGACCAAACCCGAGTACCTGATCTCCTCCATGGATTCGACGGATTCGGGACAGTACCTCATCTCGCCCAAACGGAGTTTCCCTTCGCTGACCTCCCCGGAAGAGTCAAAACAAGGTTCAGGGGCCATCGCCTGCGGGGCGCTATCCGGCTTCAGCGGTTTCCTCGACAAACGATTTCGCATCCACGACTATTTCCTGGGGCGGGCCAACTGCGAACGCTTTCTCCGCT
>DAONET010000041.1:0-19068 GCA_035403225.1 Bacteroidales bacterium | reverse complement strand
AAATTTTATGAAAAAAATCGTCCTACTCCTTACTTGTCTGGCTTTGTTGTGCCCGACAATTTACGCACAGGTTCAACGTGACCAGGTAGTCATGGAGATCGGAACCGGTACCGGATGCCCTTATTGTCCCGGCGCAGCCATGGGTGCAGAAGATCTGCTCGAAGCCGGTTGCCATGTAGCGGTGATCGAATATCACAACTACAACCCCAGTTCAGATCCCTTCTATAATGCATTCGCCGGAACACGTTGCAGCTATTATGGAATTACCGGGTATCCCACCGCTTTTTTCGATGGCGTTCTGAATTATGTCGGGGGAAGCAACTCCCAAAGTTTGTATAGTACTTATCTTCCCATATACACCCAACGGTATGCGGTTGCTTCTCCGCTTACCATCGACATGACAGGTTCCAATACCGGGAATAGTTATACCATCAACCTGACAATCAATAAAGTATCCTCCATCACAGCTACTGATCTGAGAGCTCATCTGGTGTTAACTGAATCGAAAATACCCTATTCCTGGCAGGGTCAGGATACCATCAATGATGCTGAACGCCTGATGATCCCGGATGCAAACGGTACCGCTATCAGTTTTGCTTCAGGCAACACGGTCACTCTTACCCTTAATTTTACCAAAGATGCTTCGTGGGTGACCAATAACTGCCAGTTGATCGCTTTTGTCCAGGACAATTCAACCAAGGAATGTCTGAATGCGACCAAGAAAATGTTAAATGCTCTTTACCTGCCTCTCCCCACCGATTTTTCAGCAACACCGACGACCGGTTGTACTCCGCTGACTGTCAACTATACGGATCTTTCAACAGGAGCTACTGTTTGGAACTGGAGTTTTCCCGGAGGGACACCGGCGACTTCAACTCTTCAGAATCCTACCGTAATTTATAATGATGCGGGTTCATATAATGCTACCCTTATCGCTTCCAACCCTGGCGCTAACGCACAGGGTTCCATGACCAAGACTGCTTTCATCAACCCTATTACTGTACCCGGCGCTCCCGGAACACCCACGGGCCAGTATAACCTTTGTGTAAATCCCAACACAGGGACTTTTTCAACAACCGGGAATCCCACCGCAACCAGTTATACCTGGGATCTTCAGCCGCCTGCAGCCGGAGTGCTCACTCCGTCAGGGACTACTTGTACGATCGACTGGGTTGACACCTATATCGGAACAGCCCAGTTAAAGGTTCAGGGAAGTAATTCGTGTGGCATCGGATCATGGTCCAACCCCCTCAACATTACCATTTCCTCCATGCCGGAGGTTCCCGGAACTCCTACCGGACCGACAAGCCTTTGCCAGGACAGTCCGAATACAGTGTATACAACATCAGGTTCCCCGACAGCAGCAGGATATACCTGGGATCTTATTCCTTCTACCGCCGGGACATTCGTTGCTACCGGTACTACCCTGACCGTTGACTGGTCACCCACTTACATCGGCACCGCCGAAATCAAGGTATTGTCTAATAACGGAGCTTGCCAGAGCGATTGGACACCCCCTGTCACCGTGACCATTACCGAAGGTCCGGCTCTGTTCAACGTGACCGGAGGCGGCGCTTATTGCGCTCAGGGAGGCACTGGCGTTGAAGTCGGCCTGGATGGTTCCGAGGCAGGCGTTAATTATACGCTGGTTTATAACAATACTCCTACTTCCACCATTGTTGCCGGAACCGGCAGCGCCATCTCTTTCGGCCTTCAGACCGGAGCCGGTGATTACACCGCCCAGGCTGATAACCCTGCACTCACCTGCACGATCAACATGACCGGAACATCGACCATCACGGTTGATCCCCAAGTGCCGGATGCACCTGCTTCACCTACCGGACCGGATTTAGTTTATTCAGGTACCAACCCGACAACGGATTACACTACTACCGGCGGCACTTATGCTTCCAGCTATTCCTGGGAAGTGATCCCTGCTGAGGCTGGTACTGCCAGTGGAAACACCGTAACAGGTACAATAACCTGGGATCCTGCGTACGATGGAACAGCTACGATTAAGGTTCAGGGCGTGAATACCTGCGGAGCCGGAACATACTCGGATGAAGTGAACGTTGTGGTTCATAACTGGTTCGTCAGCATCGGAGATCCTGCTGAACAGGCAAACTTCCGCATCTTCCCGAACCCTGCAAGCGACAGGCTGACGATCTCTGCAAACGAGGCACGTACCGCTAACATCGAACTGATCAACCTCATCGGTACTATCACCCTGAAGAAGACCAACCAGGTGATCGGCCGGGATTACGAGCTTGATCTCTCCGGTACGGTTCCGGGCATCTACTTCCTCCGGAT
Organism: Bacteroidales bacterium; assembly: GCA_035403225.1. GTDB lineage: Bacteria > Bacteroidota > Bacteroidia > Bacteroidales > FEN-979 > DAIRDK01. Next base: position 16,758 of record DAONET010000041.1, on the reverse strand, counting down.
CAACGGAGCCGAAGGCACCGAAACCATGAAGTTGATTGTAAAATAAATTTATTCTCTTTTATCTAAAGCAGCATCGCAATATCTTTGTGATGCTGCTTTCTTTTTATGGAAAAAGATCGACTCGAAAAATATTCATCCGCCTTCACACTCTCCGACATGGAGATCTTTATCTTCCCGGAGTTGCTGTATTCGCTGTTGCTGGCGAACATCATGTCGCCGGAGATCTGGAAATGGAAAGATGATCCGTGGTTCGCCGGCATCGGGAAGATGACCCCCGTTAAAAAGATCCACCGGCTGAAGCAATTTATCATGGATCATTACAACTTCAACCTGGATCTGGACACGTGGGGGTTGACCGACAAAGAGACCGAGATCAACCGGTTTAAAGATTTCATCGATCCCGTTGTTCTTTCCCGTTCCAACGCTCTTTTCGGGTACGAGGGAGATAAGTACTATTTTGATATCGATATCCGCCGGCATTTCGGCCTTGATAAATACAATTCGGATGTGATCCCGTACTGGAAGACCGAAACCGTCGAGGCCATGAATGCTTTCCGCTTTAAACCGGGGTATGAAACAGGGGCCGGCGAATGCGTTTCTCTTGCCTGTCTTTATGCCGCTGCGTTGTTCATCGTGGCCGAAGTGCCCCTCGAGAAGATATTCCTCATGGGAACTCCGCTGCATTCGCAGAATTTCATCCTCATTGACGAAGGCATCCTGACCAATAACCGCCGTATCGTGACCAAACCAATGTGGTACAACGGGACGGAACTCTCTTCCCTGGCCAGACGGGCGCTTGAGAACGAACAGATCACCATCGTGGCCCATGCCTCCGGTTATATCCACAGCGTATACCCGGAAGCTACCATCAACCGCGAGACGTATCAGTTCTTTGCTGAAGCGATCAGCCGGTATCTTGTCACCGGGATGAATTTCGAAATCTTCATCAACTTCCTCCGCGATTACAGTAAGCACCAGAAACTTTTCCAAATCGGATTCCCCTGTCATGATACCCTTCATTACATCCGGCTCGAGAAAGCTTTCGGGTATGAACACGGGAGCAAAAACCGGATCAGCGATAAAACCGGACGAAAACTTCTGTGTGAAATGGATGAAGAAGATCTGTGTAACCATCCCCTTGCCGGCCGGATGATCCTCGATCCTGCTGATGAACTGTTTCGAGAGAAATCCCTGGAAGAATTTATTGCTGATCTGAAGTCCCGTTTTCCCGATATGATCCAGTATCCGGCTTTTTTCACCGACCTGGAGAAATTTGCCTGCACTGTTCCCCGGCTTCCGGTCATGGCGGAACATACGTTCCCTCTTTCCGGAGAAAGCCCTATCACCCTGATGCCACGACAATCGCGGGAAGAGATTATCGCATACCTGACTTCCATCCGCGACCGGTCGGTGGTGGCTGATCTTGCTTTTTATGCCGGCCGGCAGATGGATTCGTGCGATTGGGAACCACTGATGAAAGCAGCTCTCGAAAGAAATCCGGTCTCCATCAACTGGTTTTCTTCCGTTGAAATTGCACAGGTGGCAGAAGAGCTGCACCGCTGGCGTGATGAGTCGATCTATTCCGGAAACCGGTTGGCATTGCCCGACGAAGTGGTCAACTTCAAACGGGGCGACGGGATCGAAAAGGCCATTACCCTGCTGAATATCCTGAAATCACGCGGTATCAAAGCCCGCCTGATGCAGCAGGGAAAACGAATTACCGTGGAGGAAGGAGATGCAAGGTTTGAGTTTTATTCCGGGAAAGAGATAACGGCAGACCTGAATCAGGCATTCGTCTGAATTTCGTAATTTTGCCGCATGGCTAACAACGAAGAACTCTTTAAAAAGATCATTTCCCATGCCAAAGAGTATGGGTATGTTTTCCCCTCCAGTGAAATTTATGACGGACTTAGTGCAGTTTACGATTACGGTCCCTTTGGCGTCGAACTGAAAAACAATATCCGCGAATATTGGTGGAAATCAATGGTTCAATACCACGAGAACATCGTGGGCGTGGATGCTTCTATCTTCATGCATCCCACGGTATGGAAAGCTTCCGGACATGTGGATGCTTTCAACGACCCGATGATTGACAACAAAGATTCGAAGAAGAGATATCGCGCCGATGTTCTGGTAGAGGACCATATTCAAAAAATCGAAGATAAGATACAGAAGGAAGTGGATAAGGCCCGGCAGCGTTTCGGAGAGTCTTTCAATGAGAAAATGTATCGCGAAACCAATCCCCGGGTGGTAGAACACCAGGGGAAAATCGATGCGATCAAGAACCGCTTCTATCCGGCGCTGGAACGGAACGACCTGGCTGATGTCAAGTTGCTGATCGAAGAACTGGGTATCGTTTGCCCGATCTCCGGGACGAAGAACTGGACGGATGTGCGCCAGTTCAACCTGATGTTCTCCACCCAGCTGGGTTCCGTCAACGACGAAGCCAGTGAGATTTATCTCCGGCCGGAGACAGCCCAGGGCATCTTCGTTAATTTTCTGAATGTTCAGAAGACCGCCCGCATGAAGATCCCCTTCGGGATTGCCCAGACCGGAAAAGCTTTCCGCAACGAGATCGTAGCACGCCAGTTCCTCTTCCGCATGAGAGAATTCGAGCAGATGGAGATGCAGTTCTTCGTGAAACCCGGTGAAGAGCTTAAGTGGTATCAGTTCTGGAAAGAAGAACGGATGAAATGGCATCTTTCGCTGGGCATCCCCGCCTCCAAATACCGCTGGCACGATCATGAGAAGCTGGCACATTACGCCAATGCCGCGGCCGACATCGAATTTGAATTCCCCATCGGCTTTAAAGAAATAGAAGGAGTGCATTCACGCACCGACTTTGACCTCAACGCTCACCAGAAATTTTCGGGAAAGAAATTACAGTACTTCGACCAGGAATCGAACGAATCGTATGTTCCCTATGTGGTGGAAACATCCATCGGTCTTGACCGTACTTTCCTGGCCATTTTGAGTCATGCTTACCGGGAAGAAAAACTGGAAGACGGAAGTGAACGAGTGGTATTGAGTATCCCGGCCCACCTGGCTCCGGTCAAAGTGGCGGTATTACCGCTGATCAAGAAAGACGGTCTCCCGGAGAAAGCACGCGAGATCATGGATAAGCTCAAGTACGACCACCGGTGTTTCTACGAAGAGAAAGACACCATCGGCCGTCGTTACCGTCGCATGGATGCCCTGGGGACACCCTTCGCCATCACCATCGACCACCAGACACTTCAGGATGATACCGTCACCATTCGTGACAGGGATACCATGAAGCAGGAACGGATACCGGTCGGGGAGATCTCGAAGGTGGTAACAGCAAAAATTGCAGGTTGAACAAACCGGGAAGAAGATGAAACAAGCCTGTAGCCGGATGTGGAGAACCGTGAAGGTCCTGCTGATCACCTTCGGCGTGGTTCTGTTGATTCATCTCATCCTTGCCTTCACATCGGCTCCTTTCTGGATCTGGTATGGCATGGGAACGAAAAAGGCCGGCATCAACCGTCCGCCTGAATACATCGTGGTGCTCGGGGGAGGAGGGATGCCCAGCGAATCGGGACTGATGCGCTGCTGGTATGCCGCAAAAGCGGGAAATTACTTCGTCCATTCAAAGATCATCATTGCTTTGCCCGGAGACACCACCGACAGCCTCAGCTCTGTCAGAGGCATGGAAAACGAGCTTATTTTACGGGGTATCGGGGCCGATAGAATCATGTACGAGGATTCGGGGGCCAATACCCGTGCCCAGGCGATCAATATCCGGAGAATGACCTCTTCTCCTGCCAATCCCTTGGGGCCGGCTATCCTCCTGGTCACCTCGCCCGAACATCTTTACCGGGCGACGCTGGCATTCCGGAAAGCCGGTTTCCGGAAAGTAGACGGGTTACCCGCTTTTGAGCAGGAGATAGAAACGGATATCACTTTTCAGGGGAAACAACTTGGCGGCCGAAAATGGATTCCCGATGTCGGGGAAAACATCACGATCCGCTATCGCTTCTGGACGCAGATGCACTATGAGATGCTGATCATGAGAGAATGGGCTGCTCTCGGTTACTATTGGCTTAAGGGCTGGGTCTGATCCGGTTCCTCATCGCCGGGATGTCCCCGCTTGTTAAACAGGTTCATGGTGCGGTCGGGGCCGATAAGGACAAAACTTTTCACCATCTCTACAGCTACATCAATACGAGGTAATAAGATCTTTTCTTCTTCCCTGGACCACCGGCTCAGCACGTAATCGATCTGAGCCCCTTTGGCAAAGTCATTCCCGATGCCGCACCGGATACGGGGAAAAGCATTGGTCCCAATCGTCCCGATGATGTCGATGAGGCCGTTATGGCCCCCGTCACTGCCTTTTTTTCGCATGCGCAGATCTCCCAGGGGAAGAGCGAGATCATCCACGATAACCAGGATGTTTTCCGGTGCGATATCCTCTTTCTGCATCCAGTAGCGGATGGCTTTTCCGCTTAAATTCATGTAGGTAGATGGTTTGATGATAATCAGCGACCGGCCCCGGAGAGAAGCTCTGCATACCGATGCATACCGGTCGGTAGCGAACGTGCTTTTCAACGACAAAGCCAAGGCATCGGCAACGATAAATCCGATGTTGTGGCGGGTATTCGCGTACTCGTCGCCAATATTTCCCAATCCGGCAATCAGGTATTTCATTCGTTGTGTTCTTTTTTACTCACCACCCACTACTGGTAAAACAGAGAAAGGTGTAAAGTTACTCCCTCTACACCTTCCCTGCAATGAAATAAAACCAATTCTACTTGCTTTCTTCTTTCTTTTCTCCTTCAGCAGGAGCAGCAGCGCCTTCAGCAGCAGCCGGAGCGGCTTCTTCGACGACGGCTCTGGCAGTACGTACGCCAACCAGCACATCGGTAGGAGGATCGAGGAGGGCCACGTTTTCGATTTTCAGATCAGAGATCCTGACGCTGTCGTTAATATCCAGGGGAGAAATATCAATTTCTACGGTATCGGGAATATCTTTCACCAGCCCTTTCACCGTTACTTTGCGTGCTTTCTTCAGCAGTTTGCCGCCTTTGAGCACTCCCTGAGCAGTACCGTGCAGCCTGATGGGAATAGCAATCACCACCGGTTTGTTTTCGCCCGATTCAAGGAAGTCAACATGCAGGATCCGGTCGGTCACAGGATGATACTGTACATCCTGGATGATCGCATCGTATACTTTGTCACCGAGGTTCAGTTTGATCACATACACTTCGGGAGTATTAAAGACCTTTAGCAGAGGTTTCTCTTCAATAACGAAGTGCAGTTGTTCTTTTCCGCCATAAATTACACAGGGAATCTTGCCGTCGCGACGGTTCTTTTTGGCATCTTTTTTCCCTACGTTCTCTCTGAGAGAACCGCTCAATGATACCGATTTCATAATGCGTTGATTTTGGTTGATAATACGTTAATCCGATGTGGAAGATTGGTATAAATTACTTCAGCCCGTGAACGTGAAACAACATTTGCCCACTATCATCCGGCGCCTTCCTGATCGGGGGTGCAAAGATAGGAAATTCTTTTAAAACTTGAACAATGAGGAGATTGATTCCTTTTTCCTGACACGGCGGATCACTTCTGCAAAGAGATGAGCGGTGGTCAGGACCTTGATTTTCGGACTTTCTCTCTTCAGGGGGATGGTGTCGGTGACAACCAGTTCCTCAAGAAGTGAGTTTTCAATGACCTCATAAGCCTTACCTGACAGGATGGGATGCGTGACCATAGCGCGAACGCTGCGGGCTCCGTTTTCCATGATAATGGCAGCTGCTCTGGAAAGGGTCCCGGCAGTATCTGCAATGTCGTCGAGCAGTACCACATTACGTCCTTCCACATCACCGACGAGCGACATGGTGCTGATCTCGTTCGGTTTGTTACGATGTTTGTAACAGATGACGAAGTCGGTCTGGAAGTATTTAGCGTAGGATCCTACCCGGCGGGTGCCTCCGACATCGGGGGAAGCAAAAGTCAGGTTTTCAAGGCCTAATTCTTTGATATAGGGGATGAAAATCGATGATGCATAGAGGTGGTCAACCGGCACATCAAAGAAACCCTGGATCTGATCTGCGTGCAGGTCGAGGGTGATCACCCGGGTGACACCGGCGGTGATCAGGAGATTGGCAAACAGTTTCGAAGCAATGGAAACACGTGGTTTGTCTTTCCGGTCCTGACGGGCATACCCGAAATAGGGGATCACCGCGATGATGTTCTTGGCGGAAGCCCGGCGGGCAGCGTCAACCAACATCAACAGTTCCATGATGTTTTCCGAGGGAGGGAAAGTCGATTGCACAATGTAAACATCGTTTCCGCGGATGTTAACTTCGTAGGAGGGTTGGAATTCACCGTCGCTGAACTGGGTGACAGTGACTTTTCCGAGTTCCATGCCGTAGCTTTCGGCAATTTTTTCGGCCAGATAAGACGATGCTCTTCCGCCGAAAATCTGAATTTTAACCGACATTGATGGTTAAGGTTTTAATGAAGAGGCAAAAGTACGGCATTCTGACAGGCGAAGCAAATGAAAGTTTTAAACAAGTGTGCATTAGAAGAATATCCGAGCGGCATCGGCTGTTCTGCAACAAGGCGGAAAAGCCTCTCTGTTTGTGCAGACAGGACAATAAAGCAGGGAGGTCACCTTATTGACCATTTTTTATTATTTTAGGACTCAGTACATGACAATTTTCTTTAAAATGTCAAGGCAGTCGTTTTTGTATCTTCTCCCTAGCCCCTGATCAAATGCGAAATGTGAGGTGCGAAGTGCGATATCGGTCTCATTACATTTCGGACTTCACAGTTCGCATCTGGTCAGGTGGGTCGTCGAAAAGGCACGGCTGTCGTTTTTCTTTTGGTTCGTTTTCTTTTTGGACAAGCAAAAAGAAAATGAACAAGAAAATAAGAAGGTTGGAAAACGATAAAGAAAGATGTAAAATAGTGTTTAACAATTAAATATACATCATTTTAGAAATTAAATCATGTCATCGGCCTTTTTATTATTTTAGGATGTGGAAAAGTCCTTATCGCCGAAAGACAAAGAGCATCGATAACCTTCCTTTTCCAAAAAAAGTGTCATGAAAAAAGAAACACCCCGGATCATCTGTCATCTTGCCCTCATAGCGGCTTTCCTGTTGTTATGTCCTCCAACCATGGTGGTTTCCCAACAGACGCCCGACACCACCTTCCGGTTCGCGATCCGTCAAACTGCCTATGAACCGGGTCAGGGTCCCCTGATCCTGATTGACGGAGGACACAACAATTTTCATACGAAAGCGGGAGGTTTTTTTGCCTTCTGCAAACTGATGGAAGAGGATGGATACCGGACTTCCGGACTGACCGGACGGTTAACGGACGGTGGCATTCTCCGGGGATGCAGAATCCTGGTGATCGCTAATGCGTTGGATTCGACAAACACTGAAAGTTGGACCCTTCCCACCCCTTCGGCATTCACACCGGAGGAAATCAAGGTACTCAGGAAATGGGTCAGGGATGGCGGGAGCCTGCTGCTCATCGCTGACCACATGCCCTTTGCCGGAGCTGCTACGGATCTGGCCGCCGCCTTCGGATTCGGGTTTCTCAACGGTTTTGCTATCACCGGGGAGCAATCATGGCCGCCTGACTGCTTCTCACGCGCAAAGAATACCTTGCTGAGTTCACCGCCCGTTGACGGGATGCAGGCTGACGAGAAGATCGACAGTGTGGCTACCTTCACGGGTTCCGCCTTCGCCATTCCGGCGGGGGCTGCCGGCATCCTCCGGTTTGATAAAGGGAAGTCGCTTCAGCCCGACACCGCCTGGAGGTTCAGTGATAAAACCCCTTCGGTGGATCTGAAAGGATACTTCCAGGGAGCCATACTGGAATACGGCAAAGGAAGGATCGCTGTTTTCGGGGAAGCTGCCATGTTCACCGCTCAGGTTGTCAACGGGACGTTCAAGGTCGGATTCAACTCGGAGACCGCTCCGCAAAACGCCCGGTTTGCCCTTAACCTCATTCACTGGCTGGACCATCGGGGAAGCCGGACCGGGAGGGTGCACTAAATTAAGTCTTTGAAAATTCCCCGGTTATTGTTTACCTTTGCAGCCGCGTTGCCCGGATGGCGGAATAGGTAGACGCGTTGGTCTCAAAAACCAATGAACGAAAGTTCGTGCCGGTTCGATTCCGGCTCCGGGTACCAAGGCAAATGTGAACGGTGAACTGCGAAACGTGAATGAATTCGCACATCACAGTTCGGACTCAGCGTTTCACACTTAATTCTTCCTGCCTTTCCTCTGCCGAATCCAACTTTCTCTTCATCTTTCTCTTGATGGATGCAAAGAGCCTAACGAGTTGATTCAGTTCATCCATTATTGGATACTAATATTGAGACTTGACTTGCCACTCAAAATATACTTTTCTTAAATTTGAAATTTAACTTTTCTTAATCATTATGAAAAAATGGAACCTCCTCATGGCTCTGATGATTTGCATCAGCAGCAGTGCAATTTCTCAGACATGGAATTGGTCAAATCCGTTAAATACTGCTAATCCAATGAACAGCTGTCACTTTATCGACAGCATGACCGGCTATATCTCCGGGGATGGGGGAACACTTTTACGAACAACTGATGGAGGAAACACCTGGACCCTGATGAACACCGGTGTGGAATATGAAGTTACACAACCTTCATTTATTGATCATAACAACGGTTTTATGCCAGCACTGCTCGATCATGATATGGGAAACGCTATTCTTTTAAAAACAACTGACGGAGGGGAGACATGGGCCGCTCTCCCTGAAAATCCTGCAGTGTACCATGTTGAGTTCGTAACCTCCAATATTGGCTATGGGTGGAATGAATACAGTTTTTTTAAAACGACAAATGGCGGAATTGACTGGACTGCCATACATATTCAGGTAAACTTTATGGATGTTTACGACTATAATGGTGCCTGGTTCTTCGATGAAACAACCGGGTTTGTTGCTGCAGGAATGTCGAATGGAACAGGCGCGATCTTGAAAACATCCGATGGCGGAAACAGCTGGTCTATGATGTGCAACACCGGAAACGGGGCAGCGGCAGATATTCAATTCCTTAATGGCACAACCGGATTTTGTGTGTCATCAAACAAAGTTTATAAAACTGTTGATGGAGGAATCACCTGGTTCGTTACAGGTACCATTCCTGCCACCGATAACTTTTGTTTCCTTTCTTTTCCTGATGAAAGCAATGGGTTCGTCGGTTCACATTACGGAAATCTTTACAAAACGACAAACGGAGGTACCACATGGACAGATATATCCAACGGTAAATTCGATGACATGGACGATATCTGTTTCCTGAGTCCTGTCAAGGGATTTGTCTTGAATTATAATTCTCTGACCTATGAAGGTGACAGTTATGTTACAACCAACGGTGGAAGTTCATACCAGAGCATACTCTCGGAATTAAGAACAAGCCTGAAAGGTATCTCATTCAGAACATCTGCAGAGGGTTTCGCTGTAGGTGACTCAGGCTGTGTTGTTAAAACCGACAACAAGGGAGGTTCATGGATAAAACTTCCCTCCTTCACCTCAAAAAGTCTCACATCAGTTGTATTTCCTGAAAAGAGTATAGGCTATATTGGGGCTGAGGCAGGTACTGTATTCAAAACAGTTGATGGTGGGTTAAACTGGGTACAACAGCAGGTCGCCAGTACATATTCGCCGGTTTCTACCTTATATTTTCTGAATGCGGATTACGGTTTTGCGGCAGGATACGGAAGTGTTTATAAAACCACAGACGGAGGAACGCACTGGACATCCTCACAACCCGGTGCCTCATCTATTAACTCGATCAGTTTTTGTGATCAGGATCACGGAATGTTTGTAGAACAGAACGGAAATATCTTTAAAACTACTGATGGCGGATCAACCTGGCAGGAGATGGTAAATTCACCATCAGTTGAGTTTTATGCTGTTCAGTATCTCGATGTCAATACTGCATATATTGGAAGTGAAATAGGGCTTTATAAGACAACTGACGGCGGGAATACGTGGAATTTGTGCGGACAAAACACAGGCAGGATCTATTGTCTGCATTTCCTGAATAATAATAAAGGATATTTTGCAGGTGCCTGGGGGTGTGTTTATTTTACTAATGACGGAGGAACGAACATAACCAAAATAGTCAGCCATTGCGTGATAGATCTTAAAACAATATGTTTTACTCCCGAGAATGAAGGATTTATAGCAGGAAATTTCGGGACTATTCTTACCACGTCAAATCCTTCGACAGGAACAAGACCCGAAATTAAAGAAGAAGGAATTTTAATTTTCCCAAATCCTGCACGTGATAAGATCAGCATACGTTTTGATTCTCCGAAAGAATTTCTGATCAAAATATTCGATGTCAGCGGAAAGAATGTCAAAAGCCGGTCTTCATCTGGAACAGTAACAATTGGAATCGAAGATCTTACTCCGGGAATGTATATCATCAGATGCTATGGTGAAAGAACCGTCAGTAGTTCGAAATTTGTGAAGCAAGAGTAATGATCTTGATCTAGCGAGAATTAACATAATATCCTATAACCGGACATTACTGAAAAAATGTAGTGTATCATTAACAAATTCAAATACTTTCTGAAAATCCTGTATCAAGGAAAAGTTAGATAATTGGGTACTCCAGTGTACCAAAGACAAATGTGAACTGTAAACTACGAAGTCCGAAACAATTCGCACCCCACAGTTCGGAAACAGTGAATATTCCGGTCCAATCAGCGCCACCCTTTAGCGGTCGATTTTAACTCAAATTTAGGATTATTTGACAACCTGGTGCCTTTATAAAGCAACATTGCAAAGCTTTGTTGCGGTTGACGGCACGCTAGGTTTAGTGCAAATTCATTGTTTTAAATATAAAAATAGCAAGTGCCCATCTTTCGTTTTAAAACCTACAACACCATCTATTAATGAATAATAAACATACTGGAGATTTTTCAATCCGTATGGGTCTTTTAACTGTTGTAATGTGTATACCTTTTTAAATACTTTTGAACCAATTATTAAACTGTCATTGTATTGAACAATAAATGATTCTTGAGGCTCACGATCATAAAGTGCATTTGAATTAAAGAAGAACGAGCCTGAAAAGTACCAGTGTTGTGAATCTTGAAAAGAGACCTCGATGGCGATATGTTTTTTTAAACTATCGGCAAATGGATTATCGATATAGATATCTGTCTCAATGTGGGCCGTTGTATCCTTATTACAAAAAGCAGTAAAATTGCGTTCAACAAAATAGAAATTTGGCACACATTCTCCCTCATCAAAATAATGTTCATAATATTTATTATTATACAAAGAGAATCGTCCGGTCTTATATGCTTTCTGCATAGTTAAAGAATCACCAACTGAATCTTTGAAAATCAAGGTTTCCAATCCAGTATAAGGAACTATTTTAAGATCGTTTTCGGTAAACATGATTTCTCCTAGTTTTTCCGAGTCGCATTTTTCTTGGCATTGGAAAAATGTCAGGGGGAAGACTAGCGCCAGCACGAAAAGTAAAAATACTTTTCTCATAAATCTAAATTTGCATTTAACCAAACGTTTGTATAACTGTAATATTTGCGATTATATTTTCTTTATTTTGGGTGAGTATAAGTGTTATTCCTTTATATACGGATTAATAACCGCAAGTTAAGAATGGATGATATATTAATCCGACACTCAACTTGATCAACCATCTGACAATTTTCACAAGTTATTATCATCGAAAAACGTCACCGGGTAACTTTAGAAATTGAAGTACCGAATATACAAAGAAATAGTTGTATCTGATGTCTTTCTGGAAATATTTCTAGCAGTATCCCGCTCGTTAAAAAGTAAATAATGTTCATCTTTTCAGTACTGTTGTCGAAAAACCTACTAATTTATCATTTCTTCCTAAAAATTTGGTTAGCCTTTTCTAGAAACCATCATTGGCTTGTTAAAAAGTCTGGACATTGTGCTGCTCCGGCTCCGGGACAAATGTGAACTGCAAACTGCCTGCCTGCCTGCCTGCCTGCCTGCCGGCCGGCAGGCGAAACGTCAATGAATTCGCACCTCACATCGGCTTCAAATTCTTATCCAGTCTCTCAATAATCTTTACTAACCGGGCTTGACGGGTTTTGTCAGATTTGGCATCAAGGTAAAATCCGGTATAGGTGCGCAGTACGGACTGTGACATGGCCAGTAAATGGGTATAAGCTGGCTCATAGGATTGAACGATCTCCTTAAACAGTTGCATTTGTTCATCGTCGATCAGGGTTCGTTTAGCATTATCCCATGAACCGTTTTTCCTGGCGCATTCAATGGCATCCAAACCCTCCCGGGTCATTAACCCCTTTTCCATGAGAGTTTGCGCCAGCTCTTTGTTTTTAACAGACCATTTGCTGTTGGATCGACGTCGCGCAAAATACTTTTTGTAGGTACTCTCGTCAAGGGATTGCATTTGTCCGTCTATCCATCCGTGACAAAGGGCCTCTTCCAGTGCCTCGCCGGCGGAGAGGGTTACTATTTCCTTCGTTTTACCAAAGAGCAACCAGATGCCATCGCTTTCTGCTCCATGCTTGCCAAGCCACTCCCGGAAGGCTTGTCTGTCAGTGAATGTCAATATTTTATCCATAAGCAATCTGCCAATGCGGCAGGGTTATTAACCAATCGAAGGTTTCGTAAGCGACCAATGGCTGTGGATGATTTTCCACTCGTTGTTTTCTTCCAGCCGGTACACTTCTGTGCAATTCTCCTTCCAGAGCGTTTCACCGGAGTAAGAGTGCAGATTATAGGTCAGGACGGCCATGGTACCGGTTTGTTGTACAACGGGATTGATCATTTCGAACTTATCCATTTTCACCTTTCCACGCATACTTTCATACAACTCTTTTATCTTATCCCAACCGTCGAGCCGTCTTTCAAGGGCAGGGTCGAAATATGTGAAGTCCTTCGAATAAAGTTCGAGGTAGGGGGAGGGATTACCTTGGTGCCAGGCATCGAGAGCCGCAGTCTCCAAGGCAATGATTTTTTCTGCTATAGCATGTTGATCCATGGTATTTTGTATAAAATAGATTATCAGCACATTATAATACAATAGATGACTCGACCCCCCAAAAGTTGCAGGCTGGAAAATAAATACGGTATAAAATTACATTTAAAAGTAAATCGAACATACGTTTACTGTTTCGGGTTTTTTGATTCTGTAAACGCTCTTCCGGCATTTATCCGGGATTGTTCCTTTTTGATGTCCCTGATCCGGCCTGACAAAACCAAACAGGATTATGTCCTGAACATTTTGATAAAAGCGTTCGACCTGTCAGTGTTCAACAAAAATCAGGCAAAGAACTTTAGGATACAGCAATACGGCATGGTTTTGTTGCATGTGCCTGCACGTTAGGTGTATTAATTTCTATGGAAAAGGAACTTTTTACTGTTGATAATCCCCATCTCATTATTCCGTAGAATGATAATATACATTCCATATGGTAAACCCAGCTGTGAGCAGGAAATATTGCGTGAATTTTCCTGAATCGACTCCTGGAACACTATTCCTCCGTTCTGATTCACCATAATCAGATCGAGAGGCAACCCATCGTCCAACACGTTGATTTCGATCTCTCCTGTTGAATGGTTTACGATCACAGAGATATTTTCATCAGGGGATTGCCCTTGTTCGGGTTCACCGGAAGCATCGGGAGAACAAAAACAATCACCCGGACAAAGCTCATTTTCCAAAAACACGGCCTCATCATTTTGTTTGAAACATGTAAATGAGTACCAGTCACCATTTGTTATGGAAATGCTGATAAAAGGATCTATGAGCCCTACCCAAGTGGTGCTTCCAATTCCCTCTACCCAGTAATTATCTGTACCGTCCAGATTCCATCGCTTTCTGTACTCATTGTTGTAAAGAAGTACTGAATCAATTGATAGCACAATCATCTGGTTTACATCTTGTTGAAAATAAATTTCGCCTGCCATTAAATATCCTCCCAATAAATAACAGATGGTATCCCCTGCTTCGGCACCGAAATCATACAAGAGTTGTTCCGGCCACTCGGGTAAATCCAAGTATACTTTCTTATCAGCGTCTTCCCGGATTGCTCCAAAGTACTCAGATTCCGGAGACGACGCGAGGGTGTCATATAACCGATAAACCTTAGAATACAGGTTTGAACCGATCAGGGTATCTCCGTTAATACCAAATCGGATCTCATACTTCCTGCAAGAAAAAATGTTTTTCCCAACAGTATTCCAGATAGCGTTTGAATCCGGAAACGCATGATATGTCTGACAAATCCCAACATTACCCGCTAATAAACAAAGTGAGTACAAGACAATTCTTAGTCGTTTCATAATTTATATATTATTGCAGATGACGAATGGATAACCTCAATCTGTTGTTATTATACTGATATGTAAAGTTACAATATTATCAATACCGTTACCCTCAAAAATATTTTGCCGAATAGCTTCTACGGGTTCAAACTACTGCCTTAACCCCCTAAATAGCCGGACAGATTATCCTCAAACTGATTAGGGCATCGTCACCGGACAAGTGCGAAATGCAAAGCGGGAAACGTGAATCACTTCGCATTTTACTGACGGTCTAATTATTAGTGTTTATCTCGTCGGAATAACGAACCTGTGATTTCAATAAAGGTTTTATCAAAATCTTTTGTCAACAAATACAACTGTATGGCAGCAATTCCCAACCAGGGTATCTGAATATAACCAAATGGGGTTATAAGAATCAAAAAGATGGAGGTGCCTATTAGTCCATATTTTACAAATTTATGCTTGTGCAGTATCAATAAACCCATTGTAATCTGAAATAATGCTATTGCCAATATAAACAGCACAGGAATCTTTGATACCACTTCTGAAAATATTATTCTATAAAATCCTATAAGTGAAGCTTCTCCCATTTGAACTGTAGATTGTGGATCGGTAATCGCATTCACGATATTTATCCCGATAGCCATTATCAGATAGAAGATACCAAGAAAGATGCGACCAATATTAGGTTTAACGATACACAATATTATCACAAACAGTACAAAACCAATACTCCAGATAATTTTTTCGTCCATATCTTATATGTTAGTGAACTATAATGTATTATGTAAACGATTTTAAGCGCCATAACTTTCTACTGACGGCCGTAGTGCGGGGTTTACTTTTTCTATGTTTGCTTTTCCTCTATCGTTTGCCGGTTTGGTGAATGCCAGCCTCCGAAAACCGCCTGCATTGCGGTTGACGGTTCGTTGGCTTCAGTTTCATATTCACATCATTTCAATTCAGAAAGAGAATCAAATACTCCTTAACCCCAATCTATTTCTCATTGTTTCAAGATCAATTATTGCAGATTCTTTTAATTTAGTCTTTTTTATCTGCATAATTTCTTTATTCCCCGAATCAAAAAGGATTATTCTATAATCTTTATTGTTTATATCAAGAGTACGATTTCCCATGCTATATGTGCGCCATGTCAAATTTGATTCTTTTATCCCAATTTTCATGTCTGGTTCAATGCTAAGCCATTGTCCTATTTTTATAATACCAAATAAATTGTTTGAAAATTTGATTTGTTTTTTTTCATAATCAATCAAGGCACTTGTCGAAGAAAATCCTACAAATGCGCCGATCAGCATTAGAATTAGTCCGGTAAGGTGAGAAAATGTTAAAATTAGTCCTACAACAAATAAAATCACTCCGGCGGATGTACCAACAGGTCCAAATGATTTATCGAGTTTGTTATTTTCTATCATATCTATTCAATATCAGAGGCTTAAGAAGGTGATTCCTTTTCATCCAATTGCCATTAACCATACTGCTTATTGTGCCTGGTGGCTTATTATCAAATCTCTATTTCAGTCTTAAATATAACCACTGCATCTCCTTTAATTTGTATCAATGAAGGCAATTCATTTTCAATCTTGACCCTGACAGTAACCATTCCCAGTCTATTGATTTTCTCACCCTGCATTCCATTAAATTCGAAGAAGTTATTAGAATAATTTACGATTTTATTTTGTACCAGATATCCACCTAATGGTCCATATGCATTACCTGTTACCGGATCTTCATTTATACCAATTACAGGAGCAAACATTCTTCCGTATGTCAAAATGTTTTCACTGTCAGAATCAAATGTAAAAACAAAATATCCGTTACAATTAATCTGTTTACTCAATTCAGCTAAATCATGATGATTTGGAGTCAAATTATTCAGCTTTTCTCTGCTTTTAATACCAATCATGACCTTAGAATGCCCTGTAGAAGCGATCTGAACAGGACATCTATTATCAGTATCTGCGTATTCAAGTCCCAAGGCAATTAGTATTTTTTGAGTAGTACTATTGTCAAATTCAGGTTCAAGCTCAAATTTCCCTTGAGTCATTATTACTTGATAATCTCCGTTATCCTTAATTATCTCAAATGGAAGAATTCCAATCTTAGTTTTAATTTTTAAAATACAGGAATTTAAATTATTCTCAAGCGCTTTAGCGTACATTGCTGCAATTGTAGCGTGTCCGCAAGTTGGTACTTCTGTTTTGGGTGTAAAATATCTAATAACTCCATCGCAATCATTTTTATCCGGCGACATAAGAAATGCTGTTTCGGAATTATTTAGTTCTCTGGCTATTAATTGCATTTGGTTGTCAGTCAGTCCATCTGCATTTAATACTACTCCTGCCGGATTTCCTTTAAATCTCTCTTTTGTGAAAGAATCAATTTGATAAGTTATAAGTTTTTTCATCATCGATTCA
>DAONET010000040.1:14198-19224 GCA_035403225.1 Bacteroidales bacterium | reverse complement strand
GTCCTGTCCTGGGCACCAGATAAAAGGCATCAGACTGAAGTTCAGTTGGGTGCCTTTCTTTTTTAGTACTTTTACGGCATGAAGATCCTGGTGATCGAAGACGAAAAAGAACTGGCGCAGGCAATACGGGAATATTTCCGGAAGGATGACCAGGTTTGCGAATGCGCTTTTAACCGCGATGAGGCAACAGAAAAGCTCAACCTGTACGACTATGATTGCATCCTGGTGGATATCGGTTTGCCCGACGGCAGCGGGCTGGATATCATCCGCGACCTGAAAAATCAACAGGTCGATACCGGCATCATCATCATTTCGGCCAGGAATTCCCTGGATGATAAGATTGACGGTCTGAACATCGGTGCCGATGATTACCTGACAAAACCATTTTACTTGTCTGAACTGAATGCCCGGGTGAAATCAATCATCCGGCGAAAGTCTTTTTCGGGAGGTAACGAAATCGTGTTTGAGGAGATCCGCATCATCCCTGACCAAATGGTGGTTAGTGTCTGCGGGCACCCGGTCGATCTGACCCGCAAAGAATATGACCTGCTCACCTATTTTCTGGCTAATAAGAACAGGGTGCTGAATAAGGAATCCATCGCCGAACACTTGTGGGGAGATAACATGGATATGGCTGACTCCTTCGAATTTCTGTATAATCATATTAAAAACCTTCGGAAAAAGATCCTGGAAAAAGGAGGGAAAAACTATATCCGGACGGTTTACGGAATCGGGTACAAATTTTCATCGTCTGTATCATGAAACTTTTAACCAAAACGACGGTTTATTATATCGCCTTTTCTTTCCTGGCGTTTATCATCGGAGGCGTGATCTTATATCCGGTACTCAAAGGGATTCTGTATCGTGAAATCGATGAAAACCTGGTGACAGAACAACTGCTGGTAGAAGAAACCTTGCGTTATTCGGATACCATCCCCGATTATCACTCTGTCTTTGGTCATATGATAGAGGTACAACGAGGGGTCAAACCCTCGAAATACGTCATGAATATTCAGGATACAGCGGTGTATGATCCGGAAACCCGGGACCTGATAGCCTGCCGGCACCTGCAGTACATCATGATTTCGTCTGCCGGTCACGGGTATACCATACATATTTATAAACCCCTGCAACGGACCCAAAGCACCATCGTCGAAATTTTCATCACGGTCATTTTTCTCTTCTCCTTGCTGATCATCCTCCTGGTGGCGGTGAATTATTTTATTTCGCGACGCGTCTGGATACCGTTTTACCGAACACTGGGACACCTCGCTGAATATAAAATTGCACAGAACGAAGCGCTGGCGCTGCCTGACAGTTCCATTTATGAGTTCCGGATGCTGAATCGTACCCTGGATGCCATGTCCGGGAAGATACGGGCCGATTATCAATCGTTAAAAGAATTCAATGAAAATGCAGCGCATGAGTTGCAAACACCCCTGGCGATCATCACTTCAAAACTCGACCTGCTGATCCAGGATGAGAACCTGACACAGGATCAGCTGGAGAAACTCGGATCCGTCTACGAAGCTATCCGTCGGATGAGCCGGCTGAACCAGGGATTGCTGCTGCTCTCCAAAATCGAAAACAATCAGTTTCAGGCATCGGAGCAAGTGGATTTATCCGAAGTAATCCGGAAAACACTGAATAACTTCCGGGAGATCTGCGAAGAGAAAAAGATCCGGGTCGATTCCTCCATCCGGCCGGAAATAACGATCAGCATGAACCGCATCCTGGCAGAGGTGCTGGTATCGAACCTGGTCACCAACGCGGTGGTACATAATATCCCGGAAGGGTGGATCCGTATTGACCTTGATCATGCCGCGCTGACGATCTCCAACACCGGGCTTCCACTGAAAGTAGAACCGGAATCGCTGTTCGGGAGATTCCGGAAATCGGAACGGAGTCGGGATTCTGTCGGACTCGGGCTGGCTATCGTAAAAAAAATCGTGCTCTTTTCCGGGATGAAAATCAGGTATACTGCCAATGAATCAGTACATACCCTGAAGATTACTTTCTGACCCGTTTCCTCTTTTCAAAAAATTCTTTCCTTTTTTCTTCTTCTACAGAATTACTACAGAATCGCGATTCAATTTTGTGCCATAAAATTTATGTCTAACATCAAAAAGAAGAAAAATGAAAAAGCTTGTGTTATTTATCGCATTGGGACTGTGTGGATCAGTTCTGTTCGCTCAGACAAAAACCGTGATTAAAGTATCGGACCTTCAGAAACCCATTACCGAGTACATCGCCAAGAATTACAGCGGATACACCACGGAAGCCGCTTACAAACTTGACAACAAGGGTATCATGAACTATGAAACCATCATGGCAAAAGGGTCAACGAAGGAAGTGCTGGTATTCGACAAAGACGGAAAATTCCTGAAAAAGGAAGTGCTGAAGAATGAAGCACCGGCTGCCACCAAACAGGTGAAAAAAACAGAACCCAAACCCGCTTCAACTCCTGCTAAACAAACAGAAAAGAAGACTGAGACCAAGACTGTAAAGAAGTAATATTGATGAACAACTGCCCCGGGAGATCATTCCGGGTTGGTTGATTGAAACGGGGAAAAGGCATCTCATAACGGGATGCCTTTTTTTATGAATGACAGGGTCAGAACCCGATGCCCAGTTTAAAGATGAGGCCCGGGCTGTTTTTATACTTCTGCTCTCCGGTATATTCGAAATCCTTTTGCGAATAAACCATGTCTGCAGAAAAGTTGATGTTCAACGACGTCATGACAGCCCATCTGAAACCGCATCCTGCCGAGAGATAGAGCCCACCGCTTTTCCCATCGAAGGCTTCGGCCTTTTTGGTCGCATTGATTCCATACCCGATATCGAACGAGAGCATGGGGGTGACGGTAGTCTTCATGAAAAAGATCCTCGCTTCGGCGTATACCGGCACGATGACCTCGTTGATGCTGACCGTATCGGCGGGGCTCTCGATAAACAGGCATCCGGCCCCGATTCCCATCGCGAGATGAGGGGAAAACAAATAACCGTGGGTGGTGGATAAACTGATCGACGGGATGCCATTGTTAAACATGGAGCCTGTGCCGACCTGCGTATTATTATAGTATCCCTTTTTCTTCTGAATATATTTCATTCCCGCAACGATAGCCCAATCCTGTTGCTCCTGGTATTTCTGATCCGTTGCCCGGATGGAATCCTGCCCGGCTTTCAACGAATAAATCCGATTCACTTCCACGTTCACCGGCCTGACCAGCGAATCAGTTGCCGTCTTCAAGGTGATGAAATGGCGACCTTCCGGCACCCCCTTCAGTTTGATGATGATATTCGGTCGAAGATAATTGACGTAGTTGCCGTCGAAGTATAATTTACCCTCCCTCACCGTGGAGATGAGGAGGGTGGATGATTTATAGGCTGTTTCTGTCTGCGCGAAAATCCGCGGGGAAACGGAGAAGGTACAGACCAGTATTATCAGGATAAACGGGAGAAGAGGTATGTGTTTCATAGGAATCGGTTGACCGGGTTTAGCTGACTCGGTATAGACGTGATAAAAGTAAAATTTTTTCAGGACCTTTCTTCTTTTTTACCTTCCGACGACCAACAATATTTCCAAAAACTTTTCATCTCGTTTTTTCATGTCAAAAAAAACAGTACATTTGCACCCTCATTTCACACTCACACAACACGCCCGGATGGCGGAATTGGTAGACGCGCTAGTTTCAGGGACTAGTATTCTCACGGATGTGCAGGTTCGAGTCCTGTTCCGGGCACCAAGACAAAGGAAAGTGGCAAAATGGTTTTCTGTTTTGCCACTTTTTTTTTGTCGGGTAGTATAAAGCGAAGAGGCTGTCCCGGGAAACGGAGCAGCCTCTTCTTATTTTAGTTACGTTTATAGTTGATCAGGGGTCAACTTTGGTGAACAGCGTTTGAGTGGTGTTGTTCGCCTGGTTGCAGAAGATCACGCAGGCCCATCCACCGGGAGGCGGCAGATACTGGTTCCCCAGCGGAACGGCGGCCAGCGCGGCATTAGCTATTACATTGCCGGCAGCCCAGGTGCCATCGCCAAGCACACTCACGCCGCATTCGTCTTGATCCGTCCAGCCGTTGTTCAGGATCCAGAATGCAGCCTGGATGTGTTTCCAGTTAGTCCAGGTAATGTTGTAATTGTTGACGATCCAGTTCATCTGATCCCACTTGAAGTTCTTGGCAGGATAAGATCCCGGGATGGCGGCTGTGAAGAGCGATGAGTACACATTCATGTTGTACAGCGTCTGCACGGTGATCAGATTATAGACATCGGCGCAGAAGCCATAGTTTTCACCCATTAACAGATCGTACACTCCGGCAGGGAATGCCTGGAGATCAAACCCGACATAGGACGGTTGTAACGGAGTGTTGGTTCCGCAATAGCACCAGCATTGGTTAATGTACAAGGTACAGGTCAATGGCAGGGTAAGAATGGGGGCGAACTGGTAGTTGGAAGCGGTTTGGATGCACGTTCCTACTACAAAATCGACCACGTTGTCGTTGGTGGTTTCGCCCGGAGCCTGGGTCTGGATGTTGCTGATGTCATTGAATGTCCATGATTTCAGATAATACCAGCCGAAGCCGGCTCCCACCCTGGCATAGACAAAAAGCTTGAACTCGAAATTGTCGACCTGGTTTTTGTAATCGCCGTATTGCACCTTGACAGGCCCGCTGGCCGTGGATCCTGCATTGGTATAATCCGGCAACTGGTGAACTCCGTTACGCCATACTTCAACCCTGAAAATGGCCGGCAGGTCGTAGGTGGTGATGGGGCCGCCGTTTTGAATGGTGTAATAGTTCGGGAAATCTGTGGTCCCCGGAATGTTATAGTCGGCCACATCTTTGATACAGATGTCTCCGAAGAACCATTGTTCACGAACGATGATTTCATCCAGTTTAAAATAGATGAATCCGAATTCGGCATGTACTTCAGGTTTGTAGCAAACCACTTCCACTTTCAATTGGAGTTTCTTCCATGCTTGAACCGTGAAAGTACGTGAAAGGCTCATCCCGTCTGACAAAAACG
>DAONET010000040.1:0-14098 GCA_035403225.1 Bacteroidales bacterium | reverse complement strand
TCGCCGCCTGATTTCAGATCACCCGGGGTGACGTTACTCACGTCAAACGAAACTTCTACCAGGTCTTCCGAAATAACGGGATCTTCCGTATCTTTTTTACAACCATTCATGGCGATTAAAAATGTCAGCAACAACATGCTGAACAGGATAGGAATAAGTTTTTTCATTTTTTTACTTTTTTTTGGTTAATAATAAAAATCTAATATAAACTAACATAAACATAACTCGCTTGATCGCGTATCACTACGAAGAATTCAGGTTCATTATGTGCGATCCCCGGCAATGATGAACAGGATTTATAACGGAGATGGTATATGGAGAAATAGTTTGCATGCATGGAATGTTGATGATAATTACTGTTGAACAACTGATCATTTTCAATAATTAACGTAACAACAACCAAGCAATTATTATGCCAAATATTACAAAGAGCAGATAATCAGGTAAATACAACCTGTGTTATAGGATTAAGACCTGGGAAATGTGAAATGGAAGTTGGAAGCAGGTAGTGGGAAAATCGTTAAATGTGTTGTAAATCAATATAATATGACAATGTCCTTGAGAACGATCTGTTGCCCGGTTTTAGAAAAACGTCCGATTTCGGGCATGGGTTAGAAAGGCAGAGGGGTGAAAACGAAGTATCAGGCTTTTATTTTATGGATTTTCCGGTCAAGGGCTTGCCGGGAGATACCAAGAAGCTCGGCGGCTTTTGTCTTATTGAAGTTTGCCTGAGATAGCGCCTCCGAAATGGTCATTCTTTCTATTTCACTCAGGTTATACTCTTTCCCGGAAGAGAAGGAACGTTTGGTCTCATTTTCCGATGGCGTATCCAATATGAAATGCTTCTGCTTCAACAGGTCATCTTCGGATAACAGGACGGCCCTTTCCACGATGTTTTTCAATTCGCGGACATTGCCGGGAAAGGAATACTCGGTCAGCCTGTCGATGACTCCGTCACACACCGGTTTTTCCGGTTTCCCCAGTTTTTTGGAAAATTCGGAAATATAATGTTGCAGCAAAACGGGAATATCTTCTTTCCGTTCCCGGAGAGGAGGAACATGAATATGGAATGAACTAAGTCGGTAGAAAAGATCCCGCCGGAAAGATTTATTGTCGCAAATGGTCGCATATTCCAGATTGGTGGCCGAAATGACCCGCAAGTTGATCCGGATCTCCTGGTGAGAACCAATCTTATGGATGGATTTATTATCGAGCACCCGTAAAAATTTGGGCTGCATGGTTACGGGAAGTTCCGTGATCTCATCTAAAAACAGGGTGCTGTGATTTGCCAGTTCAAACCAACCGGTCGATTTCTCCACGGCGCCCGTAAAAGCTCCCTTGTTATATCCAAAGAATTCGCTTTCAAACAACGTGTCGGGGATGGCGGAACAGTTAACGGCATGAAAATCATGCTTGTACCTGTTGCTCATGGCATGTATCCCTCTGGCAACCAACTCTTTTCCGACACCGCTTTCACCGGTGATCAGCACGGAAGTGTCTTCTGATGCCGCTATTTTCAGAATCAACTGAACAATATTTTTGATAGCGGAACTTACTCCAAGGATAGGCGGACCGTTTCTCCTTTTTATCTCTTCCGTGTAATACCGGAATCCCTGCTCAAGCCTGTGCGAGTTGTTTAGAAATTTGGAATAGGACTTTGTCTTCATGATGGACTGCTCAATGTCGCTCCAGTCAACGGGATGGCCGAGATAATCCACAACGGAAGAACTGGAACGACAGGGTTTCTGAGGCGCTGTTTGTCCTTTGTCCACGACAACCACTTCTACCTGCGGATATTCGCGACTCATCGTCTTCAGAAAATCCAACCTTGATAAGGCTGGTTCTTCCATTTCTACCACGGCGACATCAATGGATTGATTATGGAGAACCCTCACGGCGTCTGAAACACGGTTCACCGGGAATAGAATAAAGTCCTGATTGGCTAAGAAATTCTTCAAGCCATTATTGACCCCAATCTGCCCATCCAAAATTAAAAACCTGAATTTATCCATACTTACATGAAACGTTTACCTTTTCTTTTTTTTTGTTTTTCATGTCCGCAAATTGATTGAGTACAAATGTTTATACTGGCCTGTTCCTGAATCATTTTCATCACGGTAAAAAATTTTTCCGACTCCGGTTTTATGCCGTAAGTCGGGAACTGCAATGATAAATTTATGATGATGCTACCAACATATCATTTACCCAGCAAATATAATGAAATGACAAGGCAATGTCAAGAAAAACAGGAAAATAAACAATATGTCCGGTTTATTTTTACAGGAAGGAGGAAATGTCGATCATCATGATCCCGAATCCCTTGATGTATTCTTACTAAAAATGATACATCAGATAGTCTTTCAACAAGGGGATCTCTGCTGGTTGAATACCGTTTTTGATCAGGGAGGGGATATCTTCTTCGAACGCCTGAAAAAATTGTGTCCAGGGGGCCTCAAGTCCGGTCAGGGAAAGACGGTAGAGCTCCAGGGCTTCCTTGCGTTTCCCGAGACATAATTTAACATGCCCGGCATTCATATAATCGTACATGGATTTATGGGCCGGATCGGTGAGGATTTCATCGTAGACCTCTTCCGATTCTTTTACCTGCCCGATAACGAACATGCAGTAAGCAATGGGACGTAACACTTTCAGATTGGACGGATCAAAGAACCGGAGACGGGAATAGATCTGCAGGGCCGATTCATAATCATGTTGCTGAATATAACACTGGGCCAGCTGCCCCTGGAGCCGGGTGTCATCGGGGCTGAGCTGAAGCGCTTGCTGAAAACGGCGGATAGCTTCGTCATATTCCTCCAGCTTCATGTGGCACCAGCCCAGCTTATTCAAGATCCAGAGTTGGTCGGAATCAAAGAGTTCGGCTCTCCGGTAAAAACCGATGGCTTCCTTGAAATTGCCCGACATCTGCCAGCTATAGCCTATTTTCTGATAGATATCGGCCCTGGGTTCGGTAGTCTCCGAAAGATAGGAGTACATGTCGACCGCTTCGTCCCAGTTCCCTTTTTCAAAATGGAAAAAAGCCACCCTTTCGATAAACGAGCTGCGTTCAAGATAACGGCGGTAAAAGGACAGATCCCGGAAACGGATCTTGCTCTGGAATACGTCCGTGAACTCGTTGTGCGCCGGAAATAGCTTGTAAAATCGATATAAATCTTGTATGTATCTGGTTATTACCGAATTAGAAAACAGGCTCTGATCCAGGATTTGCTCCTCATCCATCAACTCTTTCATTTGTCCCAATTCCGCTTCAAAATAAGAAACGATCATGGATCGCTGTTGAGCGGGGATGATGGCGAAATTGAGCGCGAATGAATATTTATCAGAATTGCAGATATAGAAGGCTTTTTCAAGGCCTTCAAAAAGCTGCTTGTGATAAGGATCATCGGGAGGGAAAATTTGTTCCAGGGCGGGATTTTCTTTATAGAAAGGCAGAAACCAGTTCGACATGGAGCTAAAGAAGTCGAATCGTTTCAGCATGGAGAAGGTTCCCATGAAGACATCGGAGCCTTCCATCTGCATCCGCGAGAAACGTTCAATTTTTTCATACAGTCCCGGGTCGTCTTCCATCAGATCTTTCCATTCCGGGTTTTTATCGTCCATATCGCCGGTGATCTCTCCCAGTTGAAGTTTGTCTTCAATTCTGGGCATCATTTTTTTCATGCCGGGCAGTACTTCTTCTTCGAATTCGCGGGTGATCTTTTCCGTTTCCCGGGCAGTGAGCAGCTGTAAAAACACCAGCTCGGATTCTCCGCGGATGGTTTCGTCCAGGAAGAGTTCCCGGAGTTCTTCTTCCAGATCCGGATATTTGGAAAGCCGGCTGTCGTGCCAGATCAGACATAATATCAATCCGGTGAGAGCGCGTTGGTACACTCCTTTTTCCCGGCGGTTGACGAAGGAGATCAGGATTTTGAATTTTCTTACATCGAAATAATTAAAGATGCTGAGCGTCAAGGCCGAAACGAGCAGGCATTTTTCGTGCCAGGGCACATGTTCCGACTCGTTGACCTGGTTGACCAGATCGAGGTGGAAGTCCATGATCTTTTCGGTCAGCCAAATCATCTTAAAGACATTATCCATGCTTTCGGCCGGGGTGTCTTCTCCCGACTTGATGTCGCTTTCTTCCATGAGCTGATCGATCTCGCGATGGAAGAGGAATTCCCGGATCCTTCCGGAGATCACCAGATGATCTTCTCCGAAAATGGACGTGAGACGTGCCCTTTCTGCCCGTTTGAAGGGAAGATGGCGGATCATCAGCAGGTTGAAAACGGCATCAGCCATGCCCAGAATGGAAGCGGAGAGGCTGGTGAGGATGGTTTGTCGCTGAGGATCCTGATATCCTTCGAAGGAGTATTTTAATAAGGTCCGGTAGTTCTCATCGATGATTTCCCATTCCGAAACGAACTCTGTGGCAGCAGCTTCTTTGATCAGCCGTTTTACGTTATTTAATGCTTCCAGCAATAGGCCCTTGTTGATATAAACGCCAACCTGATCATAAAGCCGTTGAATGTCTTTGGGAGTCATGGGTTCATTTGATGTACGAAGATACTTGAAATATTAACCCTTTCGGGCATTACAGCCCATATTTTTTTTGATGGAAAATCGTTAACTTTGTTCCCTATGAATATCTTTGGCAGAACGTGGCGTGGGGTACATCTGGCCGGATTACTGATATTGATCACTTTTTCCACTGCTTTTCCCCAATCATTGATCTCCCGGTGTGAGACGGAGATGTCGGCGACATGCAATTTTTCCGGTAACGCCGACTCGGTCTCCTCCGTGAATGAGGAGGTGCTGCGTGAGTTGGCGAAAGAACACCTGTTGGATATCCCGAAGGTGAAGCTCGATGTCGCCGTGACTACTGTCATGGAGGTGACCCGTGGCGCTGACGGAGAGTTCATGGCATCGGTTCACCTGAAAGATCCCCGGGTTACCGGGCATACGCGGTACCGCCAATTCGACCTGGCCGGTTTCCTGGTGCCATCCGCGATCACGGCAGAACTGTTCAGGTGCCCGGGGAAAGATCCATCCCGTCGTCATTTGCTGATGAGCCGCACGGCCGGTGTCCGTGAAGGGGATGCCCTCATTGAACCCATGCCGGTGAGTCGGTTTGATCCGGGGACCGACACCCTGACCTTGCACCTTTCTTCGCCTTGTTTCGATACGGCTGATCTGAGACGGCTCCGGGATCGTATCGCGCTGGTGGATGATTATTACGCGTCGGTTTCGTTGCTCGACTCGTTGGAAATACGGGCAAATAAGATCCGGTTCGATTCGGCCGGGATGCTTCCGTATAATTTCTGCGATATCCTGGAAATCTCGAGGGCCGTGGAACTGATCGTCTCCCGTGATTTTGACCATACCCTGCTTTCCGACGGATATGATCCCCTCGGGCTGAAACAGAAAAGGAAGGCGGTGTACCGGCTCTCACGCACCCTGATCTTTGACTTTCTGGATGAGATGGAAAAGCCGGGAATCACGGGCCCTATGCAGGATCCTCTTGCGGGAGCTGACTATTTCGTAGATGGGATGATCAGGTATATCCGGCTTTCTGCCTGGATGAATGATATCCGGGGTAATATTTACCGCGATTACCTGGATCACTATTTTTCTGTTTCTTCTTTCAATAATGATAAAATCCTTTTCGGAAAATTATTGATGAAGATGTACGGGGCAGACAACCCTGACACCTTGCTTTCGTTTGTGTCGGGTAAGATATTTTCCGTCTATAAGACTAAAACCGGTGAGCTGATCCGTCAGAACAGGCAGGCGGAAGCATTTGAGTTGATCCGGAATGCCCGCCTTTTCCGCGATCACGTTCCCTGGCTCCGTGATAGGGATGGCACGGATGCGTTGATGGCAGAGGCGGCTCTCGGAGTGTATGAAAGTTACCTGGGAATTGCTTCTTCCTGTATCAGCCAGCGTAAGTTTTCGATGGCGGAGCAATACCTTGCCAAAGCCCTGGATTACAAACGCAACAATGAGGCCTGGTTCAGAACCGATACGTTGTATGCCGGCGTATTGAAGGCGCTCTTCCGGCAGCGATTGCATCATTGCGATCAGTTGGTCGCTCCCGGTCAGTATCAGGAAGCCATCAATTGTTATGCTGAATTTGAGACCCATTACGGCCCTGAACAGGTGGCACTCATACAGCCATGGATCACCGCACGCATCGACACGGCGCGAACGTTGTTATTCCTGGAACAAGAGAGGTTGATGACCGGCTTGCTGGAGAAGAAGAATTACGACAGCGCTATTTTTGTGTATGACCGGTTAGAGACGACCTTCAGATACCTGGCGAAGGACACATCGGCGGTAAGACGGTTTGACCAGATCTCGCGCATATTCCTCCCGGAAAAACTCAGGATCTCTACGGAACGCGCTTCTTATGCCATGGCGTTGATGGATTATGATCAGGCCTGGACCTGGTTTTTCCGGGCGGCACAGGTGGCCGAAAAGCTGGGGATACAACCCGACCCGGCATTCCGGGAGCGACAACGGACGGCATTCAGGCATTTTCAACTTGACGAGATCGAAACGGCATCACGGTATATATGGAACGATCAGTTCGATTCAGCTTATTCTTATATAGACGGAGTAGGGAAGAAGTTGACCAGGTATGACCTGTCGGCTGATTCTGTCTTATTATCGGCCATTGATCGATACAAAAGAAAGATAGCCGAACGGATATGCGCCAATGGCAGAAGCGAGGCGGAGATATGGCTGTTGCGGGCCGCTGCCAACGTCGAAGATAAAAGGTTTGTCCCTGCTGTGGAACAATTTAAAAAGGTCAGTGAACTGATGATGGTCCATTCTTCCTGTGGGTTTCCCTGGACCGGCGTGAATGACTCCGTCGAAAAATATTCTCCGGCTGCTTGTTACCAGTCGTGTTTCGATACCCTGCAAACAGGTATCGCCATGGGCGATTTCGACAGGGTCACCGGGTTGCTGCAGGGGATGTCCGACAGGTACCGGCACGATGATCTGGGACGTTTCGGACTTGACTCCCTGTCGGCCCGCGATTATATCCGGGAACAAAATATTCCGGGGCTCACTCAGGCGGCAATCCGAAAGATGATCGGGCAACAATTAACCGAGGAAGCCTGGTTTTATCTTGAATGGTGGCATCAGCAAGGGACGCCGGTGGATCAAACGCTGGAACTCCAGTCAGTGCTGGGGAAACAGATAGCCGAGGGGCAACGTGGCGCCGGAGCAGTGAAGCCAGACCGGGATCGTATCCGTGAAATGACCGGTGGCGATCAATGGTACCGTCCTTTTACCAGGGCATATTTTCGCTCCTTCCGGGAAAACCGAAAATTTTTTAACTTCGTGTCGACACATCTGAATTTAAAACCAACTACTCAAAAGCCTATATCATGAATCTGCTTCTTATCAGCAACTCAACCAATGCCGGAGAAGATTATCTCGGCTGGCCCCGAACATATATCAGCGAATTTGCGGCGAAACATCATATTAATAAGATGCTGTTCGTCCCATATGCCGGCGTGAATCTGGTCGCGGACAGTGTCGAAGCTTCGTTCGATTTCTACGAGAAAAAGGTGGCCGGTGTCTTCCGGTCGCTGGGAATCGAGATCTACTCCGTTCATCATGAACAGGACCCGGTGTCGGCAGTCAGGAATGCCCCGGCGATCGTAGTAGGAGGAGGAAATACTTTTCACCTGGTGAAAATGATGCATGAGACAGGAATCATGAAAGAGATCAGTGTGGCTGCCCTGAAAGGGGTTCCGTATATGGGCTGGAGCGCCGGTTCCAACGTGGCTTGTCCGTCCATGAAGACCACCAACGATATGCCAATCAGTGAGCCGCCTTCGTTTGATTGCCTGAACCTGATCCCCTTCCAGATCAATCCCCATTACCTGGATGTCAATCCGGCCGGACATGGCGGAGAGACACGCGAACAGCGTATCCTGGAGTTCCTGACGGTGAACCGGGACATGTATGTTGCCGGGTTGCGCGAAGCATGTCTCTTCGAGGTGGAAGGTCGTCACCTGGAGATGAAAGGGAACCGCTCTTTACGGGTATTCCGCTATGGTATGGAGCCGGCTGAATATCAGCCGGGGTCAAACCTCGATTTTTTATTCAGCTAAAGAGCGCCGGAAACGGGATCCGTTCGTGTCCCTTATTTCCTGATCAGCTTGGCGGTGGAATACCTGTTTCCTTCGCCTCTCATATACAACACATACACACCGGGGCAAAGCCGTTCCAGGGAAAGCGTCAGGCGCCCGGGAGCATCGGAGCTCTCACTGATGAGCGTCTTTCCGGTCATGTCCATGATCACCAGGCTCAATTCTTTTTCCTGCGAATCGATATATAATTTGTCTTCCACCGGGTTGGGGTAGAAACGTACATTCAACGGTTCTTTTTCCGCAATGCCGACACCTCCGATGGGAAAATCGGACCATACCTGATGGGTTGCTCCTACGGTGGTATCGCCGGTAAGGGCGACCGGGGTGATCTCAAAGACCAGGTATTTGTCGATATCGAGCGAGTCGATGGTATAGTTGATGGTCCAGGCGCTGTCGATAGCCACCAGGGCAGCTCCCAGCGAATCGGCGGTATACCATTGGTAAATCGAACTTCCTTCTAAATCACCGTTAATATCCTCGTAGGTATAAATCCCGGTTACGGTGGATTCGTCGATCAGTGTCCCCTGGATAGCGATGTTATAGGCCCAAGGTGGCGTGGGGATGGAAGGATCCCAGTCGTTATACCAGCAGGAATAGGTGTTTGCGACCGGAGCCGGGTACTGAATGGTGAAGGAACGATCGGGGAGCCCTTGCAGTTCGGCAAGATCCCAGTCGCCGTTGATGCGGAATTTAAAGGTGATGGGATCTCCGGTCAGCAGGGTGGTATCGAAGAAGATGGTGGTACGGTACACGCTGTCGTTCTCTTTTTTGTAAAGCAAGTCATAGG
Source organism: Bacteroidales bacterium (assembly GCA_035403225.1). Taxonomy (GTDB): domain Bacteria; phylum Bacteroidota; class Bacteroidia; order Bacteroidales; family FEN-979; genus DAIRDK01. Next base: position 5,149 of record DAONET010000040.1, on the reverse strand, counting down.
CTCCTCCGTCATTAAAGTTGCCGGCGATATCCAGGTATTGTGTCTCCGGGTCAAAACGGCCGGTATTGGTGTAATACCTCATGTCGCAGTTGAAATTCACCGCGACAGCGCCGGGGTTGATGTCATTGAAATACTGGTTCAGCGCAATGGTTGTGTCGGGAGCGCGGAAGTACCGGGGGCTTGCATCCATGAATTCTTCGCGGGTCGTGTCGCGGTTGATGCGATAGCGATACTGGTAAGTCACGCCGCTCTCGAGGGATAAGGTGAGCCGGTAGATATACGAAGAATCAACGCGCTCCATCAAGGGCGAACCTCCCCATTCATTCATCGTTCCCGTGATGTCCAGTGAATCGGTTTCCGGGTTGAAGTATCCCCACTGGGCCATATAACGCATGTCCACGTTGAACGTGGTGAAGTTGGCCGGTTCATCGTTCCACCAGGCAGTGTATTCCGTCGTTCCCTGGTTTACCGTGATGTTGCGGGTGACGTTTTCGTATAGGGTATCGTTGATGCGGAAACGAAAGGCGTAGGTCTTCCCCGAGTCCAGGCCGGTGCCCAGTTGTCCATCATAAAGATCATCGGTTCCCCGGGCAAGAAGAAGTGTTCCGAAACCCGGTTCGGAGACGGCATAGACGAGATCGGAGTCGGGGTTGAAGATTCCCGTGCTGACTGCTTGGGCCATTTTCACGTGGAAGAGCAGTGCGAAGGAAGTGTCGCGTTCTGCCTGTGCTGTCAGGAGTTGCGGGAACATCAACATCGATCCGAGGAGGAAGGTTACGATAAAATTCTTTTTCATATTGAAAACTGATTGAATGGAAGGTTTAAGGGACAAAAGTACGAAAAGAACAACTCACTTTACTTTCTGAAAAACGAGCGCACACCGGTTGACATTGTATATGACCAGTGAATGTTTCTGGTGTTCCTGATCGTACCGGGTGATAAAGGTCCCCTGATCATCCACCCGGCCAAGTCCTCCGAAGGTTGTTGAATCGGTGTCCAGGATGATGCGGTAATCGCCGGGTTCGGGAACCTGGAAGGCGTAACCGGGGATGGAGTTTTTTACATGGAAATTGAAGACAAAGATGAGGCCATTGCGCTCGTATACCAATGTTTTATTCAGATCATCCACATTGAGTTGACGACCCCATGTCTCGGAGAGGAGGTGGTGTTCTTTGACAAGCTTCAGCATCGCCCGGTCGAAATCCATCAGGAAATGATAACGGAGTTCTTTGTTTTCGACGAGCGACCATTGGCGCCGTGCATAGTGGTAACTCCAGTTGTTCCCTTCGCGGGGGAAGTCGATCCAGTCGGGATGTCCGAATTCATTGCCCATGAAATTCAACCAGGCCTGTCCGCCCAGGCTGATGGTGATAAGCCGGATCATTTTATGCAGGGCCATTCCGCGGTCGATGATCATGCTTTGGTCACCGATGCGCATTTTGTGATAGATCTCGCTTTGCATCAGCCGGAAAGCGATCGTCTGGTCACCTACCAGCGCCTGATCGTGTGATTCGCAGTAGGTCACTGTTTTGACATCGGGGATGCGGTTGGTCAGCATGTGCCAAATGTCCCAGAGGTTCCAGTCCTCATCCTTCTGATCTTTCAGCAGCTTGATCCAGAAGTCGGGAATGACCATGGCCATGCGGTAATCGAAGCCGAAGCCTCCGTCAGCCAGAGAGCGGCACAGCCCCGGCATACCGCTCACATCTTCCGCGATGGTGACGGCATGGGGGTTGACGGCGTGTACCAGTTTGTTGGCCAGCTGCAGATAGGTGACGGCATCCCAGTCGACACCGCTTTTAAAATATCCTTCGAGATTCCAATCCTCCCGGTAGCCGTGATCGAAATAGAGCATGGAGGTGACGCCGTCGAACCGGAATCCATCGAAATGAAATTCTTTTAACCAGAATTTGATGTTGGAAAGCAGAAACTGCCGTACCTCTTTTTTACCGTAATTGAATACTTTGGAATCCCAATGGGGATGATTGCCACGTTCACCCGGAAGAAAGTACTGGTCGTCGGAGCCGTCGAAGAGATTCAGTCCTTCCAGCGTGTTTTTTACCGTGTGAGAATGCACAAGGTCCATGATGACGGCGATACCCTGTTCGTGGGCTTTCCTGACCAGGTATTTCAGGTCGTCAGGGGTGCCGAAGCGTGACGAGACCGCGAAAAAGTTGGAGACATGATAACCGAAAGACCCGTAGTAAGGGTGCTCGGCGACAGCCATGAGTTGGATGGCGTTATAGCCGGAGTTTTTGATATAGGGAATCAGGTAATCGGCAAATTCAACAAAGGTCCCGACAGCCTCTTTCTCCTGGGCCATCCCGGGATGGGCTTCATAAATCAGCAGCTCATCCAGGGTAGAGATGTCGAAGTGATCTCCGGCCCAGGAAAATTTGCGGGATGGCATCCATAGCTGGGCCGTGAAGTCTTTGGTGTCATCATCCTGAACAACCCGGGTTATATAGGCCGGGATGCGCTCCATCCAACCGGATTCGGAGTGGACCAGTGTTTTGACTTTGCTCAGGTGGACAAACCGGTCACCGTATGTCTCTCTGTCAAGGAATATTTCCCAGATGCCGCCGGGAAGGCGTGTCATCCGGTGCGCGTACCGTTGCCAGCCGTTGAAATCGCCAAAGAAATAGAGATCTTCCGCTTTCGGGGCCCACTCCCGGTAAATCCATCCGTCCCGCTGCTTGTCGTAATGAATGCCGAAATATTGGTAGGCGTCCGCAAAACGGCTCAGGCTCCCGCTTTCTGATTCAATAGCAGCGAGTGCATCTCGATACCGCCGGTACCTGTCGTTGATCTCCTGCTCTGCATCCAGCAGCCATGGATCGTCTTTGACGATCTTCAAACGCCGGGAAGGCAGTTGTCGCTTCTGCGTTTCGTCCATATCCGTTCTTCCTTTTTCCCGGTCAGCGCATCATCCGGGTCAAACCAGGAGGATGACGGCCAGGATAATGGCGAGGAGAATGGGCACAATGATCAGGACCTTTTTACGGTCGCGTGCGATGTTTCGCGTACATTCTTCCGCCTTGGCAGTGGCCTCTGGATCATTGGGTTTGTACTGCAGCGCCAGGACATATTCGCTTCTGGCTGTCAGGAAAAGATCTATTTTGCACAGGTATTCGGCACGTCTCATGTGCTCGCGGTACTTCAGTTCTTCGTGAGTGAGGTTTTCTGCCTGCTCTTCAGCGTGTGTCATTTTTTTTACGGGTGGTTTGGATGTTGAATGAAAAATTATTTGATCATATAGGATAACCCGATGCCCAGAATCTCCTTGAATTGCGTTTTCGGCCCTCCTTTCCCGGTCTTGCTGTTCCGGATGTTGATGTCATCATCGTAGATCAACTGAGTGTTGATGGAGGCAGCCAGCCATTTATTCACCTTCATGGTCAGCAGCACATTCCAGTTTACGTCGATGTTACCGAAATGGTTCAGGTAATCGCTGGTAAGTTCGAGGGTGGAAGCGAGGTTGATGTTCGGCGCCAGGTCTTTGTTCATGTCGGCACGGAAATATGGGCCGAATTCTGTGCGCAGATGGTCGCCCGGATCCACTCCGAACTGTCCTTGTGCCGAGAGGGTGTCATCCAGCACCAAGGTCATCCTGGCCGAGGCGGGAGAGAGGTACAGGTATACCCATTTCGACGGGTTGTACGTGATACCTACGCCGGCGATGACATATCCCGGAGCCATAAATTTGGAAATATAGTTGCTGTCATCAGGATACTTGTATCCTCTGTCAAACTGCGTTTTGAAGTTGACCAGGGCCGTGACACACCATTGCTTGTTCTTCGAGATCATATAACCATAGGCGGAAGTGAGTTCCAATTTGTCGTTGGTCTTCCGGAATTCGGCATTATCATCGATCGTGAGAAGCTGAAACCCGTACCCCATGTCGAGGGTATTCGACCAGGAATGCTTGCCTTTCCGGTAATTGGCCTTCAGGTTGGCAAAGACATCCAACCCTAAGGAATTTTGTCCCCCGGCTCCCCAATTGGAGAAAGAAGCCTGTGAAAAGGTGATGGTCCCGGTTCCGTTCAAAAACCATGCTTTCAGTGAATCGGGCTTGTTCGTGACACCCGACATGTCCCTGGCCTTGGCCACCTTCTCGATCTCCGTCTGGGCAAAAGTGACGGCAGACACTAAAAGGAACAGGATGAAAACGGTTATTTTTTTCATGGAACGATCATTTTTTAAGCAGGTCGCGGATTTCCGTCAACAGCTCCTGGTCCTTCGTCGGTGCCGGTGGAGCAGCCGGGACTTCTTCCTTCTTTCTGCCCAGTTTATTAATGCCTTTGATCATTAAGAAGATGGCAAAAGCAATGATGGTGAAATCAACCAGCGTCTGGATGAAACTCCCGATCTTCATGATCACTGCCGCCTTGGCGATACCGCCGGTGGCCGGATCAAGGATGGCATCTTTCAGGACGATTTGGAAGTCGGTAAAATTAACCCCACCCAGGAGAAGCCCGATAGGAGGCATGAGAACATCGCCGACAAAAGAGGCAACGATCTTGCCGAACGCAGCGCCGATGACAACGCCGACAGCCAGATCAACGACATTGCCCCGCATGGCAAAGGCTTTGAATTCTGATAAAAAGCTCATGGTTTTGGATTTTAGTTAAACATCACTTTATAAAGATAACTAAATTACCACAGAAATGCCTGCTCCCGGTACTGCTCCTCTGTCAGGGGGAAGATCGAACCGTCAGCTTTATTTATAGCGGCAAAGATAACCGGATTCTGTCGCTACTTTCAACTTGAACCGCGTATTTTTGGGAACGATGAATGTATCGAATGGTTCATAGTCTTGCCAGACTGTCTCGCCAGGCAATAAAACCGTCAGTTTCCCTGAAACAACCGTCATGTACTCAATCGTTGATGTCCCAAACTCGTATTCACCGGGAGCCATCACTCCCAGGGTGGCAGGTTCTGCATCGGCCGTAAAGGCAATAGATGTCACTTTGCCTTCGAAGTATTCATTGATCTTAAACATAGTTTTTGTCTTATACGGACAAATATACTTGTTTTCAGAAAAATGCCTCACCAGATGCGTTTTTTCTTCAAAAATCCCGCACACACCTCACCCTGAAGGCGTTACTCCTTGACGCCGGAGTACTTCAGGATAATCTCCAACCAGCCG
>DAONET010000039.1:0-20456 GCA_035403225.1 Bacteroidales bacterium | reverse complement strand
GCCTTTGGCGAACATTATTGCCCGGAAGAGATGTACGATGACCTGGCCGGCGATTTCGACGAGGCATACAAGTTTTATTTTCACGTCATCATGAAGCCGTTTAGCCGGTTCATGCTCCAGGCTATTGAAAAGATACGTCCGCTGGAGATCTCGGCTGTATGCACCAGCCATGGTCCCATCCTGCGAAAGAACTGGAAAAAGTATATCGACCTCAGCGAACAGTATGCCCGGGAAACGTTGACCAATCCTGCTCCTAACCGGGTATTTATCGGTTATGTCTCGGCCTATCAGAATACCGCGAAGATAGCCGAACTCATTGCCACCGGCATCCGTGAGGCGGGCGACATGGAAGTTTCCGTGATCGATATCGAGAAGTTCAACCCTGCTGTCATAGAGCCGGAACTCATCCGTTCGGCAGGCTTTATCCTGGGAAGCCCCACCCTGAATCAGAACATCCTGATGCCCGTTTACCAGACCATGGCGCTGATCAACCCCATCCGCGACCGTGGCAAGCTGGGCGCTTCTTTCGGATCGTACGGCTGGAGCGGCGAAGGGACGAAGATCATCAATGCCGCCCTGAAAGGGTTGAAACTGGATGTGGTGGAAGAAGGGTTGATGGTAAAATTTTCTGCACACAATGAAACCATCGAAAGATGCGTTGAATATGGCAGACAGTTCAGAATCAGACTGATGGAAAAAAACAAGTGATAACGTGCCCCGCAATATGTCACACAAACAAAACCATAAAACGTTACTGATCCTTTTCCTGACGATGATCTCCCTGACATCGTGCTCAGTGGAAAACAAAATAGGGAAGACGTTTATTCAGAATCATCCCCCGATACAGATCGTGCTGTCTCCGACAAACCTTCTGTTTAAATACAATCATAAGGGCGAAGCTATCGAAAACTTCGATTCCCTGAATACGTCGCAGCAGGATTCGGCCTTGTATGCCTCCAGCCGTTTCATGAGGGAGATTGACGACTCTGTTTTTCTCGATACGTATATCAACAGTTTTATGGATGAACTCCGGAAGCTCGGATTCCCCGTGTATATCTCCACCGGCGAGGATTCGCTGCTGAAGGACAATCCGCAGGTCTATTACCTGAGGATGGCGCAGCTTCAGCTTGATGAGTATTTTTATCCCCTGCAGGATGAGATGGAGATGGAGGAGATGGTTTATATCAAGAACATCAACCTGAATGCCATCGATTTCTCCGCGTGGTACGAGATCAATAAGATGTTCAGTCCCAACGTGCAGAAGACGGTGTTGTATGCCACGCATACCATGACCGATGGTTTTGACGGGAGTTTTACCTCGGATCCCTTCACCGATGCCGTGAGATACCGGTACAAGGTTGATTCCATCACCATGCCGGATGTGATGGTGATGGCTTCCAACCTGGGGAAAAGGCATGCCAGCTATTTGTACGATTTCTTCCTGAATCAGTACATCGCCTATAAAATGCCGGAAGGACAAGCTCCTTACTGGTATTTCCATTACAACCGTTTTTCCAAAAGCCTGGAGATCGTGGAAGACGATCAGTTTCAGATTCTCGAACAGGAGTAGGCGTTATTTTTTACGGGCATAAGGCGTCGCATTCTGTGACCCGAATTCTCCTTTATTAAATTTGAAGTAACCGGCCATGGCGATCATGGCGGCATTGTCGGTAGTGAATTGGAAAGGCGGGATGAATACGTCCCATCCGTGTTTCTCTCCGGCATCCAGGAGCGCTTTCCGGAGGGCCGAGTTAGCGGAGACGCCACCGGCTACGGCCACCTGCCGGATACCCGTGGCTTTGGCGGCCGACACGACTTTCTTCAGTAAGATGTCGATGATGGAAGCCTGGATGGAGGCACAGAGGTCGGTTTTGTTTTTCTCGATGAACGCTTCGTCTTTTTTCAGCTCATCACGGATGAAATAGAGGATGGATGTCTTCAGGCCGCTGAAGCTGAAATCGAGTCCTGCGATACGCGGTTTTGCGAAGGTGAATTTCTTCGGATCTCCTTCCTTGGCCAGCCGGTCGATCACCGGTCCGCCGGGGTACGGCAGCCCCATGATCTTGGCCGCTTTATCGAATGTCTCACCGGCGGCGTCGTCGATGGTCTGTCCGATGATCTCCATCTCTTCATCCCCATGAACCAGAACCAACTGAGTGTGACCGCCGGATACCGTCAGACAGAGGAACGGGAATACCGGCGCCGGTTTTTGGGGGATGCCGTCAGGCGGCTGAGGCAGCCGGACAAAATGGGCCAGGATGTGTGCATTGAGGTGATCTACTTCGATCAGCGGGATGTTGAGTCCCAGGGCGAAAGCCTTCGCAAAAGAGATGCCGACCAGCAAAGATCCGAGTAAACCGGGTCCCTGCGTAAAAGCTACGGCAGAAAGATCATTTTTCGTTATATTTGCCTTTTTAATAGCAGCGTCGATAACGGGGATGATGTTCTGCTGGTGAGCGCGCGATGCCAGCTCGGGCACTACTCCGCCAAAAGACCTGTGAACCTCTTGTCCGGCAATGACATTGGATAGCAGCATATCGTTCTGCAGAACAGCTGCAGAGGTGTCATCACAAGAGGATTCGATTCCGAGTATGTAAGTATTCATAGTGAGTTGCGCGGATCAAAAGGCAAAAGTACGATTAAACGCGGAATCAACATAGCATTCTATGTCCTGGTGATCCTTTTTGCACTGGGAATCACGGTTTACTCGGTGATCCGTGACCCGGGCGTACAGCGTGCCGGGATCCGGATGACGGCCGCCTATTTCTCGAAGGCCTGGAAGACCGAAGTGAGGGTAGGGGAGTTCGGATTCTCCCTGACCAACGGAGTGGTTTTGAAAGACATCCTGGTGAAAGACCGGCGCGACAGCGTGCTCTTTGCCACCCACCTGCTGGCGGTGCAACCCGACCTCAGGCAGCTCTGGAACGGCAACCTGCACATCCGGAAGGTGCTGATCGACGGAGGAGAGTTCCAGCTGGTCATCCCGAAGGGCGACAGCCTGCTGAATATCCAGTTTATCATCGATTACTTTACCCCTGCCACTACGGTGGTGAAGCCGGTAGATACCACCGCGAAACCTTTTTCCATCTCCGGGGCGATGGTGATGATCCGGAACTTCCGGTTTCACTACCAGGACTGCAACGAAACGCCCGTCACTGAAGGCATGGACTACGCCAACATCGATGCAGGCCGCATCAACCTGAGTCTTTCCAACTTCTCGGTCAACGGCGATACCATCAACGCCAATATCACGCACCTGGAAGCACTCGAACGCTCCGGCTTTGAGCTTCTTTCTTTCAGCGGTGAAGCAAAAGTGTGTTCGCGGTTTGTGAAGGTACGCAACCTCAAAGCAGAGACCCCGCGGTCGGAGTTGGATATGGATTTCTTCATGTTGTATGACCGTTACAGCGCCTTCCTCGATTTTATCAATAAGGTGACGATCAGGAGCACGATCCGTCCCAGCGTATTAAACCTGGCCGATATCGGGTATTTCGCACCGGAGATGAAGGTGATGGATGAAGTGTTGAAGATGCAGGGCAACGCCGAAGGCACGGTCAACCGTTTCACTGTAAAGAACCTGAAGTTCGCTACCGGAGAAGGGACGATGTTCTCCGGCGATGTGATGGCTGCCGGCTTGCCGGATATCTACCAGACATACGTCGACCTCAATATCCGTGAGTTCGTCAGTAACCGGAAGGACTTACAAGCGTTTAAAATCCCGTCAGACCCCGACACGATCCCCATCCCGGCAGCCTTGGAGAACCTGGGAACGTTCACCCTCACCGGACGTTTCACCGGCTTCTGGGATGATTTCAACGCGGATTTCTCTGCGAAGACAGCATTGGGCGCGGTGGCCGCCAACCTCGTGATGAAAAGGCCGGAGGCACAAAAGACATTCTCGTATAACGGGCTGCTGACGACGACTTCGGTGGATGCAGGGAAGCTGCTGGGCAGTCCCCTGCTGGGCCAGGTGACGCTCCGGGGAGCGGTCGACGGGAGCGGCTTTAACCTGAACGGGGCCGATATCACGATGAACCTGGCCATCGATTCCGCGATGGTAAACGGATACAACTACCAGAAGATCGTGGTGAACGGCACCTTGTCGGAGATGAAGTACGACGGGAGCCTCTCTTTCCGTGATCCCAATATCTGGCTCGACTTCAACGGCCGGGCCGATTTCCACGACTCGCTGCCGGCCTTCGACTTTGATGCCTATATCCACCGGGCGCAGCTCTTCAACCTTCATCTTCTCGACAGGGACTCGATCGAGAATATCTCGGGTGAGATCCTCGCACGCTTCACCGGTAATACCATAGATAACCTCGACGGCATGATCCGGATGAACGGCATTACATACCAGGAAGGGGAAGATACGGCGACCATGGATAAACTGATGCTGAAGACCGCCACCGATATCCGGGGTACTAAGTCGCTCAGGCTGGAGTCGGATTACCTGAATGCAGATATCACCGGGATCTTTTCTTTCCGGAACATGATTAAATCGACAGACCTCTTCATCCGGAATTACCTGGCGCATTTCAACATGAAGGATTCGCTGGAGATGATTGATGATGCCCCGCCGCAGGTGATGAGGTTCATCCTTGAATTCGGGGACGTGAATGAGGTGACCCGGATGTTTCTCCCGTTCCTGAAAGTCTCGCCGGGGACCATCCTCAGCGGCTATTTCGACACCCGGCAGAGCCTGTTCCGGCTGGAAGGGAGTTCTCCGCTCCTCAGTCTTTACGGGATGGACCTGTCCAACTGGCATTTGGATGCCGAAAGCACTACCCGGGAGATGAGACTGAACACCGGCTGCCGGAACTTTTACCTGACCCGCTCGGAAAGCAGTGATACGCTGGATATACGTTTTGACACCCTGGAGCTGTCAGGCGTGATCCGGCACGATACCGTCCTGTATGACCTGGGATGGAACTCCAAATACGGCCATAGCTTTCTGAACGGGGTGCTCTCATTCCTCAACGACGGCTCTGTCCATATCTGGCAGGATCAGTTCAGCGTACTGCTGAAAAACAATCTCTGGCACATCTCTCCCAACAACCTCATCGTCATCGACACCTCCGGAACGACGCTGTCGGACATCACCTTCATCGGGCGCAACCAACAGCTGTCCCTGCAAGGGCGGATCTCTGAAAAACCTACGGATACGCTCAACCTGGATTTCCATCATCTCGATATCTCTGATGCCGATTATTTTTTGGGGAATCCGGACATCGATATTGACGGAATCTTAAGCGGGAAGCTGAAGCTGACGAATATACCGGGCGATATGACCCTGGTCTCAGACCTGAAAGTGGAGAGATTCAGATTCAACAAGGAATTGCTGGGCGATGCCCTCCTCACGGTTTTGTACGACAATATTCGCGATCGCTTCGATATCAATGCCAAAGTGATCTATACCGGAAATGCCGGACAGAACATCCCGTTATCTCTCTCGGGGTATTACAAGCTGGGAAAAACACCGGGCTTCGATTTCGACATCCGGCTGAAAAACCTGAATCTGAAGATGGTTGAACCGTTTGCGACGGATGTGATGTCGAAGCTCTCGGGACTGGTATCGGGAGAGGCGCACCTGGAAGGTACGGCGGATAAGCCGCGACTGACGGGACAGCTGAAACTGATGCGGACCGAGTTCACCGTGGCCTACCTCAATGTGCCGTATTCTCTCTCCGACGTAGTGAATATCGAAGACGGGAAGATCCCCTTCAACAACATCGCCATCTACGATTCGCTGGGGAACAAAGCGTACCTCAACGGGGATATCACGCACGATCATTTTAAGAATTTCCGGCTGAACCTCGATATCACCATGAACGACTTCTGTGCGTTCAATAACAACGCTGCGCAAAACAGCCTTTTCTACGGGAAGGCGCGTGCCAGCGGAAAAGTGAATATTTCCGGGCCCATCGACCAAATCTCTATTGATGTAAAAGCCAGCACGGGAAGCAACACGCATATGGTAATCCCCATTAATCTTACCGCCGACGTGGGGCAAATGAATTACATCATTTTTGAAGAACATGAATCCGATACGGTGGAGGTCAGCCCCAAGCCTGTCGCTCCGGTGTCGGATTACGGGATCTTCCTGAACCTGAATGTGGCGGTGCGCCCCGATGCCGAAGTGGAGGTGTTTCTGCCCGATCAGCTGGGCAACCTGCAGGCGACCGGCGCCGGCAACCTCACCATGGCCATGACCCCGACAACGCCTTTTACCATTCATGGATCGTATGAGATCACCAAGGGAGCGTTCCTGCTTCAACTCCGTAACTTACTCCGGCTTCCTTTCACCATCAGCGAAGGAAGCAGCATCTCCTGGTCGGGCGATCCGGCCGACGCCGACATCAACCTCAGCGCGCTGTACAGGACCAAAGTTCCCTTGTCGGGCCTGACTTCCGACGCGGAAATAGCCGGAACCCGCGTCATGACGGAGTGCATCCTCCGGATGGGTGGAAAACTGATGAACCCGGTGTATGAATTCGGACTGAATCTGCCCAATGCGGAAGAATCGGTTAAAAGCGTCGTGTTTAACGCGATAGATACTACTAATCAACTGGAGATGAGCAAACAGGTGCTGTCCGTCCTGATGCTGAACCAGTTTAACCCGATAGTCAGCGGAACTACCGGCCTGGATGTCTCCGGCACCTCCATTTCCATCGTCACCAACCAGATCAACAGCATCATCTCCCGCATGTCCACCAACGTGAATGTCAACGTGAACTACAAACGGGCGACTGCCAATACGGGACAGGAATTTGATGTAGGACTCTCGACACAGTTCCTTGATGACCGGCTGTTGATCGACGGGGCTTTCGGGATGACCTCGTATCGAAATGCCTCCTCGCAGGAGACCAGTACCATCGTGGGAGATATCAATATTGAATATCTTCTGACAAAAAACAGACGATGGAGAGTGAGAGCTTTCAACCGTACCAATACGCTCGATCTGCTTTACAACAATTCACCATACACGCAAGGCATCGGGATTTCCTACCAACGTGATTTCTCTTCCTTCCGCGACCTGTTCTCCCGGAAACCTCAACCCGACACAGAAAAAATCAAATCCACCCCATGAAAAAAAATCTACTAGTAATACTGCTATCCTTTACCCTCTCTCTCCCTGCCATGTCTCAGGTCACCCTGACAAGTTCAGACATGCCTCAGCCGGGTGATACCCTGCGCATCAGCATGACAGCCCAGGTTCCTGGCGACTACAGCCTCTCAGGGAATGACGTCACCTGGGATCTTTCGTCGTTGGAGCCGATGACCCAGCGGGTGGAATCGTTCGTTCCCATGACGAATGTCCCAACCATGTACCAATTTGTTTTTGTGCCGTCCATAGTGGCTAACCTGGCATCGCCGAACGACCTGACTCTGCCGGTGACAGGGCTTCCGGTGACAGACAGTTACACATTTTATAAAAACAGCACCGACGGCTTCTATGAAGCAGGAGCTGCCATGAAAGTCAGCGGCTTCCCGTTGATGCTGAAATACAATGTGCCTGACCGCCTGTATTCGTTGCCCCTTACCAACGAGTCGGACTGGAACAGCTCGTCGTTCGCCGAGTTCAGCCTGCCGGGGCTTCTTTACTTCAGCATGGAGAAGAACCGTACCAGCGCCGTCGATGCCTGGGGTACCCTGATCACTCCCTTTGGCACGTTTAACACATTGAGGGTTAAGTCTACCCTGGTCGAGCACGACAGCATCGCCATTGATACCTTGGGGGTACAAATGCCGGTGACCAGGAATATCACCGAATACAAGTGGCTGGCTCCCGGTCAGGGCATCCCGGTGCTCAGTGTCAGCGAAGAAGGAGGCATGATCAACGCCGTGTACCGCGATATCTACCGGCCCGGATATGAACAGATGACGGTGAACATCGGGAACGATACCGCGGTCATGAAAGGACAATCCATCACCCTGACTGCCAACGTGACGAACGGCGTTCCGCCTTTTCAGTATATCTGGGGTAACTTCGAGACGACGCCTTCCATCACGCTCGTTGTGGATACCGTCATCCAGACCGGTGTCGTCGTCGTCGATGCCATGAATAATGTCGCTTTGGACATGATCACCATTTCCGTAAAATACGGTCCCTCCATTCAGGAGAATACCCCGCCATTCCTGCAGATCAGTCCCAACCCCTCTGATGGTCTCTTCACCGTCGTCTATCCGAAGAGCATCAAAGAAGGAACGCTTACGGTCACGGATCTTGCCGGAAGGGTTTTACGCCAACAACTTCTCAGCGGGACATCCGGCAGGGAGGTCATCGACCTGACAGGATCTGTCCCCGGGGTGTATTTTATTCAGATGAAGACAGGGAACGAACAACTCACGGGCAAAGTGATCATCCGTTAATAACGAAAAAGAGACTGCATGTCATTCGCAGTATATAAGGCATCTGCCGGATCGGGAAAGACCTTTTCCCTTGTCCGCGAGTACCTGAAGATCATCCTTCAGGATCCGCGTGATTTCCGGCATATCCTGGCCATCACGTTTACCAACAAGGTCGCCAACGAGATGAAGGAGCGGATTCTGAAAACGCTCTCGCGGCTGGCGAAAGGAGAAAACGATCCGGATGATAAAATGCTGTCGCTGCTGGTTCAGGATACCAAGCTCCCACCGGAGGTGATCGCGCTGAAAGCCTCGGAGGCCATGGGACTGATCCTGCATCAGTATGCTGACTTTGCCATCGGCACCATCGACAGCTTCTCGCATCGCATCATCCGCACCTTTGCGCACGACTTCGGGCTGCCTGTCAACTTCAATGTGGAGATGGATACCGACACCCTGCTGGAGACGACCGTGGATCTGCTTCTTGACCGTATCGGCGATGACCGGGAGCTGACGGGGTTACTGGTGTCGTTTCTTGAGTCGAAAATCGATGATGAACAGGACTGGCGGATTGACAGGATCCTGGTAAAGTTTGCCAGGAACCTGATGGATGAAACCGGGCAGGAACATCTGAAGAAATTAACAAAGGTCACGCTGAATGATTTCCGGGAGATGTCTTCATCCATCCATGCCCGCATCCGGAAGATATCGGAGGCGATAAAAGCTCCGGCAGTGGAGGCCTTGCATCTTATCGGGTCTGCAAACATCCCCGTGGATGCCTTTTCCTACGGGAAAAACGGGATCATGGCCTTTTTCAACGCAGCGGCCCGGGGAAAGGCGGGACGTCCAGGCAAGAATGCTGCAACCACGGTGGAAGAAGATAAATGGACCAGCAAAAAGTGCACCCCGGAGCAGGAGGAGGCCATGGCAGGTATCAAGGGACGCCTGCAGGATCTATACGAGCAGCTTTCCGGGCTCATTGAACGTGATCTCCCGTTGCTGAATCTGCTCAACCTGCTGAAGAAGACCATCTACCCGCTGGCGGTGCTCAACGAGATCGCCATCATCCTCGACGATTTTAAGAAACAAAATAACCTGGTGCATATCTCCGAGTTCAACAGCCGCATCTCGCGCATCATCATGGGAGAACCGGTGCCTTTCATTTATGAGCGGCTGGGAGAAAAATATCATCACATCCTTATCGACGAGTTCCAGGATACGTCGGCCATGCAGTGGATGAACTTCGTCCCCCTCATTGAAAACGCCCTTGCTTCCGGGTATTTCAACCTCGTCGTCGGCGATGGCAAACAGGCTATCTATCGTTTCCGCAATGGTGATGTGGAGCAGTTCAGCTCGTTGCCGGAGATCCCCGGGAGCGCAAACAACCCCATCCTGAAACAGCGTGAGAAAGTGCTCTCGGAGCATTTTGAATCTGTCGCGCTGAATGTCAACTACCGCTCGGGTAAAGAGATCGTGATGTTCAACAACCGCTTTTTCAGGATCCTCACCGATGCCTTGTTCCCCGACGGAAATGATATCTATCGTGACCTGGAACAGCAGCCGGGACCCGGAAAAGAAGGCGGGTACATCAGTATCGAGATCCCCGGAGCGGAAAATGAGACATTGAGTTATGCAGATGCCAGCCTGGAGCGGATCCGGGAGATCATCCTGCAGTCGCAGGCCGACGGATACAACCGGCGCGATATTGCCATCCTCTGCCGCTCTAATGATCATGCCGGAGAGGTGGCGCGGTATCTTCTTCTACAGGGTATTGAGGTGATCTCTGCCGAGTCGCTGCTGGTAGAGAATTCCCCGCACGTGAAATTCATCATCGACTTCCTGCGGTTCCTGCACGAGATGCCCGACCCGCTGGTACACGCTGAGATGGCCGGATACCTGCATGAACAAGGATTCTCGCAAGCCGGTTTGAATACCTTGTTTGCGATCATTCACGGGGAGAAATCACCCGGCGCCGGGATACGAGAAATCTTCCGGGACAGCGGCTTCGATATCCGGTGCGGCGAACTCGCCGGACTGCCGGTATACGACCTCGCTGAGAAGCTTATCCGGACGTTTCACATGAACGACACGCCCGACCCGTATCTTCAGTTTTTCCTGGATGCCGTCATGCGGTTCACCTCGCGCGGCATAGCCGCCGGATCACGTGATTTCCTCGAATGGTGGGAAGTGAATCACGGGAAAACCTCCATCGTCGTCCCCGAAGGGATGGATGCCGTAAGGGTCATGACCATCCACAAGGCCAAAGGACTGCAGTTCCCCATCGTCATCTACGCCTTTGCAGGTGACATCAAACGAAATACCCGGGAATGGCTGTGGGTTGACTTCCGCGATCAGGAGGTGCCCGGCCTTCCGTCGGCCATCCTTGGCGCCGAGAAGGGACTGTCGGAGACAGCTTATGCAGATCTGTATGAAACGGAAAACAGAAAATCGCTGCTGGACCTGGTTAACCTGCTCTATGTCGTGATGACACGCCCGGAAGAACGTCTGTATGTGCTTACGAAGAAGGCTTCGGAGAAAGGAGAATCATCCTCGATCCCGAAATTCTTCGCAGACGTGCTCCCGCAGATGGAGACCGGCACTGCGGCTGATGGCCGGTATATCTTCGGAGAGCCCCGGAGAAAAGTGGTTAAAGATCCCGTCAGCCCGGAGAAACCGTTATCCCTTGAGAAAATGATCTCGGGAGAATGGCGCAGTAAGATCCAGGTGAAATTCCATGCTCCTGAGATGTGGAACATGGAACAACCTGTTCAGACCTCACAATGGGGTAACCGGATCCATACGATCCTGTCGAAGGTGATCACGAAAGATGATCTGCCGGAGGCCCTGGATGCAGCGGTGTTCTCGGGATTGATCCGGGTGCAGGAAAGGGAAGAGATCGAACAGGTCATCCTGCCGGTTTTCAATCACCCACTGTTGTCAAGGCTTTTCAGCGAGAAGGTGAAGGTGCGCACGGAGGCGGAGATCCTGGTGAGGGGAGGGTCGTTCTACCGGCCCGACCGCGTCGTCTTTGACGAAGAGGAGGTCTTCGTGGTTGACTATAAAACCGGGAAGCAGAACGATCATCACCGCACCCAGCTGAATCAATATGCAGCGCTGATCGAAGAAATGGGATATAAAAAGGTTCACCGGGTACTGGTTTACCTCGAACCGAAACTGAATGTTATCAGGTTTTAACCGTTCATCATGGAAGAAGCATTAAAAAGATTGTTCATGAAGTGGGCAGGGGCGATGCCGGCTACCATCACGGCTCTTCCCGGGTCGGGCTCGTCAAGGGAATACTACCGGCTGGAAGGGAACGGACGTTCCGCTATCGGAGCCGTGAATCCTGAGCCAAGAGAAAACCGCGCCTTCTTCTCCTTCACCTCTTCGTTCCTGGCTGCCGGTTGTCCTGTCCCTGAAGTCTATGTCCGTGATGAAGAACATCACCTGTACCTGCTTCGCGATCTGGGAGATGAGACACTGTTCGCCAGACTCACCACCCTGAGAAAAGGGAAAAAAGAAATCCCGGATCCGGTGATGCAGATCTACCGCAAAGTGGTGCAGACGCTTCCGCAATTCCAGGTCGTCGCTGCCCCGGGGATCGATTACTCCGTTTGTTTCCCTCGCGACGTGTTCGACCGCCGTTCCATGCTATGGGATCTGAATTATTTCAAATATTATTTTCTGAAACTGGCCGGTATCCCTTACGATGAGGAAGCCCTGGAGAACGACTTTCAACATCTTACCGGTTTCCTGGGCGAAGCGAAAAGCGAGTATTTCCTCTATCGCGACTTCCAGTCAAGGAATGTGATGATCGTGGATGACGAGCCCTGGTTCATCGACTACCAGGGTGGACGCCGGGGCGCCTTGCAGTACGATCTCGCCTCCTTGTTGTACGACGGCAAAGCCGATCTCCCGGAAGAGATGCGGGAACAGCTGCTGGAGGAGTACCTGGTGGCGTTGGAATCAAGGATGCCCGTTGATCGCGCGCTCTTCATGAGATATTATTACGGGTTTGTTCTGATTCGCATCCTGCAGGCGCTCGGAGCCTATGGGTTCCGTGGGTATTATGAAAACAAACCCCATTTTCTCCAGAGCATCCCGTTTGCCCTGGCTAACCTGCGATACCTGCGTGAACAGGGACGGCTCTCCTTCGGGATGCCCATGCTGGAGCCGGTCATCGATCACCTGACTGCACACCCTCACTGGATGTCGGCCCGGAAAGCATCGTCGACGCTGACTGTCACGATCTTCAGCTTCTCTTACAAAAAAGGATTGCCCGAAGATCATTCCGGAAATGGCGGAGGGTTTGTGTTCGACTGCCGGGCGCTGCCCAACCCGGGCCGGTACGAGGAATACCAGCATCTTACCGGTAAAGATCAGCCGGTGATCCGCTTTCTGAAAAAAGAACGGGCCGTGGATGAGTTCATCATCCATGCTTCATCCCTGGCCGACCAGAGCGTCAGTAACTACATCGAACGCGGCTTCTCGAACCTGATGATCAGCTTCGGCTGCACCGGGGGACAACACCGGTCCGTCTATTGCGCGGAAGAACTGGCGAAGTACCTGAAATCGAAATACCAGCTTCAGGTAGTCGTTCATCATCGCGAAATCGATCATCAACCTGAAAAAAACTGACCATGAGAAGCTATCATATCAAGGCGATGATCCTCGCGGCAGGACTGGGGACCCGGTTGAAACCCTTTACCGACAGTCACCCGAAGGCATTATTCGAGGTGGATGGCGTTACCCTCCTCGAACACTCGTTGCGTCACCTGCGGCGACACGGAATTAACGAAGTGGTCATCAATGTTCATCATTTTGCAGACCAGATCAGACAATACCTGGAAGAGAACGGGAATTTCGGCATGGATATTTCGATTTCCGATGAGACCGACCTGCTCCTGGAAACAGGCGGAGGAGTGAAAAAGGCTGCCGGCCTGCTCACCGGATGCGATGCCTTCATCGTCAGGAATGTGGATGTGCTGTCGGACATGGACCTCTCGTCCATGCTCCGCGTCCAACTGGCAGCGAAACCACTGGCCACGCTGGCTGTACGTGATCGTCAGACCTCCCGTTATCTGCTCTTTGACGACCGGATGCAGTTGTGCGGATGGATGAACCGCGCGACGGGGGAACAACGCATCATGCGACCCGGAAAAAAATATAATAGTCTGGCATTCAGTGGAATACAGGCAATGAGTCCGGAGATCTTTACATTGATCACCGAGACCGGCCGTTTTTCTCTCACAGATCTTTATTTGCGTCTCTGTCAGGAACAGCCGGTCCAGGGGTACCTGGATGAGAGTCCGGTATGGAAAGATGCAGGAAAATCACAACCCGAAAACATGACCCGGTGAAACAGTTCCTCGAAAAAACAGCGGAATACCTGGTGAACACCTATGGCACGGAGCTCTCTGATGTGGCCGTGGTGTTGCCCAACCGGCGTGCAGGGTTGTTTCTCCGGAGGTTCATGGCGGAATATGCCGGCAAGGTCTGCTGGTCGCCCGTGATCTTTGCTGTGGAAGATTTCATCACCGAGATCAGCGGCCTCCGGGAGGCGGAACCGCTCTCGCTGCTTTTTGATCTTTATGCGGTTCATCAGGAAGTGGAGAAGGAGAACGCGCAGCCTTTTGAAGAATTCCTTCACTGGGCGCCACAGCTGCTGAACGATTTTAACGAGATCGACCGTTGTCTGACAGACCCGCATCAGTTATTCAGTTACCTGGATGAGGCCAGGGTGCTGAGCTTATGGAACCTGGAAAACCAGCCGCTGACAGAGTTCGAGACCCGATACCTCCGCTTTTATCATTCGTTGGAGGCCTACTATCATCAGCTCTCGTCGAAGCTGCTCTCGTCACGGAAAGGCTGGCAGGGACTGATCTTCCGTCATGCTGCCGGTAACATTCGCGAGGAGGTATACCGTATTCCCTGGAAACAGGTTGTTTTTACCGGCTTTAATGCGTTGACGCGGGCCGAAGAGGTTATTATCTCCGAGCTCAGACTCCATAAAAAAGCCACCCTGCTTTGGGATGCAGACCCATGGTACCTCAATAACGAGATGCAGGAGGCTGGGACATTCCTGCGCGAATGGATCCGGAAATGGCCGTCGGAAGAGGTGCGTTGGGTGAGTGATGATTTCGCTTCGGGACAGAAAAACATACAGGTCATCGGATCTCCCGATGCGGCCGGGCAGGTTAAGTTCTGCGGAAGCCTGCTGCAGGAGCTGGCCCGGAAAGGGAAAGCCACCGAAGCTACGGCGGTAGTCCTGCTCGACCCGTCGTTACTGAATCCGTTGCTGAATTCGATCCCGGAAGAGGTGACTGCCATGAACATCACCGCCGGACTGGCTCTGAAACAGACGCCGCTGGCCGATCTCTTCGAACTCATCTTCCGCCTGCAGCTGAATACCGGGAAGTTCAGCAACCTGCGATCGTCGAAAGCGGAGAAATTCTATTATAAAGATGTGCTGAGCGTGCTGCGTCATCCCATGGTACAGGAGATGAACGCTGCCATGACCGGCAACAACCGGTATGCCTTCGATGAGACCATCGAGAAAATCAGACAGGGAAGCAGGATCTTCATTGGGAAAGAAGAACTCGTCCGGGAGACGGCGGACCTTTTCAGGCCTGACCCCGGCTTCCTCGAGGCGCTGTTTACCCGTTGGAGTACTCCGCAGGATGCCCTGACTGCGTTCCGGTCTGTCATCGAATCACTCCGCATGGGACTGATGCAGCCTGATCCCGGCTGCGAAGGTGCTGATAACCGGCTCGAGATGGAGTATCTCTTCTCCTTTACCCGGATATTTCATCAACTGTCAACGATCCTCGAAGAGACTCATGCTGATCTCTCGCTGCAAACATTCTACCAGCTTTTCAGGCAGGTCATGGAAAGCACCAGCCTGCCTTTCTCCGGGGAGCCGTTGCGGGGCGTCCAGATCATGGGGATGCTCGAGACACGTACCCTCGACTTTGAAAACGTCATCCTCCTCTCCTGCAACGAAGATCTGCTGCCGGCGGGGAAGATCACCCCTTCTTTCATCCCGTTCGACATAAAACGCAACTTCGAACTGCCTACCTACCGGCACAAAGATGCCGTTTATGCCTATCATTTCTACCGTCTCCTCCAACGCGCAGAAAACGTCTGGATCCTCTATACCACGGAAGCTACGGAGTTGGGAGGAGGGGATAAGAGCCGTTTTCTCCGGCAGATTGAGCAAGAGCTGTCAGCGGGAAATCCCGGCATCAGGATCACTTCGTCGTTGCTGGCATCCGGACAGGTGAAGGGACAGACGATCCCCGTCATCAGCGTGGAGAAAGATGAAGAGGTGAGAAAACTGATGATGCAAAAGGCACAGACAGGCTTCTCCGCCACCTCGCTCAATGCCTTCCGCAACTGCCCGCTGAAATTCTACCTGCAGGAACTGGCAGGGATCAGGGAGTCGGAAGAGCTGGCCGAGACCATCGATCCGGCCATCATGGGACAAGCCATCCACGGCACGCTGGCTACGCTCTTCGAGCCTTTCACAGGGAAACCGTTGACGCCGGAAGCATACCAGCAGATGCTCAAGCTGGCCGATGACACGGTGCTGCAGAGCTTCGATCAGAAATACAAAGGGTCGGATGTGAACTTCGGAAAGAACCTGTTGCTGGTCAATGTGGCCCGGATGATCGTTCGCCGTTTCCTCGGTTTTGAAAAGAACAAGACGGAGATGCAGGACGCCAGGGCGCCATTTAACACCCTGATGGGCACCGAGACGCGGGTGCCATCATCCACCCTGATCAAGGTGGAGGGGGCTGATCTCTCCGTGAACCTGAAAGGGTTCATCGACCGGGTGGAACGAATCGGAGATTTCCTGCGGATCATCGATTATAAAACGGGATCCGTCGTGAAAAAAAATCTAGTGATTGAGGACTGGGATGATCTGGTGATGGATCCCGACAAAGACATGGCTTTTCAGTTACTCATGTATGCCTTCCTGCTCCCCGGAACCTTTGGCGATCATCCCTGCTCGGCAGCCATCCTGCCGTTGAAATCCCTCAATGGCGGACAGCTGGAAGTCAGTTTCCCCGATGATGAAGACGGAAAAGCCACGTCAACCGTCACGGCCGGTACCCGCCATCACTTTCAAGATGCGATGAATGCCATCCTGGAGGCTGTCTTTGACTTCTCGGTACCGTTCAGGCAGACGGATAATCCCGATACCTGTAAAAAGTGCCCGTATATCAATCTTTGCCGCCGCTGACCTCTTTTTCGGAGAACACCAGCGCTTCATAGATGTACAGCTCGGCGGATTTCCAGCCATCCCAGCCAATGCCTGCCTTGTCGCGCGAACAATGTCCGAGGAATTCCTCTTTGTCCCACCCGGTCTCGGTGGCCACCTGGGGCAGGAAGGTGCCGGAGCTCCATCCCTGTTTGATGTAGATGCCGTGTTTGCCCAGGATGATCTCATCCGGAGAATAGATCCTCTTCATCGGGGAGAGCACCGAGATCTCGATCTCCAGGTCTTTGATCTCCTCCTGTCTGACAGGGGAGAACCGTGTATCCTGGGTCGAGGAGGCTACGGCCATCTCCTGGATCACTTCGTACAACGGGATATCGGAGGTAAACCGGCCGATGCAACCTCGCAGGTTTCCGTTCTCCTTCAGGGTGACAAAGGCGCCCGCGTGGAGTTTCAGGTTCGGGGTGAACCCGGTGGTGTCGATCTTCGGCAACCGGTGCTCGGGGATATACTGCTCAATGGTGTTCCGCGCGATTTTCAGCAGGATCGCTTTCTCCTGATGACTGAATTCAAAAGTCGGTGATGACGATGTCTGTGGAATGACCTGGGTCAGGGCAATAGCCCAGTAACCGACTACCTGCTGCTTGTCGCCATACTTTGAGTCGCCCGAGTTTTTGTATTCGACGGGGCTTAACTTCCGCGAAGGATCTCCGGCTATCATATAAAGCAAGGTCGTCACGGAAGTCCAGCCACAGAGGTTGGTGACGAGATTGGAAACGTTTTTGATCCGGTAGTCGTCGAGGAACTGAGCCAGTCCTGCCGGATCCCCGTGAACAATGGCATCGCAGGTCGCCTTGTCGGCCGTGATAGCGTCACGGTAAGCAGGATAATGCGAGAAATCCGAGCTGATGATGAAGAGGTTGTTGCCCCCGAGATACGGCTTCAGAAGCTTTGCGATGCGTTCGCAGGTCTTCTCCGACTGTGTCCCCAGGACGATAGGGACAAGTTTGAATGGTTTCTTCAGATGGTATTGCAGGAACGGGACCTGCACCTCCACACTGTGCTCGGTTCGATCGGCGTCGGGATTGAACGAGAACACCGGGTCGGACTTGATGAGGTCATTGGCCAGCTCAATATTCACGGGGACCGAGCCCAACGGAGTGATATAATCGCCTTTGTTGTAGATCGAAGCGCCCATGAAAGAGGCCGTGTGGCTGGAGGCGATGACAAACACATTATCGTATTGCTTGCCGGGATCGATCTGGTTGTACCCGCTGGCCGCCACTCCGCCCGAGAAAACATAACCGGCATGAGGAACGATGATGGCAATGACATCCTTCATCGTCCGGGGTTGTGCACTCTGAAAAAGCGCTTCCAGGTCGCCTTTCAGTTCTGCGGAGTCGGATGAATAAAAACGCCCCGCTGCCACCGGCTTCCGGTCGGTCTTCTGCGAGGATGACCCTCCCTCCTGAGAGGAACATCCGGAATGAAATCCTAACATAAAAATGGTGATAAGAAATGACGATAAAAGATTGCTTTGTTTTTTCATGGCTTCTGTCCCTCATGGTACGACCACAACCAACAATCCGTAGAATCGGCTTCGTTTCTCCCATGACCGGGAATTTCGATCCTGCTAAACACAAAGGTAAGGAATAAACTCCTAATTTTATCATGCGATGCGTAAGAGAATTGCGACACTGGTGGCGCTGGCAGGGTTGGGAGCCTATTCCATCCCCGCTCAGATCTTCCTCATCAGGGAGTTTCTTTCCCTGTTCAATGGGAATGAGCTGGCGTTGGGGACCGTGATGGGATTCTGGCTGTTGCTTACCGGCGCCGGCGCCTGGCTCGCTCATGCATTCCCCGTGAAAAAGGGGAGAGACGCTTTTATCTTCTTCCTGCTGATCCTGCTCGCCGTCATCCCGATCCTGACCATCTTCAAACTGGATATGTGGCGGGTGACGGCCTTCCCCTATGGTACCATGACGGGATTACGGGAGATCCTGTTCTCCTCGTTCATGGCCCTGCTGCCGTTCTGCCTGGTGAATGGCTATCTCTTTATCTCGCTTACCTTGATGCTGCGCGACGACGGTGAGTCAAAGGCTCCGGGGATGGCCTATGCCGTGGAATCGTTCGGGGGACTGCTGGGTGGAGCGCTGGCCAACTTTATCGTCTTGTGGCTCCTGAATCCGTTGGGCGCTCTTCGCATCTTTTTCGTGATCTACATCGTCATCGTCATCCTCTTTGCGTTCCTGCGGTTCCGGTGGCTTACCGGAGTGATCAGCGCCGCCTGTTTCTTGCTCCTCGCCTTGTTCTTCTTCCTTTTCCCGTTCGAAGAGCGTACACGCCGGGCCACCTATCGCGATCAGGAGGTGGTGCTGGATAAGGATACTCCTTACGGGAAGGTGACCATTACCCGGTTGGGTGAGCAGTTGAACTATTATGGCGACGGGATGCTTCTCTTTTCCACGGGTGATGTGATCCGGGCGGAGGAAAGCGTACATTTCGCCATGCTGCAGCACCCGGCTCCGAAGAGGGTGTTGTTGGTCTCCGGCGGCCTTTCCGGCGCCATCAACGAGATCCTGAAATACCGTCCCGATACGGTCGATTATCTCGAGATCAATCCCGTGCTCGCCTCCCGGGCCCGGCAAAGCATCGGGAACGCCCGTCTCCCGGGCGTGTTCGTCTTTCAGCAGGATGCACGCCTCTTTCTGCATCATTCCCGGCAGCAGTATGATGTCATGCTCATCAATGCCGCTGAGCCATCCACGCTTCAGCTGAACAGGTTCTATTCCGTGGAGTTTTTCCGGATTCTGAAAAAGCACCTCGGACCCGCCGGCGTCGTGATGTTCAGCCTTCCCACCACCGCCGATTATATCAGTCCGGAAGCGGGAAGGATGAATGCCATTCTCCGGCTGTCGCTCAAATCGGTATTCAGCCACGTGGCCATTGTCCCCGGCTCCCGGAACTGGTTTCTGGCCTCCGACCGGCCTATGTCGTTAAATATCGGCTCGCTGGCCGACGCCCGCGTCCCCGCTAATGAGTACGTGAACAGTTTTTATATCGACGATAACCTCCTCCGTGACCGGGCTGCCTTCATCCTGAACAACCTTCCTCCCGTCAACGAGGTCAATCATGACTTCCATCCGGTGATCTATCTGCATCAACTGTCGTACTGGCTGAGTCATTTCAGGATCCCCTGGCCGGCTATTTTCACCGTCATCATGTTGGTGCTCGTCTTCCTCCTTCTCGTGCTGAACCGCATCAGCGCCGGGGTGTTCGCCGGCGGGTTCACCGGCGCCTCGCTGGAACTCATTATCATGTTGTCGTTCCAGGTTGCTTTTGGCTATGTGTTCAGCACAGCAGGAGTGGTGATCACCCTCTTTATGCTGGGACTCTCGGCCGGTCCGTGGCTGGCAGGGAGATTGTTTCCGGAGCCTTCCCGGCGAAGCTACCTCCTGCTCCTGGCGTTCATGTCGGTGATGCCCCTCCTCATGCTCGGACTGATCTCGGCCATCAGCGCCGGCATGCTGAGCTCCGGCGCCCTCTTTGCCCTTCTCTTTCCGGCTACCCTGGCTGTCTCGCTGCTCTTGGGGATGCAATATACCGTCGCGACAGCCGTCAGCAGCGGTGAGATCATGCGTGCTGCCTCCCGCAACTATGCCGCTGACCTCGCCGGATCGGCTCTGGGAGCCTTCCTCGTCCCCATCGTACTGCTTCCCCTCACCGGCATCAAATACGCCCTGCTGTTCCTGGTGCTTATCAACATCATGGCCGTCATCCTTAACACCCTCCCCGTCCGTCACCGACCATGAATCCTGCCTTTTCGCTTCCGTTTTTCCTTGAAAAGATGTACTTTTATTCTGATGAATGCAGATAGAAAAATATC
>DAONET010000038.1:0-21711 GCA_035403225.1 Bacteroidales bacterium | reverse complement strand
AGTAAACGGAACACTCCCATTTATATAATCCGATGATTCGTTGTCACAGAAAACATAGGCGAATTGAGGATAAAAAGGAGCGTACTCGCAATCGGTTTCCGGGATTGTCACCCATTGTAAGCTGGCGGTTCCGGTTGCGCTGGTTAAGGTATTAAAGGTCATGGTGAACAGAACTGTATTGTCTGAGAAAGTCAGTCCTTGCTCTTCGCCTGTAACAAATCCTGCGGCTTTGATTACTCCCGTTGATGGATTGTTCACAATAAAGTTCGACCAGAGGGAACTGTTAAAGGTGGAAGAAACGTACGAGAGTTTGGTGGCATCGAAACTAAGAGCTAAAGAGATGCTGCCTACTTCTTTGAAGTCCTTCACCGTAACCGGGATTTGAACCTGGCTGCCGGGACAAACCAGCGATAGGGTGGCGATGGTGGTGGCCGGCGCTCCGACCCAGATCTTGGCATTGCCATTCATGTTGATGGTTTCGCCGTTGTATGTCGTTGATACTGTGTAGAGTCCGGCGTTCGAGGTAGTCCAGGTAAGCGAACTGCCGGTGCCCGGGATTGGGTCTTCAACAGCAACACCGTCTTTGTATAGTTGGTAATCACTCCCGCTTTGGGAGCCGCTGAGAGTGATGGTTGCACTCGCTCCGTCACAAATGGCCGAAGTGCCTGTAACCTCGAAGAGGGTTTGCGCCTTGACGCCGGTGTAACCAAAGACGACCATTAACAAAACAATGATGGGGAACATTGTTTTCCAAATGGCTCGAAATGAATTACTTTTTTCAGGGTAACTGTTTTTCATGGCAGCAATTTTGAAAAATAATTTTGTTAGGTAGAGTTAGATGATCAAAATTATAACTTTTTTGAAACGAAAAAATGTTATGTGAAATATTTTTGAAATTATTTGTCAAGTGAACCTATGATAACCTTCGATAAAAGAATAAATCATGTTTTTCAATCAACTCCCTAAAATAAACAAAACAGACCGTTTCCCGGTGTGCCCTTGTGAATAATGCATTATAATGATATTCAGCAAGTAAGAAACTGTGCCCGTTAGGTGTCTCCGACTCTTCCTATTCGCGGTTGTTGTGGGCGCCGAAAAAGAAAAAAGCGATGAATAGTTCACCCTAACATTGAGCATGAAAAAAATGAAAAAAATTGTATATTGCGCTGAATGGCAGGACTATAAGGGAAAATGAAGGATTAAAAGTTTTTTAAGACAGGGGGTCTTGTCCGTAAAAAGAAATCCTTGATCAGTTTTCAATGGTTACATTTCCTTCGATGGTCATCACCGCAGATGGCTGTATGGTTAATGACTTGCAGGTGACACCGGGGGTGATGTCACCGGTAAAAACGGGCCAGTGAACCGCAGATGAAGGTATTACAACGTCGATGGTACCGGTGGGGATAAGTTGGTTTTCCCAGTTGGCGGGTGTCGCCCAATCAGAAGAGGTGGATCCGGTCCACCATCCGGGGACGCCGGCCCGGATATAGTCTGTTTTTATTTCGGTGTCGGAACCGTTGCCATCAGCAGCAAGCAGGGTCACGGTGTAGAGCCCTCCTTCGGTGAACTGTACCTGTGGATGCTGTGAGGAGGCGCTGGTTCCGTTGACATAAACTACCGAGGTACGGTTAAAACTCCAGGTCCAGGCGGATGGGCTTCCGGTGGTGAGATCTGTAAAGGTTACGGGGGTATTGAGGGGAGGTGTGGTATTGTTTACGGTGAAGTCCGCCGTTAACGAGGCCCCGAATGTCAGGGAACCGGGCAGGTAAAAGGTGGAAGCAGGGTTATCGTTCAGAATGGTGTAGTCGCCGTTGGAATAGTAGCAGGAGTATCCGTCGTCGTAAAAGGTCAGGGCAGTGGTTCCCGGGGCTACTTTTGAGAAGGTGATGTTGAAGATGACCGAGTTGTCGGGCAGGGTGATGGCCGGGTAGGTGTACCAACCCAGGATGATGACGCCGGCATTGTCCAGGTTGCTGTTGAGCCCGCCAGTCATCCCCGATCCCATGGTTACATTGGTGGCTGTCGCGATGGTGGAGTCGTAATGGATCTCCAGCATGCAGCTGCCGATATAGACAAAGTTCACCACCGACAAGGGCACGATGGCGGTTGTCGTCGTACTGGTGACTGTCCCCGCGGTGGTGACCGGTGCGTCCTGGGCAATGGTTGTCTGCCCGAGGGTCAACAGGATGATCCCCCAAAGTACCAACAACTTTTTCACAGCTTTTCTGGTCATCAGATTTTGTTTTACGACGTCTTATGCCTTCATGGAAGGCGAATGATGCTGAAAGAATCCCTGATTGCCTGTCCGCCCGGTTTCATGATAAGGGTAAGAATATAAACTCCCGGTGTCAGTTGGTCTCCGGGAATGTCGAATTGCTGTCTGCCTGTTTTTTCAGCGGTGGTATAGTATGCGGCGATTCTGCGTCCGGTGATGTCATCGACCTGTATCATCACAGGGCCGGTGGGTGGCGCATCCCAGCAAAGTGTTCCTTTATCACGGAAAGGGTTGGGGAAGAAGGACGTTGAAAAGGGTCTGCTGCCGTTATCTCCGATGCCGAGTCCGGGAATGACTTGTCCGTTTACATAGAACGAATCTTTCGGTGTATCCGCCAGGGGAAGATAGAGTGGCGGTGGACCGGCATAGGCGCACGATCCTTCTTCGGTCTTCCAGGTCAGCGCCGACGACCCTCCCGAATACAAAAAACGAAGGGTGAACAGCACACTGCTGTCGGGCAGGGTGACGCCCTGGTTGGTGGAGTCGGCCATGCCGGAGCAAAAGAGAAACCCGGGGGCGGTCTCTGTGACCGCGAACCCCGGGAAACCTGCCGTATTTGTCCATGTCTGAAAGGCCAGAATAGCAGGATCGTATGTCATCGTCAGATCGATTTTCCCGATCTCCGAAAACCCGGAGACAGTAACCGGAATGTCGATGAGCGATGATGGCGCCGCCTTCAGCGAAGGAGCCAGGGTGACGGGCGCCTCCGACTGAAAGGTGATGGAGCCGGGATGGTAAAAATGTTCCGTTGGAAGGTCATTTAAGATAGTATAACTGCTGTCGCTGAAATAGCACGAATAACCGTCGTCAACGAAGTTCAGGGGCGAAAACCCGGCCGACACCCTGGTAAAGGTGATCAGGAAGATCACGCTGTTAGCGGGAAGGGTGACACAAGGCCAGGTATACCATCCGAGGATGATCGTTCCGGGATTGGTCAGGTTTGAATTCAACCCTCCGCCCAGTAACGGACCGGCGACGACGGTGACGGCGGCAGCGATGTCAGGATCATAATCCACCCGTAGCGCACAACTGCCGATGTTGGTGAAATCGGTCGCCGTGACCGGCACGGTGACCGAGTCCCCTGACACGACGATGTTCCCTGCAGTGATAACCGGAGCATCCTGCCCCGACGTGATCAGGAACGTGAAGAGGAGGAGGAAGCAGGGGAGGAGGCGTTTCATGGCGGGTGGTTTTCCGTGCAAATTTTTGGTGATCTGGTTTAACGAAAAAAAGGAGAACGGGAGGAAAGAGGTGCTCCCGTTCTCCGGATAACAGGTGTTAGTGGCTGCAAACGACTTTGATCATGTCTTTGAATTCTTGTCCGTCTGCCTCCAGGTGGATGATGGCGATGTAAACGCCCGATTCTGCGAAGTTGCCATCGGCGATCACCGCGTGGGTTCCTGCCTGCTGGGTTTCACATACCAGGGTCTTAACTTTCACCCCGAGGATGTTATAAATGTCGAGGGTAACCTGACCGCTCACCGGTAGGGTATAGACGAATGTCGTCTTTTCGGTGAAGGGGTTCGGGTAGTTCGACAGCGAGAGCTTGCCGGCAGAAGGCAGTTCATCTGTTCCAACGGCTTTTCCAATCAGGTTGACGGAGAGTTCAGCGCCGGGGATCACTTCGTAAGCGTCATCGGCCAGTTCGTTGAGCTCATCGCCGGCCAGGGTAAGACGGATCTGTCCGCCTTCTTCCAACGAGCCGGTCATCCTGAGTTTCAGAATCAGCAGCGGTTCGCCGGCCTGCAGAGAAAGCGGCGTCAGCGATTGCCAGCCGATACGGAGTTCGTTCCCGTGAAGGGCGTGGAATACCTGGGCGGAAGGATCCGGACCGAGGGTGATTCCTGTCACCTCGAGCATCGTCGCGGGGATTTTCAGGATCATCGAAACGGCCGTCACCTCCATCGCAGAAGTGGCATAAATGGGCAGTTCGAACACATCACCCTGGCTGACCTGCTTACTGCCGCTGATTGTCAGCGAAAGGTTGTCGCTGGCATCTTTGGCGTTACCCGGTATAAAGCTCCGGTTGAAGTCGCCGCTGGCCAGGGCATAGAAGTTCTGGGAGACGGACCCGCCGTCCACCGTCAGGGTTGGCTTGTACGAATTCGAAATAGCGGACGTCATATCGCCGGCTTTCCAGAAACGCCACACCGTGTCAAAAGCAGGAACCCCTAAGGTCACGAAATGCTCGATGATCCGGGAGGCATCTGAGGAATTAAGAAAGCCTTTAGGAGCAGCTACATCTCCTGCAAAGAACCTGGCTTTCTCGATGGAATAAGGATTGACGGCCCAGTAGTTCACCTGCGCTGCATCCGTGGAATTGATGCCGCCGGTTGGTTTCAAGGTTGAAAAACCAAGCGTATAGGTGCCATCTTCAACATTGGGTAAAGAGAATGATCCATTGGCGTCCGTTATGACGGTGCGAGGAGTCGTTGTTCCATTTGTCAGGGTGAGGGTGACATTGTTCATTGGCGTATTGTACAGATTGTTATAAACCACGGTACCGCTGATCCCGCAAGTATTGACGATCATACTCAGGTTATCTCCTGCCGTGTAATTATAATCAGTGTACGATGGGCCGGGGGCGGTGATCAGTCGTGCGACAGGCTGCATGGTTATCGTAGTAGTGATTGGTGAACCTTCATCGGTAATTTCGAAATACCAGGTGTCGGGTCCCGTGTTGCCCTGCAACGGCAGAGGTGTTCCGGCGTTGACGATATCCGACAGGTAGATGGAAGCAGCGGATGATGGCAACGTATAGGTCACGGATGGCGCTGCGTTGTAACCCCATTTGATCTTGGTCCCGGCCGGCAGAGCGACAGTGGATGTGATCAGGTTATCGGCTTTGATGGCGCTGTTCACGTTGGTGATCGGCGGAAAGGTAATCGTGGCGTTGAAAGTCAGCGGGGAATTGTAGCAGATGGTCGTCTCTGTTCCGGTGGCATCAAAGGTGGCATCAGCAAAAGTAACGTTGAAACTCTTTGCTGCCAGCACGGAATAGCATCCGGACGTTTCCCCGTAAGGCGCCGTTAGCCAGGTGATGGCCTGCCCGGTGCTTGCATAGGTTCCGGAAGCTCCGATACCGACGATGGTGATTTCCCACTGTACGGTTTTTCCGCTAAGCCCAAGGAGTGGGAAAGCCGTCCCGACTACCTGGCTCAGAAATACTTCCGTTTTTCCTCCCAGATCATATGATCCGTTGGGAATGGTAATGGGGATAAATACTGAACCTGTCGTGTAGCTGATCCCGATGATTTTTGCTCCCGCAGGATAAGGGGTCGTGGTACTGATCCTGGCATCACTCTTGATGGAAGGCTCAAGGTTCAGGCTAAAGACAGGATACGTAATGGTCACCGGGATGATCACCGGCGTGGAAGTGATGGTGGAAATGTCGGGGATATCGGTCACCGTAACTACCGGTAATGTATTGATCGTTGTCATCCCTTCCTGGAAGTACCAGGGATCGAAAGTGACATAATCTGTGACGGAATTGCCCGTCCCGCAAGGATTGGATGAATGTGCCGGACCGGAAGGAGTCCCCCACCAGTTGTTGGTGGCAATAACTGTATAGTTTCCGTTGGAGGGAGAGGCATCGATGCCGGATCCGTTGCCGTAGATCTTGTTTCCCTGGATCACATTCCCCGAGCAGTAAGGCGCCTCATGAGCGACAATCTCGAAACCCTTCATATTTTCGGTGATCGTGTTCCCGGTGATGGTGTTGTCCTGACCGTTCCGGATACGGATTGCTACCGCAGAATGGTTTCCATCGGGCTGAATCGTACAATTTTTAATGGTGTTATTCGTGATGGTTTGGTGATGGGATTTCCAGACATGGATACCGTAAGATCCGCCATCAATGGTATTCCCGGTAACGTTATTGTAATCACAGTTTTCTCCTAAATTCAGTGATTCTCCGCCGGCTATATGGGAAATTGTATTCCCCGTAATATTATTTCCGGTGGACCCCAGGGAATATACAGTCCCGCCAAAGGCCGACTGGTTGTCCAG
Source organism: Bacteroidales bacterium (assembly GCA_035403225.1). Taxonomy (GTDB): domain Bacteria; phylum Bacteroidota; class Bacteroidia; order Bacteroidales; family FEN-979; genus DAIRDK01. Next base: position 15,428 of record DAONET010000038.1, on the reverse strand, counting down.
GTAAATGCCACTCAAGGCATTGTTGGAAATACTATTCGCTTCAAGGATGTTGTTCGTGGAGGCTCCCAACAGAATGCTCCAGTCGCCATTTCCCGACAGGGTATTCCACTTGACCGTATTACCTGAGCCAAAGGCAAGAGCAATGCCTTTTACGCTGTTTGTCAGAATGTTATTCTGAATTAAACACCCTGAAACTCCGGTTCCTGTTCCGATACCGGTTATGGTTCCGAGGAGGATGCCGCCGTCGTTACCTGTCAACCCTGACTTTTGTACGGTGAAATTCTCAAAGGTAACTCCGCCGACCGTAATCTTCACAACAATCCCAGAGTTGTTACCATCAATAATGGTGCTGGTTTTATCTACTCCCGAAAGCGTTATGGCTTTATCAATGGTGATATTCTCCTGGTATGTTCCGGCATCGACCAGGAGATTATGGCCGTCCGATGCGGCAGTAATTCCGCTTTGTATCGTTGTATAATCCACGTATGTGTTCATGTTATGCACGGGGCCGAAATAATAAATGCGGGTGATGGAAGCGCCAACATTATCTGTTACTGTAACAGTATAGTCACCATAACCAGCAATTAGGGTGATGGTTTCTCCGGAAAAAGTACTGGATCCGGGGCCCGTCCATGAATAAGTATATGGTGAGGCACCGCCGGTAACGTTGGCTGTAATGGTTTGAGAGGACGAGTAGGTCCTGGTGAACGACAGGCTCAAATCAGTCACCCAGCCGTCGATGTAAAAGCTGGTTGCCGGATCATCCATATACGGATACTGGATCAGGGCATTCTGGTACTCACACCGGGTATCTGCAGGGTCATTGTCATCCCAACTGAGAGTGGAGGTACCGGTCACTGATGTAAATTGAAGATCGACCAATTTGTGATCGATGGTTGGATCGGTCAGTGTGATTCCTGATCCAGTAGAACCATACCAAGCAAGAGATAAGGTTCCTGTTACCGGTTCATCATGGATTGTTATGCCCGATATGGCGGAATTAGTAAAACCGGTATAATCCAAGACCAAAGGATCATACTTCAGAACCAGAGATACGGCATCAATATGGTTAAAGTTATCGACAGTAATGGGTACTGTAACAGTGCCAGGAGCTAAAACAACCTTCGATGCATAAGTCACAGGTCCGCCCGAGGTTGAGAGACATTCGGAAAAAGTACTGTTGCGGTATGGGTCGAAAGTCACCACTCCGCTGAGTTTGGAGAGAACTTCAAAATAACCGGTGTTCCCCCAGTAATTACCTTTAGCGTCAGCAGTTCCGCCTGTTTGGGTAATATTTTTCCCGTTATCAGTAATGAAAGTGTTGTTCCCTGCGTCTGTTCCGCATGCTGTCCCTGCGTCCAGCGTTCCGGAAGAAACTAATATTCCGGTGTTGGAAAAACCTGTTGATTCGGTGATGGTGCAATTTCTCAAAGTCAGATTTCCGCCGTCAACCAGGATTGTTGGATCATTAGTGGCAGTAATGAAACTTACGTTATCATATGTCACGGTTCCCGAAGTGACTGTCAGGGCGGGTGAAGCGCCCTGGATGAGCACGGTACTGCCACTGGTATTATTGACGGTGACGGAAATGCCGGGTCTGTTGAATACTACCCCCGCATAAGTTCCGCCGGCAGTAATATTGATAACATCACCGTTTACGGCTCCGTTCAGCGCATCCTGAAGAGTGGCAAGATAGACTTGTTGCGTCTGGTTATAAATAGAACTGGGGGTGTTCGTAAAAGAACAAACCGAAAAATCAGCATTGCACCAGGGGTCGTAGTCGACATTTGCACTACATTTGGCCGCAATGTCAGCAGCAGAAATTGTTCCAAAGTAGTTGTTCTCTGCATTTATAATATTAGCAACATCTGTATAATCGTTGTAAACACTATGGGTCCCCCCGAAAATTTGGTTATGATATACATGCAAACCGGTAGGGTTACCATGAGGGGGATTTACTGAATTATTTGTCTGATAAATGCCTCTCCAGAAGTTGGTGATGGTATTACCTGTGATATCAACATCTGTTGCATTAGCATACATCCGGATGCCAATGTTTTGCACTGATCCCGGGTTTTTCGCTGTGATCGTATTGCCCTCTATCAGGGTATTTGTAAAACCACCCGTTTCACCATTTGACGTGAGTGCGATACCGATATATCGGTGATCAGTACCAACGTTGGAAATGATGTTATTCCGGATTTGCAAATTAGATACCTTGCCATCGGCAAAGCTCGGATCGTTATATTGTGTGCCCCAGCAACTTACAACCGTTATACCGCCACCACCGTCGATTGTATTATCATGGAAACTGTGTATGGCTGTCAGATTGTGAGGATCTGTCTCAGTAGATGTTCGGTAATTCATATCGTAGATGACAGGGACTCCCCATTCACCAACTGGTTGCCAAGCTGTAAGCATATTGTGATCAATTTCAACGGGTCCCAGGCTTCTTTCCAGAAGAATGGTATTTCCGGCGAATCCACTCACGGTATTATATCCCAATCGAATGGTGCCAAGATTGTTTTGGCATGCTATAGCAATATCATCAATCAAAGTCCAATTTTGTTTACCTTTCAACGTGTTGTTCAGGATGTTTACTATTACTCCGGAAGAGAGATCGCATGCGTAAATACAGCACGAACGATTACCAACGATCGGGGCGTTTTGTACTGTAAAACCCTGGAATGTGGCTGAACCGGTTGTGTTGGTAAAATGGACCAGACCGGCTGTGGAAATTCCGGCGCCATCAATAATTGTTGTAGCTTGATTAGCACCACTTACAGTGATTGCTTTGGAAATATTAATTTGTTCATGATAGGTCCCCGGTGCAACCTTTATTTTTCCTCCGGAAACTACACGGGTAATGGCGGGTGTTATGGTTGAATAGGGATGATATTGTCCACCTAAATCGGAGTTATAAGAAGTGCTGGCGTCAACATGAACAACTGAAAGAACACGAGGGCTTACTCTTTGATCTTCAATTACTGCGTCATGATTGGCATTAGACATGGCTGGGATATCTGAATAGTAGACATTGGGGCAATCGCTTATAATCGCAATATCAAAAACGTTTACACCCCATGTGTTATTTGTAAATATCAAATTTCCTCCTGCCACCACCCAGCCTTTAGTACCATAGGTATGATTGTTGGAAATAGTACCTGTTATAGTGCCATTTATATATGCTGGTTGTCTGAGCGCATAAAATGTGTTCCCATCAATAACCAGTCCGGAATGACCTCCGGATATTTCCATAGCTCGAGATACTTCATTATCTCCAAATACAAATTGACCGGAGATAATAGTATTCTGCAGAGTAAAATTGTTGGCATTTATCCAAATAATATTTTGGACGCCATCTTTATCTGCTTTCTTAATAGAAAGGTCTTTGATGGTAACATTTGTTGCCAAAATGGAAAATCTATATCCGGTTCCAGAGACTTGAACAAATGAATTTTCGGCTCCATTACCTTGAATTGTCAAATTTGGTTTAGAAATATCAACATTTTCAGACTCGATAATTGTTGCTGTTCCGACTTGAATGATGTCTCCGGAAGTTGCTGCCGCTACAGCAAGTTTTATTGTAGCATATTGTTCCGGTACATTGAGAACCGCTGATTTTACAGCGAAAGTCCATGTAAACAGGAAGAACGCTGTTGCAATGATAATCAGTAATAACTTTTTCATTTGTTTGAGGTTTTGGTTAAACAAGGTGTTTTTAAAGGGGTAACATGTAAAAAAGTCAGGTTTGTAAAAAAAGGGAACGGGAGAGGGCTCTCCCGTTCCCGGGCATTCAGCTACTCGTGATCGCGGACAAGTTTAATCACGCGTTCATCCTGGTGGTCTTTGGCCTCGAACCGAAGCACCACAAAGTAAACGCCGGGCTGAATGAGGGTCCCGTCAAGCGAGAAGGAGTGATCGCCTGCCAGTTGTTTACCGTTGATCAGCGTTTTCACCTTGCTCCCCAGCATGCTGAAGAGTTCAAGGGTGACCGAGCCGTCGGAGGGTAGGGAATAGGCCAGGGTAGTGCGCCCGCCGAACGGATTCGGATAGTTGGTCAGGGTCAACTGGTGAGACCCGGGTTGGTCGTTGATGCCCACCGCAGCTTCCACCACATCGATGAAGAGCACGGCGGGGTTGATAACCTGGTATGCGGCATCAGCGAGTTCATTCAGGTCGCTGCCGTCCAAGGTAAGGCGGATGGTTTCGCCGGGGAGGAAGGTGTTGCTGAGCCGGACTTTCAGGGTGAGCAGGCGTTCGCCGGTGTTCACCGCGAAAGCGGTCACTGACTGCCATCCTATCCTCAGTTCGTTCCCCGACACGGAATACATCAGCGGCGCGTCCTCATCTTGTCCGAGGTATACACCGGTGATCTCCATCTTGTCGGAGGGAAACTGCAGGATCGTGGAGAGAGCGGTCACCTTAAGGTCGCCGCCGGAATACACAGGCAGCTCGATCTCGGTCCCCGGAGTCTCCTGCCTGGTCTGCGCATAGTTCAAAAAGAGGGTCTGGCGGGCAGTCTTCGAGGTGGAGGGAGTAAAGCTGCAGTTGAAGTCGCCGGTACTCAGGGCATAGAAGTGCTGAGTCACGGGAAGGGTCGTCCCCGGATTGATGGTGACGGTGGGATAGAGAGCGCCCGGGGTGGGGTTGGTAGAGGTCGTCTCCGGCTTCCAGAAGGTCCATTCGCCGCGTGGTGACCAGGAAGGATTCCCCGATTGCACAAAATACTGGAGAATACGCCTTGCATCGTCGGGGATTAGTAAATAATTGGGGACTGTCACATCACCGGCAAAGAACCTGACTTTCTCTATGGTCGGGAAGGGCGTGGCGACGCTGAAGGCATTCACCTGTGCGGCATCGGTGGCGTTTATACCTCCTGCCGCCACGGTCGTCGACAACCTCACTTCATAGGTTCCGGGACATACGTTGGCGAAGGAATAATGGTTGGAAGCGCCGGTGTTGACACTGGCTGTTGGTGCGGTTGCTCCTGCCGGCCACAACTCGATGTTGACATTTTTCATCGGCGTAAGGGCCGTGTTGAAGTAGTTGATATCGCCGGCGAGAACGATGGCCGCCGGAGCAGTAATGGTCTGCGGCCCCAGGTCAATGGAACAATCAACATGGGCAGCATCGCGGATATAGACTACATATGTGCCCGGAGTCAGGCCGGTGAAGACAGGATTGCTCTGCCAGGTCCCATTGTCAAGACGATACTCGTAGTCGCCGGAACCGCCGGTGGGATTGCTCAGAACAATTTGGCCGTCGGCAGTGGTGTTGCAGGTGGGCTGGGTGACCGTGACCGTCGCAGCGAGAGCCTCAGGCATGGTGATCTGGAGGCTGCTGTTGAGGATTATAAAGCAGGCTTGATAGACGGCGTCGCGGATCTGCACGTTGTAGTACCCGGCTGCCAAACCAGTAAAAGAACCGGACGGCTGCCAGTTGCTTCCGCCAGTAACGGAATATTCGTAGCTGCCATAGCCTCCTGCCGGAGAAGTGATGGTGATGGTGCCATCCGACGATCCGTAGCAGGTGACAGGGGTCGATGCGACAAAAGCGGTAAGGACATCGGGTTGGGTGATTTCCTGGTTTCCGAGTCCAATCACACAGGCCGGGTTATCTTTATCACGGATGGAAACAGGATATGTGGCCGGCGTCAGGTTGGTAAAGATATAATTTGACGAAGTCTCTACCGTGAACCAGTTGGTCCCGTTGATACTTGTTTCGTACTTTCCGTATCCTCCGGTGGGATTGCTGACCGTTATCGTTCCGTTGTTGGCTCCGTAACAGGTGATCATGGTCGAAGCTACGGATGCCGTGAGTACGACGGGTTCGGTGATGGTTTTGGTGCTAAGGTCAATCACACATCCTGTGTGGGCAAAATCACGGATCTGTACCGTGTAAGGCCCCGGTAAAAGGCCCGAGAACACATGCGGTGTGGCGGTGGTAACGGCGAACCACTCTACTCCGTTGATACTTGTCTGGTATGGCCCGTATCCTCCCTCAGGATTGCTGACGGTGATGGTCCCGTTGTTGGCATCGTGGCAGGTAATCATGGTTGAAGTAACCGTTGCCGAGAGAACGACGGGTTGCGTGATGGTTTGGATACCAAGGTTAATCACACATCCCGTGTGGGCAGCATCACGGATCTGTATCGTGTAAGGCCCCGGTAAAAGGTCGGAGAATATAACCGGGATTGTGGAAGATACCGTGTACCATGTATTCCCGTCGATACTTGTTTCGTAGGTGCCATATCCTCCGGTGGGGTTGCTGACCGTGATGGTCCCGTCAGCGGATTCGTTGCAGGTGACCATGGTGGCAGATACAGTGGCTGAAAGAACGGTTGGCTGGGTGATGGTCTGGTTTCCGAGTTCAATCACACAGGCCGGGTTCGCCTTATCACGGATGGAAACGAGATAGGTGGCCGGCGCCAGGTCGGTAAAGATATAATTTGACGAAGCCTCTACTGTGAACCAGACAGTCCCGTTGATACTTGTTTCGTAGGTGCCGTAACCGCCGGTCGGGCTGCTGACCGTGATCGTTCCGTTGTTGGCATTAAAACAGGTAACCATGGTCGAAGCAACGGATGCCGAAAGGATGGCTGGTTGAGTGATGGTTTGATCCCCAAGGATGATCACACATCCTGTGTGGGCAGCATCTCGTATCCGTACCGTGTAAGTCCCCGGGGAAAGGCCCAAGAACTCATGCGGTGTGGCGGTGGTAACGGTGGACCACTGTGCCCCGTTGATACTTGTCTGGTATGTCCCGTATCCTCCCGCAGGATTGCTGACGGTGATGGTCCCGTTGTTGGCATTGTAGCAAGTGATCGGGGTCGAAGTAACCGATGCCGAGAGAACGACGGGTTGAGTGATGGTATGGGCACCAAGATTGATCTCGCAGGTTGCATTGGCCTTATCGCGCAAGTAAACGGAATAGGTGGCTGGCGCCAGGTAGGTGAAGATATAACTTGACCCGGACACTACGGTGAACCAGTCGGTCCCGTTGATACTTGTTTCGTAAGTCCCGTATCCTCCCGTTGGGTTGCTGACCGTGATGGCTCCGTTGCTGGCATTGAAACAGGTGACCATGGAGGTCCCGACGAAGGCGGTAAGAATATTGGGCTGTGTGATGGTTATCGTACCAAGGGTGGTGATACAACCGGTGTGGGCTGCATCCCGGATCTGCACGGTATATGATATCGGCGACAGGGCCGTGAACACATAGGGAGCTGTACCGGAAACAGAGTGCCAGTCGGCGTTGTTGATGCTGACCTCATACGTGCCCCATCCGCCGGAGGGATTGCTGACGGTGATGGTCCCGTTGTTGGCATTGTAACAGGTAACCATGGTCGAAGCGAGCGTGGCGGATAAAGCGGATGCGGGCTGATTGATGATCTGATCACCCAGAACGATCACGCATCCGGTGTTGGCAGCATCCCGGATCCGGACCGTATAAGTTGCCGGAGGCAGTGAGTTGAACACACGGGGTGTCGAGGCAGTTACCGAATACCAGTTGGTGTTGTTAATGCTGACCTCGAAAGTACCGTTTCCGCCGAGGGGATTGCTGACGGTTATTGTACCGTCGCCGGCTCCGTAGCAGGTAACCATGGTCGAAGCGACCGTCGCTGACAGCATGTCGGGTTGCGGGACAAATAAAGTCCCCTTGACGGTACACGGTTCGTCATCGGTAACGCTCCAGCTATAGTTGCCGGAAGGGATATCTGTAAATATACCGGTGGTGTTGGTAACACTGTTGAAGGTATAACTATACGAATTGGTGCCACTGAATTTCATCCCTCCGGATGCGGTGATTGTCACGGTGGCCATACCCCCGTTGCAGTTGATGGAGGTGGTGACCGCCGCAGAAGCGTTCAGCTTATACACATCCAGCCAGGCCGGGAGGCCGTTTTTCCAAGGCTCGTACGTGACGTTGGCCTCGTTGGTCAGGGCGTCGCCGGCGCCGCAGGGGTTATCCGCTAACGTAGGTCCGTTCTCGATGCCCCACCAGTTACGGGTGGCATCAATGACTGCCCCGCCGACATTGTTCAGGCCATGGGGCGAGTTACCGTGGATCTTATTGCCATTGGCTTTATTGCCTGTTCCGGTACCATAAAAGATTATGCCTGCATCACACTGTGACAGATCATTGTAATCGTCTTTTGAACCATTGCCTATCTGGTTATTCGACGAAGTCCCTTCCAGACCGATACCCCATCCGCAATTCCCCGGGGTGGAAGTGTTGCCACTATGTATCCCTGAGATGTAATTACGGAGCAACGTGTTGTTGCTGGCATTGATCATGGAGATGCCATTACTGGAACAATCCGAGATCAGATTGGGGCTTCCCGAAACGGTACCGACCTGACAATTGTTGGCATTATTAAGGATGATCCCGTTTGATTGGTTGCTGATCGTATTCCCGGTGATGGTCACCCCGTTGGAGGAGCTCACCAGGATCCCGTCAGTGGCCGGATCGGTGACGGTGTTATCCGTGATGGATCCTGTAGCTCCATAGCAGATGTTCAGCGCATATTCGGTCCCTGTCAGAGAAGGCGCTGTACAGACCAGCGTATTGTCATGCATCAGCACATCCGGGTCAGGGGCGTCCGACAGGTCGCCGTAAGCCGCGATCCCGTTGATGGTGTATTCGATGTTATCGCAATCGGCGACCGACAGCTTGCTGTCTCCCAGAACCCTTACGCCTGTCGCTGAAGGATCGGCTGTGTTGAAGTTGATAACTTTAGAGTCGAACAGTCCGGCATCCGGATAATCCGCACCCTGTACGCATCCGAAGAACACTCCGGAATAGCGGTCGCAGTCATGAGAAGTATGATTGGCGTCGAACGTGATACCCGATACCTTCACACTGATCGGAGTACCGGTAGCTGTCGGTCCGTTCCAGTCCGACGGATAGGCTGCCAGCAGGTAATCGGTTAGCCAGTTTAGGCCAACTCCGGTGATGCCGGCTACACATTGGCTCTGATCGGCAGGCGCTTTGACAAAAGTCGTCGCGGCGGATGCGCCCGACAAGGTGATGTTCTCGTGAATCGTCACCTGCTCGGGATACGTGCCTTCAGCGACATTAACGGTACCGGTGTTGACGCCGTCCGGAAATTCGACCCGGTCTACCCCTTCCTGGATGGTCTTGAAATGATCGCAGAGCCATCCCGGGGTTGTGGGACCAAAGTCGTCATCTACATAAACAATAACCGGAACATCTGCGGCAATCACCGTCCCGTCGACATAGTAGGTGTGGGTCGGATCATCGCAGAAGGCCTGGTAATCGGCATCTGCGTATTCGCACCACCAGTCGTACGTATCATCCCAGGTCAACGCAGTATTTCCGCCCGTATAATTGAAATACAACGTAATCAATGTTCCGGAGGAAACCGGTGCGGATGACATCATATGGCCGATCCTGAGGAAGGCTGATGTCCCTGATTCATTCGCCAAGACCTCCGTGGAGGTGAACTGAACGGTGCCGTTCTTAAAGGAATGGAAGGTCATCACCGTCGGGTCATACGCTAAGGTCAGCGAAACAGCCGTCCCCGTAAAGCCGCTGACGGTGATGGGGACCTCGATCAGCTGACCGGGGCATGCTGTCATGACAGGCGCCGTGGTGATCGGGCCGGTCAACATCTTCAGTGTGTTGGTATTATAGATATAGGTGATGCCGTTAAGTTTGGCAAAAGCATCAACCGTAAGGTTGTACGTGTTGTCACCGAGATCCTCTCCCGAGAGGGTGAAATTCCATGCTTCGGTCAACCCGTTTTCAGCCATCAACGGAGGATTCAATCCGGTCATGGTGGAGAAGAGGAGGGAAGAAGCCGCGGTGGTCAGGGAATAGGTACCGGAGAAGGTTCCCTTGAGACTGCTGTAACTCCAGGCGATCGAAGTGCCGGCCGGGATGGGTATGTCGGATGAGATCCTCGCATCATTCAGGATGGCGGGTGTGAGGTTGATGATCGCCGGATACGCGTTGGTGCAGGAGAAAGAATAGGTGTTGTTACAGATCTGGTTGCCGGAAGCGCTCAGCGCGAAATGCTCGTCATTGAAGTTGAGGGAGAACGATTCAGGTTGGCCGATGGATGAGATACAGCCGGTGGCCTTGTTCTGATACGTCACAAACTGTACGGTCAACGGGATGGTGGTAGCGCTGGTGGCTCCGGTCATCGTGAAGGTACAGGTGACATCTTTACCCATGAAAGCTGCCAGTGGCAAGGCCTGAGGTAAAATATCCGTCAGGTAGAAGCCGGAACCGGCGGGGGTGAAGTTGGCCGGGAGTATGATCGGTGTCCCGGTGCCTGATTGCAAGCTCACGTTGATGATGGTGCACCCGGCAGGGAACGCCCCCGAAGTAGAAACATACGCGTCGGTGAATACTGTCGGCTCGATGATGCCCGTGGCGGCAGGATAATGTGCCGTGGCGGCTATGACCACAGGGGTAGCCGTGACAGTGGAAATATCAGCTACCGGATCAATGGTCACAGCAGGCAGCGTATTCAGCGTGGACATGCCGTCCTGGAAGTACCAGGGATCGAAAGTGACATAATCGGTGACGGAATTGCCCGTCCCGCAAGGATTGGATAAATGTGCCGGACCGGAAGGAGCCCCCCACCAATTGTTGTTGGCATTGACAAAATAATTACCGTTGGAGGGGGATGCATCCAAACCTGATCCGTTGGCGTAGATCTTATTTCCATGGATTTCATTTCCCGTGCAATAGGTCTCACCTTCATTGGCGACAATCTCGAAACCCTTCATATTAGAAGTGATTGTATTCCCGGTGATGGTGTTGTTCTGACTGTTCCGGATACGGATGGCTACCGCCGATTTGGCGGGACCAGGCTGGATGGTGAAATTCCGGATCGTATTCCCGGAAACGTTTTGGCCATTCGATCTCCAGATATGGATTCCGTACGATCCGCCATCAATGATATTATTGGTGACAAAATTCGAGTTGCAGTTTTCTCCCAGGTTCAGCGATTCTCCGCCGGCTATATTGGAAATGGTATTCCCCGTAATGGTATTTCCGGTGGATCCCAGGGATACATCACTTCCGCCAAAGGCTGACTGGTTATCCAGGTAAATGCCGCTCAAGGCATTGTTGGAAATAATATTCGCTTCAAGGGTATTGCCGTTGGAACCCGCCAACAGGATGCTCCAGTCGCCATTGCCTGTCAGGGTATTCCTCTTGACCGTATTAGCTGAACCAAAGGCAAGAGCAATGCCTTTCACACTGGTTGTCAGTTTGTTATTTTGAATCGCGCATCCTGTAACTCCGACGCCTGTCCCGGGGCCGGTTATGGTTCCGAGGAGAATACCGGCGTCGTTAACTGTCAACCCTGAGTTTTGTACCGTGAATCCATCGAAAGTCACATTATTGGCCGTGATGGTTACTACAGTGCCGCTTTTGCTGCCGTCAATGACGGGAACGGCCGAAGCTGCGTTCTTCAATACGATACTCTTGCCGATGGTGAGATGCTCGGAGAAGGTTCCGGTCGCTACTTCAAGGGTATTCCCCGCGTCAGCGTCATCAATAGCATCCTGGATCTTACAGAAATAGGTGTTTTTGTTGCTATTGTGAACGAGGAGATCGCCATTTTCGCCGGTCGGGGTTGTCATGGCTTCATCCGTATACCAGGGCAGGAAGTCGACATACGCCGTGACGCTGTTGCCGGTTCCGCAAGTGTTGTTCGGAGTGTTGTAAGGTCCTGAAGCATTTCCCCACCAGTTGTTCCCGGCATCGACCATATAGTTTCCGTTGGAGGGAGAGGCATCCATGCCGGATCCGTTGTCGTAGATCTTGTTTCCATGGATTTCATTCCCCGTGCAATAGGTTTCCCCTGCATTGGCGACAATCTCGAAACCCTTCATGTTAGATGTGATTGTATTCCCGGTGATGATGTTATTCTGGCCGTTCCGGATACGGATGGCTACCGCCGATTTGTCGGGATCCGGCTGGATGGTGAAATTCCGGATCGTATTCCCGGAAACGTTTTGACCATTCGATTTCCAGATATGGATTCCGTAAGATCCGCGATCAATGATATTATTGGTGACTAAATTCGAGTTGCAGTTTTCCCCCAGGTTCAGCGATTCTCCGCCGGCTATATTGGAAATGGTATTCCCCGTAATGGTATTTCCGGTGGATCCCAGGGATACATCACTTCCGCCAAAGGCCGATTGGTTATCCAGGTAAATGCCGCCGGAGGTGTTGCTGGAAATGTTATTCGTTTCAAGGGTGTTGTTCGTGGAGGCCCCCAACAGGATGCTCCAGTCACCATTGCCTGTCAGGGTATTCGACTTGACGGTATTCCTTGAACTAAAGGCAAGAGCAATGCCTTTTACACTGGCAGTCAGAATGTTATGCTGAATGATACACCCTGAAACTCCGGTACCTGTCCCAAGGCCGGTTATGGTTCCGAGGAGGATGCCGGCATCGTTACCTGTCAACCCTGAATGTTGTACGGTGAATCCATCGAAAGTCACATCATTGGCCGTAATGGTCACCACGGTGCCGTTGTCGCTGCCGTCAATCACCGGAACGGCCGAAGCTGCGTTCTTCAAAACAACGCTCTTGTTGATGGTGAGGTGTTCGGAGAAGGTGCCTTCTGACACTTCAATTTGATCTCCGGCTGCCGCATCGTTGATGGCATCCTGGATCTTACAGTAATAGGCGTTTTTAATGGTATTATAAACGAGGAGGTCGCCGTTATCACCGCTATAGGTTGTATCGCCGGAGGCGAGGTTGCTGATCCATGGCATGAAATCAACGTATGCCGTAACGCTGTTCCCGATTCCGCAGGTGTTGTTCGGGTTGTTGTACGGGCCGGAGTCATCACCCCACCAGTTGTTGCTGGCATTGACAAAATAGTTCCCATTGGAGGGGGATGCATCCAAACCTGATCCGTTGTCTGAAATATTGTTTTTATAAATCTGATTTCCAATGCAGTAAGGCGCTTCATTGGCCACGATTTCGAAACCCTTCATGTTACCGGTGATCGTGTTACTCTTGATAATATTATTCTGACCGTTCCGGATACGGATGGCTACCGCAGAATAGCCGGTTTTTGGCGGTGTATTGAAGTTGGTCACCTGGTTGGACTCGATATAATTGTTATTCGATTTCCAGACATGAATACCATAGGCCCCGCCGGAAATGGTGTTGTCGGTGACCTTATTCCCGTCACAGTTTTCGCCCAGGTTCAGCGATTCTCCGCCGGCAATGCCGAGGATCATATTCTGGTTAATGGTGTTGTTATTCGAGCCCTGATCGTACACGGTTCCGCCAAAGGCCGACTCATTATCCAGGTAAATGCCTCCGGTTTCATTGTTGGAAATGCTGTTCCTTTCGATGTTATTATTTGAGGATGCTCCCAGCAGGATGCTCCATTCTCCGTTTGACGACAGGGTGTTCCCTTTTATGTTATTTTCTGAGCTGAAGGCCAGTTTAATACCCTTTACCTTATTTGTCAGGGTGTTATTTTCGACAAAGCAATAATTAACCCCGGTTCCTTGTCCTTCGCCGGTCACGGTTCCGAGCATGATACCGGCATCGGCGCTCTCCTTCCCGGAATTTCGGATATCGAATCCGGTGAAAATGGTATAATCTGCTAAAATGGTTACAACCGTCCCTGTCCCGCCTCCGTCAAGAATGGGATGTGCATCGGAAGCATTTTCGATAGTCAAAGTTTTGTTAATAACCAGGTGCTCAGTGAAAGTCCCGCCGGATACGTAAATATAGTCATCGTCCTCTGCATCGTCAATGGCATCCTGGATCTTGCAGTAATAGGTGTTTTTGCTGGAATTGTGAACGAGGAGATTGCCGTTTCCTCCGGTCGGTATTGTCATGCCTTCATCGGTGTACCAGGGCATGAAATCGACATACGCTGTGACGCTGTTGCCGGTTCCGCAAGTGTTGTTCGGAGTGTTGTAAGGTCCTGATGCATTCCCCCACCAGTTGTTCTCGGCATTGACAATATAGTTCCCGTTGGAGGGAGAGGCATCGATGCCGGATCCGTTGCCGTAGATCTTGTTTTTCCGGATCACATTCCCCGTACAATAGGGCTCACCTGCATTGGCGACAATCTCGAAACCCTTCATATTAGATGTGATTGTATTCCCGGTGATGGTGTTGTTCTGGCCGTTCCGGATACGGATGGCTACCGCCGATTTGTCGGGATCCGGCTGGATGATGAAATTCCGGATTGTATTCCCGGAAACGGTTTGGCCATTCGATCTCCAGATATGGATTCCGTAAGATCCTCCATCAATGATATTATTGGTGACGATATTCGAGTTACAGTTCTCACCCAGGTTCAGCGATTCTCCGCCGGCTATATTGGAAATGGTATTCCCCATAATGGTGTTACTGGTGGATCCCAGGGATACATCACTTCCGCCAAAGGCCGACTGGTTATCCAAGTAAATGCCGCTCAAGGCATTGTTGGAAATAATATTCGCTTCAATAGTATTGCCGGTGGAAGCAGCCAACAGGATGCTCCAGTCACCATTTCCCGACAGGGTATTCGACTTGACCGCATTATCTGAGCCAAAAGCAAGAGCAATGCCTTTTGCACTGGTAGTCAGTTTGTTATTCTGAATCGCACATCCTGTAACTCCGATGCCTGTCCCGGGGCCGGTTATAGTTCCGAGGAGAATACCGGCATCGTAACCTGTCATCCCTGAGTTTTGTACCGTGAATCCATCGAAAGTCACATTATTGGCTGTAATGGTCACCACGGTGCCGTTATTGCTGCCGTCGATGACGGACTTGTCAGCCCCTGCCCCAATCATGCTGACGGATTTATCGATGATAAGCCGTTCAGCATATGTTCCGGCATCCACCTGTATTTTGTACCCGGGGTTAATGACGGTGAGAGCCTTTGTGATGGTCAGTAACGGAGCGGCGGCGGTACCGGGGTTGTCGTCGTTTCCTACAGCGCTGCACCAGATATCTCCGGTGACAGAACCGTCATTCACATAGAGATCGGCATCGTACACCGTGATGTTGAACGTTTCGGCATCCGTCAGATTGGCGGGGTCGGCGCCGTTGTCGGTGACGGTGATCGTTACAGGATAAACGATTCCACCCTGACTTTCCGAAGGCGTCCAGCTGAACGCGCCGGTGGACCCGTCGATGCTCATGCCGGCAGCCAGCGAAGTCGCGTCAAGGCTGTAGGTCAGCGTTTGCGACGGGATGTCCTGGTCGGTCGCCGAAACGGTAAAAGTCAGATTGGCTTGTTCATGAACGAACTTGTTGCCGATGGGAGCCAGGACGGGCGCCACATTCACGTCGCTTACCGTGATGGTGATGTGTTTTGTGTCTGTCAGTGATCCATCGCTCACCTGTACATCGAAGGAATAACTTCCGGGTCCCTGACTTTCGGTCGGGGTCCAGGTAAACACTCCGGAGGTGCTGCCGAT
>DAONET010000037.1:0-22615 GCA_035403225.1 Bacteroidales bacterium | reverse complement strand
GCGAAAAACAATAATTTAAGTGCTTTTATATCAGTAAATAACATTGTAAATTTAATGGAATCTCAGATTGGTTAGTAAAACGGTATGTTATGAAAATGATAACATTCATGCTGATTACCCTGGCAATAGGTACCTGTGCCTGTCAAAGATCTCAATTCTCCATTACAAAAAGAAGTAATAAAAACGGGAAAGTGGTTTATTCAAACCGGCACCCTAGGACTATAATCCGATTGGAAAACTCAGGAATGACCAACCTTTTAAACCAATATCCTGATTTTCAGACCGTCGCACCAGAAACGGAAAGATTTGTTGCTTCCATCTCCGAAGAATCAGCTGTTGTCGAAGTAAATACAGCCAGAACCATCAAGGGAGAAATGGATATCGGGCCAGTCATCGAAAATGAGCCAACCTCCTGTGCCTTCCACCAGATACCACAAAGCAGATTGCTCCACCACAGGGTACGGCTCTTGATTTTTCTGCCAGAAACACCATTTACTTGAAAAACGGGAAAAGAATAAAGGCAGGAATCGTTTACCAATCCAACGACTCATTGTTTTATCAACCTTTGTACACTCCCGAAATTACTCATTTCCTCAAGGTAGAGCAGGTTGATACCATTATCTTAAAAGCAAAGGAAATACCCGAACAAGATTTGGAGGAGGCCGGACCCGGATCAGATTCCCTGGCAAGGACCAGTTTAGCTTTCGCTGTCGTGGGTTGTTTGCCTGTCATCGGGGTGCCTTTTTTATTAGCATCCCTGATTCTGGGAATAATATGCTTACGTAAAATCCGAAAACATCCCGAGCTATATAAAGGAAAAAAAATGGCAAAAACCAGTATCATTATTTCCTTGATAGCACTGATTGTTTATAGCGCTATCGCGATCTATGTTGTACTGGCTTGTCCTTTTGGCATTAGTATTGCATATTGATATTTTTCTCGAAAATTGACCGCCATGTGAAAATTCCCGATTCATTATCCTGATTTGGGAGGAAATTCTCTTTTGCATCTTGCCCGGTATTTTTGTATCTTACTAAATACAAAGAAGCTGTATCTAATAAACAAAGGCATGAACAAGTCTTTCGTTTTATTGATTGTGCTGTTGGCAATGGTCCTCTCTTCTTGCCAAAAGTCTCAGTTTGCTACAACCACAAGAATTTATAATAACGGCAGGGTGATGTACGCTAAAAAGTATCATTATGATAAAAGAACCTTATCACAAGCCAGTTCACCCAAAAACGAGATATCCGGTGTCGAAATGCGATCAACACTTTATGCAGATAATAAAACAGCCGTAACTCCTGAAATTTATGGTATAACCCATGTTGCCGGAATCCAAACTGAAAGCAGGATAGCATCCACGAGGCTGGAGCCTGTTTTGACCCATACGAAAGAAAGGAAGGAGAGTTCAGATCTCAGTCAGCAAACAATAAATAGCAAAAGTTTGCCTCCTGACACCATCGTGAAAGAGTATCGAAAAGAGGCAGGACAAATAGAAA
The DNA here is from genome assembly GCA_035403225.1 of Bacteroidales bacterium. Taxonomy (GTDB): domain Bacteria; phylum Bacteroidota; class Bacteroidia; order Bacteroidales; family FEN-979; genus DAIRDK01. The sequence goes on along the minus strand of DAONET010000037.1, from coordinate 21,116 downwards.
CGCCTCCTGTTGATACCAGAAAAACTGAAAAATTCGGACTGTCAGGATTTATTTTATCCATAGCAGGGTTGGTCCCCATTATCTGTCTGCCATTCGCCATTTTAGGTCTTATTTTTGGGATTATCAGTCTTCGGAAAATTAAACAAAATCCGGCCCTTTATAAGGGTAAGGGATTTGCCATTGCCAGTATAATCCTTGGGGTATTAGGGATATTGGGTATCCTTTTGTTTATCGGCTAGCAAGTCGCATCAGAGGATTGCTCAGGGATGCCTGGATGATCTGACACAAGCTCTCCGGGCGCATTCCCCTGGCGATCACGACCCAGGTGAAATGGCTCTCGCAGAGTTTTCCCTGTTGTATGGAACTCCTCCGGAATTATCCATAATTATTCCAAATTGGTTCTGGCCGGAACGAAGGCGGGGGAGGGAAAATACATTTTCAATTACATTTGAACCGGGGAACCGAAATGGTGATCTAAACCAGTTCAATGAAAGAAGAATCAGTATTTCATCAATCTAAATAAAAATACGAAAAAATGAGATTAATCACCATGGTTCAGTGCTGGATCAGCAAGATCGTCAGCGGAAACATAACCTATCATAACTGCAGGATCGACTCGGTTTATCCTCATCTCATTACGATCGGGAAAAACTTTATAGCAGCACCGGGTTCGATGATCACAGCCCATGATGCTTCCCTGATCAATAAAACGGGGGAAATGATCACTGGCCGCGTGAAGGTCGGTGACAATGTTTATCTTGGCGCCAATGCGGTAATCCTGCCCGGAGTAACTCTGGGTGATAATGTATCTGTTGCTGCAAATTCCCTGGTTACTAAATCCTTCAAAGCAAACGTTGTCATTGGTGGTAATCCTGCCAGAATCCTTATGTCGATGGAGCAATATATACAGTTTGCTCACACCAATAAAGAAAAGCAAGTGCAGAAGAAAGAAATACCAGGGCTTTCGAACGATATTCTGGCAAAAAATATTTATACCACGAGATAGAGATCGGCTATCACGAAGCAGGCGAAGATCACCGAAGCGATGCCGTTCATGGTGAAGAAGGCCAGATTGAGTTTGGAGAGGTCATTGGGTTTCACCAGCAGATGTTGGTAGATGATCAACCCGGTGAATATAGCAGCCCCTGTCCAGTGGAGCCACCCGAACCCGCCGATGATAGCAGCAGCGTAAATCAATCCAAGGGCAACCACGTGAATGAGGGCCGAAAGGATCAGCGCGTTTCTTTTCCCCGCCATCACCGGTACCGAACGAAGGTGATGTTCCGTATCGAATTCAAAATCCTGCAAAGCGTAAATGATATCAAATCCGGCAGTCCAGAAAAGGACAGCGAAGGAATAGAGGAGGGGCAGGACACTGAAATGACCGGTCACTGCCAGGTAAGCGCCGATAGGGGCCAATGCAAGTCCGGCTCCGAGGAAAAAGTGCGACAGGGCGGTAAAACGTTTGGTAAAACTGTAACCGATGACCACCAGCAGCGCTACCGGAGAAAGGATCAGGCACAGGTTGTTCAGGAAGGCCGTGGTGATGATAAACAGGGCCGCGTTGACAAACACGAAGGCGAGCGCCGAACCCGGAGAGATGATACGGCTGGGGATCTCACGGCGGGATGTCCGCGGATTTGCTTTGTCGATTTTCCGGTCCACATACCGGTTGAATCCCATGGCCGAATTTCTGGCAAAAAATACGCACAGTATCACCAGAACCAGGATTCGCCAGCTGATGGTTTCATCCATAGCCCTGAATCCCATAAAAAAGCCGATCATAGCGAACGGAAGCGAAAAAATGGTATGATGGATCTTAACCAGAGAGAAATAGTCTTTTATCCTTGACATTTGGTAATTTTGTTGCAAAAATAAACCATTTCTGAGAATGATCAGAGAAGCAAAACTGGCGGGACTCTACGTGAAGCATATTTTCACTATGCGCTCGAGTTTCCGCATTCACTCGCCCTTTGTCTATTCCATCTATAAATATGTCATCTCAGATCGGTCGTCGAATCCCGATTTTGCTCATGTTGAAGCCCTGAGAAAAGATCTTCTTTCTAAATACCAGTTTATCAAGAAGGTAGATCTTGGCGCCGGGGCGGGAAATCTTCCATTGTACCAACGTTTCGCTCGTGTGAAAGACATTGCCCGGAAATCATCTGTTTCACCGCGGAAAGGGGAACTCCTGTACCGCCTTGTCAGCTTTTTCAAGCCCGTGACGATCGTTGAGTTGGGTACTTCGTTCGGAATCAGTACGATGTACATGGCGCTGGGCTGCCGCAAGAGCCACATTATCACGATGGAAGGATGCCATGACACCGCTTTGATCGCCATCCGTAACTTTCACCGACTTGGGCTGTCTAATATCGAAACAGTGACCGGCACCTTTGACGAAAAACTACCGGAAGTGCTCGATAAACTGGGGAAGGTGGATCTCGTCTTTATTGATGGTAACCATAAAAAAGAAGCAACGATCCATTATTTCGACATGTGCCTGGACCATATGCAGAATGACACGATCATTGTTTTTGATGATATCAACTGGTCGAAAGGAATGAATGATGCCTGGAAGAATATTCGTGAACATCCGAGCGTTAAGGTTAGTATAGACTTGTTTCACCTGGGAATGGTGTTTTTCAGAAAAGAACTCAGTAAGGAAGATTTTATCCTTCGTTTCTAATTATTGACTATTTTTGTTTAAATCAGAAATGCTTCAACATAACTTGACTGATATGGAAAAAGAAGTCATCCATCTCGAAAACATTGTAAAAAATTACAAAGTCGGTACTGAAATCGTGGAAGCTCTGCGGTCGGTCTCGCTTACCATCCGGAAAAACGAATTTGTCTCGATAATGGGACCGTCGGGGTCAGGAAAATCAACCCTGATGAACATTCTGGGGTGTCTTGATACGCCAACCCGCGGATCCTATCTCCTGAACGGAGAAGATGTGAGCAAGATGGATGATAACAGTCTGGCCGAGATTCGTAACCGCCAGATTGGTTTTGTGTTCCAGACTTTCAACCTGTTACCGCGTTCAACAGCGCTTGAAAATGTCATGCTTCCTCTCATCTATGCCGGAGTAAATAAGGTACAGCGGATTGACCGGGCGACCCGTTCGCTGGAAGAGGTGAAACTCAGCGACAGAATGACGCACAAACCAAACGAACTCTCCGGTGGACAGCGTCAACGTGTAGCTATCGCCCGAGCACTGGTCAACAAACCGGCTATCATCCTCGCCGACGAACCTACCGGCAACCTTGATTCAAAAACATCTATTGAGATTTTAGGACTCCTGGAAGAGATTCACCGGATGGGAAACACCGTGATCATCGTAACTCATGAGGAAGATATTGCCAAGTACACACACCGGATCATCCGTCTCATGGATGGCCAGATCTTCTCAGACCTTCCAAACAGTAATATACACAGCACTACCGATTACGCTGTCATAGCCTGATATTGTCATGCAGAAAACTGCCAGGTACAAACAACTTTTTAATGATTTTGCCGGGATGCGGATCATGATCATTGGTGATGTAATGGTCGATTCGTACCTGTGGGGGAAAGTCGAACGTATCTCCCCGGAAGCTCCGATACCCATTGTGGCTCTCAAAAAACGTGAAAACCGGCTCGGTGGCGCTTCCAACGTCGCCCTTAACGTGAGGGCAATGGGGGCCATCCCGGTACTGTGCTCCGTCATCGGCGAAGACGATAAAGGAGATCAGTTCATAGAACTCCTGGAACAGGAAAAGATCGATACACATTATATACTGAGAAGTCCCCGGCGCATCACTACCACGAAGTTCAGGATCTTCGGCAACAATTATCAGATGCTGAGGGTGGACGAAGAGGTGGAGAACGATCTTACTCCCGATGACATGCAGGCTTTTCTGAGTCATCTGAAGAACCTCATTGAGTCAGATAATATTGACTGTATCATTTTCCAGGATTATGATAAGGGGGTGATCACTCCCCAGGTCATCCGGGAAGTAGTTGACCTTGCGAAAGCCCGCTCCATTCCTGTCACCGTTGATCCCAAACGGAGGAATTTCATGGATTACAAAGGAGTCACGCTCTTCAAACCCAACCTGAAAGAGTTGAAAGAGGGGCTGAAGGCGGAATTCGATCCCACCGACCAGGAGGCGGTCATTACGGCCGCACAGTCGCTGATCTCGAGGCTGGATTGTACTTACGCATTAATCACTATGTCGGAGCGTGGGTTGCTCATCAGCATGAGAGACACATTATCTGGGCGAAATATTGTGATACCGTCTCATGTCCGTTCTGTCGCCGACGTCTCAGGCGCCGGAGATACGGTCATCACGGTGGCTTCCTTATGTCTGGCGAAAAACTGTTCGCCGTATGAAGTGGCCTATATCTCAAACCTCGCCGGCGGTCTGGTTTGCGAAGAGGTAGGAGTGGTCCCGGTGAACCGCGACAGGCTTTTAAAAGAAGTGCTGGCTTTGCTTTAATGGAACACCTTGATGCCGATGTTATCGTAGCCGGCGCAGGTCCTGCCGGAACCGCCGCAGCTTACGATCTTGCCTTACAGGGATTGAGGGTGCTTATTCTCGAGAAAGCAACCTTCCCCCGGTACAAAGTATGTGGTGCCGGGTTGACTGCAAAAATCATCCCGGAATTCCCGTATGACATCACGCCTATTCTGGAGACCACCATCCGTTCAGTGAGGCTTTCGTACCGCTTTGCCGAAATGTTCACGCGTCATACAGACACTCCGATGATGTTCTGCACGATGCGGGATAAGCTGGATGATTTCATGCTTCAAAAAGCCGTATCTGCCGGGGCAAAGGTCCTTTTCGGAGAACAAGTGAAAAGGTTGGAACAAGGGGACGGCTTCGTGGAAGCAGAGACAGGGAACCGGCGTTACCGGTCATCCTTGCTAATAGGGTCAGATGGAGTTTCCGGGATGGTTGCACGGATGGTGGGTCTGCGTGAAAATATCGAACCGGGGCTTGCCTGGGAAGCGGAGATCGCGATAGAACCCGAATGGCTGATCCCGTTGTCGGAAACGGTTTTTCTCGATTGGGGGACATTGCCGGGCGGCTATGGGTGGATGTTTCCCAAGAGGGATCATATCTCGGTCGGAGTTGGAGGACCGGCTGCTTTATCCGGAAGGATGATGAAATATTATGCGGATTTCCTGAATAGCCTGGAGCCTGGATTCGGAAATAATCACCAGGCGGATAGTCTGCGGTCATGGCCGATACCGACACGGGCGAAGAAAGGCCCTTTACACCAGGGACGGGTCTTGGTGACCGGTGATGCAGCCGGGCTCACCGATCCGATGACGGGTGAAGGGATCTGGTATGCGGTGAAAAGCGGACGGATGGCAGCGAAAACCTGTCTGGAATATCTCCGGGGGCGTTCCGGCTCCTTGTCGGGATATTCGGAAGAAGTCAATGCCACCCTGATGGAAGACATTTTGGAGGCCTGCCGGATCAGAAATATCTTCAACACCGTACCCGGAAAGATTCACCGGCTGGTACGCGACAATGACCGCGTTTGGCGCGCTTTTGGCAAAATATTACGGGGAGAGCGTTGTTACGCCGACGTAAAAAGAGGCTTCGGAAGATGGTCCTTTCTTTGGCGGACGACTACCTGGTTAGCCGGATTCGTCTATCGCAGAAAAGGGAAGAACTATCGATGATCTGAAGTCAGGCTCCCAGGAGCTTTTTGACGATCTCTGATACCAGACGGTTATCCACCTGGCCGGCAAGCGCTTTACTGGCGGCGCCCATCACGCGGCCCATGTCTTTGATGGTGGTGGCGCCGGTTTGTGCGATGATCTCTTTTACTTTTTCCGTCACTTCCTCTTCGGAAAGCGATTTAGGGAGATACTTTTCGATAATGGCTGCCTGGAAGAGTTCAACATCGGCCAGGTCTTTCCGGTTCTGACTCAGGTAGATTTCTGCAGATTCCTTCCGTTGCTTAACCAGCTTTCGAAGGAGGCTCAATTCAACGGTTTCAGGGATTTCGCCGGTGGTCCCTTCTTTGGTTTTTTCCAGCAGCAGGGCTGCTTTGATTGCCCGCAGGGCTTCTAACTTTTCATGATCCTTGCTGAGCATCGCCGACTTAATGTCGTCGTTGATTTGAATTTCCAGGCTCATCAGTCTACATTATTATGAAGGAAGGAATTTTCGGTCCTTACTTCGATTTCTCCTTTAGTATCACCTGAAAGGGTCACCCGTGGTACACTGGTTTCGTAGGAAGGCGGAACATCCGACAACTCCACGTTTCTCCGTTTGTAAGCCGGGATGGATTCCAATTCCTCGAGGTTATTTTCGATAGGAGTGTGGTTTTTCAGTTTTTCGCTGAGTGCACGAAGCTTTGAGACCCTGTCTGTTTGCTGTCGTCCCTGGATATCATCTTCCCGGGGGGTGTTGAGAGGGTTCACGACGGGAGAAGTCCTGACTTCAGGCTGATTCATTGGCACGAAAGGTATCGTGTTGATGACTGTTTTCTTTTCGGTGTAATCCGGTCTGGGGACTTCGGGTTGTTTTGGTGCGGGAGTCGGTTCGTTTATGTCAAATTCAAAAGTGATCTCGCGTTGGACTTCGGGTTCTTTGATGGGCTCCGGATCTGGCGGATCGGGTTCATAGGAAAAAATGATCGGCTCCGGTTCGTTCATTGGTTCGGGCTCGGGTTCCGGCTCCGGATCGCGGGTGATCATGCGGATCTCGGGCTCGGGTTCCGGTTCCGGCTCTTCAGCGACTTGTGATACGGGTATTTCAGACGGGGTATAGATCTGCGCTTTCGGTTGTTCATTCGCTTTTTCGTTATACAGGTCTATCACGGTCTTTGTTGATGCCTTTTGTTCTTTAATGGCGCGGTGTTCTTCGTCAAATCCTGTTGCAATGATCGTGACGGAGATCTTGTCTGACAAGCTTTCGTCAAAGCCATTTCCCCAGATTACTTCGGCTGTATTCTTTGTTTTTATTTCGATATAATCCGTGATATCCGTCACTTCATCCATCGTGATTTCTTCCGTGCCTGATGCGATATACAGCAGCAGGTTGGTAGCTCCTTCGATGTCGTTGTCGTTGAGCAGCGGCGATGTTAATGCTTCTTCAACGGCTTTACGTGCGCGGTCTTCGCCATTGGCGATGCCGGTACCCATGATAGCAACACCGCTGTTTTTCATAACGGTTTTAACATCTTCGAAGTCGACGTTGATATATCCTGCCACGGTGATGATTTCGGCGATGCCTTTAGCGGCGGTTGTCAATACGTCGTCAGCGCGGCTGAAGGCTTCCGACAGTCTGAGGTTCCCGTAAAGTTCACGCAGTTTGGTGTTGCTGATGATCAGCAGGGCATCGACATGCTCTTTCAGTTGCCGGATCCCTTCTTCGGCGTGCATGATTCTTTTATGGCCTTCAAAGGGGAAAGGGATAGTGACGATACCCACTGTCAGGATATCCATTTCTTTTGCGATCTGTGCGATCACGGGGGCAGCGCCTGTGCCGGTACCGCCACCCAGACCGGCAGTAATGAACAACATCTTGGTGCCTTTCGACAACACCGCACGGATATCCTCCGTATTTTCCAAAGCTGCGTTACGTCCGACAGAAGGAACGGCGCCGGCGCCCAGCCCTTCGGTAAGGCTCGCTCCCAACTGGATCTTAGTAGGGACCGGGCTGCTTTCCATGGCTTGTGCGTCCGTGTTACAGATAATAAAATCAACGCCCGTAATGCCCTGATGGAACATGTGGGTTACGGCATTGCTGCCACCTCCGCCAACGCCGATCACTTTGATGATGTTGGACTGGTTTTTTGGTAAGTCAAATTTCAGCATATCTGACATGGGGTATCCGATTTGATCCGATTAAAATTAGTCTCTTGTCAATTATTAAATGACAAAACATTTTTTATTTATCAACACCTGAAATGTGAATAACGAAGGACTATTCGGTTTCTTCATCGAACCAGTTCTTGATCTTTTCAAGAAATGCTTCAGTAAATTTTTTTCCAGGTTCTGACGTTTCTTTTACTTTCTTCTTTTTTTCACGTTTTTGTTTGGGAACTGATTCGGTCACAGCGGATGAAGACTCTTCAACGAATACAGGTTCGAGTTCTTTCAACCGGGCCATTTCTTTATCGTACCGGTCGATGCCGACAAGTACAAGTCCGATGCTGGTGGCGAACATTGGGCTGGCCATCTCGGGAGGAACATCTTTAGCGAGGTGTTCATTCGGATAGCCGATACGTGTATCAAGGCCGGTCATGAACTCTGTCAGCTGGGCTGCATGTTTCAGCATAGCCCCTCCGCCTGTCAGCACGATGCCGCCAATGAGTTTCTTTTCGTAGCCTGAATTACGGATTTCGTAAAAGATGTGTTCAATGATTTCTTCCATACGTGCCTGGATAATACTGGCCAGGTTTTTCAGGCTGATCTCCTTGGGAGCTCTTCCGCGAAGGCCGGGGATGGCAATGATCTCTTCATCTTTATTCTCACTGGCTAAGGCAGAACCAAAGCGGATCTTCAACTCTTCCGCGTGTTTTTTGATGATGGAGCAGCCTTCTTTCACATCTTCGGAGATGATCTCGCCTCCCAGGGGGATGACCGCAGTGTGGCGGATAATCCCTTCGTGGAAAATCGCGATGTCGCTTGTCCCTCCGCCGATATCCACCAGGACGACACCAGCCTCTTTTTCTTCTTCACTCAGAACGGCTTCTGCCGAGGCAATGGGTTCAAGGATCAGATCCGACACTTCCAGGCCGGCACGGCGAACGCATTTGTAAATGTTCTTGGCGGCTGCTGTCTGCCCGATGATGATATGGAAGTTGGCTTCCAGATGGTTTCCCGACATGCCTCTTGGTTGACGGATGCAATTCTCGTTATCAATGCTGAACTCCTGCGGGATCACTTCCAGTATTTCTTCACCCGGGTTCATGTTCAGGTTGAACATGCTGTTGCAGAGCTTATCGATATCTTCCTGGCTGATTTCCGATTCGGTGTCTTCCCGCATCAGACTGCCGCGGTGATACATGCTTTTAATGTGCTGCCCGGCAATGCCGACATTCACTACATTGATATTCACGCCGGATTTTTGGGAAGCTTCTTCCACGGCTTCCTTGATCGACTGAATGGTGTTCTCGATGTTGGAGACGACGCCCCTCTTTACCCCGATGGAAGGTACTTTCCCATATCCGAGGATTTCAACTTTTCCATGGTCATTTTTCTGACCAACAATGACTGCGATTTTGGTAGTACCGATGTCTAAACCTACGATTATCCCTTGGCTCTTCATAGTTGCATTATATTTTTGAACAAACCACTTGATTTTTATACTTGATGTTGATGAAGTTATATTTATTCCAGCCGATTTTATTCAGGCCGTACTTGTAAAAGGCGTATAGTTTCGTGAATTTCTCCTGCATATCTTCTGCTTTTCCGAAGAGAATGATGTGATTACCCACTACCGGGATCAGTTCCAGTTCCTGGTTGTCATTCACGTAGATTTGGCTGATCTGTGAACGGAAAAATGGATCTCTGGTAATATAGATAGCCATACGAAACAATGACGGAAGTGATCCCGGGTTAGAAGAGGAATCGGCCATCAGGTGATCGAAGTTTTCCATATCACGCTGAATGCATGAGTCATAGATGTTACCCGAGGCGACCAACACGCGGGCGGGGAAGTTTGGGTTGATGGGGAGGATCTGCCCATGGCCATCGATATAAAAACTTGAGGACTTCCTGGTGATGATCCGGAGGATAGGTTGCCGTTGAATAACATCTACATACACCATCCCGTCGTCGGTGGCATAAACGTCGACTTTATCGACATAAGAGTGATTTCTGATGGGCCCTTCGATCTTTTCCGTGTTCAGTTCCCACAGCTGCATGCCGGCAATTTTACCGGCTCCTGACAAGATCAGCGAGTCAATGTCCTGTTCAGTGATCAGCACGTCAGCCTGGCCATAATCCACATGAATGGAAATATCTTTCACCCCCTTGCTTCCATGATCATAGTTGGCAAAGACCAGCAGGACCGCGGCGCCGGAGAACAGGATCGTCCAGAGGGCGATCGTAAGGATTTTCAATATGCGCTTTTTCCAGGTCATATGCCTTTGCCAAATGCTTCAACAATGGGTTTTACAAGCTGATCAATGTCTCCGGCGCCTAGTGTCAGCAGTATCTGCGGCTTGAGTTTTTTTAATTCATCGATCAATTCTGCTTTGCCGGTCATTATCTTTTTCTTCAGATTAACTTTTTCGAAAATGATTGCAGAGGTGATGCCCGGAATAGGTTTCTCTCTGGCAGGATAGATCGGAAGAAGGATCAGGGTATCGAGTAGTGATAAGGCTTCCGCGAAACCATCAACGAAGTCGCGTGTCCGAGAGTAGAGATGGGGTTGGAAAACGCCGGTGATCTCACGGCCGGGGTACATTTCCCTGACCGCTCTGATGCAAGCTTTCAGTTCTTCAGGGTGATGTGCATAGTCGTCGATGTACACCATTCCCTTTCGCGATAATTGATGATCAAACCGACGATTGACCCCTTGGTATGTTCTGATGGCCTGTTTGATTTGCTCTTCAGAGAGGCCGATCAGGTGGCCTGCAGCAGCTGCTGCAACAGCGTTTTCAACATTAAAGCTCCCGGGTATTCCCGACAGGTAACCTTCTTCGATCCCTTCAGGTGTGACAAGCCGGAAGTGGAATTTCCCGTTTCGCACCACCACATTGCTGGCGTGGTAATCCGTTTCTTCATGCAGAGAATAGGAATGAATGGTCACATCCGGATTACGGGGTATTACCCCACAGCCTGCCTTCAGCAGCAGGTTGCCGTTTTTCCTGACTCTGGACGTGAATTCGCTGAACGAATCACGGAGTTGATCCAATGTCTCGTAAATATCAAGATGATCAGCATCAGCCGAAGTAACGATAGCAATGTCGGGCGACAGTCGAAGGAAAGAGCGATCGAATTCATCAGCTTCCACCACACAATAGGCTTTCGACCGGAAGGCATCGTCGGAAATTAAAAAATTCGAACCATAGTTCTTCGAGATTCCACCGAGAAAAGCGATGTGAGGTTTCCCTGCACTTTTCAGCATATGGGCTATGAGCGTGGAGGTGGTTGTTTTTCCATGAGTGCCGGCGACAGCAATGGTTTTATAGTCACGGCTGATGATTCCCAACACCTCCGACCGTTTCAGAATGGGAACATCTTCCTTCAAAAAATACTGTAATTCCTTATTCTCTGTCGGCACGGCCGGGGTTAAGACGACCAGATCTGTTTTCTTTGGAAGAAGGTGTACATTCTCTTCATAATGAATGTTCATCCCTTCGTCGGTGAGTGCCTGCGTCAGCGGAGTCGATGTCTTGTCGTAGCCCGACACAGTCACACCTTTCATCGCAAAATATCTTGCGAGGGCGCTCATTCCGATGCCCCCGATGCCGATGAAATATACCGATCTGACTTTATTCAGGTCCATGATTATTGATTCTTTTTAAGTGATAATGCTTCGTGCGCTATCCTGTCGGATGCATTAGTGATTGCCAGCGTTGAAACGTTTGTACGCATCAGGTCGGTCTTTCTTTCATCCCGAATCAGCTGTCGGATCAGGGTATGAAGGTGCTCCTTTGCATCCTGGTCTTTGAGCAGCACAGCGGCTTCTTTTTCCTCCAGCGCTTTTGCGTTGCGGGTTTGATGATCTTCAGTCACGTTGGGCGAAGGGATCAGGATAGCAGCTTTCCCGGCCACACAGATCTCCGAAATAGCGATGGCTCCTGCCCTGGAGATAACCAGGTCGGCACAGGAGTAGGCCAGATCCATGCGATCGATGAAGGCATGCACTTTTACGTTGGGGAAGTTGCCGTCGGACAAAAAGACCAGGATGGACTCATAATAATTCCGGCCTGTCTGCCAGAGAAACTGCATTTCCCGGTCGAGGTTCATGCCGATACAGCTCTGAATACTTTCATTAATGGTCCCGGAGCCCAGGCTCCCACCGGTTACGAGAACGGTTTTTTTAGCTGGATCCAGGTTGAAATATTCGTAGGCTTTCTGATCGTGTTGGATAATATTTCGGATGTCTTCCCGAACAGGGTTACCTGTCATGATAATTTTTTCCGCCGGAAAATATTTTTCCATCCCTTCATAAGCGACACAAATTTTCGACACTTTCTTAGCCAGGATACGGTTCGTCACTCCCGGATAAGAATTCTGCTCCTGGATCAGGGTGGGGATACCCAGGTGCGAAGCAATACGCAGGGTAGGCCCGCTGGCATATCCTCCCACTCCGATGACTACATCGGGGTTGAAACGGCGTACTACCCAGTATGCCTTGATCATGCTTGCAGCCAGTTTAAACGGGAATGACAGGTTTTTCACCGTCAGTCGACGCTGAAATCCCGAAACCGGCAACCCTTTCACCGGGAAACCGGCAGCCGGCACTTTTTCCATCTCCATTCTCCCTTTAGCTCCGATAAAAAGGATATCTGCTCCGGGCTCAATAGCCCGGATGGCTTTTGCAATGGCTATGGCGGGGAAAATATGCCCGCCGGTGCCTCCTCCGCTGATGATTACCTTTGTCATACCTGTGCTGTTACTGGTTGTGCCTCTTTTAAAATATCGATTTCTGTCCCGTCTTTTGTTTCGATCTCGGTCCTGCGGCTTACACTAAGAATGATGCCAATGGAAATGCAGGTGAACCAGATGGAAGTTCCACCCATTGATATCAACGGCAGCGGTTGTCCCGTGACGGGAAAGAGATTGACAGCTACTGCCATGTTGATCAACGCCTGGAAGACCAGGCTGAACCCAATCCCGACCGATAAGAGCGTCCCAAAATTTCCCTGGCATTTATTGGCAATACGAATCACCCGGAAGAAAAGGATAAGGTATAACAACAACACAAAACTACCGCCGATGAGACCGTATTCTTCGATGATAATCGCAAAGATGAAGTCGGAGTATGGGTGGGGAAGAAAATTACGCTGGGTGCTTTTACCGGGCGATTTACCGAGAATCCCTCCGGAAACGACGGCAATTTTGGCCTGGGTGACCTGGTAGGTGGCATCGGGATCCGCCTCTTTTTTATCGATGAAATGTTCTACACGTCCCATCCAGGTTTCCCCGCGGGGGAACAGGGTCGGAGCAATCTGCGACAAGCCAAAGATGAGAATGATCGCAAAAACACCCAACACGACCAGGGAAACGATGTATTTAAAGCTGATCCTTCCGATGAACATGACGACCATGCATGTGACGAAGAGAATAGCGGCAGTGCTGAAATTGGCAGGGAGGATCAATGCACAGATAATGATGGCCGGGACAATCACGGGAAGAAAACCTTTCCGGAAATCCATAACCATCTCCTGCTTCTTGCTTAGCACCCTGGCCAGATACATGATGAGAAAAAGTTTGGCGATATCGGAACTTTGAAAGGTGACATTCAGGATGGGAACCGTAAGCCATCGGTTTGCTTCATTATAATTGGTTCCGGAGATGAGCGTCACCAGGAGTAAAGGTATACACAGGATCAGACCGATCTGCGATATCCGGGAGAAATAGGTGTATTTGATCAGATGCGTCAGGTACATCAGCAACCATCCGAACATCAGAATGATGAGTTGCTTGACAAGGTAATATTCGGTATTGCCTCCCTGCTTCCGGTATGCCAGCAATCCCGTGGAACTGTAAACCGCGAGGATCGAGAATACGGAAAGCAGGAGCACTACTGTCCAGATCACTTTATCGCCTTTGATATTTTTTGCAAATGATGCCATGGTTAGAATTATAAATCCTTTACTGCTACCCGGAATTTTTCGCCACGTAATTCAAAATCCTCAAAACGGTCTTTGCTGGGGCACCCGGGAGAAAGAAGAACGGCATCCCCTGTCTTTCCTATGTAATAGGCAATGGAGACCGCCTCTTTCATGTCGGCTGCTGCAATGACCGGAATCTCTGTATCATCAAAAGCTTTCCTGATGATCTCGTTCTCATGACCCAGGTAGATAATAGCTTTAACTTTTTTGGCAACCAGGGAGGCCAGTTCCGAATAATCAAGGACACTGTCGAGCCCCCCGGCGATCCAGATCACCGGTTTTCCCATACTTTCCATGGAAAACCAGGTAGAATGAATGGAGCAGGCTCCCGAATCGTTGATGAACTCGATCCCGTGAATGTTAGCCACTGTCTCCAACCGGTAGGGCGCCTGCGGGAAAGAAGAAAAGGACTCCCTCAGAATCTTTTTCCGGATTTCACCGGTTTTATTGATGACTGATGCAGCCAATGTGACCGGCATATACTGCCTTCCTTGTTTTGCCAAAGCTTCTATTGTCATAGTCTTTCGTGTTAATACGAACAGAATCCCTTTATCTCAGTTTCAATGTTACGATCGTCAGCACTCCCAGCATAATCCCGATAATCAGAAAGCGCATAACGATCTTTGATTCATGATACCCAAGCAATTGATAATGATGATGCAGCGGTGACATTTTGAAAAGTCTTTGCCCCGTCCCTGTCCTCCGTCGCGTGTATTTGAACCAGCTGACCTGCAATACGACGGAGAGGCTTTCGGCGACGAAAACTCCGCAGAAGATGGGGATCAGGATCTCTTTCCGGATCATGATCGCGAACACCGCGATGATGCCACCCAGTGCCAGACTTCCTGTGTCGCCCATGAAAACCTGGGCCGGATAGGCATTGTACCATAAAAATCCGATACAGGCCCCTATCATGGCCCCAATGAAAATCGCCAACTCCCCTGTGTTTGGTATATACATGATATTCAGGTAGTTGGCAAACACAATATTGCCGGATATGTACGCTAATACCCCGAGGGTGACAGCGATAATGGCCGAACTGCCTGTCGCTAGTCCGTCAAGCCCGTCAGTGAGGTTAGCACCGTTAGAAACAGCCACGATAATGAAAATCACCACGGGGATGAACACCAGCCATGTCCATTTTTTATAATTACCACCGAGCCAGGAAATGGTCCATGAGTAATCGAATTCATTGTTCTTTACGAAGGGGATGGTGGTTTTGGTGGAATGAACCTGTTTCTTTGAAAACAGTTTTGCTTTATCCGGTGCATTATCGACCGCGAAGATCTCATTTGCCGGTACGTAAGCCTGTTTCCCGACATGCTCGCGAATGACGATATCTTCATGAAAATACATGGTCAGGCCGACAATGAGACCGAGGCCGACCTGTCCCATGATTTTAAATTTGCCTGCAAGACCGTGTTTATCTTTCTTAAAAACTTTAATATAGTCATCGATGAAGCCGATGAGTCCCAGCCACACGGTGGTTACCAGGATGAGGATGATATAGATGTTGTTCAGCCGGGCGAAGAGCAGGGTGGGGATGAGGATGGCCGACAGGATGATCAGACCGCCCATGGTTGGTGTGCCTTGCTTTTCTACTTGTCCGGCCAACCCCAGGTCACGAATGGATTCCCCGACCTGTTTTTTCTGGAGGTATCCAATGAGTCGTTTTCCGATGATCATCGTGATAAACAAAGAAGTGATGATCGCTGCTGCGGCCCGGAATGAGATATACTGGAAGACACCTGCTCCCGGAAAATCAAAGGCCTTGTGGAGGTATGTGAATAAATAATAGAGCATCGGCGCTATGATTAATGGTTGTCGTTTGGTTTGATCAATCCGAATGTTTCTTTGATGATTTGTCTGTCGTCGAACGGATGTTTCACACCCTGTATCTCCTGGTAAGTCTCATGTCCTTTGCCGGCCACCAGGATGATATCGCCCGGTTTTGCCAGGGTGCAGGCGGTACGAATGGCTTCCAACCGGTTGACGATCATCAGTACTTTTTTAACATTACCGGGTTCCACTCCTTGTTTCATTTGCAAGAGGATGGTCTCCGGATCTTCATTGCGTGGATTATCGGAAGTGAGGATCACCTGGTCGCTCAATTCCGCAACGATTTTTCCCATCACCGGCCGTTTAGCTGCATCGCGGTTTCCCCCGGCGCCCGCCACGGTAATAAGCCGTGATTCTCCGCTCCGGATATCATTGATGGTCTCCAGTACATTTTTCAAGGCATCGGGAGTATGAGCGTAATCCACGATGGCAGTGATGTTGGTTGGAGAGATAATGATGTTGAACCTCCCGTCGACGGGTTCCACCCGGCTTAGGCAGGTCAATACTTCGGTGGGATCCTGTCCCAGCAAAACAGCTGTGGCATAAACGGCCAGCAGGTTATAGGCGTTGAACCGGCCGATGAGCCGGAACCAGACTTCCTGTCCGCCGATCTTCAGTTGAAGCCCATGGAACTGATTTTCGAGGATGCTGCAACGGAAATCGGCATTGGAGGTGAGGCTGTAGGTGTGTTTTTCCGCAGCGGTGTTCTGGATCATGACCATTCCGTTCCGGTCATCTTTATTGACCAGGGCAAAAGCATCTGCCGGGAGGTCGTCAAAAAAGGCCTTCTTGGCTTTCAGGTATGCTTCGAATGTTTTGTGATAATCAAGATGGTCGTGGGTGATGTTGGAGAAGATCCCGCCGCGGAATGTCAGTCCGGCAATTCTTCGCTGGTCGATGGCATGTGAGCTGACTTCCATAAAGCAGTACTGGCATCCGGCATCGGCCATTTGCCGGAGCAGCCGGTTCAGGCTGATGATATCCGGAGTAGTCTGGGTGGCGGGTATTTCCGTAGTATTGATTTTGTTTCTGATGGTAGAGATCAATCCTGCCTGATATCCCAATTCAAGGAACAGGGAATGAAGGAGTGTCACCGTAGTCGTTTTTCCATTTGTGCCCGTGATACCCACGAGGTTGATCTGTGAGGATGGGTTCCCGAAGAATTTCGCGGCCATCCGGCCCAACGCCAGGGCAGTGTCGGAGACGACCACATAGGTGACGTTATCTCTTAGTATTTCAGGAAGGGTTTCACATACTACAGCAACAGCACCCTTGTCGATGGCGGCATTTATATATTGGTGTCCATCGAGGGCGGTGCCTCTCACGGCAAAGAATAATCCATTCTGCTTCACTTCCCTTGAATCCTGGTGAAGCGAGGTGACTGCCAGATCTTCCGGACCATGAACATCCAGAACTTCTGTTGCCTTGATCAACTCACGAAGTTTGTTCATATCACCGTCTCCTTCTTTGTTTCCAAGTCAATAATTACCGGTAACCCTTTCCGAATCGCGGTTCCGGGTGCAAGCGATTGTCTCACTACCATTCCTTTTCCTTTGGCGGTCACGCGAAGCCCTTGTTTCTCGAGAATAAAAAGAGCATCTTTCAATCCCATGCCAATGACGTCAGGCATGATGCCGTTGGCAAGATTTTCCGGAACAAGGACTTCCCGCGAAATTTCGGGGCGGGGTGTTACCCATTTATTTTGATCAGCGCCACCATCGTACCTGATTCCCAGCGAGGAAAAAACGGTCTGAAGATCATGCTGCATTCCCGCTTTGGCAAGTGGCAACAAGGTATTGACTGTATCTTCAGTCAGGGGAGTATGAATATCGGGTTGGCTGGAATAGAGCCGATCGGAAATCTCCCTGAACACCGGGGCGGCAATAGAAGCTCCGTAGTATTTTCCCTTTGAAGGGTTGTTGATGACCACGATGATGGAATATTTGGGATCATCCGCAGGGAAGAACCCCACAAACGATCCTTTGTATTTCACATTTTTTGTTCCGTCGCCTTTATTTCCGTATCCTTTGTTGTTCATGGCCACCTGTGCTGTCCCTGTTTTTCCGGCGATCTGGTAAAGAGGGGTTTTAATGCCGGCGCCGGTGCCATGATCTACCACTCCTTTCAACATGATCATGGCTTTTTCGATGGTTGATGGAGAACAAATGGCCGGGTTGATGACCTCCGGGGGGAAGGAACGTATCACTCTTCCGTTTTGCCGGATCTCTTTCACGAACAGCGGCCGGATCATCTTTCCTTTATTAGCGACAGCGTTGTATAACGTCAGCGTTTGTAAGGGAGTGAGGGCCACTTCATAACCGATGGACATCCAGGGCAGCGAGACGGCCGACCAGTATTTACTTTTGGTATTTTTTATATAGGGGCGTCCTTCTCCGCCGAACTGGATTTTCAGGGGTCTGTTGATGCCCATTCGGTACAATCCGTCGATGAACTGTTGGGGATGAGCCGCGTAGGCATTATAGATCAGTTTGGAGGTGCCGACATTGCTTGACTTTTCAAAAACCTGTTGAGCTGTGAGGGTGCCAAATCCGCCATGGTGGGAATCGCTCATTTTCCGGCCGAAGAACATCACGCTTCCTCCGGCGGTGCTGACCGTTGTATTCAGATCGATTTTCCCGTCTTCAAGCGCCACGAGCAAGGACGCCAGTTTGAAGGTTGATCCGGGTTCGCTGCTTTCACCAACGGCATAATTAAAAGTTTCTTCGTAGGTGCCTTTGCGTGTTCTTCCCAGGTTAGCGATAGCTTTGACGTAGCCGGTCTTTACTTCCATCACGATCACGCAACCATGGTCGGCGCTGTCGGCTTGTAATTGTCTCATCAACGCTGCTTCTGCCAGGTCTTGCAGGTTGATATCGAGGGTGGTGATGATGTCGGCACCGTTCAGTGGTTCCATTTGGTTTTCGATTCCGACAGGGAGCCATGCCGTGCTGCTGACCCTGCGCATCAGCCGCTTGCCGTCGACACCTTTCAATTCTTTGGTGAAGGCCCCTTCCAGCCCGACATAAATCTTATTCGAGGGATCCTCGCTCTCATATCCGATAGTACGCCTGGCCAGGTCTTTGAACGGGAGCTCGCGCTGAAAACTGGGCAACACGATCAATCCACCTTTAAATTTTCCCCGGCGGAAAATCGGGAAGGTTCTGATTTTCTTCAGCTCGGGATAAGTGACATCGCGATGGATCAGGAGGTAACGGTCGCCTCTTCGCCGGGCATCCCAGAGGATATCTTTGTATTCAAAGGCGGTTTTATTCTGAAATAACCGGGAAAGGCAGATGGAGAGGGAGTCTACATTATTTTTAAAGATATCATCGGTGATGGAATCGGTCATGACATCCATGCGGACATCGAAGATGGGGATGGAGGTGGCCAGCATGGTCCCGTCATCTGTACAGATATTTCCACGTATGGCCGGTACATCGAACCACTTCATCTCCTGTTTTTTTGCTAATTCTTTCAGTTCCTTTCCCTGGAACGACTGGATATAAACTACCCGTGCGATCACGGCAAGACCGAAAAGGAGGATACCCAGGTAAACCAGGTACGAACGGGAGATGATATCCTTTTTGATCTCTTTCATTTATTCCTTCACATTTTTTCCGGTGACAGAATCGCCGGGATAGTACACTTTGAATGGGGGAATCAGCGACTCTTTCAGTCCAAGGCTATCGGCTTTTATCGCGATTTCCACCTGTTTACTTTGGTACATCAGTACCGATTTAGTAGTTATGTATTGGAAGCGGAGTTCCTTCAGTTCTGTTTTTGTTTTTTCGATTTCCTTGTATGTTTTTTCAGCATAGAAGGTATTCGCGATATAGAGCACCCCGATGATTCCGAGGAAGAACAGAAACGGGAGACTTCCGAAGATTCCTTTTCTGGAAAGGAAGTCCCCTTCCAGGAGGTCATGGATAGGTTTTCCGAGCCTCTTCCGTTTTTTAACCGGCCGGATTTCTTCCGGTTGTTCCGTATTGATATTATTTTCTTCCGGCTCTTCCATGATCAGATTTTCTCAGCAATCCTTAACCTGGCGCTGCGTGCCCTGGTATTTTCTTCTGTTTCCAATTCATCGGCTACAATAGCCTTCCGGGTGATCGGTTTAAGTATGCGTATCACATTTCCGTAAAAATCCTTTTGGAGGTCACCTTCGAAGTTTCCGGCGCGGAAGAAATTCTTTACCAGTGAGTCTTCCAGTGAGTGATACGAAATGATGACCATTCGTCCTCCCGGTTTCAGCATCTCTGCCCCTTGGGTCAGAAACTCCTTCAGGGCTTCCAGTTCCTGATTCACCTCGATACGGATCGCTTGAAAGACCTTGGCAAAAAATTTGTTTTCTTTTCCCTTCTCGGCGCAACTCATCAGGACAGATTTCAGGTCTTCCGTAGTTTCGATGGGGTTACCTTTTCTGGCGCGGACGATCAGGGAAGCAGCCCGGGCGCCGTTCCGGAGTTCCCCGTATTCCCTGAAGACAGCAGTCAGCTTTTCTTCGGAACAGGTATTTACCACTTCGCGGGCGGTAAGGCTCTTTCGCCGGTCCATCCTCATATCGAGGGCGGAATCGTAACGGGTTGAAAATCCCCGGTTGGCCGTATCGATCTGGTGGGAAGAAACGCCCAGGTCGGCCAGGATTCCGTCCACCGGAACAGCCCGGTAGAGTTTTAAAAAATTCCGTATATGGCGGAAATTGTTGTTGATCAGGATCAGCCTGGGATCGTCTGGTTTATTTTTCAGTGCATCTTCATCCTGGTCGAAAGCATACAATTTTCCGGTGGTCAGCCTTTTCAGGATCTCAGCAGCATGTCCGCCGCCGCCGAAAGTAGCATCTACATAGATGCCATCGGGGTGGATTGCTAATCCATCAACGCTTTCGTTCAACAGGACACTTCTATGGTACATTCTCAGGATCTTCTCTGTTTACTGGTTGTTTGCCCATTACCTCTTCGGCGAG
Organism: Bacteroidales bacterium; assembly: GCA_035403225.1. GTDB lineage: Bacteria > Bacteroidota > Bacteroidia > Bacteroidales > FEN-979 > DAIRDK01. Next base: position 516 of record DAONET010000037.1, on the reverse strand, counting down.
CAACGCGAAATCTTCGGGTTCCTCGTTCATGAGGTTTTCATACTTGTCTTTTGCCCACACTTCGATACGGTTGGAAAAAGCAAACAGGATAACATCGCGCTGTATGCCGGCATATTCCAACAGGGTTTTCGGCAACAGCAGCCGGTTACTTCCATCAAGAACCAATTCGCTGGCGCCACGGGAGAAGTAACGGGCGAAATTGCGGTTCTTGCGATTGTACATGTTTAACCGGTTCACTTCATCAATTGTCTTTCTCCACTCATTCATCGGGTAGAGGGAAAGGCAGGTTTCAAACCCGCGATTGATGACAAAACGCTCCTCCGCTTCCGGTGGAATCTGCTTTTTCAGCCCCGCCGGAAGGATGATCCGCCCCTTGTCGTCAATCCTGCATTCGTATTCGCCTATCAGGTTGGTCATGAAACTGCCTTTTGCGTTTTGAGGTGTAAATATATAAACGTTTCCCCACAATTCTCCACCTTCCTCCACAAAAACTCCATTTTTGTTGATAACTTTTTC
>DAONET010000036.1:11427-22656 GCA_035403225.1 Bacteroidales bacterium | reverse complement strand
ACTCGCGACCTCCGCCGTGACAGGGCGGCATTCTAACCAACTGAACTACCAGACCGTGTTTCAGTGGTGCAAAAGTAAAGTAATTTTTGTAATCCTCAAAACAATTTTTTCCCGATTCCGAAATTATCCTGGAATTTTCTTTGACAAACAACTGTCCGCTATCCGGTATCGTCTCTCCACCTGAACATTCCCTGCTCTCCCACCACATGGACCTTTACTCCTGCCCTTTCCGCCTCTTTCTTCCATTCTTCCACCCTCCACCAGGCGTTCGACCCGTCGATGACGAGGCGCTCCGGCCGGTAAATCCGCAGGATCTCTTCCATCTTCATTCTCGGATTGTCAGTGATGATCAGCAGATCCGTTTCGAGGGGATCCTGCCGGGAACTGCTGACTGCGTTGTTCAGGATGATGATCCGCTGCCCGTGAAAAAGGAACGTATTCCCGCAACGTGTCAGGTACGACGGGATGCGGCGAGCAACGGTATCTGTCATCTCCGGCTTCAGATAACCCGAAAAATGTCGTCGTACCCCGCCGGAGGTCCAATGGTCGACAAGCATGTTCCGCGTGTAATCATCCACCGCCGTCAGGGGATCCTGCATCAGCAGGAAATGGCTGTCGCCTTGGATAAAATCGACCATGGCAGGTTTCCCGTCGTACACGATCAGCTCCGACCGTTTCCGGCCTTCCATCTTCTGAATAAAAGAAGAAGAAGCAAAAAGGATCAGGCTGACGATGGTCAGGAAAAGCCATTGTTTCCTTTTCTTCAGAAAAAATAAAAAGAGGAAAGCAACGATGGCATAAAGAAGAAACATTTCAGGCATAGAAAGGAAAATCCCTTTCAGGGTCGATCCGGGCAGGGAATCGACCATCCGTACAAACTGATTCAGCAGCCATACCAGGAACGATAGCGCTTCCCCGATCAGCGGGCCCAGCCAGCTCACCTGTCCGGCCGCCAGCAACACGATGCCGGTGTAGATGATCAGGCTGGAGAGGGGCACCGCACAAAGATTCGTGAGCAGAAAATAATTGGGAAACTGGTGAAAGACGAACAATGCCAGTGGAAAAGTGATTAACTGTGCAGCGACGGAAACGGCTATCAGCGACCACACTTTGTCGGGAAACCATTTTGAGGTGACATAGAGATCATAGATGGGTCGTTGCAGGACTACGATGCCCACCACGGCCAGATAGGAAAACTGGCATCCCACATCCATCACCAGGAACGGATCCGACAACAACACGATGAAGAGGGAGGCGGCCAGGATATTCAGGATCTCCGGTTGGCGTTGCATGTTCTTCCCGGCGATGACCATGCTCAGCATAATGGCTGCCCGCTGCACCGGGGGTGATAATCCGGTGATGAGGGCGTAGAACCAGATGCTCCCGATCATTACCACGGCCTTTACCCAGCCTGCTATTCCGGAGTTCTTTCGTCGTTTCTCCAGGAAGCTGAGCACAAACTCGAGGAAGAGACAGATCACCCCTACATGCATGCCCGATACGGAGAGGATATGCATGGCGCCCGAGGCAGAATAGTCGTTAAGCAGCTCTTTATCGATTTCGGATACATATCCCAATAAAAGCGCCCCGGCAACCGCGAATTCCTCCCCTGTGACATTATTTTCCTGAAGTATGGTCAACAGCCTGTCCCGCACCTTTCCGGCCATTCTGCGAACCGAGAAGCCCGGATCGGGACACAGAAATTTCCACTTACCGGCAGGGAGATAGATTTGATGAAAGATCCCTTTTCTCGCGTAATAGTGTCTCATGTCAAACCCTCCGGGGACGCCGGGAAGGGGCAGCAGCTCCGGGTTCCCGGCAGCGAGGATCAGGTCGCCGTTATGAATCGTCTCCGCGGGTCCGTCTCTCCGGATGTAAACCAGGGTCTTTCCCGCCGGTTGGAAGTCGCCGGTGAGCGAATCGTGCCGGAAAAGCTCCGCTATAACTCTCACCGTCTTCGTCCGTTTCGCAGGCTGGTCGTCGATGCGGGCCAGGAAGATCCCGGACTTTTCCGCATTCGTCATCGTATCTATCTGAAAATAAGATGGAAGGAAATCAAGGGCCATCTGGTTTCCGATCAATAGGAAACCGGAAAAGATGATCACTCCCCGGATCCATCGGAGCCGGTAAGAGCCAAGAAGCGACGGAAAAAGGGCCAGCAGGAGCGTGAATGCAACCGGGATCAGGATAAAAACCGCGCCGATCCTTACCTCAGCGAGATGCAGGATCGCTGTCAGGATGCCGGCGATATAGGCCAGCACCAGCCGGATCAGGGGATAAGGTCTCCAGGGGTTCATCATCAACAGTCTGATGCCCCTTAATCCGCCGAGATGTCAAAAGGTAATCCGTTACGGCCGACAATATTTTTCGAGATACGAAGCCGCTTTCCGGGAACCCAGGCTCACCGCCTTTTTCCAGTCACGGCAGGCCCCTCTGCGATCGTCGAGATATTGGCACGCCACTCCCCGTCCTTCCCAGGCTTCCGCATCGTTGGGATCTTTCTCCATGATGGCCTCATATTCCTTATAGGCATCATGATACCTGGCTAAATAGAGCAAAGCCAGCGCCTTGTTATGATGCGTTTCGAGGTCGGACGGATCGAGCAGCAGGGCGGCGCCAAAATCCTGTAACGCCTCCTCGTACAGCTTCTGCGAGGCTTTCGCCGCTCCCCGGCTTTTAAAGAATATCGCCTGATTCGGATCAATCTTGATGGCCTCATTGAAATCGATCACTGCCGATCCATACGTATTTTCGTTGAATCTGGCCAGTCCCCGGTGGTACAGGATATCGGCATTACGTGGCTGAAACTGCAGCGCTCTCGAGAAATCCATGATCGCCTGCATGTTCTCCCCTTTCTTCATCCAGACGAGACCCCGGTTATAATAAGCTTCCGGATATTCCGCTTTCAGGGTGAGGGCTTTCGAATAATCGCGGATAGCTCCGTCGAGGTCGTTGAGTTGTTCTTTCACCTGCGCCCTGATGAACCACGGTTCCGGGTAACCGGGTTTCAGGCGGATGGCTCGGGACAGGTCGCTGACAGCTCCCTCCCGGTCACCCATCTCGCTTCGTGCAAAGCCTTTGTTGTACCACACTTCTGCTTTCAGGCTGTCGAAGGCCAGCGCCTTGTCGAAATAACCGATAGCAGTGGGGTAATCACCCAGCCTGGCAGTCAGGATACCCCGGTTCATGTAATAGTGCAACGAATCCTGTGCAGGCACAGATCCGGCCAACGTGAGAAACAAAAAAAGAGAAAGTATCCGCAGGTACATGGGATGCGGAGTTACTGGTTATTTACAGAATTTGATGATCATGTCGCGCGACGACTGCAGTCCCATCGAAAAGGCGGTTTGCCAGTCCTGACAGGCGCCGGCCATGTCTCCGAGTTTTTGTTTCACCCGTCCGCGGTTATCATAGGCATCAGCATACATCGGATGAAGCTTGATGGCGATATCGAGGTCGGCGAGCGCAGACTGGAATTCGTTGAGCATCATGTAGGCCGCCGCCCGGTTGTTATGGGCTGAAACACTGTTGGAGTCGAGTTTGATGGCATTGTTATAATCCGCCACTGCTCCCTTGAAGTCACGGAGATAATGGCGCATCATGCCCCGGTTGTTATACAGGTCGGTATAACTGGTATCCAGTTTGGCCACTTCATCGTAATTGGCCAGGGCGCAGGAGTAATCCTGCTTTTTGAAACATACCGCGGCCATATAATTAAAAGCCATGGGATTCTTTTTATCCCGGTCGATGAAGGCGCCCAGGTCCGCCTGGGCGGAGTTATAGTCCTTCAGATTGAAATAGGCGATCCCCCGTCCGAGTAAGGCCAGCTTGTTGGAGGCAAGCAGTCGCAATGCATCGGTGAAGTCCTGTATAGCCAGCGGGTAATTCTCCTTGAACATATAAGAATAACCCCGTTTCATGTAGGTATCGGATGATTCGAAAAGGGCGATTGACCGGGAATATAATTCGATAGCACCCTGGTAATCTTTATCCCTGGCTTTAAGGGTACCATCATTGTACAGTTTTTGAGCTTCCAGCAACTTCGGATCCGTTGTTTTCTTCGGAGGGTTGACGAATTTAAAGAGCGTATCCGGGTAATATTCATTCATGTTGGGTTTCCGGGTATTGGTCGAATCCTTTTTTACCGGATGAATGGTGACGGTTTTTTGTGCAGTCGCCAGACCTGTGGAGAAAAGCATCAGCACAACCAGGGTGATCAGGCTTTTCGGGAGTGTAACAGTTAAACGCATATACTTTGTTTTATTGGGATAATAACTTATTTCGTCTTCAAATATTGTACCATGAGGCGTGCTGTTCTTTCCGAGGCGCCATGACCGCCCAGCACTTTGGCCATCTGCACATAATCGTTTTTGATACGTGTTTTTCCCGGCTCATTCAGGATCTTCCCCAGTTCTTCCGATATTTTTTCAGGAGTAAGATCATGCTGGATCAGTTCCTTGACGATCTCTCGTCCCATGATGAGGTTCACCAGCGAGATGAAGTTGACATGGATAATTTGCCTTGCAATGCAAACCGAGAGGGGGTTCCCTTTATAGCAAACCACTTCAGGGACGCCGAACAGGGCTGTCTCGAGGGTGGCGGTGCCGGAGGTGACCAGCGCCGCTTCAGCGTTTCTGAGCAATTCGTGGGTTTGTCCGGTTACGATCCGCACCTGTTGTCCCTTGATAATGTCATCGTAAAAATCGGGGAGGATGGACGGGGCGGCCGCGATGACGAACTGGTATTGCGGGAACCCGGGGATCACGCGCAGCATGATCTTCAGCATGACAGGGATCTCCTGAGTCCGGCTGCCGGGCAACAAAGCGATGATGGGCCGGTCATCCAGATGGTTGGATTCCCGGAAGGCTGCCGGTGTTATGGCAGATGTTTCGGCGATGGCATCGGGCAACGGATGTCCGACATAATCGACCGGATAATCGTGACGGGCATAAAAGTCTTTTTCGAACGGGAGGATGACGAACATCCGTTCCACGTATTTTTTGATCTTTTTCACCCGGGATGATCGCCAGGCCCATAACTGGGGAGAGATATAATAGAACACCCGGATGCCATGGGTAGCCGCGAATTTCGCCATACCCAGGTTGAAACCGGGGTAGTCGACCAGGATCAGCACATCCGGTTTCCACGACATCAGCTCTTTTTGGCAGATGCTGAAGTTGCGAAGGATGGTGCGGAGATTCAGGGCCACCTCGATGAACCCCATGAAAGCCAGGTCGCGGTAATGCTTCACCACGACACCTCCGGCCGCTTCCATCAGGTCACCGCCCCAGCAGCGGAATTCAGCGGCAGGATCCTCCGTCCGGAGAGCCCGCATCAGGTTCGATGCATGCAAATCGCCCGAAGCTTCGCCGGCGATCAGGTAATATTTCATGATTCAGACAGATTCAGGTTTAAATCTTCCAGTTCCTTCAATGCTTCACCGGCCGTAAAATCAAAGTGAACAGGTACCACGGAGATATACCCTTTTTCCAGGGCAGATTCATCCGTATCTTCCCCGTTCCCTATCCGGGCAAAGACGCCTTTCAACCAGTAATAAGGGCGTCCTCCGGGGTCCTTGCGCTCATCAAAGTCCTCGAGCCAGGTACCGTTGGCCTGCCGGCAGAGCCTGACTCCATTAATCTTCCCGTTTTCCGTAACCGGCACATTCACATTGAGACCGACGCCCGGGGGCAGACCTTTGCCGATAACCCGGCGGATGATCTGCTCCACGAAGGGTAAAGAAGGACCGAAATCCGCTTCCCAGCTGTAATTACAGAGAGAAAAACCGACAGAGGGGACGCCGGCCAGCGCGCCTTCAAACACCGCTGCCATCGTACCCGAATAGATGATATTGATGGAAGCGTTCGTCCCGTGGTTGATACCGGAGACCAACAGATCAGGGCGGCGCCGCATGACCACTTTATAGGCCAGTTTCACGCAATCGGCAGGGGTGCCGCTGCAACTGTACTCTTCGTAATCCTCTTCTTTGGTAACCAGATCGAGCCGTAACGGGGTGTTCATCGTCACCGCATGAGCCGTACCCGACTGTGGTCTGTCAGGAGCCACCACAACGACCCTTCCCATTGAACGAACGATGGAGATCAGGGCACGGATTCCCGGTGCGCCCACCCCATCATCATTGGTTACAAGAATCAGTGGTTTCTGCTGCATGGATGCGGTTGCTTGCAGCAAAGTTAGGAATTATTCAGACAGAATGCGAGAAGCTCTTCATACAACTCCTTCACCGGAAGTCCCATCACATTGAAGTACGATCCTTCAATTCTGCTGATGCCGATATAACCGATCCACTCTTGTACGCCGTAGCTCCCGGCCTTGTCAAATGGCCGGAAATTTTCAATGTAATAAGATATCTCTTCCGTCGTCAGTTTCTTGAAATATACCGAGGATTTGACATGAAACAACCGCTGTTTCTCAGCAGAGCGAAGACAAACCGCCGTGATGACTTCATGCCGTTTCCCGGAGAGTTTGGTGAGCATCCGGAAGGCATCACCGGCATCGGATGGTTTTCCCAGGATCTCTTGGCCGATGCTGACGATGGTGTCGGCCGTGATCACAATCGTCGACGGAGTAAAAAACGACGACGGAAAAGCGTTGGATTTCAGTTCAGCCAGGTGTATGGCGATCTGCTCGGGAGTAAGCCCTTCGGGATATGATTCATCCACGTTGGCCGGTATTACTTCGAAATCAAGCCCCAGGTCTTTCAGCAGGTATTGCCGCCGGGGTGATTGCGATGCCAGAACGAACCGGAAATCGTGGAGTCGTGTATGCATCATCAGGATCAGAAGTTAAGAGAGAGTATTTGCATGGAGAGAATACCGGTCAGCATGATCACTTTGGTCAGCATGCTGGCGAAGTGGAATTCCTCTTTTTGCCGGGCACGCCACATGATCGTGACCAGCCAGATCACCGGAGCCTGCACGGCAAAGAGGAAATACCAGAAGGTCCACATATAATGCAACCGGTAAAGGATCACCATCCCGTAACCCAGCATGATCATGCTGAGGATCAGCAGCGAGATGATCAACAGCCGGCTGTTGCGCTGACCAATAACCAGCGGCAGGGTCCGGCATCCGTATCGCTGGTCTCCTTCCGCGTCTTCCATATCTTTGATGACCTCCCGGATTATGGTCACCAGGAACGCAAACAAGGCATATGCCAGGACGACACTGGTGACATGGCTCAATGGTTTGATCAACGAAGCAAAAGAGGCGGGATCGAGCCTCAGATAGAAGAACTCAAACAGCCAGACAATCAGCACCACGAAGGCAGAGAGCGCAGCGACAATGATGTTTCCCCACAAAAACGTCCTCTTGTAACTGGCAGAATAGAGCCATAACAACACGGACAGGAACGGGAAAATCAACCCGAAAGTGAAGTTTCCTACCTTATAAGCCAGATAAAATCCAAGGATAACGGCCACCGCGTTGATGATGAGGTGCGTCGCAATAGCGCCACGGGCCGGGATGTTCCGGTCAATCGTGTTCTTATCGGGTTTATTGATGGCATCGATCTTCACATCGAAATAATCATTGATGATATACCCGCCCGCAGCGATCAGGACGGTGATCAGCACCAGGATCAGGAAATCGGCCAGCGAAGACGGTTCGATACCGGAATCGCGAAAGAGAAACGGCCCGTAGATAGCATATCGCAGCAAGAGTTGGGTCAGGGCGATGATCAGCAGGTTCGGCAGTCGTATCAGATGACTGAGTGCAGTAAGAAATGACAGGGTCTTTTTCATGAGTTGTCTTCTTTGTTCTTCTACCAGTAAAATGCATCATTATTCATCCACTTTCCCTGGATCTTCATCACTTGTTCGATAATATCGCGGGCGCAGCCCTTCCCTCCTGCCCGGTGAGAGATGTACCTGGAGATACGTTTGATCTCTTCGGCGGCATCTGCCGGACATACCGGCAAACCGACTTCCAGCATGACTTCATAATCGGGGATGTCGTCGCCCATATATATCACCTGTGATGATTGTATATTATTGTCTTTCAAATACTTACGCAGCGTTTCGATTTTATTATCGATGCCAAGAAAAACATCCGTCACGTTCACCGCTTTCAGTCGTTGTGCCATGGAGGCCGAACGTGCCCCGGAGATGATGGCGACATGATAGCCTTTCTTCACTGCCAGTTGCAACGCGTAACCGTCCTTGATGTTGGTGACGCGAAGTCCTTCCCCGTCGGGCATCATGATCACGGAGCCGTCGGTCAGTACTCCGTCGTAATCGAAGATGAAAGTAGTGATTTGTTTAAGTTGTGATTTATAGTTTGTCATTATTCCGTTTTTGCTGGGTAATACTTTCGCTCAAAAGGTCGTATATCTTCCGGTAAACGGGATGGTTCCCGAGCATTGCCCGGTGCATCTCCATCACTTCCCGGTCATTTCTGACAGCCGGTCCTGTCTGCAGGGAGAAAAAATCCAGATGCCTGGCGTTTCCGGCTGTCTGGCTGATGACCGGCCGCAGGATGTCCGCCGGGATGCCCTGTTCATGCAACAAGTCTTCGGCAATGGCATACATGAAATTGGGGAAATTGGCGGCAAAGACAGCCGCGAGATGCAGGTACCGTCGCCGGGCAGAGTCCATGACCACCACGTTCCCCGACAAGGTCTTTGCGAGGTTTACCAAGCGTGTTTCATCTTCGCTGTTCGAGGCCTCCACGCAGAAAGGAACGCGACTGATCGCGACGGGTCGCTCTTTCCGAAGGGTCTGTAGCGGGTAAAAGACACCGGTTCCGGGAGACACCCCATCCAGGACATGCATATCGGTACAACCCGAAGTATGAACCACCAGTCCGCGGGTGTGAATCGATGACGCCAGGGCTGCGATGGCATGATCCGCCACCGCGATGAGGATCATGTCGACACCGTCGTCGAGCGATTCCGGATGAGCAACGAAGGAGGCGCCCAGCTTCCGGGCCAGTTTCTTCCCCTTTTCTTCCGTCCGGTTGCACACCTCCCTGATCACGATCCCTTTTCGTTTCAAGGCATAACCCAGCCGTTCGGCTACATTTCCTGCGCCGATGATGCTGATGGTTTGAATGGGATGTACGGACATTTTCGGGTGATGCTTTACAAAAGTAACATTCTTCGGAACACACATAAAAAAAAGACGCAGGAAACAGTGAACTTCACCGTTATCTTACGTCTTATGGTATTCTTCAGGTAAGGAGATCAGGCCTGTGCCGGAGGCATCCCGAAGTTGATCGGGAAATCGCCTTCCGCATCTCTGATTTCACCATGCGCTGACTCATATTTGTTGATATTTTCCTTGAGCGCTTTAAACAAACGTTTGGCATGCTGAGGCGTAAGAATGATGCGCGATTTCACCTTGGCTTTGGGAACGCCGGGCATCATCTTCACAAAATCAACAATAAACTCTGCGGGTGAATGGGTGATGATGGCAAGGTTTGAATAGATGCCTTCTCCTACTTCATCAGAGATCTCGATATTGATCTGGCTGGCTGGATTTTTCTTTTCCTGCATACTTGGTTGATTTTATTCTTCCTTGGAAGCCATTAATGCTTCATATTCATCTTTACTTCCAACGATGAGGTTTTCATAATCACGAAGTCCGGTACCTGCCGGGATGAGGTGACCCACGATCACGTTTTCCTTCAGGCCCATCAGTCCATCCTGACGTGCATTGATAGCAGCCTGGGTGAGCACCTTGGTGGTTTCCTGGAAGGAGGCGGCGGAGATCCAGCTCTTGGTCTGCAGAGAAGCACGGGTAATCCCTTGCAGCACCTGACGGGCGGTAGCAGGCTTTGCATCACGCGCTTCCACCAGTTGCTTGTCTTTTCTCTTCAGCATCGAGTTTTCATCCCTGAATTTACGGGCGCTGATGATCTGTCCGGCTTTCAGATTCGTGGAATCACCGGGTTCTACCACCACTTTCTTACCGTAGATCCAGTCGTTTTCATCCTGGAAATCGATCTTGTTGACAAGCTCTCCTTCGAGGAAACGGGAATCGCCGGGATCTTCCACTTCTACTTTACGCATCATCTGACGGACGATGGTTTCGAAATGTTTGTCGTTGATCTTAACACCCTGCAGACGGTACACTTCCTGTACTTCGTTCACGATATATTCCTGAACTTTCATGGGTCCCTTGATGGCCAGGATGTCACTGGGTGTCAAGGCGCCGTCAGAAAGCGGCGTACCTGCTTTGATATAGTCGTTTTCCTGTGCCAGGATCTGTTTGGAAGTGGGGACCAGGTAATGTTTTTCTTCCCCGGTTTTCGAGGTGATGATGACTTCCCTGTTCCCTCTTTTCAGCTTCTTCGCAAAGGAAACCACGCCGTCGATTTCAGAGACGATGGCAGGATCCGACGGATTACGTGCTTCAAAGAGTTCGGTTACCCTGGGCAGACCTCCCGTGATGTCACCGGCTTTACCGACGGCCCTGGGAATCTTGACCAGGATGTCGCCTGCCTTGATCTTCACATTGTCTTCAACGATGATGTGAGCGCCGACAGGGATGTCGTAGATCTTGATGATTTCCCCGGTGCCATTCATGATGTTGATGGCCGGGTTCTTTGCTTTCTGACGCGTTTCGATGACCACTTTTTCGTGGTACCCGGTCTGTTCGTCCGATTCAATGCGGAAGGTCACCCCTTCGATGATGTTCTCAAAGTTCACTTTTCCGTTTACTTCGGAAAGGATGACGGCATTGTACGGATCCCAGTCGCTGATCAGGTCGCCATTCTTCACGTCGGTGCCATTCTTGATATAAAGTTTGGCTCCGTAAGGAATGTGTGCCGAGGTCAAGGCAACGTGTGTATTTTTATCGACGATCCTCATTTCGGCGGAACGTCCGATAACGATATCGTATTTCTCTCCGTCTTCTTTGGTATAAGGAACGAAACGGAGTTCTTCGATCTCCAGCAGTCCGTCGTACTTCGCCGTGATCCGGGAGGCGCTGGCGATGTTCACACCAGCCACACCACCGACGTGGAACGTACGCAGGGTAAGCTGAGTACCGGGTTCACCGATGGACTGTGCCGCAATGACGCCGACGGCCTCTCCCTTCTCGACCAGACGGCCGGTAGCGAGGTTTCTGCCGTAACATTTCGCGCACACACCCTTCTTCGATTCGCAGGTCAGCACGGAACGGATCTCAACTCCTTCCAGCGGTGAACTGTCGATGATCTCGGCAATGGATTCGGTGATCTCTTCACCGGCGGCAATGATCAGCTCGCC
>DAONET010000036.1:6737-11327 GCA_035403225.1 Bacteroidales bacterium | reverse complement strand
TGATCTCGGCAATGGATTCGGTGATCTCTTCACCGGCGGCAATGATCAGCTCGCCAGTCTGCGGATGGTATACATCATGCAGCGTAACACGACCAAGGATCCTGTCGTACAGTGATTCCACCACTTCTTCCTGTTTCTTCAGGGCGGTGATGGTCAAACCACGCAGGGTGCCACAGTCTTCTTCAGAAATGATGACATCCTGGGAGACATCTACCAGACGACGGGTGAGGTAACCGGCATCAGCCGTTTTAAGAGCGGTATCGGCCAGACCTTTACGTGCACCGTGAGTAGAGATGAAGTATTCCAGCACCGAGAGGCCTTCCTTGAAGTTGGAAAGGATCGGGTTTTCGATGATTTCGCCTCCTGCAGCGCCGGATTTCTGCGGCTTGGCCATCAGACCACGCATGCCGGAGAGCTGACGAATCTGTTCTTTGGAACCACGAGCCCCGGAATCCAGCATCATGTAAACAGGATTGAACCCCTGTTTATCGGTCGAGATCTGGTTCATCAGAGCCAGGGTGAGTTTGGAGTTCGCATGGGTCCAGATATCGATGATCTGGTTGTAACGTTCGTTGTTGGTAATGAACCCCATGTTGTAGTTGCTGATCACTTCATTCACTTCAGCCATGGCGTCGGCGACCAACTGCTCTTTAACCTTGGGAATGATGACATCATCGAGGTTGAACGAAAGTCCGCCCCGGAATGCCATCGTGAAACCCATCTCCTTGATATCATCCAGGAACTTGGCGGTCTTGGTCGTACCACAGACTTTCAGGATCGATCCGATGATATCACGTAAAGATTTCTTGGTGAGCAACTGGTTGATATACCCGTATTCGTGAGGTACCACCTGGTTGAACAACACGCGGCCGCCGGTGGTTTCGATGATCTTGGTGACTTCTTTTCCGTCCTCCATGATCGTCATACGCACCTTGATATTGGCGTGAAGGTCGATCTTTCCTTCGTTATAAGCGATGATCACTTCTTCGGGGGAATAGAAGGTCATTCCTTCTCCCTTGACGACCATGCTGCCTTCACTCTTCAGCCCTTTGGTGATGTAATACAGTCCGAGAACCATGTCCTGCGAAGGAACCGTGATCGGAGCTCCGTTGGCCGGGTTCAGGATGTTATGCGAAGCCAGCATGAGAAGCTGTGCTTCCAGGATGGCAGCGTTGCCCAGCGGGACATGAACAGCCATCTGGTCACCGTCGAAGTCGGCGTTGAAAGCGGCGCAGACCAACGGGTGAAGCTGAATAGCCTTCCCTTCGATCAGTTTCGGCTGGAACGCCTGAATCCCCAACCGGTGCAGCGTAGGAGCACGGTTGAGCATGATGGGATGGCCTTTAAGGATATTTTCAAGGATATCCCAAACGACCGGGTCTTTACGATCAACGATCTTTTTGGCCGATTTCACCGTCTTTACAATACCACGTTCCAGCATCTTCCTGATGATGAACGGTTTGTAAAGTTCGGAAGCCATTTCTTTGGGAAGTCCGCATTCACTGAGTTTCAGTTCAGGGCCGACCACAATAACGGAACGGCCGGAGTAGTCAACACGTTTACCAAGCAGGTTCTGACGGAAACGTCCCTGTTTCCCTTTCAGGCTGCCGCTGAGTGATTTCAGGGCCCTGTTCGATTCGGTCTTGACGGCGCTTGATTTACGGGAGTTGTCGAATAAGGAGTCAACAGCTTCCTGAAGCATACGTTTTTCATTCCGGAGAATGACATCCGGCGCCTTGATCTCGATGAGCCGTTTCAGACGGTTGTTACGGATGATGACACGACGGTAGAGGTCGTTCAGGTCGGAGGTGGCAAAACGTCCGCCATCCAGAGGTACCAGTGGCCTGAGTTCAGGCGGGATCACCGGCACTACCTTCACGATCATCCACTCGGGACGGTTTTCCATTCGCTTTTGTCCGTCACGGAACGATTCGAACACCTGCAGACGTTTCAGGGCTTCCGCCTTGCGCTGCTGCGAGGTCTCGGTATTGGCTTTATGCCTTAATTCAAAAGATTCCTTGTCGAGATCGATCCGCGAAAGCAGGTCATACAAAGCCTCTGCTCCCATCTTGGCAACGAACTTGTTTGGATCACTATCATCCAGATGCTGGTTATCGGCCGGTAATTTTTCGAGGATATCGAAATACTCCTCTTCCGACAGGAAATCGTACATATTGACGCCGTCTTCCTTCTTGATACCCGGATTAATGACAACGTACTTTTCGTAATAGATGATCGATTCAAGCTTCTTGGTAGGCAGACCGAGTAATGCGCCAATTTTGTTGGGCAACGACCGGAAAAACCAGATATGCGCAACGGGCACTACCAGCTGGATATGACCCATGCGTTCCCTTCTCACTTTCTTCTCGGTCACTTCAACACCGCAACGGTCGCAAACGATCCCTTTATACCGGATTCTTTTGTATTTACCGCAGTGGCATTCCCAATCCTTTACCGGGCCGAAAATCCTTTCACAGAAAAGACCATCACGCTCAGGCTTGTACGTCCTGTAGTTGATGGTTTCCGGCTTCAGTACCTCCCCGCTGGAAAGTTCCAGTATCTTTTCCGGGGAAGCGAGGCTGATAGTGATTCTTGAGAAGCTGTTGCTACTTAAAGAACCATCTTTTCTAAACGCCATATATTTTATATTGTCGGATGTAACTAAATAATAATAACTTACAGATTCCCTGACGGATTAATCGAAGCTCAGGTTCAAACCAAGTCCCCTCAGCTCGTGGACCAATACATTGAAGGATTCCGGAATGCTCGGCACCGGCATGTTCTCTCCCTTGACAATGGCCTCATACGCTTTGGCACGACCGAGAACATCGTCGGATTTAAGGGTCTGGATTTCGAGCAGGACATTGGCAGCCCCGAAGGCTTCCAGCGCCCAGACTTCCATTTCACCGAAACGCTGACCACCAAACTGGGCTTTACCACCCAGGGGTTGCTGGGTAATCAGTGAGTACGGACCGATGGAACGGGCATGCATCTTATCGTCAACCATGTGGTGCAGTTTCATCATGTAGATGAATCCCACCGTAGTCGGCTGGGCAAACTTTTCACCCGACAACCCGTCGTTAAGGTACACTTTACCGTTATCGGGCAGTCCGGCTTTTTGCAGGTAATTATTGATTTCTTCCTGCGTAGCGCCGTCAAAAATCGGGGTACTGAAGCGCAGTCCCAGGTTATGTCCGGCCCATCCGAGGATGGTTTCGTAAATCTGTCCGAGGTTCATACGCGAAGGCACACCCAACGGGTTCAGTACGATGTCCATCGGAGTTCCGTCTTCCAGGAAAGGCATATCTTCTTCGCGAACAATTTTCGCGACGATACCTTTGTTCCCGTGACGACCGGCCATTTTATCGCCTACTCTCAGTTTGCGTTTCTTGGCCACATAGACTTTCGCCATCTGAATAATTCCGGCAGGCAGGTCATCACCGACCATGGCCATGAATTTCTTCCGGTTATAGACTCCGAACAGCTCTTTGTATTTGATGATATAGTTGTTCAGAAGAACTTTGATCATGTCATTCTTCTCCTTGTCGGTGGTCCATTTGCTCGGGTTGACATTCTGATAATCCAGATCCATCAACACTTTGGGGCTGAATTTAGTGCCCTTGGTGACCACTTCCTGTTTGAAGTTGTTGAAGACGCCCTGGGATATTTTTCCGTTAACGAGGACACCGAGTTTTTCAACCAGGCGGGTTTTCAGTTTTTCGGCTTCACTCAGGAAATCATCTTCCAGCTTCTTCAGGTCATCTTTTTCTTTTGCTTTCGCTTTTCTGTCCTTGATGACCCGGGAGAAGAGTTTTTTATCAATCACCACGCCTTTCATGGATGGTGGTGCTTTCAGGGAAGCATCCTTCACATCGCCGGCTTTGTCGCCGAAGATAGCCCGGAGGAGTTTTTCTTCCGGAGTGGGATCGCTTTCGCCTTTCGGGGTGATTTTCCCGATGAGGATATCCCCTTCGTTCACTTCCGCACCGATACGGATCAATCCGTTTTCGTCAAGATCCTTGGTGGTTTCAGCGCTTACATTGGGAATATCGTTGGTAAGTTCTTCCACGCCGCGTTTAGTATCGCGTACTTCGAGGGTGAACTCTTCAATATGGATAGATGTAAAGATATCTTCCTTGACCACCTTTTCAGAGATCACGATAGCATCTTCGAAGTTGTACCCTTTCCATGGCATGAACGCCACCATCAGGTTTCTTCCCAGTGCCAGTTCGCCATCTTTGGTGGCATATCCTTCGCACAGCACCTGGCCTGCCGAGACCCGGTCCCCTTTTCTGACGATGGGGCGCAGGTTGATACAGGTATTCTGATTGGTACGTGCGAATTTTGTCAGGTTATATGACTTGGAATCGTCGTCAAAACTCAGCAGGCGTTCCTGGTCGGTGCGATCATACTTGATCACGACTTCGCTGGCGTCGACATATTCCACCAGACCATCGCCTTCAGCGTTGATCAGCAACCGTGAATCGCGGGCCACCCGGTCTTCAATGCCGGTACCTACAATCGCGATCTCAGGGTTCAGCAGGGGAACAGCCTGACGCATCATGTTCGATCCCATCAGGGCGCGGTTGG
>DAONET010000036.1:0-6637 GCA_035403225.1 Bacteroidales bacterium | reverse complement strand
TTCAGCAGGGGAACAGCCTGACGCATCATGTTCGATCCCATCAGGGCGCGGTTGGCGTCGTCATGTTCCAGGAAGGGAATCAGCGAAGCTGCGATAGAGGCAATCTGGTTGGGAGCAACGTCCATCAGGTGGATCTCCGAGCGATCGACGATAGGATAGTCGGCCAGGTAACGCACTTTCACGCGTTCGTCTGTCATTTTTCCTTTCTCGTCCATGCTGGTTCTGGCTTCGGCAATGATCTTTTTCTCCTCAGCTTCGGCCGTCATGTAGGTAGGTTGTTCCTTCAGGTTTACCGCACCATCTTTGACGGTGAGGTAAGGCGTTTCGATGAATCCGAGGCGGTCGATTTTGGCATAAACGCACAGGGAGGAGATCAGACCGATATTGGGACCTTCCGGGGTTTCGATGGTACACAGACGTCCATAATGGGTATAGTGTACGTCGCGGACTTCAAATCCTGCCCGTTCGCGGGAAAGACCACCGGGGCCGAGGGCCGAGATCCTTCTTTTGTGAGTGATCTCCGACAGCGGGTTGGTCTGATCCATGAACTGCGACAACTGGTTCGTCCCGAAGAAGGAATTGATCACCGAAGAGAGTGTCTTGGCGTTGATCAGATCCATGGGGGTGAACACTTCATTATCGCGCACGTTCATGCGTTCGCGAATGGTACGGGCCATCCGGGAGAGGCCTACACCGAACTGGTTATACAACTGTTCGCCGACGGTACGTACACGACGGTTACTCAGGTGGTCGATATCATCAACTTCCGCTTTGGAGTTGATCAGTTCGATGAGGTACTTGATGATAGAGATGATATCTTCCTTGGTGAGGACTTTGATCTCGATCGGTATTTCCAGATTGAGTTTACGGTTGATCTGGTAACGTCCTACGTCGCCGAGGTCGTACCGTTTATCTGAAAAGAAAAGTTTCTCAATGATACCCCTGGCTGTTTCTTCGTCGGGGGGTTCTGCATTACGGAGCTGGCGGTAGATGAATTCCACAGCCTCTTTTTCCGAGTTGGCAGGGTCTTTCTGAAGGGTATTAAAGATCGTGGAATAGTCGATGGCTTGTGCATCCTCCCGATGGATCAGAATCGTTTTGATTCCGGCATTCACGATCAGGTCGATGTGTGAATTATCGAGTTCGGTCTCCCGTTCGATCAGCACTTCCGTACGTTCGATGGATACCACTTCACCGGTATCTTCGTCCACAAAATCTTCGATCCAGGAACGAACGACGCGGGCTGCGAGCTTAGAGCCCACCACTTTTTTCAGAGAAGCCTTGTTGACCTTAATTTCCTGGGCGAGTCCGAAGATCTCGAGGATATCCTTATCGGTTTCGTAACCGATAGCCCGGAGAAGGGTCGTGACCGGCAATTTCTTTTTCCGGTCGATATATGCGTACATGACATTGTTAATGTCGGTGGTAAACTCGATCCAGGATCCTTTGAAGGGGATGATCCTGGCGGAGTACAGTTGTACGCCGTTTGCATGGAAACTGGTGCTGAAGAACACACCGGGGGAGCGATGAAGCTGGGACACAACCACACGTTCCGCTCCGTTTATGATAAAGGTGCCGCGCGGGGTCATGTAGGGGATCATTCCCAGGTAGACATCCTGGATGATCGTTTCAAAGTCCTCATGTTCCGGGTCGGTGCAATACAGTTTCAGCTTTGCTTTCAGGGGCACGCTATAGGTAAGTCCGCGATCAACACATTCATCCATTGAATACCTGGGCGGGTCGATGAAATAGTCCAGAAATTCAAGTACAAAGTTGTTACGTGCATCAGAAATGGGAAAGTTTTCGGCAAATACCTTGTACAGTCCCTCGTTTACCCTGTTTTCAGGATTGGTCTCAAGCTGAAAAAAATCCTTAAAGGGCTGAAGCTGGATTTCAAGAAAGTCTGGGACTTCAGCCTTTATCCTTGTGGAGGAGAAACTGATTCGTTCGGTTTTTTTTGAAGCCAAGGTCATTTTTTTTGTGTCCTTTATTGCAAGGACGTTAGAAATTAAAAATCGCTCTTAAATACCGGTGGGTTTCCCCGCAGGCAGAATGTCTTAAATAAACAATAGACCTCTCCCATGTTCCGGGAGAGATCTAATGTCTATCTTATATTCAAAGAACCCTACTTAATTTCAACCTCTGCTCCAGCCTCTTCTAATTGAGCTTTAAGTCCATTGGCTTCATCTTTCGAAACGTTTTCTTTGATGGGTTTCGGAGCGTTATCAACCAGTTCCTTAGCTTCTTTCAGTCCGAGGCTGGTGAGTTCTTTCACCAGTTTCACGACCTGCAGTTTAGCCTGACCGGCTGATTTCAGGATGACGTCGAATGTACTTTTTTCTTCAGCAGCAGGGCCGGCACCAGCGGCAGCAGCGGGGGCTGCAACAGCAACCGCAGCAGCTGCAGGTTCAATACCGTATTCGTCCTTTAAAATCTTTGCTAATTCCGTTACCTCTTTAACCGATAAGTTAATTAACTGTTCTGCAAAAGCTTTTAAATCTGCCATTTTATTCTTGTTTTTGTGTCCGATTCAGTGGACAAGGTTTATAAATGTAATGTAATTACTCGTTGTTAATAATTGTATTCTCTTATTCGGGTCTTTCCTCCAATGTCTTGAGGATTCCCGTAAGATTGTTTCCACCTGATTGAAGAGCCGAAATAACGTTCTTGACGGGCGATTCGAGTAACATAATGATGTCGCCGATCAGTTCTTCTTTCGACTTGATGTGAACCAGTGTATCCAGTTGATCATCACCTAAATAGACAGCTTCTTCCACATAAGCTCCTTTAAGGATGGGCTTCAGTGCTGTTCTGCGGAATTCCTGGATCAGTTTGGCGGGGTCGTTATTGACTTCGCTGAACATGATCGAGGTAGCGCCTTTCAGCACCTCGAAGAGAGGCTGAAATTCTTCCCGGCCGGTTCTTTCCATGGCCTTTTTCAGTAAGGCATTCTTCACAACCTGCAGCTGAACGTTTCTTTTAAAACACATTCTGCGAAGCTTGCTGGTGGCGACAGAATTCAGGTCAGAGATATCGGTAAGGTAAAAATTGTTTGTCGTATTAAGCTTTTCAACCAGAAAATCGACCAGTTGGTTTTTGTCTTCTTTTTTCATAATCGCTTTCCTCCAATTTCCTGATTAATTAAGCCATAACAGATTTAGGTTCAACCTGAACGCCCGGGCTCATGGTACTCGAGAGAAAGATGCTCTTGATATACGTACCTTTTGCCGAAGAGGGTTTCAGTTTGATGATCGTCTGGAGCAGTTCTTTGGTATTATCGAGGATCTTTTCCTTGTCGAAGGAGACCTTGGCCACCGAAGAATGAACGATTCCGAATTTATCGACCCGGAAGTCGATTTTACCGGCTTTCACTTCTTTCACGGCTTTGCCAAGTTCCATGGTCACCGTACCCGTTTTGGGGTTTGGCATCAGGCCTCTGGGACCCAGGATTTTTCCAAGGGCTCCGACCTTTGCCATCACGGTAGGCATGGTAATGATCACATCGACATCAGTCCAGCCGCCTTTGATCTTATCGATATATTCTTCGAGTCCGACGAAATCGGCACCGGCCTGTTTTGCCTCTTCCTCCTTGTCAGGAGTGCACAATACCAAAACCCGGAGGGTCTTACCGGTTCCGTGGGGAAGCGCCACAGTACCTCTGACCATCTGGTTAGCCTTGCGGGGGTCTACACCCAGGCGGATATCAATATCAACAGATTGATCAAACTTCGCATCGGAAATTTCTTTCACGATACCGATCGCATCTGCAAGAGAATACAAAGCTGTCCTGTCGTATTTTGCCAGGGCGGCCTTCCTCTTTTTTGTTACTTTAGTCATTTGCTTCTATTTATTCGTTTGTATGACTCTTTTTCTTTCTCCTTATCGTTGTCGTTTGTCAGAAAGGAGCAGGACCGCTGACGGTGATTCCCATGCTTCTGGCGGTGCCGGCAACCATTTTCATGGCTGATTCGACCGTGAAAGCGTTGAGGTCCGTCATCTTATCTTCGGCGATCCGTTTCACTACTTCCCAGGTTACAGAGGCGACTTTGGTGCGATTGCATTCCGCCGAGCCTTTCTGAACCTTGGTAGCTTCCATCAATTGAACAGCGACAGGAGGTGTCTTCAGGATGAAATCAAAAGACTTGTCCCTGTAAACCGTAATGATCACGGGGATTAGCTTGCCGCCCTTGTCCTGTGTACGGGCGTTAAACTGCTTGCAAAACTCCATGATGTTCACTCCTTTTGCACCTAATGCCGGTCCAACGGGAGGAGAAGGGTTTGCTGCGCCGCCTTTGATCTGCAACTTGATGATACCACTTACTTCTTTTGCCATTTGTTTAAGAAATTAAATGTTTATATGAGTGCGTAACTACTCTTTCTGAACTTGCATAAATCCCAGTTCCAGGGGTGTCTTCCGTCCGAAGATCTTTACCATGACCTTCAGTTTTTTCTTTTCTTCGTTGATCTCTTCGATCACGCCGCTGAAACTGTTGAACGGGCCGTCGATCACCGTCACCGTTTCGCCCACGATGAACGGGATGTTCATTTCTTCGCCCTGTTCGGATAATTCGTCGAATTTGCCAAGGATCCTTTTCACTTCGGAAGGACGGAGCGGATGAGGTTCTCCTTTCGCGCCAAGAAATCCCAGTACGCCCGGGATGTTTCTGATTAGATGGGGAATTTCACCAGTGAGGACAGCTTCGACCAAAACATAACCGGGGAAAAAGTTGCGTTCTTTGCTCACTTTTTTCCCGTTCCTGATCAGGTATATCTTTTCCATAGGAATGAGTACCTGTGAGATAGAATCCTGCAGGTTCTTCAGCGCAATCTCGTGTTCGAGATATTGCTTGACTTTCTTCTCATTCCCGCTGATGGCCCTTACAACGTACCACTTTTTTACCTGTTCACTCATGCTGCACTTCTAAATAATTACTGACGGATCCGGCTGTATTTTAGCGTACAGAAGGCCTCCGGACCAAGCTAGAAAAGTTTGTAGAACTGCAATAGGACATTGCGGAATACTTCGTCCATCGCAAAAACTATGAGGGCTATGATCAGCGAAGCCACGGAAACAACGATTGCGCTTCCCTGCAGCTCCGACCAGGTCGGCCAGGATACTTTATGCATCAGCTCATCGTAGCTTTCCTTTACGTAAGTAACAATTTTCCACTTAGCCATTGATCCAATTTTTTGCACGGGTGGTAGGAATCGAACCCACAGCCTACGGTTTTGGAGACCGCCACTCTACCAGTTGAGCTACACCCGTTTGTAATTAATCATCATTTATATGGCAGGTACAGGATCCCTCCAGGGACCCTGTACCTAAGCATATTGTTTATCAGTCAAGAATCTCCGTCACCTGACCGGCACCAACGGTACGTCCGCCTTCACGGATAGCAAAACGCAGGTTCTGGTTCATAGCGATTTCGGCGATCAGCATTACTTCGAAAGTGAGGTTATCACCAGGCATAACCATTTCTACTCCTTCGGGAAGCGTTACTTCACCGGTAACGTCAGTGGTTCTGAAATAGAACTGCGGACGATATTTGTTGTGGAACGGAGTATGACGGCCACCTTCTTCTTTCTTCAGTACGTATACGGAAGCTTTGAAGTGTTTGTGCGGGGTGATGGAACCGGGTTTTGCAATAACCATACCACGGCGGATCTCATCCTTGTCAATACCACGGAGCAGCAAACCGGCATTGTCACCAGCTTCACCACGGTCCAGGATCTTACGGAACATTTCAACACCCGTAACAACTGATTTCAGTTTTTCAGCACCCATACCAATGATTTCGACGGGATCTCCGGTGGAGATAACACCCGTTTCAATTCTGCCGGTTCCGACGGTACCACGACCAGTGATCGAGAATACGTCTTCAACAGGCATCAGGAAGGGCTTGTCAACGTCACGCACGGGCAGCGGAATGTAAGTATCAACTGCTTCCATGAGTTCCATGATCTTTTCTACCCACTTCGGTTCTTTATTCAGGGCGCCTAAGGCAGATCCCTGGATAATCGGCGTGTTGGCGCCATCAAATCCGTAGAAGGTAAGAAGGTCGCGGATTTCCATTTCGACGATTTCGAGGATTTCAGGATCGTCAACGCTGTCGCATTTGTTCATGAAAACAACCATCTTGGGCACACCTACCTGCTTGGCGAGAAGGATGTGCTCACGGGTCTGCGGCATGGGACCATCAGTGGCGGCAACAACCAAAATGGCACCGTCCATCTGGGCAGCTCCGGTAACCATATTCTTGATATAGTCAGCGTGACCCGGGCAGTCAACATGTGCATAGTGACGGTTGGCCGTCTGATACTCGATATGAGCTGTGTTGATCGTGATCCCACGCGCTTTTTCTTCGGGAGCGTTATCAATGGAGTCAAATGACCTGAACTCGGATAAACCTTTATCAGCCAACGTTAAAGTGATGGCTGCCGTCAGCGTGGTCTTGCCATGGTCAATGTGGCCAATGGTACCAACATTGACATGCGGTTTCGAACGTTCGAATTTTTCTTTTGCCATATAAATTATTGTTTAATTACTGTAACTTTATTCTGATTAATTAACCTTTTGAGCCTTTGACGAGAATTGAACTCGTGACCCCTTCCTTACCAAGGAAGTGCTCTACCCCTG
>DAONET010000035.1:0-24666 GCA_035403225.1 Bacteroidales bacterium | reverse complement strand
CACAGACCGAGGAACTGCCACTGAGCGTCCCGCCCGGCAACGGCCAGATCGTCAAAATCATCTGATCGATGATCGTGTCGGTACACGGGAATAAACTGCAAACCGTCATTGTCAGGGTGACAGTACCTGTTTCACCGGGGCCGGCAAGATATGTCGGATGAATGGTGGTTTCGTCCGTCAGAATTCCGGTTCCGTTATGCGTCCAGAGGATCGAGCTGTAGTTTGAAGCCGATGATCCGGCGATGAGGGCAGGTACATTCTGACAAGTGAAGGTATCGGGACCTGCCGAGGCGATTACTTGCGGAATGATCCACAATGCCAGGGAATCGATCACGGTGACACAGGGTGCCATACTGGTGGCCGTCAACACGAACCAGATCTGTCCGGCAGATATATCCGAAGAACTGACCGTATAGGCAGGGTTCTGTATGGTATTATCACTAAAGGTACCGGTGCCCGATGTAGTCCATAACAGGCTGGTGAAATGATCAGCCACAGCGCCTGAAAGCGGATAGACAGTCTGATTGGCACAGATGGAATCATCGGGCCCGGCATAAACCGTCGCTTGCCGCGATATCGACAAGATCATGGAGTCTGATGAATCCGGGCAGGATGCCAAACCAAAGGCCGTGATGGTGAGGATCACATTTCCGGTCAGTATATCGTTGAACCCGGGCGTATACAAAGGATTCAGCACGGTTGCATCATCAAATGATCCGTCGCCGCTGGTCGCCCATGCAATAGCGCTGTAGTTGGCAGCAACAGCTCCCGAAAGAGCAAAGGTTTCTGTTTCGCAGATCAATCCGTCAGGACCGGCATTCGCCAGGATAGACGGGGGTTCGGTGATGATCACCGTATCGCTGGTGGTGCAATGGTTGGTGTCGGTAACGATAACGACATAAGTGCCTGGACCCAGGTTGATGGCGGTCGGACCGGTTTGCACAGGGGTAGTATTCCACACATACGTGTACGGCGGTGTTCCACCTGTCACTCCTACAGTCGCACTGCCATCAGCATAACCAAAACAACTTACATTGGTCTGAGAAACGATCGTGGCCTGCAGGCTGGCAGCGGGTTCTGTCACGATCACGCCGACAGTGGCCGTACAGGAATTGGAATCGGTGATCACCACGGTATAAGTACCCGCATTAAGATTTACCGCCGGATTCGTGGTTTGTCCGTTATTCCAAAGATACGTATAGGGAAGAGTGCCTCCTGCCGGGATGGCTGTTGCCGTACCATCGTTTCCTCCATGACAGCTTACCGGCGTGGAGGTGGCCGTGACAGTAAGCGCGGCAGCAGGTTGTGTCACTGCTACCGAAGTGGTGTCGGAACAACCGTTTTCATCGGTCACGATGACCGTGTAGATGCCCGCGTACAAACCTGTGGCGGTGATGGTGGTCTGAGAAGCAGGATCATCCCAGCGACAGGTATAAACTCCTGTTCCGCCGGTCGGGATAGCAGTGGCGGTTCCGTCATTCCCGCCATAACAACTTACCGGGGTGGAAACGGCTGTCACCGCCACGACGGCTGCCGATTGATGAACGACAACCGACGATACAACCGGTGTGCATGCATTGCCGAATCCAAGTCCGGTTGCCGTAAGGGTTAAAGTGACAGTACCCGTACCGAGATCGCCGGTACCGGGCGTATATATTGGATTAAGAATGGTGTCAATGTTAAAGGTGCCGTCGCCCGAGGTGGTCCACAACAAACTGCTGTAATGGGAAGCAGTCGCCTCTGAAAGCGTATATGGACCCGGGGTGCAGAAGATCATCGGGTTGCCTGCAAAGGCAAGGGGTTGATCATAAACGACGATGTCTCCGATCTCCAGCAAACCATCACAGCCCGTAATCACCGAATGCTGGATGGTCGACAGCTTATATGAACCCGGAACCGTGTTCCAGGTGATCGCGACGGTATCGGCAGTGCTGGGCAGAATGGTCTGATTGCCCAGCGGATCGGTCAGCGTCCAGATATACGTTGAACCGGCCTCGCCGTCCACGCGATAATATCGTACAGACCCTACGCATACTTTGTCGATAATATACTGGCCGGTTGCCTGTGTGGCAACTATCAGCAGTAGGATCAACAATATGTACCGGATCTTTTTAAACATCTCTTCAGATTATTATGGTCCGTATTGATAAATGGGTGAATTAACAGGTTTGGGATATACCACCTGCACGACAGGCGGTGAGGGCGTTGTATTCGTTACATGGGCATCGGTCACCTCCGAAATCCAGTAGGTGGTCGTTGCCATCGGAATCACGGGGACAGTCAGGTTGAACGGACTGGCGGTAATATTACTGAATACCCAGTTGTTCGTACCATCCGTCAGGATAATACTCCATGGAGCAGTCCCCGTCAGGGTGACGTTCAGATGTACCGAATCTCCGATACAGATGGGGGCAGGCGTGGCAAGGATCGCTGTCGGCTGTTCCCACAGCACCACCACGGCGCCGACTTTGATGTTCATACATCCTTCGGGATTGTAGGCTGTTACTTTGAAATAGTACGTTCCCTGCACCAGCCACATGACTTCCACACTCGATCCGGTGTTGCTTCCCGTGAAATATGCCTCCGCCGGGGGACAATTACCCGGGTCAATGGCTAAATTTATTCCCGTAACATCATGATACAATTCCCACATATAGGTATCACCGGGAACATCAACAACACTCAGGATACTCGTCTGACCTGTATATACGGTATCCTGGGCCGTGGCAGGAGCCATAGCCGTCACCAGCGGTAACATTGCCAGCAACCAACGCAGGATTATGTATTCAGGTCTTCTCAAAATAATATCTTACCAGATTATCGTATTTAATTCATATTCTATATGATATAGTTCTCCCATTACCGGTCTGTACAGCCGGTTTACCCTGGCGCTTCTTCGCCACCGGGAAGATGGGTTGATACTATCTCGGGGATCTTTCGGCGGCCCTGTTATCAGTTCGAAATAACGACTGTTTTCAGGGCTCCCCCTTACCGGTATTGTCTCTCCACGGGGGTGCAAAAAGGTTTCCTCACGAGCATTTCCCGTGGTCTCATCCCGCGCCTTCCTTCCGGTTCCGTCACGCGGATGTCTTGCTAACATTCGCCCGACATCAAAGTCAGGGCCTTCCTTGTTATGATACCGTCGCATTCATCTCTTATAAATTACATCCACTTTCTCATGCTGCTTTTCTATACCTGTCATTCCCTCCGTCCGCCGATCCCCGGCGAACGGAAGGAATTATCCGGTATGAAAAAGCAAAATCAACTACCCGATAACGACCCTTACGGTTGCGTTAAAGGCTCAGGTACAAATGTGTTCGGCGCAACCGGGTTAACCGTCGGACGTGCCTTGATGATCTTATTGACAAGGTCAGCAAACGCACTTTCAGGGGTACAATTACCATTCACATTACTCAGGTCATTGAAGGTAGTCGCACCGCTGGTGTATGTCCCATCGATGGAAACTTCAATTGTTTGATCAGCTAAACCCTGATGATGCATGTTGTCGATGGGGATGGTCACAATGATCTCGGTCCCGGTAATGGAAGGAGGTACTGCCACCGTTGAAGGCATCGGGTTGCTCGAGGTGTATATTCCGTTTCCTCCAGGGCCAGTGAAAGTTCCGCTGGCAGCTCCTGACGCCCAGGTGATTCCGCCTGCGCCTATAACCTGATCCGGCATTAAACCGGTCAACTGCAGCTGAGGATCCCAGTTCCCGGTATACCCCGTAGCGGAGATCTTCACGTAAAGAATATTCTGCCCATAGAGGTATTCCACCGTCGGGCTCGCCCCTTCTGCAACAATGGCGCTGGAGACATTGGCCGCGCACTGTTCAACTCCGCCTGCAGTCCCTGCAGCATCTGCAACGCTTTCCATCCGGAGCCAGAAAGCATTCATGGGAACGATCCGGTACACTTTCATGTTCATGGCATTACAAGCAGGAGTAGCCGTGCTGTTTGGTTCTTCATATCTGATTACCAAATAATAAGGTATGGCTGCAGCCAAAGCAGCCGAGGTCCAGATAATATCAATGGTTCCGGCCCCGCCAGCTGGAAGGTTATAGGCTCCGACTCCGGTTGCGGTGAAAATACTTCCGTCATTCGGAATTACCGCCCCTGTAATAAGGTTCAGATCGGATGTCACATACCATCTGTAGTTGCCCGATCCAGCATACCCCGGACCGGCAATGGTAACCTGATAATTATACTGCTCACCGGGCGCCGGCGACAAAGGGGTGGCCGTGCAGGTAGGCGGATCAAACGGCGTCTGCCCGACAACCGTTGAGATACTGATGGCAAAGAGTACCATCATCAGAAAAAAGATTTGCTTTTTCATTGTTTTTCCTTTTTGGGTTAATACTGAATTCTCATTCTTTATAAATCGAATTAAGATGATTGTTACTAAATCCTGATTTTCTTCGCAAATGCGAATAACAAACTGATTTTGTTTTTGTTCCATAGGCTGATCGTTTAGGTCTACATGATTTGAATATCATCTGAATCATATGTCAATTTGTAATCTTTACAACATCAGGTCTGGGCTTTACGATGATCCATACTTTCACTTCTGAAGAAAGATTATTGCAATCATCTTCCAACCAATATGTTATGCTGTGTGTCACTTCCGCATTGGGAGCTCCTTCAAAGCGGATTTCCCCGGGGTACCCTGAAATGAGGCCGGTACCGGTGATCGGCGGAGGAGTGCCTCCGTTAAAATCAATCCTCCAATGCACCGTCATCGACGACGAAGGAGTGCAGTTGTCCAGGAAGGTAGAAGGATCAAGGTTCAGGCTGTTTTTATCCGCATCGGAGAGAATATAATAATCCGGCCGTACCGGTGAGATATCCATGGTATCAGGATAGTATATGGCAGTAATAATGTCGATCACGCAAAAACTGCGGATGGTATCCGGCAGACTGGAGAACTGCGGTGAAATGGTATCCAGCACCGTGATCGTCTGTACCTGGTCTGCCGCGTGATTCCCGCAATGATCAACTAGGCTCCAGGTTCGGTGGATGATCTTTTCACCAATACACGATCCATTGTTGGTGACATCCGAATGGGTGGGTAAAATTCCCGTGGAACAGTTATCACCTACGTTGGTGGCATCACCGGTCACCGCCAGCGTAGCGTCATAATTGCAGTTGGCATCTGCATAGATGGTTATGTCAGCGGGCCGGTCGAAGGTGGGAGGAGTGGTGTCGCTCACCGTGATGATCTGTACCTGGTTCGGAGCCCTATTCCCGCAATTGTCGACCAACTGCCAGGTACGGTGTATGATGTGGGAACCTTCGCAGGGACCCGGGGAAACGATGTCGGTGAAGGTGGCTTCCAGACCCGTGGAACAATTGTCGTGCTCATTCGTGACATCTCCTGTCACGCCAACACCGGCATCATACTCGCAGTTCGCATCTGTGTAGATCGTGATATCTGCCGGACGGGTGAAGGTGGGTGGCAGGATATCCTCAACCGTGATCGTCTGTACCTGGTCAGCGGCAGCATTCCCGCAATCATCCACCAGATGCCAGGTCCGGCTGACAATGATATGACAGGGATCTGTTTCATCAGGGGTATCGGTAAAGGTTGCCTGCAAGCCGGTGGAACAGTTGTCGGTTTCGTTGGTTACATCACCGGTCACTGTCACAGAAATGTTATAGGCACAATTCGTATCCGAAGGGATAATGATATCAGTTGGTCGCGTAAAAGAAGGCGGTATACTGTCCATCACGGTGATGATCTGATCTTTCGTGGTCGTGTTCCCACAGATATCCGTCAGGCTCCATGTACGGGTAATGATCCATGATCCCTGGCACGGCCCGTTTGTGATCGTATCCGTATACGTTGCTTCGAGCCCCGTGGAACAATTGTCGGATTCATCCGTCACATCGCCTGTATACAAAGGATTGTCCACGTAATAGCACAATTCATCGGTATAAACAGTGGTATCCGGCGGTGGGGTAAAGGTGGGCGGGATGCTGTCGCTGACCCTGATGATCTGACTGACAGCAAAGGTTCCGCAAGCATCAACGAAAGTCCAGGTGCGGGTAATGATCAGTGGATTTGACGGGCAGCCGGTTCCTCCGTTATCAGTATCAACACCCTGGGCAGTAAGCGTACCCAGACAAGCATGTGGTGCCGTGAGTGGCTCCGGTGGAGGGACATCCCCCTGGCAGGCATAGCTCACATTCGCGGGTGGAACCGGCAACGTGATACTCGCTATATTTATGATCAGCACATCCACCGGATACCAGGAACCATAACACTCTCCTACTTTGGCCCTCACCATATACCTCACTACCGGGCAGCTGGCATTGGAGGTGGAAAAAAGTTGCTGATGAATAACCGCACCACAATTCAGCGCACAGTCGCTGAATCCGGTAGCCGAACCGCTGAGGACAGAAGCGGTCCATTCATAGGTCACTTTCGAAGGATCAACAGGATTGTTACAGGAATCTTTACTGACCAACAGGATATCCGTGTACTGCCCGGTACATATGGTGTCGTTGACAGAAGTAACGATCGGTCTGGGATTGATGATGAAATAGGCCGGTTCACGGCATAATCCTGCGGCACATCCGGCATAAAAAGGATAAGAGCCCGGACAGGATCCGGCCGGGAGATACGGGGTCCCATACGGATTAAACGGGCTCCCGGTATGAATAATGGTTTCACTGGTCGGGGTTTGATACCAATTCACCGGCGCTATGCTTACAGCCACCTGGATTTTATCGGCTGTGGTAAACTGAACCTGGGTACAGACCGAAGTGGCAGGGCCCGGGGAATTTAAAATGATCTGATAGGTAAGATTCGGATCAAGAGGTATGATGACCCACCCTGACCCTCCGGGGCAGGTGTTGGGAACCATCCTCACAAAGTTCTGACCCGGATTCAACGGATCAAAAGGGTACACATAGATCGAATAGGTTCTGCCCGGAACATTGGGACAATCTTTGATGGTCATCTCTCCCAACGGAGCCCATACCGTCGCGTACACTGCATATTGAACCAGGGATCCTGCTGTATAGGGCGGATATTCGGATGAGGACATCACATAGGTATGTGCCGCATCCGTACATTCCGTTCCCGTGTGTGCATTGGCATTCGCCCAGGTAATACAATAGGAATTTCCTATTAATCCCTGACCGGCCGGCACCGTTCCGTTCTGACAAATAGTATAATCGACGGTCCCAACAGTGAGCGCCAGTATTTCTCCGATTAATTGAACCGTACATGAGGGGGCAAGACTGTTCCTCGCCTCCACGGTGTATGACCCTATACCCAAACCCGTAAATAACGGGTTTGTCTGCCAGGCGCTCCATGACCCGGAAGGGTTGGCCATGATCCGGTATTCCACTACTGCACCCACCGGATAAGTCACCACTCCGGTCATGGTGATGACCCCGTTCCCGGTGGTAGATGAACAGGATGGGGTAAGGGTGATATCCGGGATATCATTGATTTCCACCGTGACCGGCATGACTGCCGAACAGGCCCCGGGATCTCCGTTGGTGACGGTCACCGTGAAATGCTGCTGCCCGACAGGTGACGGTGAAGGCAACACAGGCGGATTGAGAATAAATATCCCGGTGGAATTGGTGGTATCTGCCGGCGGTGTGACGTATGTCCCACTGACATAGTGAAGCGTATAAGAAGGGGGGAAGACGCCGGTGTTCCCGGCAATGGCAGTTATGGTATACGGAGAACCCTGGCATACGGTCACCGGTGAGGTCACGGAAAGCGTTGGAGTCGGGAAAACGCGCAACGTGACAATATTCCCCGGCGCAGAACAATCTTTCCCCTGAGCTTTGACATCAACCACCCTGCGAAACCAGGTGGTTACCGTCAACGCAGGAGGATCATAATTCTGATTAGTAGCACCGGTTATGTTGGCAAAGTCTGCCGGATTTCCCGTGGTGTTACTTTGCCAGCGGTAACCGGTCAACGTGATAACCGGCGGCACCGGCGGGGAGACAAAGGGAGTTCCGCTGATGAGACCGGGATTTTCTCCCGAACAAAAGATGGTGTCGTTATTAAACGGCGTTATCGTCCCTGGATTGAAGGAGACGATGTAGATGTATAATTCCCCGCTCGCTATGCTGCACGTGACACCATTGATCGTGAAAAACGCCATCCGCCGGTACCAGGTATTGACAGCAGAAGCAAGAGGTGTATAAGTACTGCTTGTGGCTCCGGGGATGTCGCTGAATCCTGCTCCCGACCCGGTCAGACTAATTTGCCATTGATACGTGATGTTTCCATCGCCTCCCGCCGGCGCTGTGCTGGTAAAAGGAGCCGGAGATTCCCCCGGACATAACAACTGGTTGGCCGAAATCGTTCCGGCCGTCACGATATTGATAACCGTGATCTTTACAATATTACTGATCGCCTGGCAGGTAACCCCGTTCAACGTAGAGATGGCAATCCGGCGATACCAGCGGTCGGATGTCAAAGCCCCGGGATCATATGTCTCAGCAGTGGCGAGTGGAATGTTGGTAAAAATAATCCCGTCGACACTCGACTGCCATTGGTATGAAATAGATCCGTCACCGGAGGCGGGGGTGCTGGAAAAGGCAGGCGGATCATCATTTTCACAAATAGTCCGGTCCGGGCTGATGCCTCCGGCATTGACCAGCGATTGAACTGTAATAATCAATGGATCCGTGGGCAAAGAATAGCACTCGACACCGTCATATGAATACCCTGAACTCCGGCGATACCAGGTGGTCTGTGTAAGCGGGCCGGTGAAAAGATATCCGCTGGAAGTAGCCCCGGTGATGACCGTCCAGGTCACCCCGCTGTTCGTACTGTACTCCCATCTCCACACCGGTGTACCATAGCCCCCCGGATTGCCCCCGTTATCCGTGGAAGTAAGGTTATTCGGGAGGGTATTATAGCAGATCGTCTGGCTGGCTGCAATCGCTCCCGGGGAAAGGAGGGGTTGAACCGTGACCTTTACCACATTCGTAGCAACCGATTCACACTGGATCCCGTTGAAATCGGAGATTGTAATCCTCCGATACCAGGTGGTGGCTGTCATCGGTCCGGCAGGATCATAAAATGCAGTGGTAACCCCTGAAATTACGGTCCAGGGAGCGCCTCCGGTAAGACTACTCTCCCAGCGATAAGAAATAGTGCCGGATCCCGTACCTCCTACCTGATTGGTGATCATCAACGGATCCCCGCTATAACATATCGTTTGATTGCCCGCGATGGATCCTGCAGTCGGGATCGCATTGACCCTGATAGCGCCTTGGGCGGTGATCATTCCGCAACCTCCGGTCAGGGTGATGGTATATGTATAGAGCCCCGCTACCGTCGGCGAACCGCTGATCGTTACCACATTAGCCACCCAGTTGCCGGTCACCCCCGGAGGAAGCCCTGTGAAAGTCGCCCCGGTGGCCCCGGTGGTCGAATAGGTAATGTTCGTGACAGGGGTGTTGTTGCATACTACCTGATTGGTTGTTCCGGGACCTGAGGTTAAGGTGATCGTGTTGGTCGGGTTAACCGTGATGGTAAAGGTAATCTCCGGTCCCTGACATCCATTCGCAGCAGGAGTGACCGTGATCGTGTCAACAAGAGGCGATGCTCCCGGATTGGTAGCAGTAAAGGAGGGGATATTCCCGGTTCCACTGGCAGGCAGACCGATGACCGGATTACTGTTGGTCCAGGCGTACGTTGTTCCCGAAACTGGTCCTGAAAAAGAAATCTCTGTGGTGGTGGCTCCGTGACAGTAGGTCACATTGCTCACCGGATTGACCGATGGCGTAGGATTCACCAGCACCGTCGCGGTGACAGGCGAACCGGGGCATCCGTTGTATGAAGGAGTGATGGTAAAGGTCACCGTTACCGGCGAAGAGGTGGTGTTCGTCATCGTTCCACTGATATCCCCGCTGCCACTGGCGGCAATACCTGTCACGGTGGTAGTGTTATCACGCGTCCAGGAGAAAAGGGTTCCCGGAATACTTCCGGTCAGGATGATAGGTAAAATGGGTTGTCCCGAACAGATAGTCTGCGAAGCAGGCGTGGCAACGGCATCAGGGATGGGGTTAACCGCCACATTGTACACCGTTGGTGTGTTGGCGGGGCAGTTGTTAAGATCTGTATAAATGACACTGACGGTATTTGCTCCCGGAGTGCCCCAGGTTACTGTCACCGTGTTGTTGGTAGCAGTACCACCGGCGGTAATAGTGCCACCGGAAGATACGGCCCAGATATAATTGGACATACCTGCCGCTGTTGAGTACACATTTTCCACCGATCCGGCACATACCGATGATGGCCCGGTAATGACCGGCGTGGGAAGAGGATTAACAATGATTTTTAACCTGGCCGTTTCGGTAGCTTCGTTGTACCTGACTTCCACCGATTGAACCCCCGCAACATTCCAGGTCACGGTGACCGTATTGTCAGTGGTAGTACCTCCGGCCGTTTTAGTGCCTCCAGCCGACACCACCCACTGGTAATTGGTCATTCCGGGATCTGTTACATAAACATTTCCGGAAGAACCTAAACAGATAGTTTGAGGTCCGCTTAAATTGGGAACGTTATCCAAGGGACCTTTGGTCTTGATCCACCCCCCGGTTAAGGGAGTGATCGTCACTATGTTGCTGGAAGTGACCCGATGCGGGTTGTCAGCATCAATCACCCGTAACACAAACTGTGTTCTGACTTTGATGATCCCCGGCCGGTAAAACGTCGTATCAGCCCCGTCGATATTGCTCCAGCTTGATCCGCCGTCAAGGCTGACTTGCCATTGATATCCATAGGGAGGGATGGCTCCCTGCGCAGGAACCATAAGCTTCAGGGTGTCAGGCAATGCATCCGGTAACACCAGCTGATCTTTTTCAATGACGGGAAATACCGTGAATTGACCGAAACATCCGGTGGATAAAAGAAAAAGAAGAAAAAAGGAGGTAAAAAGGATTGTTAGGGGTCTGTGGAATGAATCGCTCAGGTTAACAAATATCACATCCTTTTTCAGGACAGAAAGATAATACCCCAGGTGCTCTCGTATAAACTGCTTCATGAGCCCTCATTTGGTAATTCATACCACCTGTTTTCAAAAGAGAAAAAAATAACACCCCCACTTTCCCCCTTCTTGCCAACTCATCAGTATCCTGGAAACCGGGCGAGCTATCATCTACCTAACAAATATACAACATAAATCAGCCAATGTCAAGCCAGTGTCCCTGAAAAACACTTCCTCACATTCTATTTTATGGCTATATATAGATATTTCTTTATTTATTGATTTTCTAAATGTATAATGGTTTCTAAAAAATTTCAGGTGAAGTTAAAAAGTATCTGTCGGATTCAGGTTGAATATCAGACCAAGACAAGATTTACCTATCTTTTGCATATCATAGCAGGAAGAAAGATGATGGATCGTCAGAAAACTGTCGTAAAACCAGTGATGTTACTGCCCATCAACCGGGATCATGGCCCGATGGACAAGATAATAGCGGAGAGTGATTTTCAGGAACATGGCCAGTCCGATGGCACATAACCCTGAACAGACCAGAAAGGCGGTTGAAATGGAATAAACCTGCGATATCACCCCTGCAATGAACATCCCCAAACCCATTCCCAGATCACTTGCC
Source organism: Bacteroidales bacterium (assembly GCA_035403225.1). GTDB lineage: Bacteria > Bacteroidota > Bacteroidia > Bacteroidales > FEN-979 > DAIRDK01. The sequence goes on along the minus strand of DAONET010000035.1, from coordinate 13,066 downwards.
ATAAAAACAGTGGAATTGGCAGCTCCTCGCCGGCTCGGGTCAACAATATTGTTCACCATGGCCTGGTAGGTCGGCCATACCACTCCGTTGCCAAATCCCAGAATAATGGCAGAAAAGTAAAAGCCCCAGGCATTCTTCACCAGGGCAAGAATGGGAAATCCGATGATCAGCAAGGAAAGACAAAGGACGATGATCTGTCGCGGGCCATGCCGGTCCACCGCCTTCCCCGAAGAGAACCGGGAAGTGATGATACCCAGCGCATAAATGAGGAAAAAACCGGATGGATTTCTAATCCCGATCTCCTCCCCGAAAAGAGCCACAAAGGATAACAACCCTCCGTATGACAACGAAGTGATCATCAGGTTCAGCGAGGGGATCAACGCCTTTTTTTCTATCAACCGGTTCCATTGGAAGTGTTGGTTTGGCAAGGGATGAAATTCGGGATAATGCATCATGGCCGCCAGTATCATGCTGACCATACTGATCCCGAAACCGGCAAAAAACAAGGCATTGTATCCTCCGTGATGTAAAACGAACGATCCGATCAGGGGTCCCAGCGCCATGCCCGCGGTGGTGGTCACCCCGAAATAGCCGTACCCCTCCCCTCTCTTTTCGGCCGGGATGATATCGCCAGCCAGGGTAGAATTTGAGGTGGAAGTGAGCCCCCATGTCAACCCATGCGCAAAACGCACTGCGAACATGAACCAAATGGAAGCCACCAGAATATAGACGTTGAAAATCAGCCCGTAAACCAGTAACGAAACGATAAAGATCTTTTTCCGCCCGAAATAATCCAATCCAAACCCGCAAAAAGGTCTGACCAGAATCGCGGCGATGGCATAACTCGCCAACACTAATCCCACCATACTATGGTTGGCGTGAAGAATCGAAGAAATAAACAGAGGCAGGGTTGATATCAGGGAATAATACGAACTGCACATCAGAAAGTTCGACAATGTCAGTAAGGTAAAATTCCTGTTCCAGAGAGTCGTTTTCATAACCCTGCAAAGGTACGAAAACGACTCCGCTGGTCAAGGCATCTCTTTTACAGAATGAGATTTACAAGATATCCCAAACCGCAAATGATAGCGATAAAGCCAAAGAATAACAGGAGAAAATATCCGATTGATTGTTTTTTTCCAGGTTTATTGTCAGTTGTTTCCATAAGAATATTGTTAAAATGATGAATAATGACGGATGAACATGACCTTCCGCAGATCAATAGTTATTCATCCGGATAAAAAAAATGGGGAAACTGACAAGATCAGATCTGCAATTTACAAATCTGCTCCAGAATCAGGGAGGAAAATATGCCCGGTACAACCGGGAAACCGTTTTGCCGGCCATGACAGGCACCGGGATCCGGTTCCATGGCAAAAAACGGCCGTATAAAACAACTAATCACCGGATACGGTGGATGAAAATTATATACCCGTTCGATATTCGGAGCCAAAAACTCAGAGGAACCCGGCTGAAGACGAACAACCCTGATGGGGTCGTCTTTCCCCTTATCCGAACCTTGGAACTCGGGACGAAGTGTGCTCCCGGTAAACAGAAAAAACACCATTATGGTCAGGAAGCAGGAGACAACACGGTATTTTCTGAAGGTTTCCATCGGAACATCTATCTGGCTGAGGCAAAGGTAATGAAAGCCGGGGAGAAAACCAAACCCGGAAAACTCCGAGAAGTCCCCCTTTTCTTATACCTTTGTAAACAATTTGCCGGGAACAGGATAAAAGTATCCCGGTTTTACTATTTGGTACTATGTCAGTGAAAATTGGAATTAACGGGCTGGGAAGAATTGGCAGGATGGTTTTGCGGCTGAGTGCGGAAAACTCTTCGGTACAGGTGGTTCATGTGAACGATACGATGGATACTCACCTGATGTGTTACCTGATAAAATACGACAGCGTTCATAACAGATTCAACGGGGAAGTCGAAGCCGGTGACGGTTTTATCATGATCAACGGGAGAAAGATCACCGTCACCCATGAGTCTTCTCCGGGAGCCATCCCCTGGGGTGATTCCGAAGCCTCGGTCATCGTAGAGTCAAGCGGGAAGTTCAAAACACGCGATCAGCTGGAGCCCCATTTCACCGGGATGGTCCGGAAGGTGATCCTCTCGTGCCCCCCGTCCGATGACTCACTCGACCGTACCGTGGTGATGGGAGTCAATCACCACCAGATCTCACGGTCCGACCGCATCATCTCCAACGCCTCCTGCACCACCAACTGCGTCGCCCCGATGCTGAAAGTGATGCTGGATGCTTTCGGAATTGAAAATGCTTTCATGAGCACCGTTCACCCCTATACGAACAATCAGGCCCTGCTGGATGCACCCCACGATGACCTGCGCCGGTCACGCACCGCCGCCATCAACATCATCCCTACCACCTCATCGGCTATCCGGGCTGCCATTCAGGTCCTCCCTGCCTTACAGGGACGCTTCGACGGCGCTGCCGCCCGCGTCCCCGTACCCGACGGCTCCTTCGTTGAACTGACAGCCCGGGTTAGGAAACCAGTAAATCCTCATGTCATCCGCGAGACATTCCGGAAAGCTGCAGATACCTCGATGAACGGGATCATGGAATATACCGAAGACCCCATCGTTTCCTGCGATATCATCGGCAACCCTCATTCCGCCATATTCGACGCTTTCAGCACCAAAGTACTCGGCAACGACTTTGTCAGGATCCTGGCCTGGTACGACAACGAATACGGCTATTCCAACAGGATCCTCGACCTGGCCCGATACCTCGACCAGTAATGTACCACCGGATGATTAATACGTTGTGTCATGGAAGAGATAATCCGTTCAAAAGCCCTGGAAGTCAACCTCGCTCAAACCCGCGATGTGCCGATATTGATCCCGGAAGAACACCAATGGTTTATCAGTCTTTCTGACAGCTACTTCGGCATCCGCAAAAAAACACAGGAATTTTTTACCGAATTCCACCATCCCTACGCCAACTGGGATGTGATCGTCGAACAACTCCCCAATATCCTCATCGGCGACTTCTGGCTGTACAATGATCTACCCGAACGCGAGAGAGCCCTCGATGTCATGCTGGACATCATCCTCAAACTCCTGGAGGAGAAACTCTCCTCTTCCCTTTCCGAACGGGTCATACAGGTCATGCTCAAGTTCATGGAACAACTGGCGGAAGACCCGGTGCGCAATAAATCCGTCCTGGAGAAATGCTTCAAACTTCTTCACAATTCCCTTGACCGCCATACCTTCCCCATCATCAGCAGCCTCGGATTCCTGTTCAACTGCCTCCGAAAACTGGGCGATGATCCCGTTTTCTCCCAACAAGCCCTCGAAGAAACACGACGTACCGCCCTCCGCGGCATCCTCTTCTGGCAGAAAACCACCCGCATCGAAGAATGGTACAAATCCAAAGAAGCAATCCTGGGCCCCGGCTATCGGGAAAAGATCCGCGAGATTGGAAAACCGTTCTTCAGAGAACAATACCACGCTATCAGCAGTGCAACCGGCTGGGAAGAACTGACTCGCTCTACCCTGTCGTTCGATGATATCGCCAGCCGCTTCCGGAACTTCGATACCGAATTCACCCGCGCCATCGAGAAGTTTCACTACCTCTTCTACCTCCTCCACCTGAAAGGGATGGAAAGCTACCGCGATTACCTCTTCTGGGACCTGAATAAGGTCATCGCGAACCTGAGCCGGGAACTCACCGAAGACCAAATGGTCACCTTCATCGATGACCTGTTTGTCCTCTTTGGCGAATTCAGGAAAGAACATATGAGCACGGTCCTCGATTCGGTGCTCACCCTCGGCAAGCAAATCATGAACAGCCCCAACCTGCAGCATATCCATTATTTCGAAGATAAACTCGTCGGAATGGGATTTGTCAACCCCGGACTGCTCTACATGACCGCCGAGTGGCAACTGAAAGTCGACCGGAACCACATTAAAAATATCCGGGTATGGCTCGAACTGATCGAGTACGGACCTGAACGGATGAAGAAACTGCTGTCAGCCCTCATCATCAACCTCCGGCTGGGAGGCATCTTTATCTTCGATACCGACCTCTTCCAGCGCGATGTGACCCGGCTGCTCAACTCCGATATCTCTCCCCTTTACAAGCAGATCAAACAACTGGCCCGAATCTTCCCCGTTTACTTCAACGAGATCGGGGCGGAAGGAGAACTGCGCGAGGTAACGACGACGCTGGACGAAATTTCCCAGCGAAATGACAAACTCATCCATTTCCTCCGCAAACAGATCCACACCGAAGGAAATAATTCACACATCGGGATCACCTTACAGATCCTGAAATTCTGGACCGACCTCCATGCCGACCGGCTGAGGTCGATCGTACCCCCCGATGTCATGAACTCCATTGATCCGGCGGGAGAATGGGTGACCGGCGTGAATGCTGTCATCACCGATCTCTGCCAGAAATGCAGGGTCGACCAGTTCAGCCTGCCCGAAATGGGAGCCGAACGGGTGGAGAAACTGCTGGAGGATTCGGATAAAGGCACCCCCAACGACCGTAAACGGGTGTTGCTGCTGATTAAGCTGTACGGACTGCTCAAAGAAAAGTACAGTTTCGACACCGAACATATTGAAGGCATCCTCAACCGCTACCGATTCTTCAACTCGGCCGAAACCGCCCAGTTGCAGGAATACCTGGGGAAAGGACGCGACAGCGACGCGCTGCACCTCATCTATGTCTTCATGGAACGCCTTAACCAGGTCATCTTCAACCCTGAACCAAGTCACGGATGGGAAAATATCTACCACAAACGCCACATTGCCTTCGGCATCCCTTCCATGTACGGCGAATACCGCGAAGACAAGTTCGAGGCCCTGGGGGTCATCTTCCGCCTCGAACGCATCGCCAACCGGCTGATGGAACGCATTTCCGCCCATGTCAATACAGAATACCTGACGGCACAGGGATTGAAAAAGATCTTTACCATCCTGGAACAATTCCGCAGAGGACTTGAACTGGACGGCATCTCCGACCAGGGATTCAACTCCAACCTGCAGATGTTGCAGTACAGCCTTACCTCCGGGAGTTTTACCGTGGGACAGTACGTGAATATCTTCCAGTTCATGGCCGACAGCGTGAAGGAAATCATCAATACCTACTTCCTGCGGCCCTATGAATCCCCCCTGCGGATCATCATCCCGCTGGTCTTCCCCGATGAAGTGCCGGGTGACCCGAAAAAACGCAGCACCTTCATCCAGAAACGCTCCGAATCGTTCTACCGCGACCTCCTCTCCAACGCCTTCCTCATCCAATCACTGGATAATTTTATCGGGGTCATCCTGAACAACCTCCGGAAAATGGTGGATAACTATTCCCCGGAAACAGTGCGACACATCATGTCGTACAACCCCGAGATGGTCATCAGCCCCTTCTATCGCCGGACCAAAAACATGGACAGCCAGGTCTTCCTGGGATCCAAGGCCTTCTACCTGAAGAAACTTTACCTTCGTAACTATCCGGTCCCGCCTGGATTCGTGCTCACCACCGAGGTGTTCCGCCGGAAAGATTCACTCTTCCAGCACCCGGCCCTGAACCAGGAAATCGACCTGATGGTCAGAAAACACCTGATGGACCTGGAAAAATTGACCGGCAAAATCTACGGCGACCCGACCAATCCCCTCCTGTTGAGCGTACGCTCCGGATCGGCCATTTCTATGCCGGGCGCTATGAACACGTTCCTGAACGTAGGGCTGAACGACGAGATCACCGAGACCCTGAGCAAACAGTACAACTTCGGATGGACATCCTGGGACTGCTACCGCCGTTTGCTCCAGACCTGGGGGATGTCGTACGGTATCGACCGCGACGTCTTCGACCAGATTATGCTCGATTACAAGAAGCGGTACAATGTCAGCCAGAAGATCAATTTCTCCCCGGAGATCATGCGCGAGATGTCCTTCTCGTATAAACAGGTGCTGGCCGATCATCATATCCCCTTCGAACCAGATCCGTTCCGCCAACTGATCCAGGCGATCCATGCGGTTTTCGATTCGTGGGATACTCCCCGCTCCATCGTATACCGGAACCATCTCCAGATCGCCTATGAATGGGGAACAGCCGCTATCGTTCAACAGATGGTCTTCGGAAACATCCATCGCGAGTCGGGTTCAGGGGTGCTTTTTACCCATGACCCCCAGGATAGCACGCCCGGAATCAGCATTTACGGCGACTTCAGCTTCCTGACCCAGGGAGAAGATATCGTGGCCGGACTGGTCAACACCCTTCCCATCAGCGAAAAACAACGACTGAGGTATTCACCCCAGAGTCCTTTCTCCCTCGAGACACACTTCCCGAAAATCTATAACCGGCTGAAGGAGATCGTGTATGAACTGACTGAAAAGTTGGGCTTCAGTCATCAGGAGATAGAGTTCACGTTCGAAACACCCGAGCCGGATCACCTGTATATCCTTCAGACCCGAGATCAAAACATTGCCAGGAAGACGAAAAAGCTTATGTTTGTAGTGCCTCCGGAAAAAATGGAGATGGCCGGCCGGGGAATCGGTATTGGAGGAAGCGTCATGAACGGACGCCTGGCTTTTGATATGGAGGACATCCGTATGATCAAGGAAAACTTCAAAAATGAACACTGTATTCTCGTCAGACCCGACACCGTACCCGACGACATCGAGATGATCTTCGAATGTCACGGGTTGCTGACCGGAAGAGGTGGCGTCACTTCCCACGCAGCTGTCACCGCGGCCAGTATGGGCAAGATCTGCGTGGTCAACTGCACCGACCTCATCGTCGACGAAAAAAACAAACGTTGCCGTATCAACGAATTCCCCTTCACCTCCTTCGATAAAGTAGCTATCGACGGAAGACTGGGAATCATCTATAAAGGAAATTACCCGACACAGGTGGAGAAATTATAATAACCATCAAATATAAAAACTGATCATGGAAACACTGAAAGGGAAGAAACTTTTAGGCATCAACGGCCTCGGCCGCATTGGAAAACTCACTCTCTGGTATCACCTGCAGTCCCGCTATTTTGAAGGAGCTGTAGTAAACGTCGGAAGAGAAGTCGGAAAAAACCTTGAAGATCTGATCCGTACCATCGATACTGATTCGACCTACGGATCTCTCAGCCGCTTTCTCTATGGCATGACCGGGAAGACCTGTGATATTCATATCATCGATGCTGATAAAGGAATGATCGAGATTGACGGCTTCCCCGTCACCATTCTTCGGAAAGAACGCAACCCGAAAAATATCGGATGGCATAAAGAAGGAGTGAAAGTAGTGGTGGACTGCACCGGCAAATTTCTCGATCCTACCGTTCCGGCCGACGATCCCAAGGGGAGCCTCCGCGGACACCTTGACGCCGGCGCCCGGAAAGTCATCGCCAGCGCTCCTTTCAAAATCAAAGATTCGGCAAAACCTGAACCGTCTGACAGCCCTACGCTCATCTATGGCATCAATCACCTGTCATTCATGCCACGCGAACACCATATCATCTCCGCCGCCAGTTGCACGACCACCGGCCTTGCTCACATGATGAAACCCCTTCTCGATGACGAGGAAACCGCCCGGATATTGACCGCCTCCATGTCGACCGTCCACGCCGCCACCAATACCCAAAGCGTACTCGACGCCGTCCCCTCCACCGGAGCATCAGACCTCCGGAAAAACCGGTCGGTCATGAACAACATCATCCTCTCCACCACCGGCGCCGGCAAAGCTCTGGAAAAAGTGCTGCCGCAGATCTCACAGATCGGCCTCATGGCCGATTCGGTCCGCATACCTACCAGCACCGTCTCCCTCATCACCCTGAATATCACCTTCCACTCAAGAATGAACGAATTCGGTGAACCGGCGATCAATAAAGCTCATCTCGATAACCTTTATCAAAAAGCAGCCGAGGGTTCCCAGAAAGGGTTACTGTTCTTCTCCCAACGTCAGAATGTTTCGTCGGATATGATCGGCCTCCGCGCTGCTGTCGTCGTCGAAGGTCACGAAACCCATACGCGCACAGGCCTCCTGCAAATCCCTTCCTCCCTGCTGGAAGCCTATGGCCTGAAATCAGATAACCACCTCAGCATCCCCGTGACCCATGCTAAACTGTTCGGCTGGTACGATAACGAATTCGGAAGCTACGTTTACTGCCTGGGGAAACTGACAGAATATATCGAAGGAACATTGGCAAGCTGACCGGAATAAGCAAAATATCCCGGTCCTCTCTGTTTCCTGATTATCTTATCTTTGCTAATACAGTTTTAAGGTTTTGTTTATGACAGTACTGAAAACTACTATGGCGTTGATCTATGATTTTGACGGAACGCTGGCGACAAAAAATATGCAGGAATATGACTTCCTGCCCGAGATCCAGCAAACTCCGTCAAAATTCTGGGGTGAAGTCAGGGAACTGGCCAAAGAACAAAGCGCTGATGAGATCCTGATCTACCTGTACCTTATGCTGAAAAGGGCATCCGAGAAATCAAAATCCATTCACCGCAATGCCTTTAAAACATACGGGAAAAGTATTCAGTTCTTCCCCGGCGTTGAATCATGGTTCGATCATATCACCGAATATGCCAGGGAAAAAAATATCCGGATTGAACACTATATCGTTTCCTCCGGACTGTACGAGATGATTGAAGGAACCGACATCTTTAAAAAGTTTAAAAAAGTTTTCGCCTCCTCCTTCCTCTATTCCCCCGACAACATTGCCATCGGACCAGCCATGGCCGTGAATTATACGACCAAAACGCAGTTCCTTTTCCGCATCAACAAAGGCATTTTTAATGCATACGACAACTCGCTGATTAATAAATTCGTCAGAGAGGAAGACCGTTACATCCCTTTCAGCCGGATGATCTACCTGGGCGACGGCGAAACGGATGTGCCCTGCATGAGCCTGGTCAAAGAGAAAGGCTGCTTCTCCATCGCCGTCTACAAGAAAATGACGAAGGGCGCCAGGGGAAAAGCCAGACTACTGCTCAACGAAAGCAGGGTGAACGGGATCGCTCCGGCAGATTACTCACCGGACGGCAAACTGGATGTAATGGTAAAAGCAGCCATTGATAAGATCTCGGCCGATATGTTTCTTCAGAACCATCTGGGGGACTAAGGGCTGTTGAATAATATCAACATTTTTAATATGTAGTAAGATGAAAAAACACATTCCCTTCAACAGAACGGCGATGGCGCTGTTTCTGTTCGCGGCACTCCTGATCCTGGGAGGATGTGCCAACAACGAGGTGATCAGTGAATGCCTGAAAGGGCATACTTATGGCTTCTGGAGCGGCTTATGGCATGGTATCATCGCACCCGTCGACCTCATCGCCATGATCTGGCGTGATGACGTTTCCGTGTATGCACCCAACAACAATGGCGCCTGGTACGCCCTGGGATTTGTGATCGGTAGCGGAGGATGGGGATTCTTCGGTGGACGCGGCGCTTCAAAAGCCTGCCGTAAATAATCCGCTTACTTCACCGGAATCCAGACTCTCATCTCTCCCATACCCCTGTTGGCCCATAAACAATAGGGAATGGCCGTGATGTCCCGGATTGTCTCCTGGCCGTTGACTTCCTGACGCGCCCGGCCGGTGATGATCTCCACTCCCTGTAACCGCTTCGGATCAAAGGTGGCATTCAGAACGGCCGTGGTGTCCATGACCATGTTCAACACCTGGCTGCCGGGCTGATCAGGCCACTCCAGACAGTATACAAGCGGACCACGCTGCAGGGCTGCTTTACCCCGATCGGCTTCTACCAATGGGTTTGCTTCCACCCATTGCACCGGCATCGGCAGGTCTAACTCTACCTTGTCCCCCGCTTTCCAGTGACCGGCGATGACAGCATAACCCTCTTTCATGATATACCTCGCCGGAACCCCGTTAACAGTCAGCGAAAAAGGAAATGCTTCCTGCTGCCGGAAATGGTACAGATATCCAGGTGTCACTTCTCCCCTGGCCCATCCGGGAATGCGAAAAGCCAACGAGAAATCCCTTCTCTCACCCGGCTCAAGAGTCACGGTGACTTTCCCGCTCCAGGGATAATCCGTCGTCTGCGTCAGGATCGTCTTGCTCCCATGAAAATCAATGGTTGCGGTATTCTGAATGTATAAATTCAGATAGATAACCGATGGACCATAAGCATAGATATACCCGGGAATGGAAGGAAGGAAGCGGCAGATGTTGGAAGGACAACAGGCACATCCAAACCACTCCGAACGTTGATGCTTCCCCTGCGACTCCAACGGGTTGGGATAGAAAAAGCGGTCGCCGGTCAATGAAACACCCGACAACAAGGCATTATAGAGCGTACGTTCCAGTACATCGATGTATGCCGATTGCCCGTGCAGCAGGAACATCCGGTAGTTCCAGAACACGTTGCCGATGGAGGCACAGGTCTCGCAATAAGCCGTCTGGTTGGGCAAGTAGTAGGGCTCGCCGAAACCTTCGTTGTCGCCTCCTGAACCGATGCCACCGGTGATATAAAACTTCGTCCGGATCAGGTCGTTCCAGATATCCGACAACACCTCCGTATACGCTTTGTCCCCGGTGATGGCCGCCACATCCGCCATTCCCGAATACATATACGTGGCCCGCACAGCATGTCCCACGATCTGATGCTGTTGCGTGACGGGCAGGTGCGCCTGGTTATATTCCTCACCGCCCTTGCGGATATCCAACATATATCGGGCCAGATCAAGGTACTTCTTGTCGCCGGTGACCCCGTACAATTTCACCAATCCCATCTCGATGACCTGGTGACCGGGATACCAGGGCAACTGCTTCCCGATAAAATCAGCGTACACCAGGTCAGCACTCTTCAGGGCGACATCCAGAAGGGTCCGTTTCCCGGTCGCCTGATAATGCGCTACCGCAGCCTCGTACAGGTGCCCCAGGTTATACAGCTCATGACTGAGCTCCGGGTCTTTCTCCCATCTTTTCTTCCCCACCCATTCATGCATGTGGGTAGAATCAATGGTGCGGTTGGTGTACAGATAACCATCCGGCTCCTGCGCCAGCGCGATGTACCGGATAAGCGTATCGAGGGTAAGCGATAATTCCGGATCAGGAAATGTCTGTAAAGAATAACTGGCTCCCTCGATGATTTTATATACATCAGAATCATCAAACGGATACAACGAACAGAAAGAACCAGGCACCACCTTCCCCGCGATCATGAAATTACGGATCCTCCCGGTCTCCCTGCTTTTCCGGATGGCAATGGGGATAGTGACCTCATGGTTCTTCCGGATCCTGGGGGCCCAGAAATGATCGTTCACCTTCACCGACGTGAACGGAACCGGAGTGAACGGATACGTGGCGCCCGTCAGTTGAGCGCCCGCCATCTCTGCAGACAGGAGGATGACAACAACGATCCGGAGAAATGATCTAAAGAAATTCATGGATATCAAATAAACGGATGACGATCTTTTTTCGGCTAAAATACAAAAAGAGGGCTTCTTGACGCTTCCGGTTCCAGGAAGAATAAAGATTATATTTCCGAATTGAAAATTTATTAATATTGCAAAAAAGATACACCATGGCTACTGATAAATCAAAACAACTCGAAACCACTATTACCCTGGTCAACAACAAACTCCATTTCATGGGGAAGGTCGAACCGAATGATCCCGTTTCCATTGATTATACAGCCCCTGTAGGTGATAATCTCGGGTATACCTCCCTGGAACTGTTTCTCCTGAGTTTCTCCTCCTGCGTAGGCAGCCTGGTGCTGACCCTGGTGCGAAGAATGGGCAGAACCATCAACGGCTTCGATATCAAAGCATCCGGGGTCCGCAGAGAACAGCATCCCACCTGCTTTTCCTCCATCACCCTGGAGATCATCCTCCAATCGCCTGACGTTACAGAGGCTGAATTCGAAAAAGCGGTAACCCTGTCCGACGACAAGTTATGCCCCGTCAGGGCCATGATGAGGGTGGATATCCCCGTGAACATTATACGGACCATCATCCGGTAAAATGATCAGGATAACAAGCCGGATGATTCAGGAAAATGACTATTTTTATCCGGCGATTTCGTTTTAACAACTGAACCGCCAGAAGCGGGAAATAGTATCAACTTAAATCAACAGCTATGTTCAGAACAGGGAAAGTAACCGGATTATTGATCATGGTGTCGGCGATCGTTCTGCTGATGTTCACCAGCGGATGCGAATCCGATAACACCACGCCGGAAGGAAAGATCAGCTACATGATGAAAGCAAAAGATGTACTGGGCGTTTCCGGCATCATCACCTTTACCCAGACAGGCAAAGATAAAACAACCATCGTTGTCACACTCACCGGAGCTCCTTCAGGAACCCACCCGGTTGAATTCCGGACAAGTACGATTATTGAAGGCGGCACCCTCATCGCAAATCTTAATCCCATCGACGAAACAGGAACCAGCACAACGGTTTACCCGTTACCCTATTCGTCCATGGTCCTTTATGACGGATATATCCAGGTCGTCGAAAGTGAAGAAAACCCCGGAGTGATTCTGGCTCAGGCCGACATCGGAGGGAATCTGCTGACAAACTTCAGCCAGGCCTATCCACTGGTGGCGATCGGTAACTTTGGCGTTTCCGGGACCGCTTTGTTCGAAAAAAGGCTGAATGGCTCTACCGTGGTAACCATTGATGTCGACGGTCTGCTCCCCGGGAAAACTTACCCGGCTACCATCAACCTCGGCTCCATCACCAGCGTCGGCGGAGGCCCTGTCGTGAAAATACTCAGCGATGTCAACGGATCCACCGGCAAAAGCTACTCCAACATCCGGATCCTTGATAACGAAACCGGCGACACCATCCGGTACGAGGATTGGCTGATTTACGATGGCTACATCAACATCTATAATGATTCCATTTCCAACAGTTCCATCATCTGCCACGGAAATATCGGATCAAACTGAACGTACACTCCGGTTTAATAAACCATTGATGACGGGGAAACGCTGACAAGAGTTTCCCCGTTTTTGTTGTTGCTCTCATCATCGCAACAGCATTTACTTTTGTCCTTTCTGTCAATGTACATAACAAAATTTCCGAAATGAAGTATATTTAATTGTTATACACCATTTTACATCTTTC
>DAONET010000034.1:0-26762 GCA_035403225.1 Bacteroidales bacterium | reverse complement strand
TTTTTATTACAAAGTAATCGTTGGCAGGGTTGGGATAGACAGAAGTCATGGTTTGTGCATCCATTGACGAAAAAATTCAAATATTACAAAATCAAAGATAAGAAAAAGTATATCAGAAACACGGATGTGTCGTTTTTTTTGTATCTTTCCTCTAGCCCCCGGACCAAGTGCGAACTGTGAAGTCCGAAGTGCGATGGGGACACGTTCACCGGAACAGCTAATTTTTTTATTAACCCTTTGGGATTCCTTTATACAAATGGTTCGGTGCTACGCACCTGAAAATCAAATGCGAAATGTGAAGTGCGAAGTGCGATAGGCGAACCTTCTGTGTCCTCCTCTTCAACCTCTGAGCCCTCAGTCTCCGAAAAACTCTTACGAGCGCAATGCCCCAACTCTCTCATCCTCCTTCTTTAATCTCCGGATCATCCAGAGGAGCACGATTAAGGTCGTAATGGTAGCGGAGAGATCAGCGAGAGGGCCGCTGAGCCACACGCCGTTCAGGCCAAAGAGTCCGGGGAGGATGAACAAGGCAGGGATGAGGAAAAGCACCTGCCGGGTCAGGGAGAGGAAGATGGAAATTTTAGCTTTGCCGATCGATTGAAAGAAGTTGGAAGTAACCACCTGGAATCCGATAACGGGGAACATGACCATGTTCAGTCGCAACCCCGTTGTAGTGAGCCCGATAAGTTCACTGTTGGTGGTGAAGGCAGATGCGATGGCCCGGGGAAAGATCTCGGCAAGCAAGAAACCAAAGGTTGTCACAGCAACCCCGGCGGTCACTGTCAGCCGGAAAGCGCGGATGACCCGGGGAATTTTCCGCGCACCATAATTGTATCCGACGATAGGTTGCATTCCCTGGGTAAATCCGATCACCACCATGACCACGAGGTTTCCGATGCTGTTAATGATACCGAAAGCACCGATGGCGAAGTCGCCGCCGTATTTTCTCAGGACGAGGTTCACGATGGAGACCACGACGCTGGCGGTAATCAGCATCAGGAAATTCGACATGCCAACGGAGATGATATCTGCAATGATCTTTTTCCGAAGCTTCATATATCCCGGCAGGAAATGGACGAAGCTTCCAATTTTAGTAAAGTGGAGAACCGCTACGATGGTTCCGATGAATTGTGCGATGACGGTAGCGAACGCCGCTCCGCGGATGCCCCAATGAAATCCGAAGATTAATACCGGCGCCAGCACCAGGTTGACGCCCACCGTAATGAGGGTAGTAGCCATGGCTTTGCCGGGATATCCCGAGGCCCGCATTATGTTATTCAACCCGAGGTACAGATGAGTAAAAAGATTTCCCAACAGGATGATCTGCATAAATTCCCTGGCATAGGGCAATGTCTCCTTACTGCCGCCCAGTGAAAGAAGAATCGGATCAAGGAAGACCAGGCAGACAGCGGCAACGGCAACACTCAGGATGATATTCAGCATGACGGCATTGCCCAGGATGTGGGTAGCTTCTTTCCTGTCGTGCTGTCCGAGCCGGATTGACACCATGGCTCCGGCGCCCACCCCGACCATCGAACCAAAAGCCGCCGTGATGTTCATCAGCGGAAACGTGAGCGCCAGTCCTGAAATGGCCAGCGGCCCCACCCCCTGTCCGATAAAAATTCTGTCGATAATGTTGTACAGCGAAGCCGCTGCTGTAGCGATAATTGCCGGGACGGAATATTGAATCAATAGTTTCCCTACCTTCTCTACACCCAACTCCGTCGTACTTCCGCTTCTCCTCATCTCATCTTTTTGAAACCGGGTGCAAAGATCTTTAATTAAATTTGAATGAAAAATTTCCGGGATGGAATTGAAAGATCATTCTTTTATAAACGTAAAGATTCAAACAGCATGAAAAAGATCCTTATCACTTTAGGGTTATCGTTCGCGGCGTGGTCGCTGATGGCCCAGGTCGCAGGCAGTATCGTATTAAATCCACCCGAGACGACCGGAGGGCTTTCGGTCATGAAAGCCTTGTCGTTGAGGGCCTCTGCTACAGGCTATGACACCGCGATGCTCAGCCTGCAAGATTTATCCAACCTGCTTTGGGCGGCCAACGGGGTCAACCGCCCGGAGTCGGGCAAGCGTACGGCTCCTTCAGCCATGAATGCGCAAGATATTGACGTGTATATCTTCATGAAACAAGGCATTTACCGGTACCATGCGCAGAAGCATGTGCTGGAAGTCGTGTTGACGGGGGACCACCGTCCCGTGCTGGCCGGGCGGCAGACCGAGGTATTACAGGCACCGGTGATCTGTCTGCTTGTCTCTGACATCTCCCGTTTCCGGCATGGAGAAGACAGTCTGAAACTGGTATGGGCTGCCGAGGATGCCGGGATTGTCTCACAGAATATTTCCATCTTCTGTGCCTCGCAGGGGTTTGCCACTCGTCCACGCGCTTCTATGGATCAGGAGAAGCTGCGGGAGATTCTGAAATTAGAACCCACCCAATATCCCATGCTGAATGCTCCGGTATCATATCCCGTAACTAAGAAATAACTGTAAAAGCAGGTATATGAACCATCACCTCCGCACTTTGTTTTGGGTTTTTCTTTTTGCTGTCGCCATGAGTTTCCTGGAGAGTGCGGTGGTGGTGTACCTGCGTGCCATCTATTATCCCGGTGGCTTTGCCTTCCCGCTGGGGGCGATGGCGCCGTTGCATGCGGTCACCGAGTTATTCCGCGAGGCTGCCACCATGGTTATGCTGGTGTGTGTTGCTGCGCTGGCTGCCCGTCGTTTTTCCGTGGCGGTAGCCTGGTTCATTTTTGCTTTTGCCGTATGGGATATCTTTTATTACCTCTTTTTATACCTGTTGTTGGGATGGCCTTCGACGCTGATGACCTGGGACATCCTCTTCCTGATCCCGGTGATGTGGACAGGTCCTGTCCTGGCCCCCGTGATCAACTCACTGACCATGATCCTGCTGGCCGTGGTCATCATCCAGGCTTCGGAAACACACGAAGTGATCCGGCTCAAGGGGACGGAGTGGTCGTTACTCATCGCGGGCGCCCTGATCACCATCATCGGATACACCGCTGATTACGTGCATTTCATGGGATCGAGGTTCAGTTTGCCTGAATTGGCGGGCTTTTTCAATGATCGGGAGGTATTGCAATACTCTTCCGGGTATATCCCGGCACATTTCAACTGGTGGATTTTCTGGGTGGGGGAAGCGATGTTTTTTATCGCGACGGGGTTGTTTTACCTCCGACATTCGCGGGATTAATTCACGCTGCATTTTTTGGTACCTTTGCATCCGCATTTTTGTTTATTCTGAAAAGGATGTCCATACAAGTAAACAATATCACGAAGATCTACGGGCCGCAGAAAGCATTGGATGCGGTGACGATCGATATCCGTCCGGGCGGAATAACGGGACTTCTCGGTCCCAACGGCGCCGGGAAGAGCACCCTGATGAAGATCCTGACCTGTTACATCCCTCCCACCTCGGGTTCGGCCAGTGTTTGTGGATTTGATGTGATGAATCAGTCGATCGAAGTCAGAAAACGGGTGGGTTACCTGCCCGAGAACAATCCGTTATACCTGGATCTGTATGTCAGGGAGTTTCTTGCTTTTGTGGCGGGCATCGATCATGGAGCGCCGGGCCGGCATACCATGGCAGACCTCCATCACCGGGTTGATGAAGTGATTGAACTGACAGGGCTGGGGCCTGAACAGCATAAGAAGCTGGGAGCGTTGTCGAAAGGGTACCGCCAGCGGGCAGGCTTGGCGCAATCGTTGTTGCATCATCCCGAGGTACTGATCCTGGATGAGCCGACGAGCGGGCTTGATCCCAATCAGTTGGCAGAGATCCGGAATCTTATCCGGGAAGTAGGAAAGTCGAAGACGGTTCTTCTTTCCACCCACATCATGCAGGAAGTGGAAGCCATCTGCGACCGGGCGATCATCATCCATAAAGGGAAGATCGTGGCCGACGACACTACGAGCAACCTCCGGCACATGGTACTGGGAAAAGCAATGATCAAGGTCGAGTTCGATAAAAACGTGAGCAGTGATACCCTGTCGAAGATAGAAGGAGTCACTTCGGTTACCCTGATGTCACCCCGGCCGGCCGGCGGAAAGAAAGCAGCAGAAGGCACTCTCTGGCACCTTGGCTCGCTTCCCGAAAGCGACATCCGTCCCGTCATTTTCCAGTTTGCCGTATCCAACGGCCTCACGGTACTCTCTATGCAACGCGAAGAACAAAAACTCGAAGAAGTATTTCAGGAACTCACCCGGGAATAAGTCAACGTTTTTGCGTATCAATATTTTTATTAACTTTGTATCGAAAAAGGTGGACAGATTTGTCTGATTGCAACCACTGGAAAAAATGCTAAATTCGAGCGCCTTCCAATCTCAGATCCTCCACAGCTATTAGTCTAACATAACAAACTGATTATGGGATATTTATTTACATCGGAGTCCGTTTCCGAAGGACATCCGGACAAAGTAGCCGATCAGATATCGGATGCTTTGCTTGACGAGTTCATGCGTTGGGATCCTGAATCCAAAGTAGCATGTGAAACTTTTGTAACTACCGGTTTGGTTGTTTGTGGTGGTGAAGTAAAGACCACCGGCTGGGTTGACCATCAGGAAATTGCGCGAAAGGTGATCCGCAACATCGGTTACACCAAAGCCGAGTACAGGTTTGATTGTGATTCCTGCGGGGTGATCAGCACCATTCACGAGCAGTCTCCCGACATCAACCAGGGAGTGGTTCGGAAGAAACCCGAAGAGCAGGGCGCCGGCGACCAGGGGATGATGTTCGGGTATGCCTGTCGCGAGACAGATACCCTGATGCCTCTCTCGATCGAGTTAGCCCACATCCTGTTGCAGGAGCTGGCAGCTATTCGTCGCGGCGGACGGCAGATGAAGTACCTCCGTCCCGATTCAAAGTCGCAGGTCACCATTGAATACGACGACAATCATCAGCCTGTCAGGATCGATACGATCGTAGTCAGCACCCAGCACGATGAGTTCATCCTCCCGGAAGATTCTTCTCCCAAAGCCATCAAGGCAGCCGAAAAAGCCATGCAGGACAAGATACGGGAAGATGTGATGAACATCCTGATCCCACGGGCAGTGAAGACCCTCCCGGCAAGGGTTCAGCGGTTATTCGATAAAAAATTCAACCTCTTCGTCAACCCGACCGGAAAATTTGTGATCGGCGGCCCTCACGGAGATACCGGGCTCACCGGACGTAAGATCATCGTCGACACCTATGGCGGTCACGGAGCGCACGGCGGTGGCGCTTTCTCGGGCAAAGACCCGTCGAAGGTAGACCGTTCCGCAGCCTATGCAGCACGGCACATCGCCAAGAACATGGTGGCAGCGGGAGTTTGTGACCAGGCCTTGATCCAGGTGGCTTACGCCATTGGCATCGCCGAGCCCGTCGGACTGTTCGTCAATACATACGGAACGGCTCATGTGAAAGACAACAAAGGCGTGATCCTCACTGATGGTGAGATTGCCAAAAAGATCAACAAGATCTTCGACATGCGGCCATACGCCATCGTGGAACGCTTCGGACTGAAGAACCCCATCTTCCTGGAAACCGCCAAATACGGGCATTTCGGAAGAGATCATTACATTCGTGAAGAAGCCGTTTACTATCCCGTTCCCGGCAAGAAGCCCATCCGGAAAAACGGAAACGGCGTGGATGTCTATCTGAAAGACGTTGAGTTCTTCGCCTGGGAGAAGACAGATTACGTAGATAAAGTCAAAAAAGAGTTCGGGTTATAATCATCACCCGGCAAAAAAAAACGGCAGATCTGAGATCCGCCGTTTTTTTTTATTCATTCAGCAGGGCTTACTTCACCACCAGCTTTTTCGTCGAGATAACTTTATCGTTAGCAACGAAGGAATAGAAGTAGATGCCGGAAGCAAGATCACTGACGGAAACGGTCACTTTCCCGGAAGCCTTTCCGGTAGCGATTTCTTTCACCTTTGTTCCCAGCACATTGCGGATAACAAGGTTACCGGCTTCGGGGCCCGAATAGGAAATCGTGACATTACCGTTAGCAGGGTTGGGATAAGCCGAGAGGGTATTAGCAGCAGGTTGTTCCTCAAAGCCAACGCCATAAGCATGGAAATTGGTGTTGAAGCAAACAGAATCCGACGGGTTTCTTTCATCATAAAACACGTAGCGGATCACGGACATCCCGGAGTAACCCGAGGGGAGATAATGTCCGGAGAAATCCCCGGTGTTGGTGCTGTTTCCGCCGATCATCAAGGGGTCGGGGGAGACAAATACCGACGGAGAATAGCAAAGACCCCAGCAAAACATGCTGGCTGTTCCGGGGACCATGCTGAGTTCCACTTTCTTCAGCATGACGGGAAGCGTATCGGCTGTATTGTTGGTGACGTTCATCTCGACTACGATCTCATCGTCGGTCGGATAACCCAGCACATCGACATAAGCATTATTGGCGACAGGGCCGTTTTCGTTCGACAAGGAAAGAGACTGCGAATAGCCGATGCATCCAACGACACCGACCAGGTAAATAAACAGGAAAAGTTTCTTCATGGTATCAGTTTTAAGTTCGATTTATCTGAATACAAAAATACATAAAAAGAGGTTAACTCAGGCAAAAGGAGAGGGTTAATTATTGCAGACCAAGGTACATGATAAAATTTTCGAAAAAAATTATATACAATTGTTATTCTTACACTTACATCTTTCTTGGCTTTTTCAAACCTTCTGTTTTTCTTGTTCATTTTCTTTTTGCTTGTCCAAAAAGAAAACGAACCAAAAGAAAAACGACAGCCGTGCCTTTTCGACGACCCACTAACGGCTCGATCCCTAAGCCAGCCAAGGCCGGTTATCGGCCTTTGGCCTCCTAACCGGCTGCGCCTGGCTTTTCACGGGATCTTCGCCGAGTGGGTACCCCGCCGAAAAGCCAATGGCAATTTTGAAATCGCTGCCTTTTTGCCTCCCCTTCAAGGATGGAACTAATGGCAAATTTTCTTTTATGCAACGAATCCCAAAAGGATAATAAGAAAGATAGAGGTTCCGGTGCGCGGGTCCCCCTGCCTTGCTCGCAAGGAAGGGGCTAGGGGAAAGATACAAAAACGACTGCGTTGACATTTTGAAGAAAATTGTCAGTGCTGTGATTGCAAACAGAAGATTTTCGGGAGGGATATTTTGTACATTTACGGCAAAATTCAACCCCTTACATCATGAAACGTCTTTTACTTATTTGTCTATGCTCATTCGCTGTGGTTTCGCTTTACAGCCAGTCGCAGCGATTGGTGCTCCTGGAAGAGTTTACCCAGGCATCATGCGGGCCGTGTGCCAGCATCAACCCTACCATTGAAAACCTGCTGAACCAAAATCCCGAAAAGATTACGTCGGTATTTTATCACACAAGTTGGCCGGGCTATGACCCCATGAACTTGCAAAATCCCACCGAAGTGGCCTCCAGGGTGAGTTATTACGGCGTATCGTATGTTCCCTGGTCTGTTCTCGATGGCAATTACTATTCAGGCAGTGCATCTGGTTGGAACATCAACACCGTGAATACGCGTTATGCAGTTCCCTCGCCCTTTACCATGAGTCTGCAACATCAGTTGAATGCCGCCGAAGATTCAATCTTCGTGACGATGGTGGCTCAGGCTACCATGGCTGTCAGCGGAAACATAACCGCTCATAATGCGGTAATCGAGAAGAATATTCATTTCAACTCTCCTCCGGGGAGTAATGGCGAAAAGGATTTCAGAAACGTCATGAAGAAGATGCTGCCTTCCAAGGATGGCACGAGCCTTCCCTCTTCCATGGCTGTTGGCGATTACATCATTGTGCAGGAGGGATGGAAGCTGGCGAATGTTTATGACAAGACCCAACTGGCTGCCGTCGCTTTCGTTCAGAATAAGACCACCAAAGAGATCCATCAGTCGGTGAACAGTTCCACCAGCCCGGTCGTGCTGCCTTATGCCAACGACCTGCAGATGATGGATGTCGCTGATTTTTCACCGACCAACTGTTCCGGTACGTTAGCGCCGCGCATCACGATCCGCAACAACGGAAACAACACCGTCACCTCCTTCTCGGTGAAATACCGCATCAACGACGAGCCCGAAATGGTTTATTCATGGGCCGGTTCTATCAGCAGTTTACAGAAAGCCGTTATTGATCTTCCGGCCTATACCTTCACTCCGGTAGCGGAGAATATCCTGAAGGTTTATGCCACGGATCCGAATGCCGTTCCTGATGAATACATGAAGAACGACACGCTGACGTACACCATTGATGCCGCGCCGGTGACTTCGAACCAGATCTTCGTGTATGTCAAGACCGACAACACACCGCAGGAAAACACCTGGGACATCCGCAACTCATCGGGGACCATCATCGCCACGGGCGGCCCGTATGCCAATGCCACCACGTTGTATAAAGACACGGTCGATCTTCCTTCGTACGACTGCTATACCTTCACGATTTACGATGCAGGCGGTAATGGTCTGTGCTGCGTCAACGGATCAGGGTTGTATTTCCTGGTCGACAACCAGAATACAGCCATCATCACCGGGAATTCATTTGGCGCCGAAGAATTCTGTGAATTCAGCTATGCCGAGCCGCAAGGCATCCCGACACTGAAGAGCGCCGGTTCGCTTACGGTAGCTCCGAATCCTTCTTCGGGCAATGGCCGCGCGATCCTTGAACTCAACGACCCGTCGGAAGTCAGCGCCATGTTGCTGAATCCGTTGGGGAAGATCGTGAAGAATTATCATCCGGGCCTGCTGTTCCCCGGCGAACAGTCCTTCAGCTTGGAAAGCGAAGACCTGGCTCCCGGGATGTACCTTCTCCGGGTAATGGTTGGCAAGCAAGTGATGAGCGCGAAAGTCTCCATCACCAAATAGTTCCGGAAGATCACTTCCGGTTATGCGGAATCCTGATCTCCAGGGCTCCGACACCATATTTCGCCATAGGGGCATCGATGACATCGATGCCCTTATAGTTTGTAAGGAGGTTGAAGATCGCGTTGCGCAGCACCCCGTTCCCGACGCCGTGGATCACGGTAAGTTTTAGAAACCCTTCGGAGATAGCGCTGTCGAGGCATTTCAGAAAATAGTCTTTCTGATACTCAAGGATCTCAGATTTCTCAAGATTGACCGGATCTTCCATGAGTTCATGGATATGCAGATCCACCTCCGCTTCCCGAGGGGCTGTTTGGTGCTTTCTGATCAGGGGCGCTTCGCCGGTAGCGGGTTTTGCCGGTCCATGGTCCTCGGTGGTTTCTTTTTCCTGTTTCCGGAGGTACTGATCCAGGGATACGATCCGGATGACAATTCCTTTCCCGCTGATGAGGGAGGAAGTCCGGTAATTCCCTTCCTTGAAGAATTTCTTTCCTTCAACGCGGAACTCTGAATTGAACGGCGGCAATACTTCCGGGCATTGGGTCTTGTGGAAGAGAAATTGAAGGCTGCCATCCGACCATCTGGTCAGGTCTTCGCGGTTGACGGTAGCCAGCAACAACTTGGAATCTGCGAACACAGATCCGTAATCCACTCCTTCGTAATGACCTGTCGCGGTTTTATGGAACAGGTTATACAATACATCGTACGATGAGTTGTTGATCAGGTATACATCCATGAAGCCTGTCATCAGCCATTTCTGGTCCTGCGGCACGAAGGCCAGGTAAATATCTTCGGAAGTACGGGAAGAAGTGATGGCAAACGAATTGGCCGACAACCGCTCTTCCGTTGCAGCTGTTTCCGCTTTTTCCTCCGCCACTTTTTCCGGCGTTTTAAAATGTTCGGCAAAGAACCTTCCGCCGGCGTCGGTCGGATCGATCCGGAGAAGTTCAGTCACCAGGACAGGGATTTCGAACCCGTCTTCGTCGGCCACGCAAACCATCTTCGGATCGATGATTTTCACCACTACTCCACCACCTTTCTGATTGAGAAACTTGACTTTATCTCCGATTTTTAATTCTATCATCTTATAAATCATTTATTGTTAGCAACTTCTGCAAAGATAGGTTACCGTCTGCGATTTTTTGGTCTATTTTTGGTCATTATTCACAAAAAACATGCCTTATGAGAAAATTTACAGGAATGTTCTTTTTATTGCTATTTACTGCGCCCACGATCTTTGGTGGCGGGTACCAGGTGGGCCTCCACGGTGCGAAGAACATCGGGATGGGGCTGATCGGGACCTCCCTGAGTGATGATGCGAGCGCTTACTTTTACAACCCTGCAGGCGGTGTTTTCATCAAAGACCGTTTCAGCTTCTGCGGGGGCGGGACCTTGCTGATGGCCCGTACGACCTATCAGGCATCGGATATGGCCTATCAGACCAGCATTGACCCTGGGATCAGCACTCCCTTTTATTTCTATGCCGCCTTCAAGCCTTTTGAAGACCTGAGCATCGGGCTGGCCGTCAACACCCCATACGGGAACAAGATCGTGTGGGGCGACGACTGGAAAGGCCGGTACCTGATTCAGGACATCTCCTTTAAGGCCATCACCATACAGCCATCCTTTTCCTATCGTTTCAATGATGTATTCAGCGCCGGTATCGGAATGGTGATGACAAACGGAAATGTAGAACTGAACAAAGCCATTCCTGTTGATGGTGAAGAAGAAGAAGGGCAACTGAATATCTCCGGGAGCGCCTATAACGTAGGGGTTAATGTCGGTGTGATGGTAAGACCTTTTAAGGGAATGAGCCTCGGGCTTGATTACCGTTCAAAGATCAATATGTTCGTGGATGACGGTGACGCTGTTTTCACGGTTCCTGCTTCCCTGCAGACCAGTTTCCCGCCGAACAACCAAGTCTCCGTGAGCCTCCCGCTCCCGGCCAACCTCGATTTCGGCGCCAGCTACCAGATCAACGACAAATGGATGGTAGGGTTAAACCTGTGCTATGTTTTCTGGAGCACCTATGATTCTCTTACGTTTGGCTTCGCCACCACCACTTCCGTAGTCAAAGAGACCACCACTCCCACCCTGTATAAAGACCATCTGATCACGAGGATCGGTGCACAATACCAGCTCAATGACCGGATCACCCTCCGTGCAGGCGCCTATTACGATCCTTCGCCTGTCTCCGACGATTACCTGCATCCGCAAACGCCCAGTTTGGATGAGATCGGCCTCACCTGTGGACTCTCTGTCGTTCCCGTGAAGAACCTCAGCATCGACCTCTCTTTCCTTTTCCTCAAAGGGTTTGAGCGGGAAGGGACCTACCTGCCCGATAACTTCTCGGGGAAGTACAAGACCAACGTTTACGCTCCGGGTATCGGCCTTACATACAGTTTCTAACTTAAAACCGTTCATCCATGAAAAAGATATTTTTCCTATTTATTTCGTTAGCGTTTCTGGCTTCATGCGATCCGGAGATCGATGAGTTCAAAGCCGCGCCCGGCAATGCCGATTTCACCCGTTTCATTGTAGTAGGTCATTCCATCCCGGCCGGGTATGCCAATGGAGCATTGTATACATCGGGACAGGAAAACTCCGTTTCGAACATTCTGTCAAAACAACTAATGACTGTTGGCGCTTCCGCGCTGATTCAGCCGATGGTCACCAGCGAATACGGTGTTTATTCCGGAAAACGGAAGCTCGGTTATACCACCAATTGTGCCGGAGTCACCAGCCTTGGCGTTGTCCCGGATGAAGGGCCGCTGGAAGCATTAGCTCCCGTAGGATATTCCGTCACCAACCTGTCGGTGCCCGGCCTGAAATCATGGCACGCGCTGTTCCCGCACATGGGCGACTTCGATTACCTGGCCTATGGAGCTGCCAATCCCTATTACTGCCGGTTCGCAACCAATCCGGCCAACCGTCTCATCGACGAGATCCCGCCGCTGGATCCGACCTTCTTCCTGCTGTGGCTCGGCGATAACGACATTCTTTCGTATGCCACCTCGGGCGCCGAATCCGATTCCATCACCCCGGTAGCCTTATTCCGGCAGGCGATGGAAGCCATCGTGCAAACCCTTACCGCTAACGGAGCCAAGGGTGTCATCTCCACGGTGACCGATGTCACCACCAGTCCTTTCTTCACCACCATTCCGTACAACGGGCTCGTGCTGACGCAGGGGCAGGCTGATTCCATTAATATCGCCATGACCATGTTCGGGTTGCCTTTCCGTTACATAGCCGGGGCGAATCCTTTCCTGATCAGTGATCC
Organism: Bacteroidales bacterium; assembly: GCA_035403225.1. Classification (GTDB taxonomy): domain Bacteria; phylum Bacteroidota; class Bacteroidia; order Bacteroidales; family FEN-979; genus DAIRDK01. The sequence goes on along the minus strand of DAONET010000034.1, from coordinate 14,623 downwards.
GGCATCGACACATCCTTATTTCAAAGTCAGGCAGATGACCCCCGGCGAGATCGTCCTGCTCACCGTACCGCAGGATTCACTCCGTTGTGCCGGTTGGGGGATCCTCAATCCCAACACCTATATGCCTACTCCCATCCCCGATCAGTATATCCTGACGGAGGATGAGGTCGCTGAGATCCAGTCAGCAACCACCCAGTACAACGCGATCATCCGGGAGTTGGCTTCCACGTATGGGCTGGCTGTCGTCGACATGGACCAGCGTTTAAAGGAGTTGAAGTCGGGCATGATGTGGGACGGAGTGACCCTGAGCACGACCTTCGTCACCGGCGGAGTTTTCTCCTGCGACGGCATCCATCTCACGCCACGCGGCAATGCCATGGCAGCAAATTTCATCATTGACGCCATCAACAATTATTACGGAAGCGTCATCCCGCACGCGAACACGAACAGCTATCCGGGGCTGGTTTACCCGTAACCCGGTTCAGTAAGAAAATCAGCAAGAAGAAGCAGGGGTCAGAAATGGTCCCTGCTTTTTTTCAGGAAAACCATCATCGACTGGATAGCGCGACCCCGGTGACTGATATGGTCTTTTTTGTCCGCCGACATCTGGGCGAAAGAAATCGCGTATCCGTCCGGTTGAAACACCGGATCGTATCCAAACCCGCCTTCGCCGACCGGTTCTTCCAAGATTTTACCGTCCACGTTTCCGTCGAAAAAGTATTCTTTTCCGCCCAGGATAAGACATATCACACACCGAAACCGGGCAGACCGGTGTGTCTGGCCTTTCATTTCGTCCAAAACCTTCCGGATGTTATCGGCAAAATTACAGGCTTCCCCTGCATAGCGGGCGGAATAGACTCCCGGACGGCCGTCCAGGGCATCGATTTCCAGTCCGGTATCATCGGCAAAACAATCCTTGCCTGTCCGTTCATACACAAAGCGGGCTTTTTGTGCCGCGTTCCCTTCCAGGGTATCGGAGGTCTCGGGGATATCGCCTTCCAGATTTACCTCCGCCAGGCTGCGGACGACGAATTTCCCATCGACGATATTATTGATCTCACGTAGTTTATGTCGGTTATTGGTAGCAAAGAGCAGTTCCATGTATTATGATTTTGTGATCGTTTCTTCGAGGAGGCGGGTAATGAGTTCGGTAAAGCTCCATCCATAGGCGTTAGCCATTTTAGGCACGATGCTGGCTTCTGAGAGGCCGGGAACGGTATTCACTTCCAGGAACCAGAAAGTGTCTCCGGAGAGGATATAATCGAATCTGACGACCCCTTTGCAGTTCAGCCGTTCGAACAGCATGGAGGAGATATTCCGGCAGTGAAGGCTCATTTCTTCGGATATTTCGGCCGGGACGACCTCTTTGGCCAGCCCGTTGGTATACTTGGCTTCATAGTCGAAGAAATCCTTGGAAGAGATTATTTCCGTGACCGGGAGGGCGATCACGTTTCCCTGTGTACGGATGACCCCGCAGGTAAGCTCCCGGCCCGGGATGAATTCCTCGGCCAGCACCTGATCGTCTTCAGCGAAAGCTTTTTCGATAGCTGCCGCCAGATCTTCCGGCCTTTTGACTTTCGACATTCCCACGCTTGATCCGCCGTTATTGGGTTTCACGAAGCAAGGCAGCTTGATGCCATCCAGCACCTTTTTTACCGGATCGATATCGCGACGGAACAAATGGACCGATGAAGCCACGGGCACGTCATAGGAAGCAACAACAGCCTTGCAGTAGGCTTTGTTGAAGGTCAGCGCTGACGTCATCAGATCGCAGGAAGTATAGGGGATCTTCATCAGATCGAAATAACCCTGAAGGAGCCCGTTTTCGCCCGGTGTCCCGTGTATCGCGTTAAACACGGCATCGAAAGTGATCTTTTTCCCGCCGGGATGGATGGAGAAATCGTTCCGGTCGACCGGGATCCGGACGGATTCTCCGAGATACGTCCAATGGTCTCCTTTGATTTCAATAAGGTATGGAGTAAACCTGGTATGGTCGATATTTTTTTCAACCTGGCGTCCGCTTCCGATAGAGATCTCATATTCGCCGGAATCGCCTCCAGCCACAATAGCAATATTTAGCATAATCCTGTTTTTAACAGGTCAAAATTAGTATAAAATGAAGTGCCGTTGCAGGTATCCCTATTTTTCCGTATGTTTGCCGTAAAGTATGTAAGATACAATAAGAACAGGGTTTTTAGGTTATTAAATAAACAATCCGGATGGATTTTTTCAGATTTATTTTTAGTAAACGATTCCTGAAACACTTGGGATGGATGGCTGTTGTATCGACCATCCTGATCATTGCCTTCTCTATCTGGCTGGGTTTGTACACGGGGCATAAGAGATATATTGTTGTTCCCGACCTGATCGGCAAATTACTTCAGAATGTAAAAGAAAACGATGAATTCAGTGATTTCCAGTTTATTGTAGTTGATTCCGTGTATGAATCAGGGATGACGCCCGGCACCATCATCAACCAGGAACCGGCAAAGAATTCCAATGTAAAGCACAACCGGAAGATCTATCTGACCATCATCTCTTCGATGCCGGACATGGTGAAGATGCCCGATCTGAAATTTCTGACGCTCCGCCAGGCCACCTCGATGCTTGAAAGTTACGGTCTGAAGCTGGGCACGATCTCTTATACCCGTTCCTTTGACGAGGATGCGGTCCAGGCCCAGTATTTCGAAGGAAAGCCGGTGAAGCCTGAAGCCAAATTGTACAAAGGTTCCATCATTGATCTCGTGGTAGGTCTGGGATCGCGTGGCACACAGAATTCGGCTGACACCCTCGGGGGAGATGACGCGGATGATGAATCTGACACCCTGGTTGACGAACTTTAGTCATGTTGCATATGAGGATATATTTGACATTGATCGCATGCCTGATCGCCGGGAGCGTAGCTTCCCAGGAGATCCTTACCGGTCTCGAGTATAACCCGGTCGTACAAGCCAAGGCCCTCGAAGTCCGGCAAAACATCGATCTGAAATCCGGCGCTGATACCATTCCCATCACTCTTCCCTTTTTTGATGATTTCCGTGCAGCTACCGTGTTTCCTTCCACTGACCGATGGATCGACCGGTTTGCCTTTGTCAATAACAGTTACCCCCTCTACCCCATCAACACCGGAGTAGCAACCATGGATGCCATCAACGATACAGGGCGTATGTACCCGACTGCTGTCCAAGGCCCGGAGGCCTTCATCGCCGATTACCTGACCTCGCGGTATATCCGGCTCGATTCCTTGTTCTCGCCTGTCCCCCGGAAACTGACCCCCGCCGATTCCGTATGGATGAGTTTCTGGTACCAGCCACAGGGCAGAGGCAAAGCGCCACAGACCGGCGACTCCCTCGTCCTTCAATTCCTGATCGAGCCCGCCCACGACAGTATTGCCCCCGATACGGTGATCACCATCCCCGATCTCTGGGAGACCATCTGGTCTACCAGGGGTATGCCGCTGGATACATTCTATCTCAATAATCACAGCTATTTCAAGCAGGTCATGATCCCGGTCACCGATGCAGAAAAATTCTTCAAACCCACGTTCCGGTTCCGGTTCTATAATTATGTCAGTCTGGCGGGCGAAGGAGAACCCAGCTGGCAAGGCAACTGTGACCAGTGGAATATCGACGAAGTTCGTCTGGACTGCGACCGGACATGGCATGACACCATCCGTCCCGAACTCACTTTCATCGAATCTGTGCCTTCCCTCCTGCAGCAATACACTGCCATGCCATACACACAATACTGCGACAACCCGACCAACGAGATCAAAGACACGCTGGATATGCTGATGGCTAACCGGGACGTGGTCGTTCACACCGCTTCTTACAAGTACACCCTGACCGGGCAGGGAGGAGCTTTCAACAAGACTTATGACGGAGGTCTTGAAGACCTGAATTCCTTCTTCACCTCTAATTACGTAGATTATATTCCCTTCGCGCATCCCCCGGTTCAATATCTCCTCCCGATCAGTTCCTCGGATACAGCCTCCTTCCTCGTCACACATATGCTGACGGCCACGGACGGGTCGGGGCTGGGCGATACGATACAAGCCTGGCAACATTTCTACAATTATTACGCCTATGACGACGGCAGCCCCGAAGCCGGTTACGGACTTACCCCGACAGGATCGCTCCTGGCTTACCGTTTCACTATCAATAAAGCGGATACCTTACGCGGCGTGCAGATTTACTTCAACCGGACCCTGACCAATGCTAACGACCAGAACTTCTACCTGAGGGTATGGAACGATAACAACGGTAAACCCGGAACTATCATAGCCGACAGCCTCTGTTACGTTCAATTCTCCGACAGTCTCAACCAACCTGTATCTTATTACCTTTCACCTGCTGTCAAAGTCTCCGGCACCTTCTATGTCGGGATGGAGCAGACCACCGACGACAACCTGAACATCGGTTTTGACCGCAACGACAACCACCAAAAGCAGATCCTATACAATGTCGGAGGGGATTGGTATTCCAGCGTTTACAGCGGGTCTCTGATGATCCGTCCGTTGATAGGGAAACGGATCCCGCTGGGGATTCCCGGTACAGGCCAGCCTTCAGAAGTAATCCGGATATATCCTAATCCGGTAACCGGCGGTTCTTTCCACGTGACGATTCCCGGCACGGTCATCAATCCCGGCGAATATACGGCCATCATCACCGACCTCTCCGGCAGGATCATTTGTACTACTGATGCCGGCGCTTCGGGAATCATTTCCTCTGAAGGACTCTCATCGGGAATGTACCTGCTGTCGCTCAAAGGCAAAAACGGTGTCTTTGCCGGACACTGCCCCTTCGTGGTGACCCATTGATTGTTACTGAAGAAGTAAGGATGGAAGAAATCCGCGACAATCAGGACGAAACAAATGAAATGTATGAACATTTCCGATTTCTTGTCGACAAGAAACAAGCCCTGCTCCGTATTGATAAATATCTCTTCACCAAAATTGCCAATGCTTCCCGGAACAGGATACAGAATGCTTCCAGGGCCGGGAACATACTGGTCAATGATGTCGTTGTAAAGCCCAATTACAAAGTAAAACCCTGCGATGTCATCTCTATTGTCATGGCCTATCCGCCGCGTGACACCGAGATTTATCCCGAGGATATCCCGGTGCATGTCGTATATGAAGATGACGATGTGCTGGTAATCAACAAACCGGCCGGGATGGTAGTCCATCCGGGGCATGGTAATTTCAGCGGGACCCTGTTGAACGCGTTGGCTTTTTATTACCAGGGTACAGGGATCACGGCTTATCTCTGTCACCGGATCGATAAAGACACCTCCGGGATTCTGCTATTGGCCAAAAACGAGCTGGCACAAACCAAGCTTGCCCGGCAATTCTTTGATCATACCATCGACCGGAAGTATCTGGCATTGGTGTGGGGAAATCTGCAGGAAGATGAGGGGACAATCAACGGGAATCTCGGACGTGATCCCAGGAACAGGTTGGTGATGAAGGTGTTTGAGGATGAAGAGACCGGCCGGCATGCCGTGACGCATTACCGCGTGATCGAACGGCTGGGTTATGTGACCCTGATAGAGTGTGTGCTGGAGACAGGCCGTACTCACCAGATCCGCGTGCATATGAAACACATCGGTCACCCGTTGTTCAATGATGAAAGCTACGGAGGGAACGTGATTCTGAAAGGGACCACGTTTACCAAATACAAACAATTCGTTCAAAACTGTTTTAAGGTGATGCCTCGCCAGGCGCTCCATGCCAAGTCACTCGGGTTCATTCACCCGACCTCGGGGAAAAAAGTCTTTTTTGATTCGGAACTCCCCGATGATTTTCGTGACCTGCTGGAGAAATGGCGTGATTATGCGAAACATGCTTTGTAGTTGATCTCTAATAATCCATTCATGCAAAGACTGCTGACCTTCTTTTTATCCTTGTGGACATGGTTCGAGCTCTTCGCCACAGCTGCCCTCCTTTTTCCGGTGTCGGTCGTGATCTGGTTGTTCACCTTGCCTTTTGACCGCCGGCTTGTTCTCCTGCACCGTTTCTCGAGTTATTGGGCCATCCTGGTTTGCTTGCTGAATCCGTTGTGGAAGATCAGGGTCTCCGGCAAAGAGAAGATTCCCCGGAAGACGCCTTTCGTGATGGTTTCCAATCACCAGTCAGGCGCCGACATTCTGGTCATCTATCAACTCATGACGCACTTTAAATGGGTTTCCAAGAAATCGTTGTTCTGGGCTCCGTTTGTCGGATGGTGCATGGCGATGAACCGGTACATCCCACTGCAACGGGGAAAGAAAAGCAGTATCAACCAGATGGTGGAGCGATGTAAGGAGACGATCCGTAAAGGCAGCCCGGTGATGATCTTCCCCGAAGGAACCCGTTCGAAAGATGGATCCATTCAGCCTTTCAAAACAGGCGCTTTCCGCATTGCGCTGGAAACAAAGGTTCCGGTCGTTCCCATTGTCATCTACGGGACCAATAAAGCGATTAAAAAAGGAGGCTTTCTGATTCACCGGAACCACGATATGCGGGTCATCGTGATGGATCCTCTCCCCTATTCACTGTTTGCCGGGGATGACAACAAAAAACTGGCATCCCGGGTTCGGGAGGTCATCAGCGAAGGGTTATCTTCCTGTACAGAGAATCCCGTTCCACCGGCACTTTCCCCGCTTTCCGAATAAAATCTTCCATCTCGGCCGTAGTCATGACCGGATTCTGATCATCTGCGCCGGCCAGCGAATAGATCCGGGTCGAATCGTTGATGGTGCCGTCCAGGTCATCCACCCCGAAATCAAGAGCCAGCTGGGCATTCGTCTTTCCGATGGCCGGCCAGTATGCTTTCAGATGCGGAAAATTATCGAGATAGATTCTGGAAACCGCGTAGTTTCTCATGTCCTCCACGACCGAGGTTTCGGGAATATCTCCCAGTTCATGGTTTTTATTTCTGAATTTCAGCGGGATGAATGCATTGAATCCTCTCGTGATATCCTGCAGTTTACGCAGTCGTTCCATGTGGTCGATCCGGTGAGCAAAGGATTCAATATGGCCATAAAGCATGGTAGCGTTGGAAGTAAGACCAAGTTGGTGTGCGGTCTCATGGATCTTCAACCACACCTCCGGGCTCGATTTAGTGGGGGCGATTTCCTTTCGTATGGCCTCATCAAAGATCTCGGCTCCCCCTCCGGGGATTGAATCAAGTCCGCACTGATTCAGGTAACGGATACCCTCTTCAAAGCTCAGGCCCGACCTGGTGATCATGTAATCGAGCTCCACGGCCGAATAGGCTTTAATGTGCAGGTCGGGACGCAGAGCCCTGATCGCCTTCAGCAGGTCGCCGTAGTAGGTCAGATCCCTTTCGGGGTGGACGGCGCCGGTGATATGGATCTCCCTGACATCGGGGCCCTGGGTTTTCACTTTCTCCAGGATCTCCTCCGGGGTGAGTTCCCATCTGATCTTGCTGAAATGATGCGAATAAGAGCAGAACCTGCATTTGTTCACGCAAACATTCGTGGGTTCGATATGGAAGTTGCGGATGAAATAAACCTCATCATCATTTTTCTTCTTCCGGACAAAGCCGGCCAGCATCCCTAAAAAACCGGGTTCGCCCTGTTCAAACAGCAGGAGCCCGTCGTCCGGGGAGATACGTTTTTCGTCGAGTATCATCCCGGCAATTCGTTTCATATCCGTATTGATTCCCGGATGTGAAATCACTTCACGGATTTGATCCCGTAAATATTCTGTCATTGTATCACAATTTTCTGAACCATCGTTCCGGTCGGACCGGAAACCCTCAGGAGGTATAATCCCGGCGAGAAAGCAGGCAGGTCAAATGTTTCACGATGGGTTATGAACGAACGGCTTTCGGAAAGCACCGGGACGCCCCGTCCGTCAAACAGCGTCACCTGAAATGAATTTTTCGTTCCCCATCCTTTCATGGTTACTGTCAGTTTATCCCTGGCCGGATTGGGGAAGGCCGATAACGTGGCCGAAGGAGCAGGGGTTTCGACAGCCAATGGTCTTCCGCCGATCTTTTCTTCCCCGGTATTGTCGGGGTCGAGCCATGGCTTCAGCTGGCCGGAAGGGCTGTTTCCGTTGGAAGCCCACGAGTAGGATATTTTTCCGAAGTAATCCGGTTCCGAGAGGTCAAAGGAATCACAGGATGCCCCGCCGCCGGTCTCCGTCCCGATAATCAGGCCCGCACTGTCGAAAAGGGCTGATCCCGAGCTGCCGGGTTCGGTCACGCCATGTCCGTTGGGTGTCCCGCTCCAGATCACTTCCCAGTGCGTATCACCGCCTCCCGGCACCCAGTGTGTGGTGACAAGCGGATTCGTAAAGGTGGATATTTTTTTTATATCTCCTTGCGGATGATGCATGTCCACACCGCTGGAAACAGACAGTCCTGACCTGTCCCACCCGTTAAGGTAAACGTCGAAGGTATCGGGGATGGTGTCGTTTAGCAGAAGCAGCAGGAAGTCTGATCCTCCCAGGTAAACATCACCGGCACGCGCCTTAAGGGTGGCGCCCATCAGCGCTTTCTCCTGCGGCGGCAGGACCGGATTTTCGCAGCCGGGCGCTTCATATCCGAAGTAGAAGAGCCAATTCTGCAAATCGTCGGCAGTAGCATTCTTGTAACAATGATCGGCAGAAATCAGGTAAGGAGTACCATCGAAGCGGGTATTGTTGATCAGAGAGCCCGAGCACCAGAACAGGCCACCGTTTCTGGCTACCTGGATCCTGACGACCCCTTTCCGGGCCACCTGGTAGTTATGACCTTCTTCCCAGCAGTTCACATTCACTTCACAGGAATCCGATCCACCGAAACCACGTGTCGCACCCGGCTCCTGTACACCCCGGTAAGCCCAGGCAACTCGGCTGATGCGAAGTCCGGGAGTCATCACTGCACCGGCAGGCTGGTCGTACTCCACCATCAGGCGATCACCGTGGATCAGTTGTGTAGCGAAGGTGCCGGCAGTATTATTATTGGCGGAAGTATAGGCGCCAAGCATCTGCCCCGTTTTTTCATTATAGATAAAAAGCTTCCCGCCAGCGGGGATATAAAAGGAATCGAAGAAAAGCGACAGCGCCTTTGCTCCCGGCGCCTCCACCGCTAAAACACAGATGTTGCTTCCGTCCGGCTGTGTCTGCCACGATCCGCTCTTTGTCATATCGGTTTCACAGGGGACCGTGACGGCAAAACGGTAAGGCACCGGTTCCAAAGCATCCTGCTCAGCGAGAGTCACCGGGTCGGGGGCTGCCAAGGTGATGACAGGAACAGCAGGCATAATGGCTTTGGCACCCTTGCCGGCCGGTTCTCCGCCCGCGCTTAGCTGAGCTGAAACCGGAATGGAGAACAACCAAAAGGATAAAATGATGACCGGGAGAAAAAGGATCCTGCGCATTATTTTGTGATTTCTTTTATTCAACGACCATGACTTTTTTGGTGATGGAGGAAGAACCATCATGAATCTTCAAAAAATAGACACCTTCCGATAATCCGGCGATGTTCATTCCAACCGGCATATCACCCGGATGATCTGATGCAACGGACCGGACTTTCATCCCGATCGTATTGTATAAGTCCATCGTGAATGAATCAGGACTATCCTGAATAAATTTCACATACAGCATTGCTGAAACCGGATTCGGATAGACCAGACACCCGGCTGCTTCTTTTTCATCCAATCCGACGGTGCTGGTGATGGAGATATCATCGATGAGAAAGATAAAAGCGTCGTTGGATACGCATTCAATACCCAGATACACCTCTTTCCCGGCATAGTTTTTCAGCGGATAACTGCGTAATGTCCATGTCAGTGGCGCCTTTTCCGGGATGGAGCCATTCAGGCAGGTGAAATCCCCGGGGGCTGTTCCTGTCTCCGACACGCAGACATTATACTCTTCCAGCCCGTAGGCATCGGTGTAGCTCTGCACCCACAGTTCCAGCTTCCCGTTGATCCCCAGGTACATTTTGGGAGAAATCAGCCATTTTTTGCTGGGAGCATAGGCGGGTATGGAAGAGAAAGAGGCGCCTACTTTTGCTCCGGAGTGTGGTATCAGGCTGGTCATCGGCGGTGTGGTCGCCGAAGGGTTAAAACAGATCCAGGCCATCGGGTTTCCCTGGCCGGGGAAAGTAACATCCTGGATGGTATAGGTCTGCCCTCCGTTCACATCATTCACCGTCCATGGATCAAAACTTGTGGTAAAATCCGACAATCCTTCGAAATCGAGTGTCATATGCGATGGCAGCGTTTCTTTGACAGTAATGTATCCGTTCTTCAGTTTGGTATCGGTTTCGGTGCCATCATTGACGGTCAGTGTCACGTTGTAGGTGCCCGGTGTGTTATACCGGATACCGGTTGGGTTCTGTTCATTAGAAGTAGCGGGTGTTCCTCCCTGGAAATTCCATTGCCAGATGATCGGAGAACCTATCGTAGCATCCGTAAAATCAACGGTCTCTCCCTGATTGATGGTAGTCGGTTGTCCGGTAAAATCAGCGATCAGGTTTTCCGTACCTCCCGAGTTCACTTCCAGATCGTCGATCATGAAGATGAAAGCGTCGGAGGAAACACATTGGATCGCCACGTAGATCTTTCTGCCCTCATATTCCGACAGGTCGAAGGTCTTTTGTGTCCAGTCAATCGGAGCTTCCAGGGCATTGGCACCGGAGATCACAGTAAAACTGGCCGGGGTGGTATCGGTGGTGGAAACAGCCACTTTATATTTCTCCAGTCCGTAGGAATCGGTATAAGATTTCACCCAGCAAGAGAACCATCCATTATTTTTCATCTGAATAGCGGGAGAGATAAACCAATCGTTATTAGGGGGTGATGTAGCGGAGAAACAGGCGCCAAATCGTGATCCGCCGTGTGGCTGAATTTCGGCATCACCGCTCATGGAAGGAGTCACCCCTTCGGGATTAAAAGCGATAAAAGCCATAGGTTCGCCGTTATTGGGAAAGGTGTGATCGGTAATGGTATAGGTCGGGCTCCCATCCTGATCTATCACTTTCCAGGGCGAAAAGGTGAGGGAGAAATCATTGACCGATTCAAAATCCATGGTATATGATACAGGTGTCACTTCGGGAAAGAGGTCGAAGACAGCCTGTTGATTGGCGGTGAATGACGATCCGCCGGGAGTGAGGTCATCGAGAAGGAAATAGCCGTCGTAACTACCACTCCATCCCCAGTTAAAATGGAAGTATGAAGTGCCCTGATAACCATCGCAGATAAAAGCATGGCCTGTTGCCACGTTGTCGTTCCCATAATAAAACAGCGGGCGACCGGCATCCAGTTCTCCCCGTAACATAGTTTCCCACTCAGCGGAGCTATAAGATCCGCGTGATTTCCAGTTGAGGGTAGAGCTAAAGTTGAAATAATCACGAAAAGCATTATCAATGACCGAGATCAGCGAAGTCGAGGCTTCCACTCCGTAGTCCATCTCCTGTGCGACACCGCAATGGTAGATCAGTTTCGCCACTTCGGCATTGCTCCCGGAGAGGGTATCGGGCATCTGGTCATATTGGTAGGTGGCAGCCCCGAAATCCGCGAACAGATATCCATACGTCGGATGGTTATAACCATAGGACCCGGTGCCATGGACAGGCGATCCCCAAAATTTCAGGATCTGTGCCATGGCTGTAGCACCACAACCGGTGAGGGCATGAAAACAGGTGGTCACAGCGGCAGCATCCGGAGGGCACATCTCATTATAAAAACAACCCTGATCCCATCGTGTCTGGATCAGCGGGTCTGTCTCCGGCGCATCCATCGGCACAAAAGCAGCCGACAGGTACCTGTTCCATTCAACGGTGACAGCCGGTTCGGGGGTGTCCTCCGATCCGATCACCTGATCGATCTGTCCCGTAATTCCTTTCATAAACCAGGTAAAGGCAGGTGGCCGGTTGGTATCTTCATACGATCCCCGGAGCGACCATCCCAGGACCGGCATTACGCGGTCATCGCCGGAGATCAGGATGAATCCCTTGTTTCCTGATACATTGAATGCATAATAAACCGGCTTGCCTTCGGGGTTCATGGCGACAGAGGATCCGCTGAACAAAGAGGCATCCACGGCAGCCGGCTGATGAGTTTTTTCGATCCACGCCGCGACAGCTACCTGTTTCGCCTGCTCTACCGGCACTATTGCCGGAAAGGCCAACCCGGCTATTCCTGTAAAAACAAGAATCGCCAGCAATGCTCGGAGTGATTTCATGGGTCTGAGGTTTGTTCAACAAAGATACTAAAACAGCACAAAAAAAGGGTGATCGGCCGATCACCCTTTTTCCGAAGGTAACAACAGTCTAGCTTTTAATATTCGGTTCTTCCAAACCGTAATGTTTGATACGGTCTTCCCGGAGCAGTAAGAAGGCCAGGACAATCGCGCAGGCGCCCAATCCGGCAAACACCAGCATCGGGACGGTATAATTATATACTGCGGTGATGTCTCCGGCAGCAATACGTTGGGTGACACCCGGATTCACTTTATCCAGGATGACACCAACCAGCCACGGGAAAAACATCAGACCTATATTCTGAATATAAAATACCAGTGCGTAGGCCGAGCCCAGGTATCGTTCTTCTACGATCTTGGGAACAGAAGGCCACATGGCGGCAGGGATGAGTGAGAATGCGACCCCCAACACCACAATGGCGATGATGGCAATGGTGATGGTAAGCGGAACAATGGCATAAGTGAGGTGAGCCAGCATCAGCAAGGCTGATCCGAAGATCATCATGGTAGCGCCTCTGCCTTTGTGATCAAGGTAATTACCGATGATGGGAGTCAGGATGATCGTCCCCACCGGGAGAAGTCCGGAGATCATGCCGCCGATCTCAGGCGAGACACCGAGCTTGCTCTGCATCATGTTCACCGCGTATTTCAGGAAGGGGAACACGCCGGAATAAAAGAGTACGCAAAGCAGGGAGATGATCAAAAAGCCGCGGTTGGAGATGATCTTGGCCAGGTCTTTCAGATGGAACTCTTCTGTCGGATCTGCGCCGGGACCTGCGGTTCCTGTTTGGGCATCCAATTTTTTATCCATGAACGTGTAAGTCAGGAAAGTCAGGAATCCGATACTTACCAAGGCTATCCCAACGTAAACCGGATTCAGGACATGGCCGGTAAGGGCACCATCGACCATCTTCACGCCGGCGAACCTGGCGGAGAAGAAGAAAGCTACCGAAGCGCCTAACCTGGAAGTGGCCAGCTGCATTCCCATGGCCAATCCCAATTCTTTACCTTTAAACCATTTCACCACCGTTCTGGAGGTAGTGATCCCGGCCATTTCAACACCCATTCCGAAGATCCCGTAACCTAAGGCAGCGCACTTGGCGGAAGCCGGCATGGATGTCCAGAAAGAATTGAAGAAAGCAAACCCGAAACCACCGTTGGAGAAATACTCAGTCAGTCCATACATCTTGATAAGCCCTCCCACGAGCATGACGGAGGCCGCCAGCAAACCGGTGAAGCGAATACCCATTTTATCCAGGATGATCCCTGAGATGATCAAAAAGCCCAGCACATTCATCATGTATTCCGAGCCGGAGAAAAAGCCATAGTTGCTGGCAGTCCAGTTATATGGTTCCAGTGACATCAGCGATTGCAGCGGTGCAATCATATCAACGAAGTAGTAAGCAGCCAGCATCGTCAACGATACCAGCGCAAGAGCCATCCAGCGTGCTGCCTTTGAGTCGCTGAGGATCTTTTGAACGCGTTCAGTCATAAGAAAGGATTTGAGATTGAAAAGTTTGTGGCACAAAGCTAACAAAGTTTCCGTTTTGTGTGGATGAATAATCCCGGAAATTTAGATTCATGGTTTTTCTCTTACCTTTATCGGCCTGAAACCAGTCATTCTCCTATGAACCTGCTCATCGTATCGGCCACCCCGTTCGAAGTAAGACCTTTCGTTAACAAACTCACGCCTGCCGGATCCTGCGGGCCACGCCTTCTCTCGTTCACTTTTCTGCATCATCATATCGATCTTCTCCTGCCGGGGATCGGCATGATGGTCACTGCTTACCACCTGGGAAGGCAGTTGGAACGAACAACTTACACTGCAGCCATTAACGCCGGTGTCGCCGGCTCGTTCAAGCCAGACCTCCCCATCGGCGAGGTGGCAGAGGTGGTGGAGGATTGCCTGCCCGAGCTCGTCGCCGAAGAAGAGACCGGAAGGGTTTCGGTATTCGAACTGGGATTGATGGATCCCGATGCTCACCCCTTCCGGGGCGGACGACTGGTCAATGACCTGCCGATCGAGGCGCCATCCGTTCAACGACTCCGGAAAGTGAAAGGCAGCACGGTGAACACGCTCCATGGATCATCCAACGGAAGGAGCCAGAACGAAAACAGCGCCATCGCCGACATCGAAAGCATGGAGGGCGCGGCTTTTCTATACTCCTGCCTGTCGGCCGGAATCCCAAACACGCAGATCCGCTCCATCTCCAACTTCGTCAACGAACGCGATAAAACCAAGTGGAACCTGAACCTGGCTCTGAAAAATCTGAATAAAACGCTGGAAGAGATCGTCCTCGACCTGACCAAAGACTGATCAGCTAAAAATTCAGGGCACCGGCCAGCAGATCTTTCCCGTACCACATCTTCAGATAGAAATAAAACAGGGTCTTGACTGGTTTAGAAGATAAAAACCTTCTG
>DAONET010000033.1:0-26848 GCA_035403225.1 Bacteroidales bacterium | reverse complement strand
CTTACTGCTGCCTCCCGTAGGAGTCTGGTCCGTGTCTCAGTACCAGTGTGGGGGAAAATCCTCTCAGAACCCCTAGACATCGTTGCCTTGGTGAGCCGTTACCTCACCAACTAGCTAATGTCACGCATGCTCATCTAAAACCGCCGGAGCTTTAATTGAAAAGGGATGTCCCTCCTCAATATTATGGGGTATTAATCCCGATTTCTCGGGGCTATCCCCCAGTTAAAGGTAGATTGCATACGTGTTACGCACCCGTGCGCCACTCGCCGGCATCCATTGCTGGACCCGCTGCCGTTCGACTTGCATGTATTAGGCCTGCCGCTAGCGTTAATCCTGAGCCAGGATCAAACTCTCCATTGTATAAGGAAAATTTAATCTCTCAGGTTAACTATTACCAAAAGAATTGAATTGTATTGTATTCTCTGGGATATTTGCTACTTTCTTACTTCAATCTTTCAAAGAACTTTTATCTCTTTCCCCGTGTGGGGCGTTTCTTTCAAAACGGTGTGCAAAATTACAACCTTTTTTCTTTCTACCAAATCTTTTTTAAAAAATTTGTCATTTTTTTTTGAAGACCTCGACCGAATCGATCTAAACCTTCGCAAAAGGTTGGTGCATCAGCTTTTTCTTAAGAACGGCCCCTGTTATTATCAATTGGGAGTGCAAAGGTATAACTTATTTTATAACTCCAAACACTTTTTGAAGAAAATTTTCAAAGATTCTTTCAAGTCGTTTTCAGTCAGCTTATTATTTTTGAAAGATTTTTACCCTTTACCCATTTCTATTGTAATTTTACAGCCAAAACCGGGTTATCCTTTATATACTATAAACACAAAAGCTCATCTCAAACACTCCGCAAAATGAAAACACACCATATATATATAGCCGGGGGAATCCTCGCTCTGATACTCTCCCTCCCAACATCCGCCCAAACTAACGACTCCATTACCGTGATTTCTTCCCGCTCAACAAAGACTGATACTACTTCCTATGTAACCCCCAAAACATTCACCCCACGCACCCCACGCCCTGATAACTTCTGGCGCCGCGTGTCTGTAGGCGGATGGACCAGCTTCCAGTTCGGCAGCATCACCGCTATCAGCGTCTCCCCGGAAGTAAAGGTCAGAACCGTCGATAACCTGTACCCCGGCATCGGCCTCATCTACCAGTACAGCCTGTACAAAGACTGGATCGTGGATCCTGCTACACAGGATTACCTCG
Organism: Bacteroidales bacterium; assembly: GCA_035403225.1. Lineage (GTDB taxonomy): Bacteria > Bacteroidota > Bacteroidia > Bacteroidales > FEN-979 > DAIRDK01. Next base: position 25,627 of record DAONET010000033.1, on the reverse strand, counting down.
ACATCTCCTCCAATATCATCGGGGGACGAGTATTCCTGAGGTATTACTTGTCCGGCCTCTTCGATAACTTCCTGCAAAACTTCTTCCTCCATACCGAGTACGAATACCTGTACTATGTCTCAAAATCCGAAAAATATTCTGACTTCGTTTCAGAGATAAATAGTATCTTTGTCGGCGGTGGATATAAGCAACCCATATCCGACCGCGCCTTCTTTGACTTTCTGGTACTGTTCAATCTAAACGATACTCCCGAATCTCCGTATACCAACCCGGTTCTGCGCTTTGGTTTCGGAATCGGACTTTAAAAACCCCGGGACGTTAGCTCAGTCGGTTCAGAGCGCATGCTTCACACGCATGAGGTCACTGGTTCGAATCCAGTACGTCCCACCAACGTTTCAGAACGCCAGCAACCATAAGGTTTTTAACATCCTCTGTTCTGTTCCCATTCTCCCTTCTTATTTCCATCCCCCGCCAAGTGCCAGGTAAAGGTCTACGATGCTTTTCATCTCCTTGTTATATTCCTGCGACTGGTACACCTGTGCCTGGTACAACGTACGCTGGGCATTGAGAACGTCAAGGTAGGAGGCATAACCGGCATTGAATAGCTGGGCCGAAAGGTCGTACGCATGCTGAGCCACTGCGGTGAGCTTCACGCTCTCCTCAACGACTTCCTGCTGTTTTTGCACCGAGATGATGCCGTTGGACACTTCGCGCAGCCCATTGTAAATGGCTTTCCGGTAAGTGATCAGCATCTCCTCTTTCTTCGATTGCGCCCGTCTCAGGTTGGCTTTGAGTTTCCCCATGTTGAAGATGGGAGCAACGAGGCTGCCTACTGCGGAGCTGATGACGCCGGCGCCCAGGTCGGAATAGCCGATGTCAGCGGTGATGGCGAGTGTCGGCAACATCATGCCCCGGGCAACGCCTACCTGCGCATTGGCAGAAATAAGTTGTTGCTCCGCCGCGATGATGTCGGGACGTCGGACGATCAGCCGGGAGGGGATGCCGGCCAGGGGAATGATGTCACGGTTGACCTGATTGATGATGGTGTCGCCGGTGACGACGGGACCGGGGAGCTCGCCGGTAAGCAGCTTCAGTCCGTTTTCCTGCATCGCGATGATCTTCTCGTACGCGGGGATCTGCGTCAGGACCTGCTCCAGTTCCGATTCCGCCTGGGCCACGACCAGCCCGGAGACCGTACCCGCGACCAGCTTGTTCTTCACAAGATCCAGTGACTTCTGCCGGAGTTCGGCGTTATACCGGGTGATCTGAAGCTCGTCCTGGTATTCCAGCAGATCAAAATAGGCCGTAGCAATCTCTGCAATCAGCGAGAGCTGAATGGCCTGGCGGTTTGCCTCTGCTGCCATCATGTCGGCCCTGGCCGATTCACGGGCTCTCCGGATTTTTCCCCATATATCCAGCTCCCAGGAAAGGGTGCCTATGCCATAGTAATCGTGGTACTCCACGATGTTCCCTGCGACAGTCTGCTGGTTGTTATACGACGCGACACCGGCCAGTCCGACATAGGGATAAAGGTCTGCCCGGGTTTGTTTAAACAGCGACCGTGATTGGTTCACGCGCTCAAAGGCGATCTTCAGGTCGAAGTTGTTTTCCAGTCCGCGACGGATCATATCATTCAACACCGGGTCTTTGAACAGGAGGGACCAGGAGGTATCGGCGAAGGAAGAGACGCCTTGCTGTGTGGAGAACCGGTAAGATGCGCCGGTGTTGATCTCAGGCTGTTTGTAGTTGGGACCGATCTTGCATCCGGAGAGGAACAGGAGCGAGATCCCAATCATCACCAGGGTGCTCATCGGCGGCTTCTTTTTCCTCTTCATCCTGTCTTCCAGCTTCTGGAAGACGACATACAGGGAGGGGACGACCATCACGCCGCAGATGGTGGCGAAGAGCATCCCTCCGAATACCGAGGTGCCCAAGGCATGACGGCTGGCTGCGCCGGCCCCGGAGGCCAGGACGAGAGGCGTCACTCCCAGGATGAAAGCGAAGGAGGTCATCAGGATCGGTCTGAACCTGAGTTTGGCGCCTTCGCGGGCTGCATCCGTCAGCGGCATTCCCTGATCGTGCTTCTGTTTGGCGAATTCCACGATAAGGATAGCGTTCTTGGCGATCAGCCCGATGAGCATGATCAGCCCGATCTGGGCATAAAGGTTGTTCTGAAGGCCTCTGATCCATTGAAAGGCGAAAGCGCCAAAGATGCCGAATGGCAAAGCAAGCAAGATAGGGATGGGAAGGAGCCAGCTTTCATATTTGGCCGCAAGAAGGAAGTAAACGAAGATGAAGCACAAGGCAAAGATGAACGGGGCCTGTCCTCCCGAGATCAACTCCTGTCGTGTCATGCCGGAATATTCATAGCCGAAGCCGTAGGGCAGCGTTTTCTCCGCCACCTCTTTGATGGTTCCGATCGCTTGTCCGGTAGAGAAACCCTCGGCAGGTGCGATCGTGTAATCAACAGACCCGAACAGGTTAAATCGCTTAACCACCTCGGGACCTTCAACAGGCGTGAGGGAGATGAGCGTCCCGAGCGGGACCATTTGTCCGGTAGCGCTCTTGACGTACACATTGGCGATGTCTTCCTTGTTGGCCCGGTAAGCGGCGTCCGCCTGGATGATCACACGGTACGATTTTCCGAATTTATTGAAGTCGTTGACATAGATGCTTCCGAACAGCCCCTGTAGAGAAGAGTATATCGAACTGACCGGTACTCCCATCTTTTTGGCTTTTTCCTTATCGACGGTGATCTGTATCTGGGGGATATCAATCCGGAAAGCCGTATAAATGTTTGTCAGTTCCTTTCTTTTCGAAGCTTCTGCATAGAAGGCGCGGTTCACTTCGGCCATCTTCCGGATGCCCATGCCCGCTTTGTCTTCTATCTGCAGTTCCAGCCCTCCGGTTTTCCCAAGTCCGGAGATGGCGGGTGCATTGAAGGCCATGCATATCCCGCCGGGGAGACGGCTGAAGCGCGCCTGCACCTTCCGGATGATGTTTTCCGCCGAGAGCGAATCGGCTTTCCTTTCTTTCCAGTGGGTCAGCTTGACAAAGGCCATGGCGTTGGTGGTAGATACCGATCCGTCCAGGATGCTGTATCCCGGAATCATGGTGAAAGACTGGATCCCCGGGGTTTTGAGCAGTATCTGTTCCACCTGGCGGGTCAACAGGTCGGTTTTTTCCAGCGAGGTGGCTTTGGGGGTGGCGATGTTGATGAAGAAATATCCCTGGTCTTCCGAAGGAATGAATCCGGTGGGAAGGAACTTCATGACGAGGAGCATAAGGACCGTGACCACTCCCAGGAACATCACCGGACGAATGAGGTGATGCGTGAATTTTTCGATGATCCGGATATATCCGTGAGTCGTCTTGTCAAACGTCCTGTCAAAGCCGTTAAAGAACTTTCCGATCAGGCTTTTTCTCTCTTTTTTCGCTTTCAGGAGCAGGACGCATAGCGGCGGGCTCAACGTCAGCGCCAGTAAGGCCGAGATCAGGATGGAGGAGATCAGTGTCAGGGCAAACTGCTTGTACATTACCCCGGTGGTTCCCCCAAGGAAGGAGACCGGCACAAAGACGGCGCACAGCACCATGGTGATGGTCACGATGGCTCCCGTGATTTCCTTCATGGTATGTTTGGTCGCCTCCAGCGGGGAGATCCCCTCATGGTCGATCTTCTCCTTCACGGCTTCCAGAACGACAATGGCGTCATCAACGACGATGCCGATGGCCAGAACCAGGGCGAACAGGGTAAGGAGGTTGATGGAGAAGTTGAAGAAGGTGAAGGCCGCCAACGCCCCGATCAGCGACACGGGAACGGTGATTGCCGGGATCAGCGTGGCTCGCCAGTCCTGGAGGAAGATGAATACAACGATAAACACCAGCACGAATGCTTCGATAAGGGTGATGAGCACCTCTTCGATAGAAGCTTCCACGAACTCCACGGTGTCCAGCCCTTTCTCGTAGGTGATGCCTAAGGGAAACTGGGTGGACAGTTCCTTCATGATCTTGTCGCATTCATCCCGCACGGCGAGTGCATTGGATCCGGGAGCCTGGTAAATGCCGATGGCGGGAGCGGATTTGCCGTTGAAACGGCTGTAGGCATCATACGATTTCATTCCGAGTTCGATTCTCGCGATATCTTTCATGCGGACCATGGAACCATCGAGGTTGGCCTTGATAATGATGTTGCCGAACTCCTCTTCATCGGCAAGCCGGCCTTGAACGCGGAGCATCATCGACGTCTCCTGACCCTTCACGGTCGGCGATTTCCCGATCATCCCCGCAGCTGCCTGAAGGTTCTGGTCCTTGATGGCATTCTGGACATCCTGGGTCGTGAGTCCCAAACCGGCCATCCGTTCCGGATTTAACCAGATGCGCATGGCATAGTCGTCTCCGCCGAAGAGGGTGACATCGCCCACCCCGTTGACTCGTTTAAGTGTCGATATAACATTGATCTTTAAGTAGTTGGCTAAAAATTTAATGTCATATGACGTATCGGTCGACACCAATGAATAGAGCGCCAGGATGCTGGGAGATTTTTTCTGGACGGTGACACCGCCCTGTATCACTTCCTGGGGCAGCAGGTTCATAGCGCGCTGCGCCCTGTTCTGGACATTCACTGTCGCCATATCGGGATCAGTACCGACCTCGAAATAGACCGTGATGTTGCAGGATCCGTCGTTGGCGCACTGCGAGGTCATGTACATCATGTTATCAACCCCGTTGATCTGTTCCTCCAAGGGGACAGACACGGTTTTTTGAACATCCTCTGCATTGGCTCCGGGATAATAGGCAGAGACCTGAATCGTCGGAGGGACCACATCCGGATATTGCGAAATGGGAAGGCTTGTCAGACTAAGGATGCCAACCAGTGCAATCAGGATCGCGATGACGGCTGCAAGGATGGGACGGGTTATAAAACGCTCGAGCATATACGTTCGGTTTTCAGGTTATGGCATCTCATGTTTTATCTCATATCCACGTTGGAGGTGTCCTTGATGAGGATGGGTTTGATGATCATTCCTTCCTGAAATTTCTGGAAGCCTTCCAACAGGATCTTGTTACCCGGCTTGAGCCCGGCATTGACGATAACCTGGTTGCCCATGGTACGTCCGAGGAGGATGGGGATGCGGTTGACTTTATTATCCTTGCCTACGGCGAAGACGAAATTCTTTCCCTGGATTTGTTGGGTAGCGCCTTGCGGGATGACCACTGCGTTTTCCACTTCCATCAGGATGAGGTTGACCGTAGCGAACGATCCCGGCCGGATCAGCCTGTCGGGATTGGGGACGGAGGCTCGCAGGGCGATGGTCCCGGTTTGGGGGTTGATGGCGCGGTCGACGAAATCAATCTCCCCGAGATGTTCATAAACTCGTTTGTCCGCCAGCGTCACTCTTACCTTCAGGGTGCTTGCCGGTGAGGCATGCTTTTCCTTGTTTTCAAGAATATATCGGGCAATGTTCAGGAAGTCTCTTTCAGTCATCTGTATATCGAAATATATGGGATCGATTGCAGAAACAGTCGTCAGCAGGGTGGCATCTCCATGTCCGACCAGGTTCCCCGGGTTGACATTCACCTTCCCGATGAAACCCGTGATCGGCGAGGTGATGGATGTGTAGGAAAGGTTTAATTTGGCGTCGGCCAGCTTGGATCTGGCGCTCTCCACTGCGGCTTGGGTTTGTCTTTCCGTCATGACGGCTACGTCATAATCATTCTGGCTGATTGCGTTGGTGGAAAGAAGGGGTTTGAGCCGCTCCACGTCCAGCTTTGCTTTCTCCCAGCCGGCGATCCTGCTGTCAAGGTCAGCCTGGGCATTGGTCAAGTTATTGACATACCGGTCAGGCTCGATGGTAAAAAGCAATTGCCCTTTCTGTACAATCGAACCTTCCTGAAACGACCAATTTTGCAAGTAACCCTCGACACGTGCCGTGATGTTGACGGTGGGGATTCCGACCGCCTGCCCGACCATCTCAAGGATAACAGGGACCCGGGTTCCTTTGATCTCGAGAACCTTCAATGCCGGAGGTTCTTTCTTTTGCTGCATTTTTGACTTACACCCGGGTGACAGGAGGACCATTCCTGCCAGCAAAGCCAATGCCAATGTCAATGTCAATGTGATGGATTTGGTAAAGGTGCTTTTCATAGTACAGAAATTAATGGATCGACTCGATTCGTTACTTTGCGTAAATATAACTATATTAATGCGTAATATCTACCAAAAGAAGAAAAAAAATGTCGGTGTAATAACTTGGTTCAAAATAATATATCATTCTCAACAAAAAGACAATACTGTAATCGCTATATTGTCTTTCCAGGTCTCAGTGAAGGACAGAATGACCCGTTCAGGCAGTGGTAATTATTGCCGTGTTTCCGGAGGCGGTACGGCCCCGCAACGCAATATTTTCTTGTTGACGGGTGGTTATGAAACAAGCGACTGTAGCGTGGTATCGGAGAGGATGTCCCACGTGGTGTCGCAGAGTGGTTGGCCTGATAATAGCTATTGAAAATGGAAAGGGGATCTTTGCCGATGCTGAACAAACGGCAAAGATCCCCTTGGAATACCCGGCTTTTTACAATCCCGGGTACTTATCGAACTAAGGTCACGGTTCCCATCGTACTACCTTCATTGCTATTGATCGTTGAACCTTCCCAGACTTTTCCGTCTTTGAAGGTAGCCTCGATTTTCCAGACATAAGTTCCCTGGGCCTGTAATACTCCCTTGTAGTAACCATCCCAGCCTTCCACCGGCTGTCCGTCTTTATCCAATTCCCATGATTCCCATAAAAGATTTCCGAAGAGATCAAATACCATAGCGTGGTATTTCTCCAGATTGATTCCCACAGGTTTGAATTTCATCACACCGACAAGAATATTGGTGGGTGAAAAGGCATTGGGGACATACAACCCATGGAAGATGAAATCATACACATAGTCGGTAGTATCGGTGCAATTTTCATTCCAGGTGATCAACCGTACAGTGTAGGGACCATCATCTTTATAGGTCACAATGGGCGACAGCGCATCAGTGATGGTTCCATTACCGAGATTCCATTCGAAACCGGTGTAGTTTTCGGATTCGTTGGTGAACATGACCTTCCCGGGTTGATTGTCCAGGTCTTCGGTAATGGAAAATGAACTAGTGGGCGATAGGTTAACGTCTACATTTTCCGACACTGTATCACGGCACCCGTTCAAGTCAACAACCGTGAGCGTGACAGGATAAGTGCCCGGTGAATAAAATTCATAGCCGGGGTTTTGTTGTTGTATAGTGTCGTAAGGATGCCATGGATCGTTGAAGTCCCAAACCCAATGATACACCGTTGTATCACCGGGAATGGAATTGTCGGTAAACAAGGTGATGTCTCTTGAGCATGCTTTTGAGGTCGAGAATCCGGCCATCGGGAGATTGAACACCCTGGTGGTTCGGGTAGCTGTGTCCGTACAGCCATTATTATTCGCGACGACATAAGAAACAGTATAATACCCCGGATGCGGATACAAGTGTGCCGGAGCGCCGGAAGAACTTGTATCACTGATCGACGTTCCATCACCGAATTGCCAGTTTGTATAATCGATTTCAGTGTTATTGTTGTTGGTCAGATTGATAAATCGCGATGTGTCTCCCCAACATACATCCTCAACGCGGAATGAAGCGACAGATGCCTTTCTGATAACGACTGTCTGCCATGATGTGTCGGAGATACTTACTCCGTTGGAGATAAAGGAGACAATGAGGTTAACGTTATAGGTTCCATCGTATTCATACTCGTGTGAGACGGCTGGCTGGTACGCTGAATACACACTGTCAGATCCATCCCCGAATTCCCATTGCCAGTTGTTTATCAAACTGACAGGACCTGAACTGTCGACGAAGATTATCGGTTTTTTCTGGCAATGGATGGTGTCAAGTCCGGTAAAGGCGGAGGCAATACAGGTCACCACAATCGGTTTCGTTATGGAGCTCCTACACCCGTTTCCGTTGATGGTTGTCAGGGAAACGTCAAACGATCCGAAGCTGTTATACTGATGAGTAATAGTGGTCGGCAAGGGCTGTGTTTGGATTCCCGTTTGCCCGTCGCCGAACTGCCAAATGAGTGTGTCGATACCGGCGTTGTTACCGTTAGAGAGGTTTGTGAAAACCACCAGGCTGTCGCAGTGAGGAATGGAATCGAATCCGAAATCTGCAATGGGACCCGGGTTGACTACCACTTCACGGTAGATACTGTCGATACAGTTGTTGGAGTTATAAGCCTTGAGTTTAACGATGTATGTCGTCGGTTCGGTAAAGGCATGAGTGGGGTTATAGAGGGTAGAAGTGTTATTGGTTCCACTGGCAGGATCTCCGAAATTCCACGACAGATCATGAATCGTATCGCCGGCTGCGAGGTTCACCGCGCTAAAGTGAGTGATGCTGCCGAAACAAGCTGAGTCGGCAGTAAAGGTAAAGTTGAATCCGGGTTTCACGGAAACAGGATTCACGATGGTGTCTTTACAGCCATTTTCATCGGTGACAATGAGGGTGACCTGGTATGTGGTATCGATAACCGGGAACGTATAGGTCGGATTTGATGAGGTAGAATAGAATCCGTCTTCAAAAATCCAGTACCAGCCTACTATTGGAGAGCCGCTTGGGATGGAATGATCGGCGAAGGTGACCATCCCTTTCGGACAGAAGGTGGAGTAGGAACTGAAGAGAGCTTCCGGTTGGTCGAAAATGGTGATGGGGAGCGAATATTCGTCAGTGCATCCCTGTGAGTTCGTCACGGTAAGAGAAACGACAAAAGTCCCGTTGTCAGCGTATGTGTGTGCCGGGTTTTGCAGACTTGAGGTGTCACCGTCTCCAAACTCCCAGTGCCATTGGGTGATCGAGCCAAAGCCCGGAGTGGACGCATCCGTGAATTGAGTTCCTGCGCCGACACAAGTGTTTTCATACGTGAAACTTGAAATTGGCGGCACTTTTATGATAACCGGTTTCATCGTACTGCTGGAACAGGAGAAGGAATTGGTGACGGTAAGTGATACCTGGTAAGTTCCGCTTGCAGCATAGTAATGAGAGGGGTTTTGAACTGTCGAAGTATTCCCGTCGCCGAAATTCCATAACCAGGAGATAAGGCTCCCGAAATTAGCGATGGTTTGGTCGGTGAAATGCGTGGTGTCACCCAGACATACGGTATCTACTTCAAAATCGACAGTGGGAAGTCCGCTGATCTCGATGGATTTGGTCATCGTATCACGGCAGTTATTCACATTCGTGACAATGAGGGTAACCTGGAATGTCCCGCTTGTCTGGTAGACGTGTTCGGGATGTTGTTGCGCAGAATGATTATTGACACCCGATCCCGGATCTCCGAAATCCCATTCCCAGGTTACAATCGGTCCCCCTCCGTTTTGTTGCGAGAGGTCATAAAATTGTACCGGAGATTGCTGGCAGTTGGTGTCGGTGGAGGAGAAGTTGGCCATCGGGGTCGCCGTCACCGTAACCAAATGAGAGACCGAAGCAGAGCAACTGTCAGCGGTTTGAATGGTCAGGGTGGCGTTGTAATTACCGGCATTGACATAAGTGTGGGTAACATTCTGCGTCCCGGGCGTGGTGATGGTGATCGTGTTGCCATCGCCGAAATCCCAGATCCATTTAGCGATATAACCTTCACTTGTATAGCTTTGGTCAAAGAATGATACCGGGGATCCGGTGCAGTTGCCTGATGAATAAATAAAAGAGGCAACTGGTTTTGGAATGACTTTGACCTGGTGGGCGATAGTTGCGGTGCATCCGTTAGCGTTGGTAATGGTAAGCGTGACATTATGCACGCCGGGTTGCGCATACAAATGTGCAGGGTTCTGGATGTACGAATGGGGCGTTCCGTCACCGAAGTCCCAATCCCAACCTGTCATAGAAGGAGCGTTGGGCAACGACTGATCCGTAAAAGTGGTAATGGAACCCAGACAGGCAGTATCGGCACTGAAATCGGCCTGGGGTTGGGCATTGACAGACACCGTTTTTATAATGGTATCAGTACAGAAATTCAGGCTGGTGACGATCAACCGCACATCGAAGTTCCCGGGTCCGGTGAAAATGTGAACGGGGTTTTGCAGAGAAGATACATTCTGTGTTCCCGATGTAGGATCGCCGAAATTCCATGACCAGGCAGTGATAGGCCCTCCTCCGTTATTTTGTGTGAGATCAGTGAATGCAATACTTGTGTTTTCACAGGTCGCGGCGGGGAAACTGAAATTGGCGGCCGGCTGTGGGACACTGGTAATGATCTGCTCAATAAAAGACGTACAACTATCGGTGGTTGTTACAGTCAACCTGACTATATGCTGAAGCCCGGCTCCCGCGAAAATATGCGAAACATTGGGAATCCCGGGGTACAGGATGGTAGTGTCGGCGCCATCGCCAAAATCCCATTCCCATTTGATTATCTGTCCATGTGAAGAGGTGGAGAGATTCATGTAATAAACGGGGCTTCCTGAGCATTGCGGCGCATTTGACTGGAATGATGCAATGGGCAGCGTGATGACGGAAACCGTGATCGTGGTATCATGAGAACAGAGATGGTCGTTTTTAACTGTCAATGTCACCTGGTATTGTCCTGCTGTTGAATAGAGATGTACCGGATTCTGCAAGTCGGAGTGAGCGCTTCCGTCTCCAAAATCCCAGTCCCATTCGATGATGGCAGTTGAATTGGGCAACGAAAGGTCATTAAACCGGGTTGCTTGGTGCAGACAGGTTTCGTCGGCACTGAACATGGCAACAGGTTCCATTTGAACAGCGACCGTTTTTATAATGGTATCATTACAGCCATGAGTGTTCATGACAGCAAGGGTGACTTGATAATTACCGGGCTGGCTGAAGATATGAACAGGGTCTTGATTTGATGCAGTGTTATTAATGCCCGAACCGGGATCCCCGAAGTTCCAGTACCATTCAACGACTTCCCCTCCGCCATTGGTTTGCGATATGTCGTGAAATGCGACTTCTTCTTCGTTACAGGGATTGGAGTAACTGAAGTTGGAGACCGGGGCGGCGTCGATATGAACGGTTCTGTTTTTAAATGCCGAACAGCCTTCGTTGGTGGTTACCGTGAGTACTACCGGGAAGTCTCCCGCATGGAGATAATGATGGGAAACATCCGGATTACCGGGCCATACAATCAGGGTGTCGGTGCCATCGCCGAAATCCCAATGCCACGATTTCAGGTAACTGGTAGTCGTGGTATATGAGTGATCGGCGAAAGCGACGCTGAGATCCTGACATACAGGCGCGTTATGAGAGAATTGCGCAATAGGCGGCGTTCCAATGTATACCGGATGAGAGATGGCCCTGGTACAACCGTTCGTGTCTGAGACAAAAAGCATGGCTTCATATTGACCCGTCGCCGGATAAATATGCTCCGGTTCGACAGGGGCGGAATAGGATTCAGACGTGCCATCCCCAAAATTCCATTCCCACATCGCCACTTTACTCACGTCCATTCCCTCGATAAAGAAATGAGTGGGTTCGCCGATGCAGGCAGAGTCGGAACTGAAATTGATATCAGGAGTTGGGAACATGACGACCATCATGCTGTCTGAGAACAACGTCTCGCATAATGTTTGTGGATGTGTGGCCTTCATTTGGTAGAAACCGGGAACGGTTTGATAACCGAAACTGATTGGCCCGCCTGTACCCATTACAGGGAATCCCGTGGGTTGCCCACCGAAAAGAAGCTGGTAGAATATGCCGGATTGTGATCCGGTAAGAAGGATCTCGACACCCGTACTTCCTTCGCAGAATCCGCCTCCATTGGTTACCATCATCGGAAATTCTTCCGGTACCGGATTCACCGTCACGGTGGCGGAAGAATTTTCAATCGCCCCTGTACAGTAAGCGTCCTGAACAGTCAACAGGGTGTAAGTGGTGGTTGAAAGAGGTGCAATACTGAAGAGATAGGGACTTGATGGTATATTCAAGATCGATTGGGTGCTTGTCCCATTGGTATAGGTTATATCCCATGGTGGTGTACCCGTCAGTGACAGGGAAAGGGTGGCGGTGTCTCCCTTACAGATCACTTGTGTCCCCGCGAGGGAGGCTGTCGGCAGGTTTCGGAATGTCAATAATATGGTATCTGTGTCAGTCTGGGAAGAACATTCCATCTGTCCGTTGACCGTCATCGTCAGAATCACCGACCCATTGATGATATCGTTGATTCCCGCCAGATAATGAGGATTCATGATGGAGGGATCGTCGAATTGTCCATCGCCCTTCGAGGACCATAAAACCGACATATAATCTGAGGCAGCGCCATTCAGCTGAATAGCGGTGTTGGAGCAAACGGTGGTGTCGACCCCTGCATTTGCAACAGGCATTGGATAGAATGATAGCAACAGGGAATCTTTTTGAAGCTCACCGGAACAATGATTAGCGCCAGTGCCGGTAAGGATAAGATAGACGGATCCATAGAGGATATCACCGGGGCCCGGAGAATACACTGTATTCAGGATTGACGGATTACTGAATGATCCGTCGCCGGTGCTTGTCCATAAGAGAGAACTCTGATTCTGTGCACTTCCGGCGGTATTATAGGTTCCGTTTGAACAGATGGTTGCGTCGGATCCGGCATTCACAACGGGAAGCGGATGGATATACAGCATCATGGTGTCTTTACGCGTTTCCTGGTCGCATGCTTGGATCCCTGAGGCAGTGAGGACGATATTCACATGCCCGATTGCTTTGTCATTCGGACCGGGAGTATACAAGGCATCCGGAATAGAAATGTTGTCAAAGTATCCATCTCCGGTAGTCGTCCACTGGACAGATGAACTGTACGATGAAAGACCATTCATCCGGTATGTATCATTTTCGCAAATAGTGTCGTCAGGTCCTGCAAAGGCGATCGGAAGAGGTTGTATGACTAAAATCATGGAATCAGCATCAAAATCCTGGCTGCAGGTAAGCGTGCCGGTAGCATGCATGATCAACATGACTTCCCCAACGGCGTTATCTTGCGGACCCGGAAGATAAAAGGGATTCAGCGTGGTGGGGTTATCGAATGATCCGTCGCCGGAGGTCACCCATTCAATGGCCGAATAATGTTGAGCTTGTCCATGAAGCTGATAGTTATTCGTGATGCAGGTTGTGTCATCCGGCCCGGCAAGAGCGACCGGCGCTTGATTAATGTTGATTAAGAGGGTATCCACATCTGTGGCCGACAAACATTGTGGAGTGCCGTAGATCAAGAGGAACAGGTTGACAGAACCGGTTAAGATATCCGATTCTCCCGGGAAATAGAGTGTGTTTAACTGATGGGGATCAGCGATCACTCCATCACCGGAGGTGGTCCATTCTACCGTCGAATAGTTCAGCGCATGACCATTCAACGGAATGGGGTAGAGCGCGCAGACAGTGGTGTCGTTACCGGCGTTTGCTACAGGACCGCCTGTTATCACAGCAGATCCCGCCATGGTATCATGGCAGCTGGTGCCCGGGTCGGTCGCTACTATCTGGTATAATCCTTCCATCTGCATTCCAAAGGTAATGGCGCTGCCGGTCCCGGTGACAGGGATCCCGTAGGTGGCTCCGTTTTTAAGGAGTTGATAAGAAAATCCAAATTGTGAACCGTCCAGTTGTACTTCAGCAGGAGAACAATTGGCTCCGGAAGGAAGAATGTTAAAAGAAAGTGGAAGCGGCGTGATGGTGGTGCTCCCCAACATCAGGGTGTCGCAGCTGGAGGCCGGATTCGAGGAGGTTACGGTATAAACGCCCTCCAGGTACTGCGGTCCAAAATGAATAATGCCTCCTGTCCCGTTCACCGAACTTTGAATGACACCGTCGCGGAGTAGTTCATAGATTATTCCGATTTCTGATCCGTTGAGATAAATATCCGTACCGGCACAGTGTGTGCCTTCAGGCTGAACCATGAATTGCTGAGGACGTGGATACAATGTAGCGGTTCCTGACATGGTGGAAGAACATCCTAAAGCAGTATCCACGGCTTCTATGGTATAGGTTCCTGCATAGTACTGGGGACCGAATGAGATGGCAAAACCGGTGCCCGGTATGGGACCTGCAGCCACAATCGATCCATCCCGGATCAACGAATAAGAAACACCCGGTTCTGAGTTTTCCAACCCAATGGTGTATCCTGCGCAAGCGATGCCGTTGGGATAAATGTCGTAAGTGATGGGCGATTGAAGTATGGTAAGACTGCTATCCATCATCGTTTCACACAAGGTGGAAGGACTAATGGCGACAATGCTGTATGATCCGGCGGTAAAGTAGGTCCCGAATACTAATGGGTTTCCGGTACCGGACATCGTTTTAAGGTGGATAGTCCCGTCCAGCAGCAGTTCATAAACCAACCCTTGCTGTGATCCGTTCAGCCTGATCAACGCTCCGGCGCAAGTATCTCCGTTGGGGATGATGGTGTACATGATGGGGGCATGTTGGATGGTGGCATCATAGTTCATCCATGCATAGCAGCGAGTAAGCGGATTGGTGGCTATCACCCTATATACTCCCGGCTCTGTCTGGGGACCGAAACTGATCGGGAATCCTGTACCGGGAATAGGAGAGCCGACATTCGTCAGACTGTCGCGTCTTAACTGATAAAAAATTCCGGTTTGTGAACCCGAAAGAGTGATCTCCGTCCCCGGACAAATGATTCCCAACGGACTCATGTCAAAAATTTCCGGAGCAGGGTGAATGGTGACTGTCCCGCTCATAAGATTGGAACAACCTGTCACCGGATCCGTGGCTACCGCATGATACACGCCGGTATCATACTGAAAACCGAAACTTAATAAACCGAAAAGTCCCGTGCCGGTTTGGGTGGCAACAGTATCACTGTTATTATGAATGAGGTTGTACACGATGCCGGCTTGGGAACCATTCAGGAAAACCTCTGTCCCGGGGCAGGTGTCTCCGGATGGAACTACCAAATAAACCAAAGGAAGAGGATGGACGTTTATAATAGCATTGCCGTTCATCATCTTGGTTAAAACGGTAGAGGAGTTTTTCCCTATTATGGTATAGATACCAGGGGTTATAAATGTGCCGAAAGACAATGAGTCGCCTGTTCCGGCAAGAATTGCAATACTGTCGTTGTTTCTTCTTAAAACATAGTCAATACTCGGCTCGGAACCATCCAGGCCGATCTCTTTTCCCGGGTCACCGACACACAAATCTCCTCCTCCGAATACGTTGAAAATAGCCGGGTAAGGATTGATGATGATGGCGACACTGCCGTTCATCATGCTGGCACAACCGGTGGTGGCATTATGAGCGATAACAGTGTAGTTCCCTGCCAATGTCTGATTCCCGAACGAGATTGGATTTCCTGTTCCGGGTATGCCTGGCGCCGGCGTTATGGTGTCGGTTTCGTGTATGAGACGGTACATGACTCCCGACTCAGATCCGGAGAGACCAACCGGTACTCCTATGCCCCCGGAAGGATAAGAACCACCACCTGTCACGTTGAATGTTAACGGTAGTGGCAGGATTGAAACCATGGTTGAATCTGACATCATGGCTTGGCATCCTGTGGTGATTATCGTTCCTTTGACTTTGTATGTTCCCGCAACGGTTTGGTCGCCAAATGAGATGGGCCCTCCGGTGCCATTGACAGGCGATCCGGTCAGGCTGCCGTTCCGATAAAGTTGATAGGACACCCCTGCCTGGGAACCCGGTAAACCAACAGGTACACCCGGTCCGCCAGAACAATAGGAACCGCCTCCGCTGACCACAAAGAGGGTGGGTAAGGGGTTTACTAATACATTGGCAGTCGCGGTGGCAGTGTTATATCCGTCATTTACCGTGACCGTGTAGGTGGTCGTGACTTGTGGGCTGACTATGGGATTCTGTTCTGTTGAACTCCAGAGCGGAGTACCGGGAGGAGTACAAATCCATGAATAGGTGTAAGCGCCGCTTCCACCATCTCCGGTAGCAGTGAGTTGGGTTGATTGTCCGTAGCAAATGACATTCGGGTTGACAGAGGCGCTCACACTAAGAGGATCGCCACTAAGCACGACGTTCACTTGATCGGATTTTGAACAGCCTTTGCTGTCGGTAACTAACAGTGTGAACAGGGTATTCGTATACAGGTTCGTGGTGAGGGGTGTTAGTGTCCCTTGACCGGAGGCGATGGAGGATATCGGCGTCCATTGATAAGCATGGATACCCGTCCCTCCGCTGGAACTTCCCGATAATGAGGTTGAGGTGCCATTGGGGATCGTCTGGTCAGGCCCCGCTTCAGCAACAGGTAATGGGTTGATGACGATTAGCGCCGATCCGGTCATGTCACGGACACAGTTCGTCGCATCGACCTCTGCTGTCACGGTATAAGTGCCGGCGGCTGTTTTATTCCCGAAAGAGATCATGCTGCCCGTACCCACTACAGGAGAACCATCTGCAATTCCGTCGTGATACAACTGGTAGGTGATCCCTGTTTCCGAACCGGTCAGATCGACAGGCAACCCCGTGCCTCCGGAACAATATTCCCCTCCCCCCTGAACAGTATACAAGACAGGGAGCGGATTTACCGTGACCGGGTAGTTAAAGGCAGGATTGGCTGTACATCCGTTTAAGTTGGTATAAATCACCGATACCGTTTGATTCCCGGGATTGTCCCAGGTTATCACGACACTGTTTGAACTATTGGTGCCTCCGGCAGTGATTGTCCCTCCCGGGGAAATATTCCACAGGTAATTATTCATGCCAGACTGGGTGGTATATACATTGTTTCCTGTCCCTTGGCATACACCGGCCGGTCCGCTGATGGATGGGGAAGGCAATGGATGAACGGTCACATTATAGCTGGTGGCAGAGGTGGCCTGGCATCCGGCCGGATTCGTATAGTTGACACTGATCGTTTGCGGACCTGGTGTATTCCAGGTAACCGTGACGGTTTCGGTATTAGCCCCCGAAGTGATTGTCCCGCCACCCGAAATGACCCATGTATAGCTCGTCATGCCGGGTTCTGTATGATAAATGGCGCCACTGGCTCCTGCACATAAAACGGCAGGGCCTGTTATATTCGGAATCGGTCTGGCGTTGACGTTGACATTGATAACTGTCGGATCAGCTACGGGACATCCGTTTTGGTTGTAAGAAACACTTACACTTTGTGCTCCCGGACCACCCCAGGATACGGTGATGGCATTGGTCCCGGCTCCGGAAGTGATCATTCCGCCCGGGGAGACTTGCCATTGATAGTTGCTCATCCCTGCGTCGGTAGTATAAACATGGCCGGTAGAATTCTCACAAACCTGGAGCGGACCATTCAGCGCAGGAATGGGGATGACGTTGACAGTGACCGGGGAACAAACCGGGACAACGGCTGTACATCCGTCTGTATTTACATAATTTACACAAATGGATTGACTGCCTGGTGTGTTCCAGGTCACGGTGATGGTGTTGGTTCCTTCACCTGCGGTGATCTCACCTCCTGATGAAACGGACCATTGGTAATTGGTCATGCCGGGTTCCGTATAATAAATGTTGCCGGAATATCCTGCACATGCTGATGAGGGACCCGTGATACCGGGTGTAGGAAGCGGCTTAACAGTGATCACTGCGATGGAATTGCTACCGCTGCATCCTGCGATGGATGGAGTGATGGTATAAGTGACGGTGCCCGGGATGGTCAGGGTACTGGTGATGGTGGATGCGGCGATAGACGTGCCGTTCCCTGACGGCGTGTAACCCGAAAGACCGGAAGCAGGGTTGGCAACGGTGGTCCAGGAATAAGTTACATTACCGATGCCGGTGGAGGAAGAAGACAGGTCGATGGCTTGTGATGATGTTCCTGAACAAATCGTCTGCGTCGGTGGCGTGGTCGTGGCTGTGGCGACTGGTTGCACATAAACCAGGTAGTGGATGGTGTCACCGGAGCATGAGTTGGCTTCCGGTGTGATGACGTACCTCACCGTGCCGTAAGAGGTACCTGTATTTTGCAGGGTGTTGGATATGGGTGTACCGCTGGCGCTGGTGTTGCCGGAGATGTTCCCCGACACTACGGTCGAATTCCAGGTATAGGTGGTGTTCGCGACGTTAGCGGTTAACACGATATTCGTGTTGGTATTTGAACAGATGACCTTACTCTTGGGAGTTACTGTCATCGCAGGTCGTGGATTTACATTCACCAGGTAGTTTGTCGGAGTGCTTTCACAGCCTGCGGCTGTTGCGGTGATCGTAAAAGTGATGACTCCGGCGGTGTTGCCCGTATTGACCGGCGTGAAGGAGGCGATGTTCGATGTGTTGCCGCTTCCAGGGAACCCTGTTATGGGATCCGTTGTGGTAGCATCCCATGAGAAGGTGGAATTCGTTACGCTGGAGGAAAGATTGATGTTTTGCGTGGCAGAACCGGAACAGACAGTCATGGGGGAAACGGGGGAGGCAGTCACCGTTGGTTTCGGCTTGACCGTGATCTCGACACTCAGTGTTTGCCCCAGACATCCGTTTGCACTTGATGTCACAGAGTACCTGACCAGCGCGTCTGTCGTCCCGGTATTGGTTAATGCCTGTGCAATGGTGGATCCGCTTCCCGAAGATCCGCCGTTCACGTTGCCTGAAATCACGGAATAGATCCAGGAAAATGTAGTTCCGGTGATGTTGCTGGTGAGTAAGATGTCGGTTGAATTCCCCGAACAGATCTCCTGTGAGGATGGAGTGGCGGTTATTTCCGGAACAGGCTTCACCACGATGGTATAATCGGCAGGGTTTCCCGGACATGTGATTCCCGGGAAAGTAGAAGTCGGGACGATATGATAGGTGACGGTTCCGTTCGTGATGGTGTTGTTGTTGATCGTTTGGACCGGGATGGTGCTTGTCCCTGAAGGAGAATATCCTGTTATTCCCGGTGTGGGGGAGGCTGTCCAGGAAAAAGTGACGTTGGGATCGAGATTTGAAGTCAGGGTCACCGGGGTGGATGGACTTCCCGAACACACTGTTTGTGTCAGGGGACTGTTGCTTATTGCCGGTGCGGGGTTGATGGTGATCGCCGCAATATTGGTTGTTCCGGAGCAACCGGCGAGGGAAGGAGTGATGGTATAAGTGACGGTCCCTGATATTGTCAGTGTGCTGTTGATGACGGATCCGGCGATGGTCGTTCCATTCCCTGCCGGGGTGTAACCCGTGAGGCCGGAAACCGGGTTGGTGATCGTCGTCCATGAGAAGGAGACATTACCGATACCGGTAACAGACGAAGAGAGGTTGATGGCTTGCGATGATGACCCGGAACAAATCGTCTGCGCGGCCGGAGTGGCTGTTAGGGTTGGGATTGGTTGTACATAAACAAGGTAATGGATGGTGTCGCCGGAGCATGAGTTGGCTTCCGGAGTGATGACGTACCGGACAGTACCGTACGTGCTGCCTGTATTTTGCAATGTGTTGGAGATCGGTGTGCCGCTGCCGTTGTTGTTGCCGGAGATGCTCCCCGACAGTACGGCCGAATTCCAGGTATAGGTGGTGTTCGAGACGTTAGAGGTTAACACGATATTCGTGTTGGTATTTGAACAGATGACCTTGCTCTTGGGTGTTACATTCATCACAGGGCGTGGGTTTACATTCACCAGGTAGGTCGCCGGAACGCTCTCGCAGCCTGATGCGGTGGCTGTAATCACAAACGTAATGACCCCGGCGGTGTTGGACGTGTTGACCGGCGTGAAGGAGGCAATGTCAGAGGTGTTGCCGCCAGCCGGGAACCCTGTTATGGGATCAGTGGTGGAAGCTGTCCACGAGAAAGTGGAATTTGTAACACTGGAGAAAAGGTTGATGCTTTGTGTGGCAGAGCCGGAACAGACGGTCATCGGGGAAACGGGGGAGGCGGTTACCGTTGGCTTCGGCTTGACCGTGATCTCGACGTTCAATGTTTGACTCAGACATCCGTTTGCACTTGATGTCACCACGTACCTGACAACGGCGTTGGTTGTTCCTGCATTGGTCAGTACCTGTGCAATGGTGGATCCGCTTCCTGAAGATCCTCCGGTCACGCTTCCTGAAAGAACTGAATAGGTCCAGGAAAAGGTGGAATTGGTGATGTTGCTTGTTAATAAGATGTTGGTTGGATTCCCCGAACAGATTTCCTGCGTGGACGGAGTGGCAGTGATTTCCGGAATGGGTTTTACAACGATGGTATAATCGGCAGGTGTTCCCTGACAGGTGATCCCCGGGAAAGCAGAAGTCGGGATGATATGATAGGTGACGGTCCCGTTCGTGGTGGTGCCGTTGTTGATTGTTTGGACCGGAATAGTGTTTGTCCCGGAGGAGGAATATCCTGTTATTCCCGGGGTGGCGGAAGCTGTCCATGAAAAAGTGACGTTGGGATCAAGATTCGACGTCAAGGTCACCGGAGAAGTGGGACTCCCAGAGCACACTGTTTGTGTCAGAGAGGCGTTATTCACCATCGGAGCCGGGTTTATGGTGATTGTCGCAGTATTGGCGGTGCCGATGCATCCTGCGATAGAGGGAGTGATGGTATACGTGACGGTACCCGGGGTGGTAAGGGTGCTGGTGATCGTGGATGCGGCGATAGCCAAACCATTCCCTGCCGGAGTGTAGCCCGAAAGACCGGAAGCAGGGTTGGCGACTGTGGTCCACGAGAAGGTTACATTGCCGATGCCGGTGGAGGGGGAAGACAGGTTGATGGCTTGCGATGATGTTCCCGAACAAATCGTCTGCGTTGGTGGCGTAGCCGTGACTGTGGCGACGGGTTGCACATAAACCAGGTAGTGGATGGTGTCACCGGGGCATGAGTTGGCTTCCGGTGTGATGACGTACCGTACAATTCCGTATGTGCTGCCTGTATTTTGCAAGGTGTTGGAGATCGGTGTGCCGCTGCCGTTGGTGTTGCCGGAGATGCTCCCCGATACTACCGTCGAATTCCAGATAAAGGTGGTATTGGCGACGTTAGCGGTTAAAACGATATTTGTGTTGGTATTTGAACAGATGACTTTACTCTTCGGAGTAACCGCCATCACAGGGCTTGGATTGACATTCACCAGGTAGGTCGTCTGAACGCTCTCACAGCCTGCGGCCGTCGCGGTGATCGTAAAAGTGATGACCCCGGCGGTGTTGGCCGTATTGATTGGCGTGAAGGAGGGGATGTCCAATGTGTTGCCGCTAACCGGGAATCCTGTAATGGGATCCGTAGTGGCAGCCGCCCAGGAGAAGGTCGAACCTGTTACACTGGAGGATAAATGGATAGTTTGCGTGGAAGAACCGGAACAAACAGTTTGAGGAGACAGGGGAGAGACAGTAACCACGGGAATGGGGTTGACCGTGATAATATGGGTAAACGGATTTCCCTCACAGTTGCCTACCGAAGGGGTAATAGTGTAAGTGATTGTTCCCGGAGATATGCCTGCATTGGCAGGGGTCATGGAAGGAATACTATTGCCGCTTCCGGCTGCGACAAACCCGGTAATCCCGGTTGATGCAGTGACAGTCCATGAATAGGTGGTTCCGGGCGTAATGGACGAAGAAAAGTTTACGATGGAAGTCGGTTTCCCCGAACATACTGATTGGGTGGCCGGAGTGGCGGAAGCGACGGGGAGGGGATTGACGATTAATGGCGTGTCGCTTGAACCTGTCCCGCATTCATTGGCGGCAGAGGCGGTAATGATGTACGAACCGGGATTAGGATAACCAATTGTGCCTGGAGGATTGGCGGTAGTCGACCCGGGGGTGCCTCCCGGAAAACTCCAAAAATAGGTAAGTGAGTCGGTCCCGTAACAGGAATAAAAGGTGGCTAAGGGAGAAACGGATTCTCCGGCACAGATAGGAGTAGTGGTGGTCTCGTCAATTTCAATGGTCGGGATTGATTTAACAGTAATGTCATGGTACGTTGTTACAATGCCGCAAGCTCCGTTGACTTCCAGCTTGAGCCGGTAAATCCCCGGATTGTTGAAAATAACAAAAGGATTTTTTGTGGTGGTATTGGAGATTACAAAAGAAGAACTATTCGGTGGACATTTCGCCGATCCTGTGTAGTTGGAAACACTCCACGTGTAGGAAATAGTACTACAAGGATCAGTCGAGGTGGAGGTGTTGTTCGTCTGAACCCTCAGTGGCGCACATCCCGATTCTTTATCTACAGTAAAAGAGGCTTCCGGCGGTTGTGAGATACATATGGTTTTCGTGATCGGGACCGACGTACATCCCGAATTGGTGGTTAGCGTTATGGAATACGTCTTAACCTCGTGAAACTGAACAGTCAGCGCCTGTTGCGTCAACCCTCCGCTTACTATAGTGTAGGATGAAGGGGTGATAACCCAATGATAATTAAGGGTATAGCTGCATTGATTAGATCCCGGACTGATGAACCCGGGTGCGACGGTGGTGGAGGTAAGCACGACATTTGTGTTGATACAACCCGGCATCGGGTTGATGGAAAAATCAGAAACCGGATCCTCGTTAATCTGGATGGGATCAATCATGCTGTTTGAGGTCCCGCAGGGATTGGACATGGTGCATTTTATCGAATAGGAATTCTGGGACCCTGACTGAGCCGTATGTCCGCAGGAACCATCCGTATATACATGGGTGACTAAAGTCGGAGGTGGCTGAGAATAGACCTCATTGGGAGAACCATCATCATACATGATGGTATAAGTGGTTCCGGGAGAATTGTTGGCAGTGCTGGGTGTGAAACCAAAGCTGATGGATTTGGGAACTCCGCATAATCCGACTGTATTCCCTGGATTGTCCAGACCTCCTACAGGATTGGACCCGTTAAAAAAGTAATAGGTCTGTGTCGAAGTACATTGCGCATTCATGACTGTCAGGACGACCGCGAAATTTCCAATGGACGTATAGGCATGTGAAGTCCCGGTTGGTAATACCGTACTGTCATAGGGGGCTGAACCGTCTCCCCAGTCAATGTGATAATGTGTATTGGTCAAAATCGTCGTGGATGTATTGTCGATCAACAGGGTGTCTGTGATATTTGATCCGGATACACAATGCTTCCATGGATCAAAGTTGAGGTCCTGAATGGAAGCATCCGGTACTTGTAAAACCGTTATCGTGTGCATGGTGGTGGAGGAACAACCGTTTACAGTTACCGTAAGTTGAACATTAAAAGTCTGATTTCCATTGCCATGGCTTGTAAAGGTGTGGGTGGGGTTTTGAAGTATGCTGGTATTCCATGATCCACTTCCGGGGTCTCCGAAATTCCAGAAATAGGAATAATTGGGTCCTGCCGGACCTTGGAAGGAAACAGGTGTGTTTCCACACATAAAATTCGGGGAGAAAGTAAACGCTGACGAGGGAAGCGGGTTGACCTTCACCAGAACACTCGATGTGTCCCCGGCACAAGGCCCTGAAGTGACCGTAACCGTATAACGGATACTTGCCGGCGGTGTGGCGACAGGGTTGATAATGGATGGATTCGAAAGATAAGTCGCCGGACTCCATGAATAAGTCCAGGCTGTATCACCGCCATTTACGCTCAATTGGGATGAATCCCCTACGCAAATCGTGGATGGGATGGCCCTTGCGGAAATTTGACAAGGTTGCCCGAATCCGCTTACTGAAGCAAAAACAAAGAAGAGCACTGCTATGATAAGAGTAAATCTTGTTTTTGAATGGCTAAATGATTGACGGTGAACATTTCTTGGAGAATCGGATAAAGAGTTCATGAAGATTACTTTTAGTATAACTTTTTCTTTTTATAAAATGCTGATGGACTGGCTGCAATTCCAAAACATCAGCATTGATAACCTTTTTGCAGAGGCCGGATGAGCTGAAGAACTGATATGAATGGTAATATGATGCATCGCTGTTCTCGGGAGACCGGACAATATGTCCGGAAAAAATCGGTAGTTGGTTGTAGTTAAAATTAGATTTCGGATCGAAAGGCTTAATGCGTTTTTTTACAGGTAATTAACTTGATGGATTTACGATGACGGGGAAAATAATTATTGATAATCAAAAAGATAAAAAATGTTATGTCCATCAGTAAAAATAAATAAAAATCCATCACAAATCTTCAATAATCTTAAAATAATAAAGAACGCAAGTCAATCTGACTGCGAAAAATAGGAGGGCTGATAATAATATGAGAATGAATTTGATAGTGTTCCCTGTTGCAATAAAAACAGGAAAATGTTAGGGAAAATCTGTGTGTATTATAATAAAAAAAGATAATCCCGAGAGATTAGTGTCATCACGGAGTGTGACGCTTCTTCCCGGAAATTCAGGAAAATTTTCTTTGGTACAAAAAAATTTTTTTGATAAGGAATTTTTACGGGGACCGTTTCTTCTGAAAAAAAGTGACGGAACTGAGCATGCCTGGCGTTATGAAACAAGCGACTGTAGCGTGGTATCGGAGAGGATGTCCCACGTGGTGTCACGGATCTGCTTGAAGACTTTCCTGATTTGGCACTGCTCTTCGTCTTTGCAGAATTCACAAGGTTGATACGCTTTTTCGGAGATACAGTACATCATGGCAATCGTGCCTTCAAAATGGCGGATGATGGTCACTAATTTGATATCCTTCGGATCCCGGATCAGGAAGTAACCGCCCGACTTGCCCAGCCGGCTTCCGACGAGTCCCAGTTTCTTTAGCTCCTGCAAAATGTTCTCCAGAAACCGTTGCGGCAGATTCTCGTTCTTCGCGATATCACTGATCAGGATCGCTCCTTTGCCATATTCCTTAGCCAGATTGGTCAACGCAAGAATGGCATACTGCGTCTTTTTATTAAGGACCATCATCCCTTTTTACTTATTTCATTCAACTTTTTTACGTCATTTACCCTGATCTTCTTGCTATCCAGCGTGATAATCCCTTCTTTATTGAATTTTGAAAGGGTCGTGATTACGTTCTCATGCGAACAGGCGGCAAATTCTGCGAGCTCTTTCCGGGTAATGATGAACTGCTCCGGATCATGCAGGTAAACATCATTCCAAAGGTATAACAAAACATCGGCAATACGGCCGTTGACCTGGTTATGTGCCAGACTGATGAAATTGAAGATGGATGCCTGAAACATCTCCATGGTTTGCTCACACATCGACAAAACAAAATCGGCATGCTTCGAAGCCAGGTTACGCAAAGCCTTGCTGTCAATCAGGCAAATATCGCAGGCTTCCATCGCCACCAACGAAAAAATGTTGGTCTCCTTGAAGAACAGGTTGGCAGCCCCCAGTAATTTGGGACCTCTGACAATCGTCATGATGTAATTCTTTCCGGAGTTGTACTGATAACTGAATTTGACAACCCCCTTGTGAAGAAAAACCAGGTGGAATGATTTTGCCCCCTGCTTGATGATGGTTTCTCCCTTCTCAAACTTTAATTGAACCGATGTTCGGCGAATCAACTCGAAATCGGCGGCCGTCATGTGATGCAACGATATCGACCTGAAAACACATTGCTGACAATCGTAAAGTTGGCGGGTTTCTTCGATCATGGATGGCAGATATTAAAGAATAGATAGCAGATATTCGATGCAAATGTACACTAATACGGTAAACATTATGTATATTTTGTAAAAAGTTTATTTCTGGAAATTCTCAAAGTCACCATTTGCGGTGAATATGGGAAAGACGGGTCGATTAAAGCAAGAAATGAGGGGCTGTTTATCGGATAGGTTAATCCAACTCTCCGTATCCTACGGTGAATGCATAATGCAATTGCATTCCCAGGTA
>DAONET010000032.1:19946-26941 GCA_035403225.1 Bacteroidales bacterium | reverse complement strand
TTCTGTCCGCCGGGCAGCGACCTGGGATGCAACCCCGCTTCGTTCCCGCCTGCCGGGGAAGCGACTGCAACCGATAACTGCGGCGAACCGGAGATCACCTCCGTGCTGGGAGATCCTGTTCAGGGACAAGGCTGCCTCTGGAGTCGTACCCGTACCTACACGGCTACCGACGCCTGCGGCAACACTGCCACCTGCACCCAGGTGTTCACGTACACCCTTGATATCGTGCCTCCGGACCTCACTTGTCCCGGCAATATCATACAATGGTGTCCGGATCTGGCGATACCGGGGCCGACTTACAGTGACAACTGCACCGCTGTTGAAGAACTCGAACTTGAGTATAATTTCAATGGCGCCGGATTCGTGCCTGCCACTTCGTTCCCGATCATCATGAACGACATGCCGGCCGGAACCTACACCATGGCTTACAGAGTGACAGATGAGTGCGGCAATATCGCCACCTGCAACTTTGTGATCCAGATCACCTATGATTGTGAAGAGGATGTCGATTTCACCGTGAACGGAGGGAATCCGGTATTCTGCGGTATGGTGAACAATACGCTCGCCGCAGCCATCCATGTTCCCTATTCCACCGTATCGTGGGAAGTCATTGCCGGCGACTGGGTGATCACAGGTCCGAAAAACACCCCTGCCATCACCTTCAAGGCTATGTCATCTACCTACGCGACCTTCCGGATCACCATCTTCAATCCGAACGGCTGCGATGTGTCGTGCGAAGTAAGCATCCCGTGCGAAGAAGCATGGCAACATTGCTCACTCACCCAGGGATTCTACGGAAACCAGACAGGAAAATTCTGCGGGACACCGGGTGTCGAGCTGGTGACCGGCTTATTAAGCACCGACCTCATTATTGGCCGTCAGGGAAGATCTTACACCGTGAACCATTGGAATGCACAGTGTATAGATAACCTCCTGCCCAGCGGAGGACCTTCTGCGATCCTGGCTGCGGGAGATAATGGATGCGGATACGGGACACAGCCTGCAAAGAACACTCTCTTCGGGCAAGGGCTGACCCTCGGTCTGAACATGAGACTCGATCCCATGTTACCGGGAGTAGCGCTCACTACCTCTTCCTGGTTGGTGGCTGATAACTCCACCGGCTGCGGATCGGTACCTACTGCTACGAAGTTTGAGGATGTCAGCGGAGTGCCGTCATCGGTATTCAATTACCTGCAAGCTCATTATCACAGCACACCTACCGTCAACGACCTGTTGGATCTTGTCAATGATGCGTTGGGAGGTCATCTCATCTATCCGAACCCGCCGTCGCTGAGCAACATCGGTTCTGCTGCCGGCGCCATCAATGAAGCCTTTGATGAATGCGTATGGGTACAGGATATGGGAGGTTTGCTGTCACAATCTGACGACCCGTTCAATGAAGGCGCTTCGGGCAAATTCACCATCAGTCTGAATGCCTTCCCGAACCCGTTCGTCGAAAGCACTACCATCCGGGTCATCTTCTCGCAGGATGTCAACGCTACCATCGATGTCTATACGCTCATCGGCACGAAAGTAGCAACCATCGCCTCCGGCCCGTTCACCGGAAAGAGAACATACGACCTGGTCTTCACACCCGAAACATCCATCAGCGAAGCAACATACATGGTGCTCGTGCGTACGGATGAAGGGAATAAACTAATACGGATCATCCATGTCAAATGATCTCGTATATTGAGGAGTCCCTGAGAAGAAGCCGCCCGCAAAAAAGGCGGCTTCTTCATTTTTTTCATTCTTTTTCATCTATTTGTATTTTCATCAAAATAATGTATCTTTGCAAAGAATTTTGAAAAACGCATGAGGGGACCGAAAGTCCCCTCGTTTTTTGATACAACTATGATCACGGAAAAACAACTGACCGCATTGGTTACGGAACATCTGGAAGGAACACCCTTCTTCGTGGTGGATGTCTCCATCAGGTCCGGCAACAGGATCTGTATTTATATTGACGGAGACCAGGGAGTGAACATTGACGACTGCAAAGCCGTCAACCGGTTCATCGAATCGAGCCTTGACCGCGAGACAGAAGATTTTGATCTGACTGTTTCCACGCCCGGCGCCAACTCCCCACTCCGATTTCCTCGTCAGTATCCGAAACACACCGGACGCGAACTGGAGATCATCACTACCGACGACACGGCCATCAACGGGATCCTTGTCCGTGCCGACGCAGAAGGCATCGAACTGGAACATCCGAAGAAATCAAAAAAAGAAGAACAAAAAAACAATACGCTTCTTCCTTTTAACCAGATAAAAGAAGCCAAAATCAAATTATCATTTAAATAACAGACACGTGCGACCCGGAAATCGCACCGAAAACAACCAACAAGAAAAACCATGGAACATCTCAATTTAGTCGAAACCTTTTCCGAATTCAAAGAATTCAAAAATATCGACCGTGAAACCATGATGCGCATCCTCGAGGATGTTTTTAAACACATGCTGACCAAACGTTTCGGATCTGCCGATAACTTCGACATCATTGTCAATATCGATAAAGGAGACCTCGAAATATGGCGATACCGGACTATTGTTGAAGACGGTGCGGTGGAAGACGAGAACACGCAAGTGCCGTTGTCGGAAGCTATCAAGATCGAACCTGACTTCGAAGTCGGTGAAGAACTTTCCGAAGAAATCCAGCTGCCCAGCTTCGGACGTCGCGATATCCTTACCATCCGTCAGAACCTCGTGGCCAAGATCCAGGAATACGAAAAGAATAATATCTTCCAGAAATATAAAGATAAAATCGGCGAGATCATCGCCGGTGAAGTGTACCAGGTATGGAAAAAAGAGATCCTGGTGCTCGACGATGAAGGGATTGAACTGATCATCCCCAAATCGGAACAGATCCCATCCGACTTCTACCGAAAAGGAGATACGGTACGCGCCGTCGTCTCCCGGGTGGAAATGAGGAACAATAACCCGGTCATCATCCTCTCACGCACCTCGGAATCTTTCCTCGAACGACTCTTCGAAGCAGAAGTTCCGGAAGTGTACGACGGTCTGATCAGCATCCGGAAAATCGTCAGGGTCCCCGGCGAACGCGCTAAAATCGCCGTCGAATCTTACGATGACCGTATCGACCCCGTCGGCGCCTGCGTCGGGATGAAGGGATCACGTATTCACGGTATCGTTCGCGAGCTGAAAAACGAAAATATCGACGTGATCAACTTTACCACTAACCCCTCCCTTTTTATCCAACGCGCCCTGAGCCCCGCTAAGGTGACATCCATCATCATCGACGACGAAAACAAAAAAGCCGATGTGTACATGAAACCCGATCAGGTCTCCCTCGCTATCGGTAAAGGCGGATTCAACATCAAACTGGCCGGAAAACTGACCGGCTATGAAATCGATGTCTACCGCGATACCGACGTGGATAACGAAGATGTTGACCTGCAGGAATTCTCCGACGAAATCGATCAGTGGATCATCGACGAACTGAAAAATATCGGCTGTGATACCGCTAAGAGCGTTCTGAACCTTGACGTGGATGAACTCGTCAAAAGGACCGACCTCGAAGAGGAAACCATCAATGAAGTTATCCGTATTTTGAAAGCTGAATTTGAATAAAAATATTAATTTTACTAACTGTTTAAAGGACAGGACGTAGCAATTGCCTATGAGTGAAAGCATTACAGCAATAAGACTAAGTAAAGCAGCACGCGAATTCAACATCGGGGTGAGCACCATTGTGGATTTCCTTACCAAAAAGGGATTCAAGCTTGGAAGTGATCCCAATGGGAAGCTGACGGTGGAGATGTATAATCTCCTGCTGAAAGAATTTGCCTCTGAAAAGCATGTGAAGGAAGAGGCGAAGAAAATCGGCCTTCAATTCAATCCGAATGAGACTATTACGATTGATTCAAAGAAGACGTCGCAAAGAGAATCTGAAAAAGATCACGACGATCTCTTTATCAAAAACATCTCCATCGGTTTTGAAAAGAAAGGCTACGAACCTCCCAAGCCCAAAGAAGAGCCTGTCAAAGAGATCAAAAAAGAGGAGCCCAAACCCCAGCCCGAACCCGAACCCTCCAAACCGCCGGTCATCCGGGAAGAGGCGCCTGTCGTCGTACCCGAACCTGTAAAAGAAGAACTTCCACCGCCTCCCAAGCCCGTCATCCCGGCAGAACCGGTCGTGGAGAAAGAGCCCGAAGTCATCCCGGCATCTGCTGAACCGGAATCTCCCGAAAAGGGAAAGGGTGTGCAGGAGTTGACGATCCTTGGTAAGATCAACCTCGAAGATCTTGAAAAAAAGACGACGCGCAAAGGCAAAACGAAAGAAGAGCCTGAAAAAGAAGCAGTCGCACCCAAAGGAAAAACGAAGAAAGAACCTGAAGTTGCTCCGGCTCCTGAAAAAGAAGTTGCTGCACCGGCTCCGGCTCCGGCTCCGGCGCCTGTTGCCGAAGTTCACGTAGAAGAAACAACCCCTGTTGCAGCTGAAGTGTCTGAACCTCCCGTGGTCCCCGAAACTCCGGCGCCGGTGGTGACACCTGAAACACCCGTCGTCGTTGAGCCACCCAAAGCCCCTGAGGACAATATCTTCCGGAGCGAGAAGATCATCCTCGAAGGACCTACGATCCTCGGTTCCATTGTACTGCCTGAACCACGGAAACCGTCGGACAAGAAAAAGCCTGTCGCCTCTTCTTCCGATGATGCCAAAGGAAAGAAAAAGAAGAGAAAGAGAATCCGCAACCAGGGAGGCACTGAGACACCGGCCACAGAAACAAAACCGGATCAGCAACCAAAACCAAAATTCAAGGATAAGAAGTTTCACAAAGATATCGTCAAGCCCGAAATCTCGCAAGAAGATATCCAGCGTCATATAAAAGAAACCCTCTCCCGCCTGTCGCCCATGGGCAAATCCAAAGCTTCAAAGCATCGCCGCCTGAAACGGGAATCCATCAGCCAGCACATGCAGGAAGAGCAGGAACGTCTGGAAGAAGAAAAGAAAGTGATCCGCGTCACCGAGTTCGTGACAGCCAATGAACTGGCTACCATGATGAACGTGAATGTCACTCAGGTCATTTCCACCTGTATGGCCCTCGGCCTCTTCGTCTCCATCAACCAACGACTTGATGCGGAAACACTGGCCGTCGTCGCTGAAGAGTTCGGATATAAAGTTGAATTCGTCAGCGTGGAAGTGCAGGAAGCCATCCACCATCACGATGAACAAGACAACCTGGAGAACCAGAAAGATCGTCCGCCGATCGTAACGGTTATGGGTCATGTCGACCACGGGAAAACCAAACTGCTCGACTACATCCGTAATACTAACGTGGTGGCAGGCGAAGCCGGCGGCATCACCCAACACATCGGGGCCTATGAAGTGCAGCTCGAGAACGGGAAGACCATCTCCTTCCTCGATACTCCCGGTCACGAGGCTTTTACCGCCATGCGCGCCCGCGGAGCCCAAGTCACTGACATCGTTATTGTCGTCATCGCGGCCGATGAAACCGTCATGCCGCAGACCAAGGAAGCCATCAACCATGCTCTGGCTGCCGGCGTACCCATCGTCTTTGCCTTCAATAAAATCGATAAGCCCAACGCCAATACAGACCGGTTGCGCGAAGAACTTTCGAAGATGAACATCCTGGTGGAAGAATGGGGCGGCAAATACCAAACCCAGGAGATCTCCGCCAAACTCGGGACCAACGTCAACCTGCTACTCGACAAAGTGCTGCTGGAAGCCGAAATGCTCAACCTGAAAGCCAACCCCGACAGGTTAGCTACCGGTACCGTCATCGAATCGGCCCTCGACAAAGGCCGGGGCTATGTCTCTAAACTGCTGGTCCAAAACGGCACCCTCCACATCGGAGATATCGTGCTCGCCGGATCTACTTACGGTCGTGTCAAAGCCATGTATAACGAGAGAAACCTGCCCGTCAAAGAAGCAGGCCCCTCCTCGCCCCTCCTGATGCTCGGACTTAGCGGTGCGCCGCAGCCGGGTGATGTCTTTAACGTCATGACCGACGAGAAAGAAGCTAAAAATATTGCCAACAAACGTTTCCAACTGCAACGCGAACAAGGTATCCGCACCCAGAAACATATCACGCTGGACGAGATCGGACGCCGCATCGCCATTGGCGACTTCAAGGAACTGAATATCATCGTGAAAGCCGATGTCGACGGTTCTGTCGAGGCTCTCTCCGACTCCCTGATCAAACTCAGTACAAAAAATATCCTGGTCAACGTGATCCACAAATCGGTAGGACAGATAACCGAATCGGATGTCCTGCTGGCTTCTGCCTCCAACGCCGTCATCGTGGGCTTCCAGGTACGTCCTTCCCTCGCCGCCCGTAAACTGGCCGAACAGGAACAAATCGATATCCGTCTGTACTCTATCATTTACCAGGCCATCGAAGAAATCAAGGACGCCATGGAAGGGATGCTCTCTCCGGAGATCGAAGAGAAGATCGTGTGCAACGTGGAGATCCGCGAGACCTTCAAGATCACCAAGGTGGGTACTATCGCCGGATGTTATGTGCTGGATGGAAAAATCAACCGTCATACCAGGATCCGGATCATCCGCGATGGAATCGTGGTGTACACCGGAACACTGGCTTCCCTGAAACGGTTCAAAGATGATGTGAAAGAGGTGCTTGCCGGCTACGAATGCGGTCTCAATATCGAGAACTTCAACGACATCAAAGTCGGTGACATCATCGAAGGATACGAAACAGTTGAAGTAAAACGGAAATTATAATCTTACCGCGATATCGTCTGTTCCCTGTCGGGACCGACTGACACCATGGTGACGGGAACACCCGTTACCTTTTCGATAAAGCGGATATACTCGTTGATTTCTGACGGGAAGTTTTCTGCCGCGGTCATTTTCGAAAGATCTGAGCTCCATCCTTTCATCGGAGTATAAACCGGTACGAGTTTTTCCGGGGAGAGATCCCAGGGAAGCTCTTCCGTGCGTTTTCCTTCCACCTCATACTGCGTACAGATATTGACCGGATCAATGGAAGTGA
>DAONET010000032.1:6920-19846 GCA_035403225.1 Bacteroidales bacterium | reverse complement strand
CGTTTTCCTTCCACCTCATACTGCGTACAGATATTGACCGGATCAATGGAAGTGAGGACATCGGCCTTCATCATGATCAGGGAATTGACACCATTCAGCATGATTGCATATTTCAGGGCAGGGATATCAAGCCATCCGCAACGCCGTGGCCGACCGGTAGTAGCGCCGAATTCGTGACCGCTCTTGCGCATGAGTTCCCCGGTGGCATCATGGAGTTCCGTCGGGAAAGGTCCACTGCCGACACGGGTGCAGTAGGCTTTGAAAACGCCGAAAACCGTTCCGATCCGGTGTGGCGACACGCCCAGGCCGGAGCAAACGCCGGCGGTGATCGTGTTGGAAGAGGTCACAAAAGGATACGAGCCGAAATCCACATCCAGCATACTCCCTTGCGCACCCTCCGCCAGAACGCTCTTCCCGCTGTCGAGGCAACGATTCAGGTAAAATTCACTGTCGATGAGCTGAAAGCCCTTCAGCCTTTCCACTGCCCGGAACCAGGCCGACTCATAATCTTCAAAAGAAAGACCGTCGATCAGTTGTGATGCATAGTCGAAATGAAGACCGCGGATAATATCCAAGTGGGTTTCTTTTAACTGATCATATTTCATGCGGAAATCATGATCATGGATAGCTCCTGTCCGAAGACCGGTCCGCGCATATTTATCCGTGTACGTCGGTCCGATCCCTTTCAGGGTGGAACCGATCCTGGCATCTCCCTTCTGCGCCTCGTAAGCAGCATCGAGCAGGCGGTGTGTCGGCAGGATCATGTGGGAGCGGCGCGAGATCAACAGGTTTTTTTCGGGATGAATCCCCGCTTCCAATAGATTATCTACTTCCTGAAAAAAGATGAATGGATCAATAATGACTCCATTCCCGATCACATTGGTTTTTTCAGCATGAAAAATACCGGAAGGGATGGTATGCAATACAAATTTCCGATGATCGAATTCAATAGTATGTCCGGCATTCGGACCGCCCTGAAAACGGGCAATAACATCATAACGGGGGGTAAGGACGTCTACTATCTTCCCTTTTCCTTCATCTCCCCACTGTAGTCCAAGAATAACATCAACATTCATTTCGAAGGGATTTACTTAACGGCTTTGGAATGGCCGTAAAAAGTGAGTGAATAATTGGCAACTTCAACGTTATGGATCTTCTCAAGATCTGCCCGGATCTCTTCAATCCTGGGGTCATAAAATTCAATGACGTCGCCGTTGTCAAGAAATATAAAATGATCGTGCTGACGGACTTTGGTGGATTTTTCAAACTGGGCATAATTAGTCCCAAACTGATGTTTGGTCACCAGTCCGCAATCAAGCAATAGTTCGATGGTGTTGTACAGGGTGGCCCTGCTGACCCGGTACTTATGGTTTTTCATACGGATGTACAGGGTCTCGATGTCGAAATGACCTTCGGTGGCGAAAATTTCCTTCAGGATGGTAAACCTTTCAGGTGTCTTACGGTGCCCATGCTTTTCAAGGTACTCAGTAAAGATTTTTCGGACAGCTTCGAAAGCATCTTCCGGCATCTTTTTTGTCATAATAAATTAATTTGCAATCAATCTGTCAAAATTAAAATAAATTAAGAACAAATAAAAACAGATTTTGTTAATCATTGCGGGAGACATTACGGATACCTTCCAGTTGACGAAGATTTTTGATCAGCCGGTTCAGAATATCCACATCGGGAACATATAATGTCACTTCGCCTTCTGTAAAGCCATTACGGGCTTCGAGGTGGAATGATTGAATATTCAGATTATGTTCGGAAGTGATCACCCTGGTCAGATCGCTGATCATGCCCATCCGGTCAATTCCCGAGATCTTCACTTTCGTCAGGAAAGAGATCGATTCCTTGGCAGCCCAGCGCAGTTTAACCGCCTTGTTGCCGAAACTGCTGACCAGCTCGATCACCTTAGGGCAGTTGGTGCGGTGGATCTGAATCGGCAGTGAATCGGAAGCGATCAGCCCGATGACTTCATCGCCGGGTATCGGGTTGCAGCAGGAGGCTATCTCAAAGCCCATCCTGGCGCCGGTCGTCTCCATGGCCCTTTCGGCCGAACGGGTCCCGATGACAGGTTCGAGCATCTTCTCGCGGTCGTCGTGTTCGCGGGTGGAGGTCTTCGACTTGGAACGGGTGAGAAACGTGAGCCAGCCGTTTTTCTCTTTGGAACTGGCAAAGAGTTTCACATCACGTTGACCGATCTTATCCTGCGAGACGGCATAATAAAGGTCGATCAGGGAGGTGAAATTCACTGCCTGGATGAACTCTTTGATATTCTCATGCGTGAACGGGATCTCTCCCTGCTGGAACATCTTCTCCAGCTTTTCCTTACCATCCCGGAAGTGACTTTTCTTCTCCGTTTTGATCGCCAGCTTGATATTGGTCCTGGCCCGGGTAGTACGCGCATAGGTAAGCCATTCCTCTTTCGGTGTTTGCTTTCCCGAGGTGATGATCTCGACCTGCTGTCCGTTCTTCAGCTGATAATTGATGGGGACAAGCTTTTTATCCACCTTAGCCCCGATGCAGGTGTTGCCGATCTCGGAATGGATGGCATAAGCAAAATCGAGAACCGTTGAGTTGGCCGGGAGGGTACGCAGTTCGCCATGTGGTGTAAAGACGGATATCTCATCGAGGAAGAAATATCCTTTCACATCATCAATGAACTGCAGGGCATTCTCATCCGGACTTTCGATCATCTCCCGGATACGATCGAGCCAATGATCCAGCTGGCTGCTGACACCCAGTGATTCCTTGTATTTCCAGTGCGCAGCATACCCGCGTTCAGCGATGTCGTCCATCTTCCGGGAACGTATCTGGATCTCCACCCACTGTCCCGAGTGGCTCATCACCGTTGTATGCAATGCCTCATAGCCATTGGCTTTCGGGATAGATATCCAGTCACGCAGCCGGTCCATATTGGGGCGGTAATGATCGGTGATGATGGAGTAAACCTTCCAGCAGTCGGCCTTTTCGTTTTCCACCGGGGTATCGATGACAATGCGGATGGCAAAGACATCATAGACCTCTTCGAAGGGGATCTCTTTCTTTTTCATCTTCTCCCAAATCGAATAGATCGATTTTTCGCGGGCCGTGATGGTGAATTTGAATCCCTGTTCGGTAAGGGCTTTTTTCAGGGGGAAGATGAATTTATGGATAAATCGTTTTCTGCTCTCGGCCGATTCTTTCAGTTTATTCAGGATGGAAGCATAGATCTCCGGGTCGGTGTATTTCAACGCCAGGTCTTCCATCTCGCTTTTGATCGCATGCAGTCCCAGCCGGTGTGCCAGCGGGGCATACATATAGATCGTTTCACCCGCCACTTTGAGTTGTTTCTCGGGCGGAAGCGCATCCAGGGTGCGCATGTTATGCAGCCGGTCGGCGAGTTTGATCAGGATCACCCTGACGTCGTCGGAAAGGGTGATCAGGATCTTTTTAAAGTTTTCTGCCTGAATGGAAGGCGAGTGCTGATCGAGGATGCCTTTGATCTTGGTCAGCCCGTCGATGATCGAGGCCACCTTGTCGCCAAACAAGCCCCTGATATCTTCGAGGGTGTAGTCGGTATCTTCGACCACATCATGCAACAGGGCGCAGACCACGGAGGTGGTCCCGAGACCGATCTCCGACACCGCGATGGTAGCCACGGCCAGCGGGTGATAGATATACGGCTCCCCGCTTTTCCGCCGCATGTCTTTATGAGCCTCCACCGCCATGTTGAAGGCCTTCCGCACCAACTGTTTATCCTGTGGCTGTTTGGGTTTATATACTTTTAAAAGATTCCGGTATAATTTCAGGATCTCTTTTTTTTCGGCTTCCGGGTCAATCTCGTACATTCCGTGCATCCTCTTTGAGCACAACAAAGTTAGGAAAAATCCGGGCAGGATTGTTACCTTTGTTCATCTCATTCAAACGCACCATCCGGATGCCTCTCATGAAAAGGATATTCTCCTTGGCCTGGCTACTCGGTTTCAGCCTGACACCCCTGTTGGTCCTGGCGACTCACCAACGCGCCGCAGAGATCACGTACACCCATGTCTCTGGGCTGACTTATGAGATCACCCTCATCTCATACACCTACACCCTGAGTCCTGTCAACGCGTACCGTGATTACCTGACCATCGACTGGGGCGACGGAACGACCAGCGATATTCCCCGGAAAAAGGTCATCGATCTTGATAATGACATCTCCTATAACATGTACAAGGGCCAGCATACCTTTCCCGGCCCCTCTTCCTATATCATCTCCTGCGAGGACCCTAACCGCAACGGCGGCATTGTGAATATCCCCAACTCTATCAATGTCCCGCTTTTTATTTATTCCGAGCTGGTGATCAACCCCTTCACAGGATACAATAACTCCCCGGTGCTGCTGATGCCACCCGTCGACAATGCCTGTGTCGGGCAACCATTTTACCACAACCCGGGAGCATATGATGTAGATGGCGACAGCCTCTCCTATCACCTGGTGTCCTGCTACGGCGCCATGGGTCTTCCCATCCCGGGCTATACCCTGCCAGCGGCCTCCGACTTCTTTACCCTCGACCCCGTCACCGGCGACCTGGTATGGGACAGCCCCACTGCCCAGGGAGAGTACAACATCGCGATCCTGATCGAAGAATGGAGAGACGGAGCTAAGATCGGGAGTATCCTACGCGACATGCAGATCGAGGTGGTGGCCTGCAACAACACACCACCCGTAATCGACCCGATCGCCGACACCTGCGTCGAAGCGGGCCGGCAACTTACTTTCTCCGTGCATGCAACCGATAACCCCAACGACCTCATCACCCTCACCGGCACCGGCGGACCTTTTATCCTGAATGAAAACCATGCCACGCTCTCTCCTTCTCCGGCCACCGGCACCGGCGATGTGACCGCACTCTTTACCTGGAATACCGTATGCAATCATGTCAAAAAATCAAGTTACCAGGTCTATTTTAAAGCCATCGATGACGGCGTGCCTGTTAACCTGGTCAGCATGCGTTCCATGAAGATCCGCGTCGTGGGACCGGCTCCGGAGAACCTGGCAGCCGTTCCGCTCGGCAACAACATCACCCTCAGCTGGGATGCCTATGCCTGTCAGAATGCCACCGGGTATCTCATCTATCGCAAAGCTGATTCTACCGGGTATGTTCATGGGTATTGCGAGACCGGCGTTCCACCCTACCTGGGATACCGGCAGATCGGGAGTATCAGTGATATCACCCAGACCACGTTCCTCGACAACAACGGGGGAACAGGACTCTTCCAGGGTATCCGCTATTGCTACCTGGTAGTGGCCGTTTATGCCGACAAAGCCGAAGGATACGCTTCCAATGAAGCCTGTACCCAGCTGCGACGCGATGTCCCCGTGTTGACCAACGTCAGTATTAATACCACCGATGTCGCCACCGGATCGGTGTACATCGCCTGGTCGAAACCGACGGAGATTGACACCCTCCAGGCACCCGGACCCTACAAATACAAACTGCTCCGGTCACGGTCCGACCTGCCTGTCTCCTTTACCGCTATCGATTCCACCGAAAACCTGAACGACACCCTTTACACCGATACGCTTCTTAACACCAGGGATTACGGATTCATCTACCGGGTCGACATCTACAACATCACACCCGGAAACCGTTTCCTGATCGGCTCGTCGCAACCCGCCTCCTCGATGTTCCTCACCATCAGTCCCACCGACGAAACACTCATCCTCTCCTGGAATAATGATGTTCCCTGGACCAACGACACCTTCGCCATCTACCGCCGGGAACCTCTCTCCGGCACCTTTGAGCTGGCCGGATACAGCGTCACAAACGCATACAGAGACAAGGGACTCCGTAACGGAGACGAATATTGTTATCTGGTAAAGAGCGTAGGGCATTACTCGGCTTCGGGTTTTATAGATCCCATTATCAACTTTTCACAGATCAACTGCGGGATACCGGTGGATAATATCCCTCCCTGTACACCCGACCTGAATGTCGCTACCGACTGCGATAAGCATCTCAACACCTTAAGCTGGACTTTTGCCGGTGACAGCTGCTCGCATGATATCTCGAAGGTCCTGATCTACTATGCGCAGCAGTCGTCGCAACCATTAACCCTGATCGACAGCATCCCGGGTACCGCCGATACCAGTTATACCCATACTCCTCCTTATTCCGTGATCGGCTGTTACGTCATCTGCGCGATCGACTCGACGGGGAATGTCGGCCCGTTCAGCGACACCATCTGTGTGCCGCCGTGCAACGCCTACCGGCTGCCGAATGTCTTCACGCCCAACGGAGATGACAAAAACGACCTCTTCGTCCCCTTTGACCCGACGGTGGCGGAAAAGATCAACCTGGTGATCGTAAACAGATGGGGCAAACAGGTGTTCCATACTTCCGACCCGTACATCCAATGGAACGGCGAAGATGAAGATACGGGACAACCTTGCAGCGACGGAGTGTACCTGTATGTATGCGATGTTTTTGAGCTAACGCTGGAAGGAACGAGGATGTACACCTTGCATGGATTCGTCACCATCCTCCGGTGATCATGAGATGCGATAATTTGTTATCTTTGCGCCCGTGAAAAACATCCGCAATTTTTCCATCATCGCTCACATTGACCATGGCAAAAGCACCCTGGCCGATCGCCTGTTGGAGATGACCAATACCATCTCGGCCCGTGATTTTCAGGAGCAGGTGCTTGACGACATGGACCTGGAACGGGAGCGCGGCATCACCATCAAGAGCCACGCCATCCAGATGAATTACGAGTCAGGAGGAGAGAAGTACATTCTCAACCTGATCGACACTCCCGGGCATGTGGATTTCTCCTACGAGGTATCAAGGGCCATCGCGGCCTGCGAAGGAGCTCTCCTGGTGGTGGATGCCACCCAGGGAATCCAGGCGCAGACCATCTCCAACCTCTACCTGGCCATCGAACATGACCTGACCATCATACCGGTATTGAACAAGATCGACATGGACAACGCCATGATCGAAGAGGTGAAAGATCAGATCGTGGACCTCATCGGGTGCGACCGGGCCGACATCATCGAGGCCAGCGCCAAGACCGGCGCGGGTGTCGATACCATCCTTCAGCATATCATCCACCGCATCCCCGCCCCCACCGGCGATCCCGATGCGCCGCTCCAGGCACTGATCTTCGATTCCGTGTTTAATTCCTACCGCGGCATCATCGCCTACTTCCGCATCATGAATGGAACGCTGAAGACCGGTGATCATGTGAAATTCGTCAACACCGGCAAAGATTACCACGCCGACGAGATCGGCATCCTGCAGTTACGCCCTCAGCCGCGTCAGGAGCTGCTGGCAGGCGATGTCGGGTACATCATCTCGGGGATCAAAACCAGCAAGGAGGTAAAAGTCGGCGATACCATCACCCAGGTGGACCGTCCCTGTGAAAAAGCCATCGCCGGATACGAAGCGGTCAAACCGATGGTGTTCGCCGGTATCTATCCCGTTGATGCCGACGACTATGAGGTGCTGCGCGATTCCCTCGAGAAGCTCCACCTCAATGATGCTTCGCTCACCTTCGAGCCGGAATCATCCGCTGCCCTGGGTTTCGGCTTCCGCTGCGGATTCCTGGGACTCCTCCACATGGAGATCGTCCAGGAAAGACTCGATCGTGAGTTCGATATGGATGTGATCACCACCGTCCCTAACGTCTCCTACAAAGCGTTCACGACGAAAGGGGAAGAAATGGAAGTTCACAATCCCTCGGGGCTCCCGCCCATCACCAGTATCGACCACATCGAAGAACCTTATATCAACGCCAACATCATCACCCGCTCGGAATACATGGGCGCCATCATGAAGCTCTGCATCGATAAGAGGGGAACGCTGAAGAATCAGGTCTATCTCACCACCGACCGCATCGAGCTGACCGTAGAACTCCCGCTGGGAGAGATCGTGTTCGACTTCTACGACCGGCTGAAAAGCATCTCCAAAGGCTACGCCTCTTTCGATTATTATACCTCCGGCTTCAAAATGGCCGACCTGGTTAAACTCGACATCCTCCTGAACGGCGACCCCGTGGATGCCCTCTCTACCTTGTTGCATCGCGACAACGCTTATGACTTCGGAAGAAAATTCTGTCTCAAACTGAAAGAATATATCCCACGTCAGCAGTTCGATGTCGCCATCCAGGCCGCTATCGGAGCCAAGATCAT
This sequence comes from Bacteroidales bacterium, assembly GCA_035403225.1. Taxonomy (GTDB): domain Bacteria; phylum Bacteroidota; class Bacteroidia; order Bacteroidales; family FEN-979; genus DAIRDK01. The sequence goes on along the minus strand of DAONET010000032.1, from coordinate 11,679 downwards.
CGCCCGGGAAACCGTCAAGGCCGTCAGGAAAGATGTGACCGCCAAGTGTTACGGAGGCGATATCACCCGTAAACGGAAACTCCTCGAAAAACAGAAGAAAGGGAAGAAACGTATGCGCCAGATTGGTAACGTGGAAGTCCCTCAAAAAGCATTCCTGGCTGTCCTTAAACTGGATTCCTGATTAGATTGTAACATTTTTTTTCGATCTTCGTCTTATGACAAATAATAAAATTAAATGTTATGAAGACAATGAAGAATTATGTAGCCGTTGCCTTATCAATGGCGTTTATGTTTATGCTGACTTCCGCCAGTGCGCAGGATCAGGAAGAAAAAAAATGTGACCGCCATGAGAAAGGTAATTTCGAGGTGGGAAACGTAAAAGTCGAAACCAGTGACAACGACACCATGGTGATTTATATTCACAAAGGAAGTCATGGTCACGGCACCAATTGGGGTACCGTTCCTTTTTGCGGTTCTAAAAAAGGCCATTACAACGGGCATTGGGCAGGAGTCGATTTTGGATGGAATGGTTTCACGGATCAGGATTTCTCGATGAGTTTTCCCCCCGAAAACAATTACCTCGATCAGAACACCGCCCGCTCCATGATGGTCAACCTCAACCCGTTTGAGTTGAACGTTAACCTGATCGGCGACAAATTCGGCTTCACCTCCGGTCTGGGGTTCCAGTTGAGCAACTACTTCTTCGAACGGGATTACACGCTGTATTCCGAAGAAGATGTGCTGGAACCATTGACTATCATCGACCAGGATGGCAATGTCGTCAACACGAAAAAGAACAAACTCTTTGTTTCGTACCTCACCCTGCCGGTGATGTTTGAATTTCAGACAAACAACGAACACGATATAAACAGCTTCCACATTTCTGCCGGTGTGATCGGAGGTCTTCGCCTTCAGAGTTACCAGAAACAGGAGCTGACCGAATGGGATCAGACCCTGTATCAGATTGATCCGAATGGAAATTTTATTTCTTCCTTTGAAGCCGATCACGCCAAAAGGAGAATCCACGATTCTTATTACCTGAATCCGTTTAAACTGGATGCTACCGTCAGAATCGGATGGTCGTACCTGAATTTCTTCACGACCTATTCTCTCACCCCGATGTTCAAGGATGGCAAAGCTCCGGAGTTATACCCCTGGACCGTTGGCATCACGCTGGTGGGTTGGTAAGAGATTCAGGGCTGACTGAAAAAACGGTCTTCGAAATTTACCAGGAAAAGTCGTTTGGTGGTACGGGTCACGGCAGTATAGAGCCATCTGAGGTATTCGGCATTCATCATCTTGTCGTTCAGATATCCCTGGTCTACAAACACCGTGTCCCACTGCCCCCCCTGGGTCTTGTGGCAGGTCAGTGCGTACGCGTACTTGACCTGCAACGCGTTAAACCAGGGGTTGGCTTTGACCTTCTCGAGGCGGGCTTTGCGGGAAGAGAGTGACTGGTAATCCTCCATGACTGCCTGAAACAGCTTGTTGTTGTCTGCCTGCGGCAGGGAAGCTGATTCCGACATCAGGGTATCGAGTAAGATGACCACGTCCAGTTCCTTCTCTTCGGGATAATCAATAAACCTGACCGTGACTTCGGCAAAACGAAAGCCATACAATTCCTCGATCTTACGGATCCGCATCAATTCCACGATGTCGCCGTTGGCGATGAACCCGGCCGATGATCCGGCCGGAAGCCAGAAATAGTTGTTCTTCACAATCATCAGGTACTCGCCGGCGGCGATCTCCCCTTCGAGGTACAGCACCCGCCGCCGGATCTCCCGGTTGAAGAGGTTGGCCCGCTTGTTCGAGCGGCAGATCACCACGCTGTTTTCGCGACGGGAGGAAGCAAAGGCGGTATTCAGCTCATCTTCCAGTTCGGCGCTCCGGAGCCGCGTTACATCTGTATGACCGGAGAGATCGAAAAACGGGAAAGCAAAGGTCCCCGCCGAAATCTGTGTCCTGATACGGGTCGCATTGAAGAGAGCGCCCGATCGCATCGACTGCCGCACCACCTCTTTCAGTTCACAAGTCTCAATGCGGATATGGAACGAATGTTCCAGGTATTGCAGGTCCAGGGCGGGGCTGGTCGGCAAACCCACCGGTGGAAGCTGGGCCGAATCGCCGATCAGCATCAGCCGGCAGTTCTCTCCTGACCTGACATACATAAAGAGGTCCTCGAGCAGGTCCCTGCCCGAAAAGAGCTGCCCTTCCGACGTTCCGTGCTGGATCATGGAAGCTTCGTCGATGATGAACAGGGTGTTGCGGTGTTTATTCTCCTGCATCCGGAGTTCGATGCGTCCTTCCTTACCGGTCCATGCGAAATAGATCTTCCGGTGGATCGTGTTGGCCGGGCGATGGGTGTATGACGAAAGAACTTTCGCAGCCCGTCCGGTCGGCGCCATGAGAACAGTGCGGAGATTCAGCCGCGGCAACACATTGACCAGTGAGCGGACGACGGTTGTTTTGCCCGTCCCGGCATAACCGCGGAGGATGAACACCGCTTCAGGATCTTTCCAGGATATGGTAAGAAAACGCGAGAGACGATCCAGCAAGTCCTGCTGTCCGGCGGTCGGCTCATACGGAAATGACTGTTCCAGATACTTTCTGACGAACGAGGCATCCATTATTTATTCGTACCTGAGTGATTCGATGGGATCGAGGTTGGCGGCCTTCTGGGCAGGGATGATCCCGGAGATCAGGGCCACCACGAAACAGATAATCACTCCCAGAATGATCCACATCCAGGGAATGATGAAGGTGCTGCCGATGACCAGGGAAATGATATTACCAACCAGGATACCAAGCACGATCCCTAAAATACCACCTAACTGTCCGATCACGATGGCTTCTACCAGGAACTGATTCCGGACCATCATCCGGGTGGCCCCGATGGCTTTGCGGATCCCGATCTCGCGGGTGCGCTCCGTCACAGAAACAAGCATGATGTTCATCAGCCCGATAGCAGCACCGACCAGGGTGATCAAACCAATGATGGTCGCAGAGATCGTCACATACTTGATATTCTCGATCAGCATCTTGGCGATGTCGTCACTCTTGCTGATCTCGAAGGTGTTGTCAAGGCCTACCGGCACTTTCCGGATGTTGCGCAACACGCTGGTGGCCTCCCCTATTCCCATTTCCATCTGGGTCTGGTTCTTGACAAGGACATTGATGGTGAACGACATATTCGGACGCGGAAAATGAACGCGTACGTTATTGAGGGGCAGCATGACCGAGCGGTCGCCGCTGAACCCCATGCTGGAGCCTTTTTCCTTCAGCACCCCGACGATCTTATATTTCCCCGGTCCGATGGAGATGATCTTATCGATAGGATCTTCGTGGTTTTTAAAGATGTCTTTGATGATGGCAGGACCAACCACGGCTACCATGGAGCCATAGAACACTTCGTTATGCGTAAAATTTCTGCCTGAAGCGATCTCATCTCCTGATGTCAGGAGGTACTCCTCATCCACACCGTTCACCCGGGTATTGGGATTGGTTTTGTTTGAACCGTACTTGACGGTGCCGCTGCCGGTGGCGCCGGTGAAGACAGAGGTATAGGCCGGAAAGGTAAAGCGTTCCTTGAACAACTGAGCCTGGGCAAAGGTGATGGGTTCGAACCATGTCTCACGGCTCCGCTCGCCTCCCATGTGAACATTCATGGTCCGGTTGCGGATGGTGAAGGTGTTGGCCCCCATGGAGGTGAAATTCTTGGTCAGGTAATACTTGATCGATTCCGTGGCGGTAAGGATGCCCACCAGGGCCATAATACCAAAAGCGATGATAAGAACCGTCAGGATGGTGCGAAGGAGGTGCGAACGGATGGAGTTCAGCGAGATCCTGATATTTTCAGTGACAAGAGTGGATTTCATGATTCCTGGTTGTTTCAGATCTTTTTTCCGTACGACAGATCTCCTGCGTCGCCCAGTCCGGGTACGATGAATGATTGGGCGGTGAGTTCTTCATCCACGGCGCCAACCCATACATCCACGCCGTCCTTCGGGATGGACGACATCAGGTGGTTCAGCCCTTCCATGCTGGCCACGAGGGTGGCAAAATGGACATGCCCGGGCTTCCCCCGCGACAGAAGCTCCTTATAGGTAAAGATCATGGAAGAGCCTGTCGCCAGCATCGGGTCGCACAGAATGACCACTTTCCCTTCAACGTCGGGGATGGATGCGTACTGGACCTCCATGTTGAAGGATCCGTTTTTATGATGCTTCCGGTAGGTAGATACAAAAGCATTCTCCGAACGGTCGAACACATTGAGAAACCCCTGGTGAAACGGAAGACCGGCTCTCAGAATGGTCAACAGCACCGGGTATTCGGTCAGCACCGGGACATTGGCGATGCCCAGGGCAGTGGCCACTTCGGTAACCTTGTACGAGAGGGTTTTACTGATCTCCATGGCAAAGAGCTCACCGGTACGTTCCAGGTTTTTCCGGAAACGGAGCCGGTCCTGCTGTAGGTCCACATCCCTGATTTCAGCAAGATACTGGTTAAGGATGGAGGGCTGTTCATTCATAACGTGTATCATACCGGATATGTTTGAAAGAGGTTTCTCACAAAGATAGCAATATTATTTACCCCTGATCTTTTTAATCCATTTGACGCCGGTTTTCACCAATGGTGACAGCCGGTTGATCCTCACTACCGGGTAACCGGTCTCCAGGGCTCCGAAACTCTTATAGAAACGGCCGAGATTCGGGTCGTGCCCTCCTTCAAAGTCAAGGATCATCGGGCGGTTGCTGTGCTC
>DAONET010000032.1:0-6820 GCA_035403225.1 Bacteroidales bacterium | reverse complement strand
GACAGGATTTCGTACGACTGCACCAGCTCCATCTCGTGGTTGCGGCGGATGCCTGTATCAAACAACTGATGGTTCACCCGGTTGAATGAGTTCAGGTTGAGCTCGGCAAACCGGTAACGGGGCGGAATAGCCTGCAAAAAAGCGGTCACGGCCTCTTCCGAAAGCGGTTCCCTGGAGAAAAGACCGAGCTGCTGGGTGAAGAAAGGCTGACGCAGATACCGGATCCCGCACCTGGAGGCGCAGGGAAGAGGGAAAACCGCGGAATAATCGTCCTGCTCCAGCGCCTCCCAACCCGGGGTGACAATATTCAGGTACCATGAACGGGCATAAACCATGCCGTTGACAGACTTCTGAATGCAGTCGTCCCATTTCGCCGTGTCGATCTCCTTATGTCTGAGATACCTGATCATGTAGTTATGTCGGCTGCGTATGCCGTTGTTTCTTCAAATACCCGGTTCCATCCTTCCCATCTGCCTTTTCCCGTGAAGCTCTCGTTGTGCCACAGGGTCACGCATTCACCATTAACAGAACGTACCGTATCGATGAGTTGTTTCATCCGGGCGATACTATTTTCCGGAGACAGGTGCAGGTGATCGCGGAATACCACGTCCATGATCGTCACCGGGTGGATCGTGAGTGGCATGATCTCGTCCCGGAAGAGATCGAAATACCGGAAGGGTGTGGCGATCCCGGCTCTGAATCCGGGTTCTCCGGAAAACCCCATGGAGAAATCATCGGTGATCCCCAGGGAGATCAGGCGGCGGAAGGTATTGGGAAAGGAGAACTTCAGAAAATGCTGGCGGCTGCCGGTAATCTCACGACTGGTGGCTGCCGAGAGACCGTTGTATTCCCGCTCGAGCCGGCGGACGCTATGCGCTGAGGCTATCGACGGATGCATGCCGATCCGCGATTCCTCTCCCAGCCTGGCCAGCAGATCCCTGAATGCCGGACACCTTAGCTTGACGTTGTTATCATGTCCGCCATAATCAGCATACAGCATGAACACCCAAGGCACAAGCTTCAGCTTTTTATAATAAGAAAGAAAATAATCGTACGTATCGAACGGATCTTTCCTGAACCCCGTAAGCACCATCAGCCGGTCGGATACATTGCTCATATGAGCATGTGAAATGGAACGCCCGATGCCGGCCATCGTCCGCCAGAAAGGGCGGCACCGGAAGGCAAAAGCATGATCGATATCAATGGTGGGTACATACTGGTAAGTGCGAGGCTTCAACTCCGTCGAAGGATATTGCTCCAGCAGCCGGCTAACCAGCGCCGCCGCCCACAGATTCACTACGGGCAGATGATAGAAATCCCCGGTCTTGGCGATGCTCTCCGATAACTTGTATCTCCCGACCTTATCCTTTTTCGTCGACAGGTACTCTTCGTACCGCGTGACCATGTAAAAACAGGCGGAGAAAACATCAAAAGGGAAAGGCCCTTCCGGATCGGGGAACAGACAAGGTAAATCGCCGGTCGTGCCCAACGGAACGTTTATCTCAAAGACTTCTTTTCCGGCCAGCAAGCCCGAGGGCCTGACCTGCAATCCAACCGGCATTTCTTCCCCGGAGTAATTGATCACCGGGCCGGAAGCGGATAGCACTTCATCCTTCCTGTCGGTGAGGGTCACCCCGGCGCCGTATAATTCGGTAAAAAGCAAGTGAGTTATATACTGCAGCCTCGGAGTGATTGATTCAGAATAGATCAATAACATAACAAAGTGATTGAATCAGCAAAGTACGGAAAAAATAAAAACTTTCGTACATTTGACTTTCCATTAGAGAAGTCGGAATCATTTACGCTATGCAGAATTTTATCGTTTCAGCCCGGAAATACAGGCCACAGACCTTCGATACGGTGGTAGGACAGCCATCGATCACCTCCACCCTGAAAAACGCGATCCGGAACGGACAGGTGGCACAGGCTTTTCTGTTCTGCGGGCCGCGTGGTGTCGGCAAGACCACCTGCGCACGTATCCTGGCCAAGACCATCAACTGCGAGCATATCACCGATACCGGGGAGGCCTGTGATCAGTGCTCTTCCTGCCTCTCTTTCAACGAGAATTCTTCGTTCAATATCTACGAACTCGACGGCGCCTCCAACAATTCCGTCGACGACATCCGGAACCTGGTCGACCAGGTGAGGATTCCCCCGCAGATGGGACATTACAAAGTCTATATCATTGACGAAGTCCACATGCTGTCGGCATCGGCTTTCAACGCTTTCCTGAAAACGCTGGAAGAGCCGCCCTCGTACGCCAAGTTCATCCTGGCCACCACCGAGAAGCACAAGATCCTTCCCACCATCCTCTCCCGTTGTCAGATCTTCGATTTCAGAAGGATCACCGTGGAAGACATCGCCGGCCACCTGGCTCATGTCGCACAAATGGAAGGCATCTCAGCCGAAGAAGACGCGCTGCACATCATTGCCCAGAAAGCCGACGGCGCCATGCGCGACGCCCTCTCCATCTTCGACCAGCTGGTCAGCTTTGCCGGTAACAGCCTGACTTACGATACGGTGCTGCTGAACCTCAACGTGCTCGATTATGATTACTATTTCCGCATCACCGGACAGATCTTCTCGGGAGATATCCCGGGAACCCTGATCACGCTGGATGAGATCCTTGGCAAAGGATTCGACGGTCAGCATTTCCTCACCGGATACGGCGAACACCTGCGTAACCTCCTGGTCTGCCAGGATCCGTCGACGGTGAAGCTGCTCGAAGTGGCCCCTAACATCCGTCAACGCTACCTGGAACAGGCACAGGCCTGCTCTTCCGACTTCCTGCTGAAGTCGCTGGATATTGTCAACCGTTGCGACCTCAACTACAAGATCAGCAACAACAAACGGCTTCACCTCGAGCTGGCCTTGATGCAGATGTCGATGCTCAACCGCGCCGTGGAAGAAACGCCCGCGCCGGTGAGACAAGCCACCCCTCCGGCGCCGCCCAAACATGAACCGGTCCGTCCACCGGCAACGACGCCTGTGACACCGCCTGTGACGCCGCCTCCCCCACCGCCGCCGGCCGGCAGTCATCCTGCCCCGCAACCCGTGAAGACCATGGAGACCAAACCCTCATTCCCGGGCACCATCTCCATCAAGAAATCACTCCACGGCAACAACGGCAAAGGCGACGGCGCTGCCGTGGAAGAAGAAGAGCTTCCCGATATCGCCGACCCGTTCACCTTCGAACAGTTGAATGCCCTTTGGATAGAATTCGCCGGGAAACTTCGCATCGAAAAGCCCCATCTCTTCAGCCTGATGACCTCCAGAACGCCTGAATTGAAGAACGAAAGGGAGATTCATATCCAATTAGACAACAAGCTTCTGGAAGAAGAATTTCACGGCATCCGGGGTGAACTGATGAGCTTTTTGAGATCAAGTCTGAACAATTATAAAATTGACATTCAGACACAGGTCATTGAAAATCATACAGCATTAAAACCTTATACCGACAAGGAAAAATTCGAACAAATGGCAGCCAAGAACCCGGAGATACAGACGCTTCGGGAACAGCTCGACCTTGACATTGAATATTAACCGGATCGTTGAGAAACATCTATTGCATCGGCGAAACTGTCCTGGATATCATTTTCAAAGACAGTCAGGTAGTCACCGCCCGTCCCGGCGGGTCGATGCTCAATTCTGCTGTATCTCTCGGCCGTTGCGGCATTCCCGTGAATTTCATCAGTGACTTCGGTCACGACGGCGCGGGAGATCTCATTGACCGGTTCCTCACGGAAAACGGGGTAGGAACGCGTTTTGTCGACCGCTACAGGGAAGGGAAGACAGCTGTTTCCCTGGCTTTTCTCGATCAGGACAACAATGCCGATTTCACGTTCTTCCGTCTTTTTCCGAAGTCGAGAATGAATTTCCTGTTACCACACATCACCACGGGCGATATCGTGCTGTTCGGGTCGTTCTTCGCGCTGGACAAGAAAGTACGTTCCAAGGTGGTCCGGTTCATCCGCAAAGCCAGAAACAGCGGCGCGCTGGTCATTTATGACCCGAACTTCCGGAAGCCTCATATCAAGGACCTTCCTACCCTGCGGCCCTGGATCGTGGAAAACATCTCCCTCGCTGACATCGTCAGGGGCTCCGATGAGGATTTTCTTTATATTTTTGCTGTGAAAAAAGGTGAGGAGGCTTTTTCCATCGTTCGGGAAGCCGGGTGCATGAACCTGGTCTATACCCGCAACCGGAAAGGCATCGAGGTTTTTTGCGGGAAATATACCGAGACTTTCAAGGTTCCCTCCATCAAGCCGGAGAGCACGATAGGTGCGGGCGACGCATTCAATGCCGGGCTCATTTCGGGATTGTTGACACTTGGGGATGAAGGGACCCTCCTGGAACAGGGCCGCTGGAAAGTAAATCCCTCCTGTTGGAAACCACTGATCGGGAGAGCTATCGCTTTTGCGATTGACGTCTGCCTCACCTTCGATAATTCTGTTACTGATGAATTCGCAACACGATTGAAAAATGATCAGATGGCTTTCAGCACTCACTCTTAAACTCTTAGGATGGCATACGGACGGCCGGTTACCGGAAGGTATTACCAAAGCCGTGGTTATCTGTGCCCCGCATACCTCCATGTGGGATTTTATCATCGGCCGGCTGACCTTTTGGGCGGTCAAAGTCAACATCCGCTTCCTCATCAAGGAAGAGATCTTCTTCTTCCCCCTCGGAATCCTCCTGAAAGGCATCGGAGGAATTCCCGTGGCAAGAGGAAGGTATAAAAGCGACATGGTGAAACAGGTCGCCTCTCTGTTCAACAAATACGATCAATTCGCCGTGCTTATCACCCCCGAAGGGACCCGAAAAAAAATCGAACACTGGAAAAAAGGATTTTACCTGATCGCGATGGAAGCAAAAGTGCCCATCGCCATCGCCTTCATCGACTACGGCAAAAAAACCGGCGGCTTCGGCCCGGTACTCTATCCATCGGGCGACTTCGAAAAGGACATGGAAATCATCCGGGATTACTACCGGAATGTCACCGCCCGGCATCCCGAGCGGTTTAACCTCTCATCAACCGAAAAATGATCGTTACCAGATCAGGAATAACCCGCCGGATAATCATTGCCTGTGCAGCGCTTCTGCTGGGTGGCTGCAGTGTCACCCGAAAACTGCCGGCCAACGATTATCTCCTCACCGGGAATAAATTCCGGATCGATAATAAAAACATTTCCACTGACGACCTGAGCGGATACCTGCAACAAACTCCCAATGAAAAACTTTTCGGCCTCTTCCGGGCCAATATCGCCGTATATAACCTGGGAAGCAAGGGGAAAGACAGCAAATTTAAAAAATGGCTCCGGACAAAAGCAGGCGCCGCTCCGGTCATCCTCGATACCAGCCTGGTCTCCATCTCGTGCAAACAGATGAAGCTTTTTCTCAACAACAAAGGCTATTTCCACTCCGTGATCACCGATTCCGTGTCTTATCATAAAAAGAAAGCCACGGTCTGTTACAACATCCGGGCAGGGAAGCCTTATACCTACCGCCACCTCTCCTACCTGATCCCCGATACCACGCTGGCCTCCTTCGTTTACCTCGATACCGCACAAACACTGATCAAAAAAGGCGCCAACTACGATGCTTACCTGCTCGATGACGAACGTACCCGCATCACCAACAATCTGCTGAACCACGGTTACTATCATTTCAACGCGGAATTCATTGCATTCCGGCTCGACAGCAACCTCAACCGGCACAAGATGGATGTACTGCTCGAGATCACCAACCCCGTCCTCCCCTCAGTGAGCGTACTCGGACTGGTCGAACAGGTTCCGCACAAACGCTATTTTATCAATCGCGTTCTCATCTATCCCGAATATGATAACATTCAGGCCGACAATCTTTCGTACGACACCCTGACCGCTATCTACGGTACGCCAAAAGATAAGGACAGAACGGTCAGTTACTACTTCCTCTCTCAAAACAAATTCAGGCTGAAGCCAAGGACCATGGCTCAAAACATACTGATCGAACCCGGTAAGATTTACAGCTTGAAGGATGTGACGAAAACCTATTCCCAACTCAACGGGCTTCAGGTATTCAAATACGTGAACATAGGTTTCGAAGATGCGCCGGCTGCCCCCGGGGCGCTGCATCCCGACTTGTTAGACTGTAAGATTAAGCTGGCCCGGTCGTCGGGGAACATGATCTCTTTCTCGACCGATGGCACCAACTCGGCAGGGATCTTCGGGATGGCCGGCGCCGTAGGATATCAGAATAAAAACATCTTCACCGGCGCCCAATTGCTGAAAATCGGATTGAACGCTTCGGCCCAGATGCAGGCCGGCGGCGACAAGGCGGCCCTTTTTAACACCGTTGAATTCGGGATCACCGCCAGCCTCACGTTCCCCCAGTTTCTCATCCCCGTCAGACCCGACCGCTTCTCGAAAGAATTCAACCCCAAAACCGTCCTGTCGCTCGGCTATAACTTCCAGAGTAAACTGGATCCCCGTTACATCCGGCATCTGTTCAATGCCTCCTTCGGTTACCAGTGGATCCAGAACGAACATCTTTCACATACCCTCAACCCCGTTGAACTGCTCTTCGTCAACGTCGACCCCAGCCCCGAATTTACCCGCCAGCTTGACTCACTCCAGGACCAACGGCTGAAAAACCAATATGTCAGCCACGTCGTGGCCGGGTTGCGTTATACCTTTAACTTCAGCAGCCAACAAGTGAATCGGGATAAAAACTTTCTGTATATCCGTTCCAACCTCGAAACAGGCGGAAACCTGCTGTACGGCATCAACTACTTTTTTGGCGGATCGAAAAACGGAGAAGGCAATTACACCATCCTGAA
>DAONET010000031.1:0-28123 GCA_035403225.1 Bacteroidales bacterium | reverse complement strand
TCGAAACCTTATGACAACGCTGCTCATTATGTTGGTCCTGGTAGTGCTTACCGCAGCTGGAGCAGTCGCGTTTCTTGCCATTACCGAATACAAACCCCGGCCGGTGGAAACATTGGAAATCCGAAACAACCAGCCGGCGAATGCGGCCGGGAAACGCCGGTTTTCCTGCCTGACCTGGAATATCGGATATGCAGGTCTGGGAAAGGAGATGGACTTTTTTTACGAAGGAGGGAAACAGGTCCGGCCATCCCTCCCGGAAACGGAAAGGTACCTCCACGGGATCATCACGACCCTCTCTTCCCTCGATTCCGTCGATTTCATGATGTTGCAAGAGGTTGATCTTCATTCAAAAAGAAGTCATTACATCAACGAATACGAACAAATCCTCCAAGGCTTGCCCGGTTATGGGTCGATGGTCGCTGTCAACTATAATTGCCGTTTCGTCCCGGTTCCCCTCGTCCATCCGATGGGAAGGGTGCTTTCTGGGATCGTTTCCCTCAGCAAATGGAACATCGCTTCTTCCACACGGCATGCTTACAACGCCTTTTTCCCCTGGCCTAAACGTCTGGCATTCCTGAAACGCTGTTTTTCGGCCCAAAGAGTGCCCCTGGACAACGGAAAGGAACTTGTTTGGGTCAATCTCCACAATTCGACGTTTGATGAACAGGGAACCCTTAGAAAGGCCGAAATGGAACAATTGCAAAAATTCTTACTGGAGGAGTATAACAAAGGCAACTATATCCTGGCAGGCGGAGACTGGAACATGAACCCCCGGGGATTCGAGCCCGGCAGCATCCGCACCGGGGACCAGACTCATGTCATTCAGCCGTTGGTCACGCCGGATTTTCTTCCCGGCTGGCAGTTTGTCTTTGACCCCTCTGTACCGACCAACCGCGATGTCAACAGACCTTATTCCACCGGACTGAATACAACCACCCTGATCGATTTCTGGGTGGTTTCCCCCAATATCCGGACAGCATCGGTCAAAACACTGAATAGTGGTTTTGCGTTTTCCGATCATAACCCGGTCATTTTCACCTTTCAATTGCAATAATCTTTATGAAAATATCAGTAAAAGAAAATGTCAGCCTGTTCAACCTGCTGGAAAAAGAATTTCCTGCTTCTTCCCACACCACGGTGAGGAAGATGGTCAAACACGGTCAGATCAAAGTGAACGGGAAGGTGATCACCCGCGGTGATGTAATCCTGCAGCCGGGTGATGAAGTGGAGTATATCAAAAGCCTCCGCCTCCCCGAACCGGAAAATACTCCTTACCGGGTGGTGTTTGAGGATGATTCCCTCCTGATCAGTGAGAAACCGGCAGGAACGCTCACCATTGGTTATACCAAAGATCAGGGTGAATCCTCGTTTTATAAGGAATGGCTACAGTACATCCGCGATCGCTCGAAAGGCAGGGAACGTATCTATATCGTTCACCGGCTCGACAAGGAGGTTTCGGGCCTGGTTCTCTTCGCCAAAACACCGGAGATACAGAAGCTCCTCAAGGACAACTGGCACATGAATACGAAGCTCTATTATGCCCTGGTGGAGGGAAAGCCGGCCAAAGCGATGGGAAAGGTCATCAGCTACCTGTTTGAAGGTCCTAAAGAGAAAATGTTTTCATCCCAGGATCCGGAAAAAGGCAAGCAGGCCATTACGCAATACCGTATCATGAAAGAGTTACCGGGTGTCACGCTGCTGGAGGTCAGGCTGGAGACAGGCCGTAAGAACCAGATCCGCGTTCACATGGCCGATATCGGCTGCCCCATCGTGGGAGACCGGCGCTACGGGGCAAAGGATAAATTTTCCAGGAGGATCAGGCTTCATGCTTGCCAACTCTCTTTCGTTCACCCTGTTACGGGCGAACAGATGGAATTCCGCTCCTCCATGCCGAAGGGATTTACCACGCTGAAAGAAGCCGACGAAAAGTATAAATAAAAAAAGCAATGCCCTTTTCCCGGTCATTGCTTTTAAGTGGTGGAGTATAGGGGAGTCGAACCCCTGACCTCTAGACTGCCAGTCTAACGCTCTAGCCAACTGAGCTAATACCCCAAATGAGGCTGCAAATTTAAGAAAAGTTTTCATATTTGTATCCGGATAAGTTACAAGATGTCAGGGGGACATGACCAACATGCAAACAAAACGACTGTTCATCGCCATTAAGATCAAGCCTGATCCGGCATTCATGAAGCAATACCGCGGGCTGAAGGAAGCGCTGAAGCACGAGCCCATCAAATGGGTGGAGGAACATAATATTCATATCACGTTAAAGTTCCTGGGTGATACGGATTTCCGGATCATCCCGCAAATAGGAGAAAAGCTGGAAACGGTTGCCCATGCGGTTCCGTCATTCAGTTTTAAACTTGATACCCTGGGCATTTTTGGCAGCAGGTATCAACCCAGGGTGATCTGGATCGGTATCAACTCTTACCAACCCCTGGTATCACTCATGCAGGCGGTTCATGATGCCATGGAACCACTGGGCTTTGAAAAGGACCGGCAGAATCTGGTACCTCATCTTACACTCGGTCGTATTAAAGAGATCCGCGATAAACAATTGTTCCGGGAAACACTCGACGATCTCAGAACCATGGCCTCATCGCCCTTCCAGGCACAGGAAATGATCCTGTTTGAAAGCATCCTTAAAAAAGAAGGGCCTGAATATCATGTGATCCAGACCCATTCTTTTCAATAAGCAACAAAGTGTCTTTCATCCTTCTTCAGGGTGCGAATTTTTCTTCTCCAGGTTCTTTTCAATGAAATAATACAACAGGAGGCTCAGACCACCAAAGAGAAAGATCATGGAGAAAAACGATTCTTCTTCCCCCAGGGAAGTATATTCCGCCAGAATCCGCCCCAGAAGAATGCCCAGGCCTACGCCAAGAAACACCATACCCCATTTGAGAGAACTCGGTGAACCACACTTTTTTGTCTCCAGCATATCAGCAGGAAGGCCTTTGGCTATCAAGGCCATCCGTTCTTTCTTTCGCATCGCCAGGTAAACGATCCCCAGGATCATGGCGAACATCGAGATCGGGATCAAAATTTCTGCGTTCATTGTTTTGCGATTTAAGTGAATGATTCGGTTGTTTGATCTCTTTGACGCACACGATTTTCGGAAGTTACATCCGCAGGCAAAAATTATTGCCTGACCACGAATTTCCCCGAAATAACGGTGAAGTGATCTATCAGCCGGATAAAATAAATCCCGTCGCTGAGGTCGGTGACATCCACCTGAAAGGAGGATTCTCCTGACCGGACAATCGTTCCCGTTCTCACCAGTTCCCCGGCTATATTCCTGATTTGCAGGGTCATCTCGGGAACATGCCCGTCGAAAAGAATATTTAACCTGTCTTTGACCGGGTTGGGGAAAAGGGTCATGCGATAACCTTCGGGAGTTTCAGGAATGGCAGAACAATCCATCACCGTGATGTCCAGCGAGGAAGTTGCTCCCTGCCCGCATTCGTTCGCTGCATAAACGCTCAGTTTCCCGGAAACGGCACTCTGTCCGAATTCCATGACGATGCTGTTGGTATTCTGACCGGATTGAATAGTAGCTCCTTCCGGAACCATCCATAAATAATTATCGGCATTCGGAATGATACCAATGGAATAAGGGTACTCGTCCTGGTTCAGGCAAACGGTGTCGCTCCCGCTGATCATGCCGGCATCGCCTGCCGTGGAATCCGTCACCAGGTATTTGATGCAGGGGATGGACTGACCGCATACATTCCCGGCCACCACTGTTACATTGCCGGAAAGGACTCCCCAGTTGATCATGACGTTGGTGGTACCCTGTCCGGTAACCACCGTGGCATCCGAAGGAACCGTCCAGAAATAGGATTCTGCTCCCGGGACACTATCCGTATAAAATGACACCATGCTGTTTTTACAACCGCTTTCATTGCCAAATATCGTTTTCGGTGCGTCAGGCAATACGGTGAGTACGACTTCTTTAACACTGGGAGTGCTGTTGCCGCATGCATTCCCTGCAATGACGGAAACGGTTCCTCCCGTAGTATCCCAAAGGAGTTCTATCACTGGAGAATTCTGACCCGATAGAATGGTCGCTCCTTCCGGAATCGTCCAGGAATAGGATTCAGAACCCGGAACAGGAATGACGGAATAATTGGCATTTGCCTTTCTGCAGGCGATATCGGGTCCGCTGATCGTTCCCGGAGAAGGAGGACTCGTGAGAACCGTGACAACCACACTGTCCGTCACACTGTCCATGACGGCATCGGTTACCTTCAGGATGTACTTCGTCGTTACCTCCGGGGTGGCGACCGGATCAGGGATGGAAGGATCGTCCAGACTGCCCGCAGGCGTCCAAACGTACGTAAAAGGAGGGACACCACCGGTGATCATGGAACTAAGCTGCGAAGAAACTCCTTCGCAGACGGAGTCGGGGCCGGCCACGACCTCTACACCGAATCCTCCTGTCTGCGCCATCGTCAACCCGCTGAATAACAATACAAACATCGTTGTCAGACTCCATTTCACCCCGTCGGCTGTTCGTTCCTTCATGTTTCTTCCTGTTACCGCATTTTGAGCAAATATATTTAATATGCAAATCTATAAATAGTTGCTTTCGTTTGCAATATTTTTAACAAAATTACATCGTTACTGTCCATGATTGAGTTAATTTTATAGTTTCTGTAACCGGAAAATCATTTTAACGTCTAATGACCAAAATGAAGTATCAGGACGACAACTCGTACATTGACCGCATTTTAAACGGAGAGGTTGCTGCCTATGCTTCATTGGTAGAGAAACATAAGGAGATGGTTTTCTCGATCGCTCTTAAAATATTGAAAAACCGGGAGGATGCCGAAGAGGTGGCACAGGATACCTTCGTAAAAGCATACCAATCGTTGAGGACTTTTGAAAAGAAAGCGCGGTTCTCAACCTGGTTGTACCGGATCGTATACAATGCCTCCGTTTCACGTACCCGTAAAAAGAAGTTGGAATTCCTGGCCATGAATGAAAACATTTTGCAGAATTATACGGAAGAGGAGATTACAGGGTGTGTGGACAAAATGGATGAGAACGATCAGCGGATTCTGATCGACAAGGCGCTGAAGAAACTTCCGGAGGAAGATAACCTGTTGATCACGTTGTTTTACTATTCCGACCACTCTGTTGATGAGATCAGTTATATTACCGGACTTTCTGCTTCCAACGTGAAGGTACGTCTTCATCGCATCCGTAAGAGGTTATATGAGATGATCAGTGAAATGATGAAAGAAGAAGTGTGGTAACCACCGGAAATTGTGATATCTTTGTAGTATGAACCTGAATGAAGAGATAAAGGATGATTTTTTAAGGAAGCTGGTGAAACAGGTTCCGCTGGATAGTCCATCGCAGGATTTCACTTCTGGGGTAATGGCCGGCTTACAGCCATTGCCGGAAATCGTGAAGGAGAAGAAACCTTTCTTCCTGTTCCTTCGTTCGGTAGGTCCCTGGGTGTGCCTGGGGCTCTTTTTGCTTATTTTTCTGATTTCTTCGGATATTCCTTACCTGACTTTCATCCCCGGAAAAGAATATGTCAACGACCGGGTGCTGCCGTTGTTCGCTGCGTTCTTCTCAAACCTGGGTGAACTTTTCTCCGGGAACAAATCCGTATCGATCATGATGGCTGTCATGGTCGCCGGAGCGTTTCTGTTTGGCATCGACCGGGTTCTCCACCGTATGTCGACCTCCCGTAACCATATTGCCTGATTTCCAGGTTAGTTTCTTTCCTGCATCCGCTCGCTCCAGAGTTGACGGAAGTTCTTGGGCGCCACTTTGGGTAGAGCCCTTCGCGTTCCCCATAACTTGGCGGCAAAAATATTCAGGGCCTGGTTTTTAACGCCGGCACCGGGTTTGTCCAACACCCAGCGATGCAGCATGGCAAATTTCCAGGCGGCTATGGCATATTTCCAGTAAGGAGAAAAGCATTTATCGATGACCGACTGGTGTCTGTTGTGAAGAAGGAGCTCGTGAAGGGGAATCTTCATCGGGCAGACACTGGAACAGCTCCCGCAAAGCGTGGAAGCAAAACTCAGGTGGTTAAAATCAAAGAAACCTTTGTAATGTGGGGAGATCACCGATCCGACCGGCCCCGAATAAACAGCCCCGTAAGAATACCCGCCAATACTGCGGTAGATGGGACACGCATTAAGACATGCACCACAACGGATGCAGGACAGGGCTTTCCGCTGTTCGGGATACTTCAGCACTTCCGTACGATGGTTGTCGATCAATACCACGTACATCTCTCCCGGACCGTCGGGCTCATTGGCCCTGGCCGGACCGAATACGATGTTATTGTACGCTGTAAGGAACTGACCGGTGCCATGGGTAGCCAGCAAGGGTAAAAAGAGATCCAGATCTTCCAGCGACGGGATGATCTTTTCTATCCCGGCAATCACGATATGGATCTTCGGAAAACCAATACTCATCAACCCGTTGCCCTCGTTTTCAGTCAGTCCGACAGCTCCTGCATCGGCGATGAGGAAATTAGCGCCCGTGATGCCGATATCGGCCCGGATAAATTCTCCGCGCAGATGTTCCCTCACAAACCCGGCAATATCCTTCGGCGTGCTTTCGGGTGGCAGGTTGAATTTTTCATGAAATAACTTCGCTACATCCTCTTTCGACTTGTGCATGGCCGGCGTAAGGATATGATAAGGCTTTTCCCCCGCAACCTGAACAATATATTCTCCCAGGTCGGTCTCGAAGACCTCTTTCCGGTTTTTCTCAAAAAGTTCATTCAGCTCCAGCTCCTCGGAAACCATCGTCTTCTGTTTGACGATCACCTTGGCTTTGGATAACCGGATAATATTCAGGATCTCTTTCTGCGCTTCCTTCTCACCCGGAGCCCAGATCACTTTACCACCCCGTTTCTCGAAATTCTGTACAAACTCATTCAGATAACTGTCGAGCTTGTTGATGACTTTATACTTCAGGTTGGCTGCCCTTTTGCGGGCTAACTCCAGATCTTTGAACTGCGTTTTACCGCGAATGACCGCTTTATCGTACGCGGCTATATTATGATCAAGTCGCTTCCGGTGTTCCGGATCAAACGCCTTTCTTTCTGAGTCTCTGAGAAATGTCCGATAAGCCTGGGTCATGCTATTCGTTTATTTTACCGGTGGAATCTTGTTTACCCTTCTTTCGTGACGTCCTCCTTCAAACCCGGTATTCAAAAACAATTGAACAAACTCTTCTGCCGACTCTTCGGAGATAAAACGAGCAGGTAAAGCCAGGATGTTCGCATCGTTATGCTGGCGGGCCAGCTGAACAATCTCGGGTCTCCAGCATAAGGCTGCCCGTACTTTCGGGTATTTGTTGGCCACCATGGATACACCGTTACCACTTCCGCAAAGAATGATCGCCTTCGTGAATGTTCCGTCATTCACTGCCCGGGCCAACGGATGAATCATATCGGGGTAATCCACGCTCTCTTCCGATGCGGTTCCGAAATCTTCTACCTTAAACCCCCATTCTATCAGCTTCTTCTTTAACGATTCCTTCATGCAGTATCCTGCATGGTCGGATGCAATAGCAATTATTCCGGGTTTATCATCCATTGTTCATTCCTTTTTTTGCAAATGTAAACATAATGCGATCATTTTGAATACTAAAGAAAATTCGACTTTTCTTAACTTATTTTAAGCCATCTTTTTACTTTTTCCACATTAAAATGTTCACAACTGCGTACCTTTGTTCTAAAATTGTGATAAAATGTTAAATCACCCGATGGTTATGAACAATGAGAATCATCCGGTTCATTACTCCGGAATTTTTACTCATTCTTTCAACAACCCGGATCCGGTTAAAAAGAAGAAAGTTTTTAACCCTGACTGTTTATGAACATTTGTGGATAAAAGATTCATTCTTTTAAAAAAGAGAACCTTAAAGAAAGACAACTTTTCGGATTTTGTGAATAAGGAACAAGGTTTACAAAATCCAAAATAGAGGGAAGAAAGAAATGAACATTATCAACAGCCATTATATTAAACATAAAGAAATTTAAGATTTTTTATTTTTATGAAAGAAGAATTGAAGAAAGATATTGCTGAAGAGATCAATAAAATCAAACATGAAAAGAATGTTGTATTTTTGGCTCACTTTTATCAGTTACCGGAAATACAGGACCTCGCTGATTACATTGGCGACAGTTTAGCCCTGGCTCAGGAAGCGTATAAAACACAAGCAGACATCATTCTTTTCGCCGGCGTTCATTTTATGGCGGAAACAGCGAAGATACTGAATCCATCCAAAAAAGTGCTGATACCCGACATGAATGCAGGATGTTCACTGGCCGATTCCTGTCCTGCTGATGACTTGAAAAAGTTTATGGACGCTCATCCCGGCCATAAGGTGATTTCTTACATCAATTGCTCGGCAGAAGTAAAAGTTTTATCCGATGTGATCTGCACTTCCAGTAATGCCGTAAAAATTGTTCAGTCGTTTCCTGCCGATCAACCCCTCATCTTTGCCCCCGACCGGAATCTCGGCGCTTGGGTGAATAAAATGACGGGACGTAACATGCTCTTATGGAATGGTTCATGTGAGGTACATGATATGCTGACAACAGAAATGGTCGTTAATTTGAAAATACAACATCCTGATGCTAAACTGATTGCACATCCAGAATGCAAAGCCGTTATCTTGGAAATGGCTGATTATATAGGATCGACAACAGCTTTATTGAAATATACCATGAGCGATCCGGCCCGAAAATTTATCGTGGCGACAGAAACGGGTATTCTTCATCAAATGAAGAAAAACTCACCGGATAAAGAGTTTATCATCGTTCCTGCCGATCAAACTTGCTCGTGTAATGATTGTAAATATATGAAGATGAGTACCTTGGAAAATATTCTCCACGTGTTGAAAGAAGAAACGAACGAGATACTTCTGGATCCGGTACTGATGGAAAAAGCGAAAAAACCTATTCTGAAAATGTTGGAACTTTCTGCATGATAAGCTTGATGTACAGATATTAAAACTATGAGTCGTACTATTCTGATAACCGTTTTTGCATGGCTTGCTTTTCATTGTTCCTTCCTGGCAGGGCAGGATACCGTGAAAATGAACGGCTACCAGAAATTCTATTACCAAACCGGTGTGCTTTCAAGCGAAGGGACTATGCGCGAGGGTAAGCCGGATGGTTATTGGAAATCCTATTTCGAAAACGGTAAACTGAAATCGGAAGGGAACCGGAAGAATTTTGAACTCGACAGCGTCTGGAAATTTTATAATGAAGTTGGAAACCCGGTCCTGGAAATATCCTATAAAAACGGGAAGAAAAACGGTATCAAAACTTCTTACCTGGACAAGGAGACGATCAAAGAGAACTTTGTCAACGATGTAAAAGAGGGATGGACGCGTTATTATCTTCCTGATGGAACCCTGAAAGCGGAGATTCCGTTCGTAAAAGGATTATCACATGGTATTGGCCGGGAATATTCGCCCGATGGGAATATCATCACCGTCACGGAATACAAAAGAGGCTTTGTCACCGACAGGTTGAAAGTGAACCGTCGGGACAAGAACAACCGGAAGCAGGGAACCTGGATGACTTTTTATCCCAATGGAAAAATTCAGGGAGAAGGAACTTACAAGGATGACAAAAAGAACGGCTATTTCAAAGACTACACGGAGAACGGCGATCTGATCAGAGTGGTCAAATACGTGAATGATATAGAACAGGCCGATGCGTCGGAGATCCGGAAGCTGCAGGTTGTCAATGAGTACTACCCTGATGGGAAGATCAAGTCAACGACCATGTACCGGGATGGTGTTCCGGAAGGGGTGAAACGTGATTATTCTCCCGACGGTACGATTACCAAGTCGGCGGAGTATCATAACGGCAACCTGATCGGAGAAGGCATTATGTTGGAGGAAGGATGCAAAGATGGTCCGTGGAAAGAGTTTTATTCCGACGGTTCCTTGCGGGCCGAAGGAAGGTACGATCACGGGAAGCGGGTAGGGGAATGGAAGTTTTATCATCCCGACGGAAAAATGGAACAGACCGGAAGGTACACGGAAACCGGTTTAGCCGACGGAACCTGGAAATGGTATTTCCCGAACGGACAGCTGATGCGGGAAGAATCGTATTATAAAGGGGTTCAGGACGGATTGTCGGAAGAGTATGACGAAAACGGCAACCTGATTGAAAGAGGGGAGTTCCTGGATGGGAAAGAAGATGGCCCGTGGATCATGACGACGGGGGATTTTTTCTACAAAGGATCCTACCGGGATGGATTACGAACCGGCTGGTGGCAGGAGTTTTACCTGACCCCGGTCGAAGGAAGGGTTGACACCACCCTGAGTTACACGGGAAATTACATCGATGACCTGCCCGACGGGAAACATACCTGGTATTGGGATAACGGGAAGATCCGTGAAGAAGGCACCTATGTGATGGGAAGCAGGGAAGGGAACTGGAACCAGTTTAATTACGACGGCACCCTGTTCCTGGTCATCACGTACTCAGGAGGAGTAGAGACAAGATATGACGGAGTGAAAATAAAACCACCTTTTGAAAAGAACGAATGATGGAAAAAAACAGGAGAAAGAAACCGGAGGAAATCCAACCGGAAGAAACGACGATACGGCTCAATAAATTCATTTCAAATTCGGGAGTCTGTTCACGGCGTGAAGCTGATATTCTCATTACCACCGGCTCGGTAAAAGTGAATGGGAAAGTAGTGACGGAACTGGGAACCAAGATCTCCCCCCTCGATAAAGTCCAGTGCGGCGACCGTGTCCTCCGGATGGAGAAACCGGTGTACATCCTCCTGAATAAACCCAAGGGTTACATCACCACTTCCGATGATCCCGAGAAACGGAAAACGGTGATGGAACTGATCCGGGGAGCTTGCAAGGAAAGAGTGTATCCGGTGGGTCGCCTTGACAGGAATACCATGGGATTGCTGCTATTCACCAACGACGGCGAAATGGCGAAAAAACTGACTCATCCCCGGTACGGTATCCGGAAGATCTATCATGTCTTCCTCGACAGTCCGCTGACACATAACGATTTGAAAAAGATCAGGGAGGGAGTGGATCTGGATGATGGTTTTATTAAGGTTGATAGCGCCGAATACGTAGATGAAGGAACCGACCGGAAACAAATAGGCATTGAGATCCATTCGGGAAAGAACCGGATCGTGCGAAGGATCTTTGAGAAACTGGAATACAAAGTGACAAAACTCGACAGGGTTGTCTTTGCGGGCCTTACCAAAAAGAATTTGCCCCGCGGAGAATGGAGATTTCTTGAAGAGAAAGAGATCAATATGCTGAAAATGATCAGAACACCAAAAAGTACGCGATGAAACCTGTTACGTTATATATCGTTGAAGATGAGCTCCTCATCACTATGGGTTTAAAGACACAGTTGGAAGCATCCGGATATTCTGTATTGGGTATGTCGACCAAATGCGATGTTTGCCTGAAGGAACTCCAGGAACTCAAGGATCAGGGTAAGGAGCCCGAGATCGTACTGATGGATATCAACATCCGTGGTAAATGCGATGGCATTGAAACGGCCCGAAAGATTACCCAGAAATTCGATTGCGGGATCATTTTTGTAACCGGACAGAGCTCGCAGGAGGTTTATGAACGCTCCATCGACATCAAGCCATACGGCTATCTGGTAAAACCGATCGACCTCGAACAGACCATGATGATCATCGAGATCGGGGCCAACCAGCGCAGACTGGAGATCCAGAACAGGAAGTATCAGAAAAAACTCCTGGAACTCATTGAACAACGCACGAAAGAAAAGCAGGAATTGATTGAAATGTACGCCGAACTCGTTGATAACTCCATGGTCGGCATCACCATCCTCCAGGGTGACCATTTCCTGTTTTTTAATGGTGAAGCTAAAAGGATATTGGGATTTAATCATGATGAGGAAGTCCCGCCAGCCCTGGATGATATTATGAAATTTATTCATCCGGAAGACCGGGAACTGACGATCAGTAACTCACAGCGAAGGATGGCGGGCGAAAACCTTCCCCAGGGAAACAAGATCAGGATCGTCAGGAAAGATGAATCGGTTGTTCCCCTGGTCATTTACGTGAAAAAAATGCAACTGGGAGGGAAACCGGCTCTTCATCATGTCTGTATTGATATTTCCCGGGAACAGTGATGGCTGGTAACATTTTCCGTTTTTCACAAGAATAATTATGTATCTAACTATGTAATACTACAAAATGATGAAAAGAGTAATCATATTACTATTGTCGTTCGTTATTACTGCGGCCGGGGCATTTGCTTCCGACCCGGTGAAAGAAGCCCTGGCGAAAGCCGGCGATGCTTCGTCTTTTCCAGGTGATGACCAGCTGGTTGTTTTCGACAGCATGAGTGTGGATATGCAGGAATCCGGCCTCACGTACGTGACCGTTCACACACTAACCAAAGCATTGACTGCCAGAGGGGCGATGAACCTGAACATCGTGAAGTTCGGCTACGACCCCCAGTCTGCGTATGTTGAGATCCGCAAGGTTATCATTCACCGGAATGATGGTACGGTGATGGAAAAAGACCTCTCTCACCTTTTTGATTACCCGGCTCCGGCCCGGGCTATTTACTGGGGCGCCAGGGAGAAGATGGTGGAGATCGGACGTTTGGAACCCGGCGATGCCGTGGAGGTGGTGATGTTCCGGAAGGGATTTACCTACGCGTTGCTACAGCAGGACGAAGAAGATAAATATATCCCGCCCATGAAAGGACATTTTTACGATATCGTGGAGTTCTTCGGATCAAACCCGATCGTGGAAAAGGTCTACCGCGTGAAAGTTCCCGCCACCAAAAGACTGCAGTACCAGTTTTATAACGGCGCCGTGCAGACTTCCAGCTGGATCGAAGGTGATAAAACGGTGTACACCTTCACCGGAAGAATGCTGAAGCCACTGAAGAGTGAATCACGGATGGTTGCCATGAGCGATGTCGCTCCGAAACTTTTGCTTTCGACAAGTCCCGACTGGTACGTGAAATCAACCTGGTTCTTTAGCGTGAACGAAGATTTCGGAAGCTTTGAATCCACCCCTGAAATCAAAGCAAAAGTAAATCAGATTCTGAAAGGCGCCCGCAATGAGATGGATTCGGTATCACGACTCACTCACTGGTGCGGCGATGAGATCCGCTATTCCGGCATCTCCATGGGAGATGGTGAAGGCTTTACTCTTCACAAGGGCGCTATGACCTTTGCCGATCGTTGTGGAGTATGCAAAGACAAAGCCGGCATGCTGATCACGATGCTTCGTGCAGCCGGTTTCAAATCATATCCTGCCATGACCATGGCAGGGTCACGGATCGATTATATCCCGGCTGACCAATTCAACCATTGTGTCACCGTGGTCAAACTAAGGGATGGGAAGTATCACCTGCTGGATCCCACCTGGGTGCCGTTTCTCCGGGAACTTTGGTCCAGCGCAGAACAACAGCAGCAATACCTGATGGGAGTTCCCGAAGGTGCTGACCTGGCTACTACTCCTCTTTCTGCCCCTGAAAATCATTACATCCGCATCTCCGGACATGCCCGGTTATCGGAAAACGGCACCCTGACCGGAACCGTTGAGATCACCGCCGAAGGCCAGTCGGATGCCACTGTCAGATCGCTCCTTCGTAATTCACGACCCGATCAGTGGAAAGCCAACCTGGAAAAAGAGATCATGAAGATCAACCCGAAAGCAAAAGTAACAGCCACCGGTTTTTCCGATCCGTTCGATTATATTTCCGGTCCGGTCCGGATCAGTATCAGTTATGTCATTCCCGGCGATGCTGTTGTTTCCGGTGGAATGATGGTCTTTACTCCCGTGACAGCTGCTCAGGTGTTTAAAAACTATCAATCACACCTCTCCTTCGATACCGGGTTGAAAGATCGCCAATATGCATTCCGCGACAGGTGTTCTCATCTCGTCGAGATTTCCGAAACCATCGAACTTCCCCGTAACGCCCGCCCCGTCAGAATTCCCGAAAAAGCGGTCACCCAAGGCACCGCCGTTTCCTTTGAAGGAGGGTACACCCTGAACGGCAACATGCTGGCATATAACGTGAAAGCCGTTTATGGGAAACGGTTATACGAGGCCGCCGACTGGCCTGAATTCCGCCAGGCAGTGGAAGCTCAAAACCGGTTCGCCGAACAACCTGTTATTCTGGGAACTTTAAATACTAACGCTAATACTCAAAAGTAATGTCGATGAAAAAGATATTCTGTCCACTGGCCATACTGGCGCTTCTAATCACCTCTCAGGCCTTTTCACAGGACGAAAAAAACAGTGATGCGGTCTATCTTTCCCTGGTGAAAGAATATACCCTGAACCCCGACGGAAGCATGATCTATCACTTTTCCAAGGAGCAAAAACTGCTGACCTACCGGTCATTCAACAGCCTTTATGGAGAAACATTCGTAATATATAATCCTCAGTATCAGAAATTAACCATCAATAAGGCGGTCACCACCATGGCCGATGGAAAACAGGTGAAAGGACCAGCCAACGCGTTCAACGAAGTATTGCCCGGATTTGCTTCCAATGCGCCGGAATTCAACATGTTACGCGAGATGGTCATTACCCATACAGCCCTCGAACGGAATGCCGTGATCAGCCTCGATTACACCATCCGTTCCGAGAAAGGTTTTTATCCCGCTTTATCGGGGAACGAAATGATCTCCGAATACGAACCCGTGAAGTCACTTACCATCAGAATACGGGTTCCCGAACAGCAGAAATTGTCGTATAATCTATTCAATTTCAAGTCGGAACCGAAAAAGTCCACCGAAGGAAATTTCAATGTTTTCACGTGGAACTTTAAAAATATCCCCGCGATCTCTCCCGAAGAAAATCAGCCGGGTGGTTATGAAACCTGCCCGCGACTGGTATTCACCACCGGAACCGATGCTACTGCTGCCTGGTCATCGTTCATCGCGCAACCTGCCTTTAAATACACGGTATCGGCCGACATGAAACAGATGATCGATAAAATGGTTGTTGACACGAAGGATAAATCGTCCCTGGCCCTGAAAATTCAGGAAAAGGTGGTCAATGAACTCAACATCAATTGGATACCTTTGAGGTACACCGGATTCAGGCTCCGCACCCCCGAGCAGGTATGGATGGGTAACTACGGAACTTTAGCCGAAAAAGCGGTCCTGCTCACTGCTTTGCTCCGTCAGGCAGGAATTCCCGCCTGGCCTGCAGCGGTCCAGAATGCATCCAGATACCAGGAGAAAACAGCCGATCTCTACGGCATCGAAGATATCATCGTGAAAGCAGTCATCCCCGGGGCCGAACCCATGTGGCTGTCGGTGTCTTCCATCAACAGCAAAGATCTCTCTCATTCCCTTCCGGGAAAAGTGTTCGTGAC
This sequence comes from Bacteroidales bacterium, assembly GCA_035403225.1. Classification (GTDB taxonomy): domain Bacteria; phylum Bacteroidota; class Bacteroidia; order Bacteroidales; family FEN-979; genus DAIRDK01. Next base: position 12,757 of record DAONET010000031.1, on the reverse strand, counting down.
CCTCAACGATGACGGCACTGTGACCGGAACCCGCACGGATATGCAGGAAGCGGTTATATCTCTCTCGGGGAACCTCTTTATCAACGATCAGAACACCCTCACCGGAGAACTTACCGCCTCGCTTGCCGGTCCCGTGAATCCAGTATATACCTTGAAACGCGACAATGAGAAGGCCAGAAAATGGTTCTCGGGCGGAATCAACGGGGAAGACCTTGGTGAAGCAAAACTCTCGCAGGCGGCTCCGGAAGTGGCAAAATTCACCTATCAGCTTAAAAAAGAGAATGCGCTGAAGAAAGACACGATGCTGCGGAGGTTCACGCTTCCCGTTCTTACCAACGGGGTTGAAAGCTGGGGCATCAAACGCCTTCCTTCTTACCGGAATACTCCGTTTGAAGTGGGATTCCCGGTTTCCGAATCTCTGTCCCTGACCCTTTCAGTGCCGGATAACCTCTTGTTGTTCAGTCCGGAAGATGAGATCAGCCTCTCCAACGCCGCCGGTACCTTCGTATATGAACTAAAGAAAGAAGCCGGAAAGATCGTGATCAAAAAAGAAATCACCATCCGGAAACGGACCATGGATCCAGCGGTTTACGGCGCTTTTAAAGTGTTGATGGATAACTGGAACGATCCGCGGTTGCAGGAAGTGATCTTCCTGGCGAAGTAACCGCAATACCCTTTCAGATCACGTCCCTGCCCAGCAGTGTGTGATGAATGTACTTGCTGAGCTGATCCAGTTCGAAGTATTCGCGCTGCAGGGCCTGGGCCTGATCAATGTCTTCCGTCTCTTTTAATTGATGGGCGATCTGATGCTTCCGCTTGTCCAGTTTCTTCACCTTAAAGGTCATTAAGGCCTTGGTGTTGATCAGTTCCAGCCGGGTCTCTTCCAGTTTGATCGGGATATTATTCTTTTCCCAGTTGGGACTCAGTGTGTACGGATCCATGATAAACCGGATGGCCGTGGATGAGATATCCGGGTCAGGGTGATTGAGGAAATGTTCCTGCCCTGTTGCGATGCCTTTTTCGACCAGGGTGCGGTACTCGGTAAATACTTTCTGGTATTTGGGATTATCAAAGAAGATATCATCGGAAAAGATATCATAGATGAGGTAGCGTGCCACGGAAATTTCCCGAGGCTCCTCAGTCCCGTCTTCTTCCCGGGAAGTGACCGTGATGATCTTTTCCCCGTGTTTCAGCAACAACCGAATGATCTCCGATTCCTGTGATTCGTCGGAGTCCATGTCGGGTTCGGGCTGGGGCGGCGCCGGATATACCGTCTCTTCGGGGATGGCTTCCTCCGGCTTACCGGGTTCGCTGATCGCCTTGTTGATGCGTTTTCGCAGGAGTTTGTTGATCTCGTTGAAGAGTACCTGCTCGGTGACGTCCATCATCGACGAACATTCCTTGACGTACAGGCTGCGGGTGATGCCATCGGGGATGAGGGAAATCGTCTGTACGATCTCTTTGATGAGGGCGGCCTTTTTAATGGGATCGCCTTTGGTTTCCCCGATGAGGAGTTTGGTCTTGAAAAGGATAAAATTAACCGAGTTGGCCCGGATAAATTCTTCCACTTCCGCCGGATGGTGTTTTCTGGCAAACGAATCGGGATCATCACCTTCGGGAAAAAGGACGATCTTCACGTTCATCCCTTCTTCTACAATCATATCGATTCCCCGCATCGAGGCTTTGATCCCTGCGGGATCGCCGTCATACAGGATCGTGATGTTCGGGCTGTATCGCTGGATCAGCCTGACCTGTTCGTGAGTGAGCGAGGTGCCGGATGAAGCGACCACGTTCTCGATCCCGGCCTGGTGAAGCGAGATGACATCCATATATCCTTCTACCAGGAGGCAATTTTCCTTGGAAATGATCGCGTTACGGGCGAAGTAGATGCCATAAAGCGATTTGCTTTTGTTGTAGATCTCCGATTCGGGCGAATTGACGTATTTCGGCCTGTTTTTATCCGAAGTAAGAATACGTCCCCCGAAACCGGTCACCCGCCCCGAAGCATTGTGAATGGGGAAGATAACCCGGGAATGAAACCGGTCGTACAACCGGTTTTCCTTCTCCAGCGACAACCCGCTCTTGACCAGAAATTCGCGCTGGTAGCCTTCCTTCGAGGCATGTTGTGAAAACGCATCCCAGGGATCGGGATTGAAACCGAGTTGGAACTTACGAATGATGTCATCGCGGATTCCGCGTTCTCTGAAGTAACTGAGCCCCACGGCCTTGCCTTCTTCGGTCTCGAAAAGTATCCGGGTAAAATATTGCTGAGCAAACTGGTTCAGGTTGAAAAGACTCTCCTTCTCGCTCAGCTCCTGCTTCATCTCGGGAGTCTGTTCCTCCTCTTCAATATCGATGTTGTATTTGCGGGCCAGGTAACGGAGCGCTTCCGGGTACGTGAAGTGCTCATGCTCCATGATGAAGTTGACCGCGTTGCCTGCCTTGCCGCATCCGAAGCATTTATAGATCCCTTTCGCCGGCGATACCGTGAACGAGGGTGTCTTTTCATTATGAAAAGGACATAACCCGAGCTGGTTTACCCCGCGGCGTTTCAGGGAAACAAAATCTCCTACTACCTCCTCGATCCTCGTGGCAGCAAGAATATTCTCGATGGTTTCGTGGCTGATCAAACGGTTAATACGACTCGACCGCTAAAGTACTAAAAATCCCTATCCGCGTTTTTATTACTTTTATGGTCAAATTCATTCTGATATGGACCGGAGAGATTTTTTCAGAAAAAGCCTTGCCGTTGGAGCTGCGCTGGCATTGGGAGAGACAAGTGACTTATTTGCCGGAAAATCCTTTCCGGAGGCTTCTGTTTCTCCGTTACCACCTGCGCTGTACGACCTGGTAGCGGTAAAAGGAAACAGTCCCGCAGTCATGTTTGATAAGGGAATAGAATCCCTGGGTGGCATCACTGCCTTCGTGAAAAGAGGGCAAACGGTGGTGGTCAAACCTAATATCGGCTGGGATGTGCCCCCTGAAAGAGCCGGTTGTACCAATCCCGATCTGGTCAGGCACATCATCCAACGTTGCCTCGCAGCAGGAGCGAAAGCGGTGTACGTGTTCGACAATACTTGTGATAACTGGGCGAAATGTTATAAAAACAGTGGCATCGAAAAGGCAGTGAAGGATGGCGGCGGTAAGATCGTTCCGGGTAACACGGAAGCCAATTACCAGCTGGTGCAGGTGAAAAACGGCAAGAAACTGAAAAATGTCAAAGTCCATGAACTGATCCTTAGCAGTGATGTCTTCATCAATGTTCCCATTCTGAAAAACCATAGCACGACGAAGGTGACCGCTTCGATGAAGAACCTGATGGGGGTGGTGTGGGATCGCCAGTATTGGCACCGTAACGATTTGCACCAGTGTATTGTTGACTTCGCGCCGGTGCGTAAACCCGACCTTAACGTGGTTGATGCTTACCGGGTGTTGATGCGGCGTGGGCCCCGCGGCGTTTCCGTGGAAGATGTGGACCTTAAAGGTTCCATGATCCTTTCGCGCGACATGGTAGCGGCCGATGCTGCCTCTGCCAAACTTTTCGGCGTAGAACCGGGCACCTTACCCTACCTGCGGATGGCTGACCAGGCTAAAATCGGGGTGATGGATCTGACTAAACTTTCCATTAACCGTGTCAAACTTCCTTAACATGCGACAATCTGCCCTGAAACCACTTCGTGTTGTTGTCTCGCTGGTTTCTTTTTTTCTGATCTTATGGCTTTTCATCGGTCTCTCCGGAAAGCTGACCCATGAACTCACCCGGCTCATTCTTTTGTTCCAGTTCATCCCTTCCGCCATCACGTTGTTTCATTTTGTCACGGCGGCTTCTCTCGGGTGTATATTCATTCTCCTGCTTACATTGCTTTTCGGAAGGGTCTATTGTTCCTTCTTCTGTCCGCTGGGGACGTTACAGGACCTGGTTATCCGGGTCCGCTCAGGGATCAAAGGGAAGAAACGGTTTCATTTCATGAAACCCCAACGGTGGGTGCAATACTGCTTACTGGCGTTGACCGTGATCCCGGTTTTCTTTGGCAGTCTTTTTGTCCTCAACCTGTTAGACCCATACAGCTTCGCGGGAAAAATTTTCTCCGACCTGTTCCGCCCGGCTGTCGGCTATGCGAACAACCTCGTGGTGTGGATCCTGAAACAGTTCAACAACTATTCCCTCTACCCGATCGATACGGAAATATTCTCTACCCCGGCGCTGATCTATGCGGCCGTTATCTTTGCAGCGATCGTGTTTCTGGCACTTTTCAAAGGCCGGTGGTACTGCAACGCCATCTGTCCGGTCGGGACGTTCCTGGGCCTTCTTTCGCGTTTTTCTCTTTTCCGGATCCGTATCGACCACGATCAATGCAGCTCGTGTGGGTTATGTGCCGGGAAATGCAAGGCCGGATGCATTGATCAGAAATCAAAAGAGCTCGATTTTTCGAGGTGCGTGGCGTGTTACAACTGCCTGCGGGCCTGCCGGAGCAACAGCATCTCCTATTCGTTTGCCTGGAAAAAGCCGCATCACCCGGAAACGGATCCTTCGAGGCGGAAGTTCATGAAGCAGACAACGGCCGGCCTCACGACGCTGGCAGGCGTGCTGGTTGCCAACCATGTATGGGCACAGGGAAAAGCGGAAGGCAAACCCCGCCGGCCGGTTCCCGCTACCCCTCCGGGATCGCTGAGTCTGCAGCAGTTCACAACAGCCTGTACCGCTTGCCATCTGTGTGTGACCGCCTGCCCGACGAAAGTATTACAGCCTTCTTTTTTCGAATTTGGGTTCGATGGTCTTTTCCTGCCACGGATGGATTTTAAATCAGGGTTTTGCAATTACGATTGTGTCGCTTGCTCCCAGGTGTGTCCGACGGAAGCGCTGCATACGCTCACCGTGGAACAAAAACATGTCACCCGCATCGGGCTGTCGAAATTCACCAAAAACCTGTGTGTGGTGCCGCGTTTTCAAACCGATTGCGGTGCCTGCTCGGAACATTGTCCTACCAAAGCCATCGAAATGGTTCCTTACCTGGATGGTCTGACCATCCCGCAGGTCAACGAAAAAATCTGTATCGGTTGCGGTGCCTGTGAGCATATTTGTCCTGCTGATCCCGGTCCGGCCATTATCGTCGAACCCCTCGCGGTACATCAGGTCGCAGAAAAACCACTCAAAGAAGCGCCGGCTAAACCGGCAGAGAAGAAAAAGGAAGAGGATTTCCCCTTCTGAGGAATCGCAACACAGCGTCCATCGTGTCGGATCGCTGTGCGTTTTCCACTCACAGCGATTCTTCTTTCCATCCCGTAGCCGTCAGTCTTTGCTGCGAAGTGTAACCCGCCTGTTTCAGGATAGTGGCGGCTTCGGGCATACAGAGGGCGATTTCAGGGGGTTTGTGCGCGTCGGTGGCAATGGTGACCGGGATACCCAGGGCATAAGCTTTGCGAAGAATATCAGGGCCGGGGAACGTGGTATCGGACCGTTTTTTATAGATCCCGCGTGTGTTCACTTCGATCACACAACCCGCTTCAGCAACGACGGTAAGCAGTTCCTCGGTCAGGGCAACGTACCAGGGCTCCTCCTCGCGGAAATATCGTCCCTGGTTGTGCATTTTGATCTTATCAAGGTGTCCGACGATATCGGGTTTGAAGAGCTTCACCAACCCGATGATCTGCCGGTAATAGGTGGTGACTCCCAGGCGGATGTCGCCCCGGAAAACCTTTTGCAGTCCGTCATCATAACTTTGACGCAGCGGCCCGTCAATGAACCAGCGTTGCCCCGTCTCCTGGTTTTTCACCAGGTGAACCGATCCGATAATGAAATCCAGCGGGAAATGTTCGCGAAACCAAGCCGGCGAATGACCGACTTCCGGAACGTAATCCACTTCCATCCCCAGTAATACATCAATCTGGCCTTCGTATTTCTTCTTCAGGTTCAGGATCAGATCACAGTATTCCTGAACTTTTTCTTCCCGTAAAGCAAAAGTGTTTTCAAAAGGCAAGGGAGAATGGTCGGTGAATCCGATACTGGTAAAACCGGCAGCAAGGGCTGATTGAATATAATCTTCAGCCGGTTGCGAGCCATCGCTCAAATTAGTGTGGGTGTGTATGTTGGATAACATAAAGCAGGATGATATGGTAATGTTATGCTTGTTCGATAATTCGATAGACTTTGTCGGCCCGGCGTAAAAACATCGGGATCTCAATAGAACAGCGGTCGCCTTTCGTAGTTTTTTCTACCGGTTTCAGATCAACCCTGATTTCCGGGATGGTGATTTCGACGGAACCGGTGGTGGAACCCTGAATAAAGATATGATCGCCCGGCGCCAATTCTCCTGATTCCATTTTGATTTCCGCTACCTGGAGCTTCGTGAAGTAATTGGTGATTTTTCCGACGTACTCTTTGTGTCGGGTGGCGATGGAACCATGTTGGGTAGTCCATTCTCCCATCCGGCGGCCCAGGTAGTAGCCGTCCCAGAAGCCTCGGTTATAGACCTGTTCAAGTTGTTTCATCCATTTTTCCACTAGGGCAGGGGAGAATGTTCCGTCGAGAACAGCCTCCACGGCTTCGCGGTAGCATTTCACCACGGTACAGACATATTCGGGGCTTCGACCGCGGCCTTCGATCTTCAGGACAGAGATGCCGGCCCCGATCACTTTATCCAGGAAGCCGATGGTACACAGGTCTTTCGGCGACATGATATATTGGTTGTCAACAGCCAGTTCGAACTCACCGTCCATGTCGGTAACGCGGTAGGGGCGGCGGCACAACTGATAGCAGGCGCCGCGGTTGGCGGAGGAATTATACTGGTCGAGGCTGAGGTAGCATTTCCCGGAGATGGCCATGCACAGAGCGCCGTGGGCAAACGCTTCAATCTGAACGAGGTTACCCGATGGGCCTTTGATCTTTTGGCGCCGGATCTGACGGGTTATAGCGGCAACTTGTTCCAGGCTCAGTTCGCGAGCGGTGACCATCACGTCGGCAAATGATGACCAGTATTTCACGGCTGCGATGTTGGAAATATTGGCCTGTGTCGACATATGCACCGGCATCCCCACGGAAAAAGCGTACTGGATTACGGCCTGATCGGATGCGATGATGGCCGTGATTCCGTTTTTCTTCGCCGAATCGACGATCTTACGCATCTCTTTCATCTCCGTATCGTAGATCACCGTGTTGAGGGTGAGATAACACCGGATGTCGTATTTCCGGCAGGTACGGGAGATACGGACCAGATCGCGCAAGGTGAAATTCACCGACGACCGGGCTCGCATATTCAACGTGCCGATACCAAAATAAACGGAATCAGCTCCGGCGTTGATGGCTGCCATGAGCGACTCCCACGAGCCAACCGGAGCAGTGATGGTTACGGGTTTCATGATGCAAAGATACGAGGAACGGATGAACTGTACGTTCCTGATGAAAAGGTTGGATTTGTATGGATTGTTAATAAAGATACCTGCTCCGATTTTTTCACTGCACCCGAAAAACTTTATTTTTGTTTCCTAAATTCCACGAAATGATCATCAGGAAAGTACTCTTAACGGCAGGGATCATGGCAGGGATCCTGTTAACGGGTTGCAGCGGCAACAAGGAACTGAAAAAATCGATCGAGCCTATCGCCGATGCCATGTGCCGGTTTATCGATATTCAAAATCAGTTACAAACTGCCATGGATGGTAACGATTCTACCCGCATCGACAGCCTCAGCACGGCCCGTATCAAAGTTCAGGAGGAGATGACCACCCTCAATGAGCAATTCATGGCGAAATACGGTGATAAGAAAAACGACGAGAAGTTCCTCAAAGACTATAAGAAAGTAATGAATAAAGCGCTTCTCGATTGTCCTCATCTATCCACCGAAGACCGCGAGATGCTGGAGAAATCGATGGATAATTAACTGTTCAGGCCTTGTCCTGTCTGTTTGATCTCCGTCCACCGGGCTTCATCCATTTTGGCGCCCATCACTTCAATCACTTTTCCGGCAAGCAGCGCGCCCAATTCACCGCATTGCTGCAGGGTCAACCCGTTGGCCATTCCGTAAAGAAAACCCGATGCGTATAAATCGCCTGCACCGGTAGTATCGGCCGGCGTGACCGGTATGACCCCGATACGGCAGGTGACGCCGTTGTGATGGATCAGCGAGCCTTTGCTGCCGGTTTTGACGATCGCCCAGGAAGCCAGATGGCTGATGTCCGCCAGGGCTTCTTCGGGCTCTTTCCCGGTAAAAGCACGCGCCTCTTCTTCGTTGGCGAAGACGATATCTACGTAGTCTCGTACTATCCGATGCAGGAAATCGCGGTTAGCTTCCACCACATTGTAGCTGGCTAAATCGATGGATACTAACAGCCCGGCTTCTTTGGCCATTTTGATGGCTGCTTCTGTAAGAAGCTGATTGAAAACAAGATATCCTTCAATATGGAAGATGTCATATTGAGCGAAGATAGGACGTAAGGTTTCCAGGTGGGTCGGACTTAATTCGCTGGAAGCGCCGAGATACGTGGCGAAAGTTCGCTCGGAATCGGGGGAAATGAGCGTGGTGGCACAGCCGGTAGGGGTGGGGCTGCGCAAAATATGCACTTCCACGCCGGCATTTTTCATGTCGTTGACAAAGGAATCCCCCAGCTTGTCTTGTCCGATGATGCCGATGAACCCGGCCGGGCCTCCCAGTTTGCCGATGCCATGGATGGTGTTGGCCGCCGATCCGCCGGCTGCCAGGTTCTTCGTGAAGCCTTCAAATACGGAAAGAATAGAGTCACGTTGTGACTGATCTACCAGTTGCATACTGCCTTTGGGAAGTCCGAGTTGCACCAGGGCAGCATCATCCTGAAGTCGGATCAGGATATCGACCAGCGCGCTGCCTATTCCAAGGATCTTTTTCATACAAGGGATTTAAGACAGCAAAGGTAGAAAATCTATCTGACAGGGTGTGGAAAGAGGGAGGGGATCCCTTCTTCAAAGGCTGATGGCCGGTTTTATCTTTCGGGTGATGAACAGGTCTAAAAGAGAATCGAACTTCCATTTGTTCACATCAGCAAAATAAATCATAACCTTTTGGGAAACCCTTCTTTTCCCTTCGAAATAATCAAAGGTAAAATACGAAAACGGCGACCCGAAATATATTACCAGGGATACACTATTTTTATCGATTTTTTCCCAGGAGATAAAGAAACCTTTAACAGTTATTCCGGATCGATCAATGGATAACAATACTTTTTCGTTCGAAAAAAGCCGTCTGAAAAACAGGAAAGTCCCCAGGAAGATGATGCCAACGACCGACAATAAAATGAGTGGATAATGATAGAAAAAATGACCAAGCAAAAGGGCAACCAGGAACGGAATGATCAATACCTTGAATTTTGAATACCGGATCACAAATACTTCAGGGATATAAGGCTCATCATCTAATTTGGCATTTTCAAGTTTTTGGTAACTTTCGATGAATTCCGAACTGTTCATCAATCGCTTATTCTGAAAAAATTTCCAGAATCCGGAATTTCCGATGAAAATATTTCTGATGGCAATTTTACGGATCACATAGTATTGATCTGACTTTTTTATCGTTCTGATTAACCATTTTACACTCAGAAAAGAACCGGCAAACAACAGGATCAGCGGGGCAACAATCAATCCGGGTATCACGATCCACCGGCCTAAATCAAAAAATATTCTCAGACAGTCTACGATAACAAAGGGGATAACACTGAGCAACAGTATCTTCAGACAGCAAAATATGAAACTGTAGTAAACCTTTCTTATTTCACGCATTTTCATTTTAAGACACTCCTGCTTTAGGACATTATGATAGTTAACGATAAACGCTTTGTTTTCTTGTATCAACCACAAATTATTTTCACGGTATGGTTGTAAGAGGCGAACTTCTTGAGTGGGAAACTCGCGCTGGTCCGTTCAATGCCCACCTCTCTTACTTCTTCAGGACTGGTGCATCTCTCTGTCTTAAGGTACATCCGTCCAAAATAAGTGGTCACGAAAACAACAAGGATTGGAGCTACCCCGGAAAGGGGTGATTTTACAATAACCACAAAATCCAATCTTTATGGTAAAATTATCACTTTTCTCGCAAATCACAAGCATAATCACCGGACATCTTTTCCGGAACGCGTATCTTTGGAATACCCGTATCGATGGAAGGAGCGTTTTAAGGGAAAGACGAGAAAAGATGTCTGCAAAATTTTGTAACATATTGACGTTGATTATTATAACTTCTCTTTCCGGGTGTGCGCAGAAACAAAAACAAGGTACCATGGAATATCGGAAACTGACCCCTGAAGAAGAACAGGTCATCCTGAAAAAAGGAACGGAACAGCCCTTTACAGGGCAGTATGAGCACTTTACGGAAGCGGGAACCTATACTTGCAAACAATGCGGTGCTCCACTGTACCGGAGCGAGTCAAAATTTGATGCCGGATGCGGGTGGCCTTCTTTTGATGACGAGATCCCCGGTGCCGTGAAACGCCTAAAGGATGCTGACGGCAGGCGTACCGAGATTGTCTGTGCGAAATGCGGAGGACACCTGGGCCATGTGTTCACCGGCGAAGGCTTTACCCCGAAAAACACCCGTCATTGCGTTAACTCGATCTCCCTGGTTTTCATCCCTGCCGGGAAAGAGAGCCTGCAGGATACGGCTATCTTCTCGGGAGGCTGCTTCTGGGGAGTGGAATACTATCTTCAGAAAGCCAAAGGGGTAATCTCGGTCGTCTCGGGGTACACCGGAGGTCATAAGGACCATCCGACTTACGAGGAAGTCTGTTCCGGCAAAACAGGACATTACGAAGCCGTGGAGGTGACTTTCGATCCTGCACAGATCACCTACGAGGAACTGGCACGGCTATTCTTCGAGATCCATGACCCTACGCAGTGGAACCATCAGGGTCCCGATGCGGGAGTGCAATACCGGTCGGCCGTTTTTTACCGGAATGAGGAGCAGCGGAAGGTAGTGGAAAAGCTGATCGGCATTCTCCGAGAGAAAGGCTATAACGTAGTGACGGAAGTGAAGCCGGCCTCCACCTTCTGGAAGGCAGAGGATTATCACCAGGATTATTACGAGCATAAAGGCGCCCTGCCTTATTGCCATGGTTATGTGAAAAGGTTTTAATGAGGCATCCGCTATCTGCACTGTTCCGGTGCAAACGGATGGTTCTTCACCACGGGGATAGTCTTGGAGATTAATTTGAAAATATCCTTCAGAAAGACTTTTTCTTCCTTATCGCAGAAAGAAACCGCTGTACCGTTCACTCCGGCACGGCCGGTACGCCCGATGCGGTGAACGTATGTTTCGGGGATATTCGGTATTTCGTAGTTGATAACGGCAGAAAGATGGTCAACATCAATGCCGCGTGCAGCAATATCGGTGGCTACCAGCACGCGTGTCTGCTTATTTTTAAATCTGTTTAATGCATCCTGGCGGGCGTTCTGCGATTTATTTCCATGGATAGCAGCCGCTCCGATACCCACTTTCACCAAATCGCGTGCCACCTTATCAGCTCCGTGTTTGGTGCGGGTGAAAACAAGGGCGGTTTCGATGGATTCATCCTTCAACAGATGGATCAGCAACGATTTCTTGTCCTTTTTTTCCACAAAATACAGTGATTGTTTGATCAGATCCGCGGTAGCGATGATGGGGGCGATATCGACCCTTACCGGATCGGTCAGGATAGTGCGCGCCAATTTTTGGATATCAGGGGGCATGGTTGCTGAAAAGAAGAGGGATTGTCTGTTGGAAGGCAATTTGGCAATGATCTTTTTAACATCGTGTATGAAACCCATATCGAGCATCCGGTCGGCCTCATCCAGCACAAAAAATTCAAGGTGTTGCAGGCTGATGAAACCCTGGCCGATCAGATCGAGCAGGCGTCCGGGGGTGGCCACCAGGATATCTATGCCGGTTTTCAGGGAAGTTGTTTGCGCATGTTGTGAAACACCACCGAAAATGACGGTGTGCCGGAGACCGGTGTATTTGCCGTAGGCGTCGAAACTCTCTCCGATCTGGATGGCCAGTTCACGGGTCGGGGTCAAAATGAGCGCTTTGATTGGTCGCTTTCCTTCTGCCTTACGTTTGCCATAAAGAAGCTGAAGGATGGGGATGGCAAAAGCAGCGGTTTTCCCGGTGCCTGTCTGGGCACAGCCCATCAGATCTCTCCGGTTGAGTAAAAAGGGGATTGCTTGTTCCTGGATGGGAGTAGGGGTAATGTATCCTTCGGATTTCACGGCCCGGAGGATGGGTTCAATTAAATTTAAATTTTCAAATGTCATAAAATGTATTTGTAGTGAATAAAACTGCCATTAAATCAGCAACGACAGTCCAAAGAAACCAATGAAAGGGATGGAATAATCCGGGGTCGTTAAAGAGGAATAACGGGAGGGTTAATTTTTGCAAAGATACGGAATTTTTCGTTATCGCCAATTATGCTGATTTATGCCCACCAGGGAAAATTTCAGGAGGGGGATAACTTTTTACCCTCGTGAAAAAAACGTATCTTGCGGAATATCGAGATACTCAAAAACATGAAGAAAGCTACATTGACAAACCGGAGGAACTTTATGAACCAGCATTCCCAGACTGCCCAGTCAAAACTACTCACTGGTTCAACGGCTGATCTGTTCCCGGTAATACTGGATGGAGGAAAAACGATCATTTTTATTTCGGATAAAAGTAAAGAAGCGGAGACCCGGCAAAGATACGGGCTTCGGAAATAATGACCGGTTGGACTCAGAAGTACGGAGCAAGTGAGCCGATTTTCGCTCCGCCGTCATCTGACG
>DAONET010000030.1:0-28506 GCA_035403225.1 Bacteroidales bacterium | reverse complement strand
CCCACAATTCTCCACCTTCCTCCACAAAAACTCCATTTTTGTTGATAACTTTTTCTTTCCGATGAGAGGGAAAAAGAGGAATGAAATAAAAGATATTCCATATGTTTTTTTTTATATTTTTATGTCTTCAAAATCAGATTAAATGAAAAAACACTACTTCATCATTCTCTTCTCTGTAATAAATGCCGTTTCTTTTGCCCAATGGCAAAAGGTTCCGATTCCGACAACCAGTAAGATTCTCAAAATTTGTTTTCTCGATTCGATGACAGGATTCTTGTCGGGGAATTCGGTGGGGCTTAAGACCATCAATGGGGGTGAAACTTGGCAAACGGTTTTCTCTTGGGGGAATGATGAACCATTTACTGACATTTCTTTCCCAACAAGAGAAACCGGGTATTGTGCAGGGGATTATACAATAATGAAGACAATTGATGGGGGGGACACCTGGTTTTTGATAAACCCTCCTGGGTCTTTTGTCATTCGTGGAATACACTTCCTGAACCCCGATACGGGTTTTATCTGTGGACAAGGCGAAGCTATCTGGCGTACAGAGGATGGAGGGGAAAACTGGTCAGAACAGGTTTCAGGCTCGTATTGGTTGCGCCGGTTTTCTTTTCCGACCGCTGATACCGGTTATTGTGTCGGAGATGGAAAAACAGTATACAAAACGACGGACGGAGGGATAACCTGGAACTATTTACAAGGCAATTCCACACCAAATCTCACGGCCATTCATTTCCTTACCAAAGATCTCGGCTATATAGCAGGATCGAATGGATACATCGCCAGAACAGTTGATGGTGGAATTACATGGAAAGCTCAGAATTCTGGAACGAGTACAAACATTGAGGGAGGCTTATGGGCAATTGATCTCTCCAGGATATACGCTGTTGGATACAATGGTGTCATCATTAAGACAGATAACGGAGGAGTAACATGGACACAAGATAGCTCTGGAACGACGGAACATTTAAGAGGTTGCTTCTTTTTCCCTTCTGGGAAGGGATTTGTATGCGGGTATGGAGGTACCTTGCTAACAAACCAGAACATTTTCCCCTGCATGCCCTCGGCCGACTTTACTTTTTCACGCGTCCAGTTAGCCGTTTCCTTCCAAAATACGTCTATCTGCGCTAACCAATATTGGTGGGACTTTGGAGATGGTTTCTATTCCGATGATATCAAACTTCTACATTTTTACAATGAACCAGGGACTTATACCGTTTGTCTGAAAGCCATGGATACCGTCACCATGAACTATGATATTACCTGTAAAGAAGTCACGGTATTCAAACAACAAATTGAACCTGAATCAGATTGGACCCTCATTTACCCGAATCCATGTCGGGAAAAGTTTTGGTTGAAAGCAAGCGATTCACTGGGAGTGGACCGGATAAAGATTTTTAGCTCGACCGGACAATTAGTATGGTCTGAAAAGGTGGACCTGACGGTGTCAAATCCCTGTGAAATTAGTCTGAATCTTGCAGAAGCTGTATACCATTTGAAGGGATACCGGGATGACCGGGTGGTTTTCCGGAAAAAGTTGGTAGTGCTGTACAGCCATTAATGAACGATCACCAGCGGTTTGACCACCGGACCTGATTTATCCCCTGAAATGCGGACCAGGTAAATACCGTTCGTCAGTGATGATATTTCGATGGCCTTGCCGTCAGAGAAACGGTCACTGAAAACCTTCATCCCGGTGATGTTGAAAATATCCACCTGCAGATCGGTAGCGGAGTCGGAATGACCAAGACTGATCCTGAAAAAGCTACTGGCGGGGTTGGGGTAAACGGAAAACATGAAATCCGGTTTCAGAACGGCAGGGGCGGAAGAGATGACCCCGGGCTTAGTGTGAGACGAAAAATAATTCAGCCCTCCGGAGAAATTACCGGTTATCAGATCCATGTTTTCCTGACCGGTGATATGACCGATGGCGGGCGCAGTTCGCCAACCAATGGATTCGGGCAGAGTCGATATGCCTAAAATTTCCGGCAGCGAATCCGACAGGCTGAAAGCTCCGGAAAGGTTGTTGTCGATATCTTGATAACAGGAGATCTTCCCTTCCTCTGAACCAACCACCAACCAGGTTTTCCCATGGCTGTCTCTGAAGAAACAAGGGGTGCTATACCCATAATAGGATAGTGCCGGATTGGTGACATTGATTTTGCCCAGGCTGTCGGTCACAAAGGTGAAAACCGGATTCGTTAAGGTTCCTGTGTTGCGGTAAAAATTCAGATTACCAGATCTTTCTCCAATGATAAGATCGGTAAGCCCGTCGTTATCCAGGTCGAAAAGTTGTGGGGCGCTGTAATCTCCTGCATCAATACCCATATACTTGAATACAGGTGGCAAAAAGGCAGGAGTATCATGCGAAACACCACTGTTGGCGAAAAAAAGGAGGGTGCCGTCGCTGTTGCCAAGCACCATGTCGGGGTAACCGTCGCCCGTGATATCCCCGAAAGCAGGGTAAACACCACGCAACGAAAGGGAAGCGATTGATCCCAGATCGGCAGTGACAAAATCAAACGAGTTTCCGGTATTCCTGAACCAGGTAACGGTTCCGGTATAGGTAGAGTGAAGAATTCCCTGGTCGTACCACGATGAGTCCCAGGCTCCGTAACTCCCGGTCAGAAGGTCAACCTGACCGTCTCCATCCAGATCGAACAGTACCGGGTAGCTGGCCGATCCGAAATCGAGCATATCTTGTTGGAAAAGCTCGTTGGTGACAAACCGGAAGTCAGGATGTCCGTTCGTACCATAGTTTTTATAATACCAAATACTTTTCCGGTTTTCTGATATAGTCAGGTTGGGATCGAACGGGGAAACGAGCAGATCGGTGATGCCATCGCGGTCCATATCGGCCATTGAAGCAGCCGGGAAAGAAAAGAGGTTGACCGGAACATTATGAGAAGGGTACAAGGTGTCCATGCTGATCATATTGGCCGAATCGAGGGTCCCTCCGTTTATGAGGGAGATCAGCGCAGGGAAATCGACATCCCCCAGAAGCAGGTCTTTGACCCCATCGCCGTTCAGGTCAGTCGCCAGAATGGTTGATCCGGTATGTTTGGGAGGGTCATCGGGAGCCGTCCCTGCACAGGAAAATTCGCCGGAGTATTTATAAGGACAGACAATCCCGAGGGAGATCCGGTTTGAACCTTCGCTCTCCTTGAAATTGCCCCAGCAATGGTCGGCAAGTCTGAAATCGAGGCTGTCGCAAATCCCATATTTTTCAATGGAAAGGTTTTTATGGTATTCAATATAGGATCCCAGTCCGAAAAAAGTCAGCAAATCCAAGTCGCCATCCCCATCAATATCGGCAATGGCCGGGTAATCGACCGGCGTCACCAGAATGCCTACGTAACCATTGTAATAGTATGATGTCAGCATGTCTGTTACCAGTGTGAACTTTAGAGAAGTGTCCGAAGTGTTTTGGAAGATTCTTACTCCGCCCAGAGAATACGTGAACAGGTCCATTTTCCCGTCGCAATTATAATCGGAGGTAATGACCCAGTCGTGGAGGTCCGGAAAGAGACAGGCCGTTTCCGGGGCTGGCCTGAATCCCCATCCGGTCTGCAAATATGGCAGTATCCGGTTTCCATGACGGTCGAATATCAGCAGGTCGTTGGTGCCGTCGAGGTTGATGTCGATGTTACAGAACTGGCAGGAGTTGAGTCCGCCAGCCCAGGGATCATGAAGCTGTGAAGGGGAAGAGACCTGGGCAGTAGCGGGCAGAAAGGCGGTAAAGACAAAGGCTATGCTCAGTAGTAAGGAATACAGGCTGAATGATTCCCGGATATTCCGTCTCATAATCTTTCCTTCGGATGGTGTTGCTGCAAAAGTACCCAAACTTTACTACTTTTGACCTGAAGATACGATGATATGGCACGAATACTGGTTATTGACGACGAGAAGAGTATACGGAACACGCTCCGGGAGATTCTCGAGTATGAAAAATTTACCGTGGATGATGCAGCAGACGGAATGGAAGGAATCGCAAAGGCGAACGAGCAGAATTACGATGTGATCCTGTGTGATATCAAAATGCCGAGAATGGATGGGATGGAGGTACTTAACCAGCTGTTGCAGATCACTGAAGCCCCGGTAATCATGATCTCGGGGCACGGGACTATTGAAACGGCGGTGGAGGCACTGAAGAAAGGGGCTTATGATTATATAGCCAAACCCCTTGACCTGAACAGGCTGCTGGTTACAATTCGCAATGCGGTCGATAAAGTGAATCTGGTCAACGAAGCGCGGATCCTTCGCCGGAAAGTTAACAAGGCTTACGACATCATTGGCGAATCGGAAGCCATTCAGCATGTACGGGGAATGATCACCAAGGTAGCTCCGTCGGATGCGCGCGTCCTGATCACCGGAGAAAACGGTACTGGTAAAGAACTGGTTGCCCGCTGGCTTCATGCCCAGAGCCACCGGTCCGGGGCGCCGCTGGTAGAAGTTAATTGTGCAGCCATCCCGCCTGAGTTAATAGAAAGCCAGCTTTTCGGTCATGAGAAGGGATCTTTCACTTCGGCTGTCAAACAACATAAAGGCGATTTTGAACAAGCCAGCGGAGGGACTCTCTTTCTGGATGAGATCGGCGATATGAGCCTTTCTGCCCAGTCGAAGGTTCTTCGGGCCCTGGAAGAAAACAAGATCATGAGAGTGGGAGGGGAGAAAGAGATTTCTGTTGACGTCAGGGTGATCGCTGCCTCCAACAAGAACCTGCGGGAAGAGATCGCGAAAAAGAACTTTCGCGAGGACCTCTATCATCGTCTCAGTGTTATCATCATTGATGTGCCACCCTTAAGGAGTCGGTTGGATGACATTCCCATTTTGTTAGATCACTTCCTCACGGAATTTTGTACAGCACAGGGTAAGCAGAAACCGGAGATCGAACCGGAAGCGGTTAAAACCTTGCAAAAATACCCATGGACCGGGAATATCCGCGAGTTGCGAAACGTGACGGAGCGGCTGGTGATACTATGTGATAATCTCATCACTGCGGCTGACGTAATCCGTTATGCGGCCCCGTGAAGATAAACCATTACCGGTGCAGGTATATCTAATCCCTGCTGCATCTTACAGAGAAAGCATTCGCCCGGAAAGAGGGATAAAAGGAAACGCCATAGTTGAAGTTGTTCATTCCGTGGGCCCAGGCTTTCATTCCGCCATGGGGGGTTGATGTCCAGAGGAAGGTGGCGAAACCGTGGAAATCCGAACTTCTGTTAAAAAACCCCATCCCCGGGATTAGCGCATTAAATCCGGAATATCCGGTGTAAAGCAACGGCTTTCCTGCGAAGGCATTGTTGACGTATAAATTGAACAGAGATTGCCATTCCGGTTCGGCAGGGACATGCCATCCCGGTGGGCATAGACCCTGACTCCCGGCAGCATCCTGATAATTCATCAATTCATCCCATTGATAAAGTCCTCCGGAAAGCAAACAGTTTGATACATTGTCTTCGAAACAATATTTTTCTACCTGGCAGTTATCACGTTGTGATTGGCTGGAGAGGATAGCGTTTCCGTAATCGAGATTTTTAGCCAGCCAGCATTTGCCGGCCAACATGACCGTCGGATAAATCTTGCCGTTCCGGACATCGGTCATGTTATTGCCACATGTGAAAACAGGGGAAGAGACTACCTTGATGGTTCTGGACGCTGAATTCGAACAACCGTTCACTTTGGTATATTGATAAGTTATGAGAGATGATCCAGGTCCGGCAGTTGCCGGGGAAAAGGTTGCTGCCAGTGTGTTAACTCCCGGACCGGAATAGCTGCCACCCGGAGGATTGCCTCCTTTCAGCAAAATGGGTTTTGCGGTCAGGGTGGTTATTGTATCAAAACAAACAGGAAAGGTCACGATGGGGTTGGTCTCAACCGTGACAACAGCAGAACTGTCGGTGCCTGCACAACCGTTTGAAAATGTAGTGACTACGTAATTGACGGTTCCGGAGAGAGTGCCTGCATTAAAAAGTTGCTGGTGGATCAGACCTCCTGCCCCATCGGAATAACCGGTAATTAAAGGCGACCCTGATCCTGCTGTCCATGCAAATATGGTTCCGGCAACATGGCTTTGCAGGGTGATGTCTGAAAAATTTCCGGAACAGATTGCAGACAATCCGGGGGTCATTACCAGATCCGGTAAAGGGAACACTGTGACAGGGTAATCACTGGTAGCCCCAAAGCATCCATTGGCGACAACGGAAACATGATAGGTCACCGACTCTGTAGTAAACCCTGAATTCACTATCGTATCTGCGATCAATGTTCCGGAATCCTGTTGAAATCCGGACAGATTTACGGATGATGGATCGCAGGTCCAGGAATAGGAAGAACCCTGAACCGGGGAAGTAATCCCAATTTGGGTTGACGCCCCGGAGCAAATGAAAAGAGTCGATGGGGAAAAGGAGACAGATGGTAGCGGTTTGACAGAAACAATGCAAGAACTAGTATCTCCGGGACATCCATTCGTGGATGAAGTAATGATATAAGTCACCGTGTCAACAACGAAAGCTGAGTTGAACAACTGTTGGCGGACGGTATCGCCTGTCCCGTCTGAGAATCCACTCAGCGTTGGACTAGAGCCACTGGCAGTCCATGAAAAACTGGCGGGAGAGACTGAAGAAGAAAGGGCAATCACGGCCTCTTCGCCTGAACATAGGGAAAGGAAGGAGGGGAAGATGCCAACATGGGAAACGGGAAACACCCTGACCAGCGCAGTATCGACGCTTCCGGGACATCCTGCAGCCTGGGTGGAAATGGCATAGATTACCGATTCTACAGAAGATCCTGAATTTTCGAGTGTCTGCGAGATCAGATTTCCGGAACCGGAAGAGAAACCGCTGACCTGAGCCGATGATCCGGTGGCAACCCACGTAAAGATGGCCCCAGTTACATTGGAAGAAAGAGTAACATTGGTCTGGGCGTCCGTGCAAATTGAAAGAGAATCGGGGGTGACAAAAAGATCTGGCGCTGGCTTAACGTAAACCCGGTATTCAGACGGAGGGCCATTGCACCCCAATGCGGAGGGAATAATGTGATAGGTTACTACTGCCGGGGATGAACCGGAGTTCAAAATGGTTTGGGAGATAACAGGACCTGATCCGGAAGAAAACCCTGACAGGAAGGGAGAACTGCCGGAGGCGGTCCAGGTGAACGTGGACCCGCTGATGGAGGCCTGTAAAACGATATTGATTGTACTGCCTGTGCAGATGGAATCCCCGAGGGGAAAATTTGTCAGGATGGGTGCGGGATTGACAGTCATGGTATAGTTTACCGGCGAACCATCGCAGTTGCCCAGATGAGGGGTGATGGTGTATCTGACTGTTCCCGGGACCAATCCCGTGTTAAATAATGTTTGGTTTATCACGCTCCCGCTACCGTTGCTAAAACCAGTAATGTCACCTGATATAAGGGAAGCAGTCCATGTGAAGGTTGTCCCGGGCTGATTCGCAGTAAGAACAATGTTAGTGGTACTACCCGAACAGATCGTCGAAGAAAGCGGGAAGAGGGTAATGATCGGCGCCGGAGTTGTGAATAATGTCGCCGTATCTTTTTTACTGCAGTAATTTGCGCTGGTTTTTGTCACCATATACGTAGCCGGAGTTCCCGTTGTATACGTCGGGCCAGTTCCTATATTCGGAAGACCTGATGTAAGGTTGCTCCAGACATAGCTGCATCCGGCGCAGGCTCCTGCATCGAAGGTGTAAGATTGCCCCTGACAAACAGTAGTATCCTGCCCGATATTGAGGGAAACGGGAGGATAAACAGAAATTCCGATCGTATCATAGTCATAGCATCCGGATTTCGAAACCCTGACCCAATAGTTGCCTGCATTCCCGACAGTGATGGTCCGTGTGGTGGCTCCTGTAGACCAAAGATAACCGGAGAATCCGGCGCCGGCATCGATGGTGGTGGTTGTCCCCGGGCAGATGGACCGGTCAATACCAAGGGAGACAACCGGAGAAATACCTACAACGATATCTTTACACAATTGAACCTGAGTGGATGTGCCTTCATTAACAATCAGGTTAATGTTGTATGTTCCAGGCTGATTGTATGAAAATGGAGGCGGGGTATATAAGGTAGAAGAAGGAATGGATGAGTTGGTACATGTCGGGAAAAACAGACGGGTCAAGGAAGGGGAAGAATAGCTTAGGTTGGTGACATAAACAAAAAGACTATCATTTTGACGAAAAATCTCAGAGAAATGACCAGGACGGTCTAAATTTCCAATATTTCCTAATCCGGTTCCTGTAACAGGCCCTGCAATGCCATTTGGAAAATTCAGCCTGTATAACATATTTGTGGATGTACCGATCGGGACATAATTTGCCAAGAACCCATTTGTAACATTGCAGTCATGGATCAATGTAATCCCACACATATTGATCGGACTGACTACGGTGCCCAGATTCTCACCTGTTGGAAGATTGAACAGGGAGGGGCCGAAGGAAAGCCTGGTAAGCGTTTTATTCCCAAAATTGGCGACAATCATGTACCAGGAATTATTTTCATTTACCATACTAAAAGCTGCTGGCATATTCATGCCGCCAACTGTCCCAAGGTTTACCCAGGAAGGAGTGTTTGAAAGGCTATTCCCAAAATCTAATCTGGCTAATTTATTGCCGGTAGTATTGGTGACAAAGGCGACCCAATTAGAGCCTTCGCGAAGTATTTCAATACAATGTGACATTAACAGAACAGGAAACGGCCCGACTTGTGTCCAAGTGGGTACGTTAGCTAAAGAATTTCCAAAATCCAACCTGGTTAATTTGTTGTTATTGCAAATAAATACATACCAATTTCCATTGTCATACTTGACCTTTACCCCTTCTATACTGTCAGATAGCATGGCGGGGTTTACGTAATTAGTCCAGGAAATAGGGTAATTATTGAAACTTGAGCCGTGATTATACCTGACAACAGCCTGAGCTGCCTGAACCGTTATGAAAGAATAACAGGTGTTCCCGTCTTTAGCTAAAGAAATATAAACGGGCGGGTTAAGCACATTCCCGGGATTCCCAATATTAACCCCGCTTGGATTGTAACTGGTGTTGCCAGAACAGAAGTTCCAGTAGTAGGTTGATCCTCCGGTTGTAAGGTTTGTGATGTTTACTGCGTCCCCAGTACAGATGGAATCAGGAGATATAAAATTGACAACTGGCAAGGACTGACTGGTTGCCAATCGAGCCAGGATCATGAGGAGAAAAAATGAAAATATTAATCGTTTTGACATTTATTCGCCGAAAAAGAGCTATTGTCAAAGATAATAAAAGTTTTAAATATTATTCAATACGAATTTTTTTAAGCATTGTGACGAATTCCCTTAATAATTCTGAGGATCATTGAGTTGTATTTCATGATTTTGAAATAGGGTATCTGTTTGGCTCCAAAATGACGAAATGAGTTTTCCACATTTTCGATCATGCTCCCTTCAAAATCGAAAGATTTAGTTCTGGAAGAAAGATAAATGAGCATCTCTTTAATGAGGAGTGCAATCGAGCCGCTTGATCTCAGATCGGGATCAATGGTACTTACAAGGTCGTAACCTGAGTTTTCATCCCAAACGATAAACAAAGCACCATGAACGACCCCTTTTTCATCAATGGCATAAACAATCCTTCCTGCATGATGCTCCATGGCTGCTTGCACTATCCTCCGGAATAGTTCAGGCGAGTAATTGATCTTTTGTCCGGTTTTGGCGAGAGAGGATTTATGATGTGTATAGAATTCATCCGGTGTCCAGTCTGAACGAACTGTTAAAATTTGTTCTGCCCGTTTAAGGTTCTTCCTTTTTTCATGACTGAAATCACTGATCAGCCGGTCAGGATCGGTAAGGTCATCGAGGATATACGTGTACCTGGTGGTTTGTAGAAAACCCTTCCAGTAAAATGGCAACCAATTAGTGAAGGATGGCGAAAATGACTGAACGAAAAAATCGAACCTGGGGAGTTTTTCAATCAGGTTGCTCATGATTTCTTTCTCATAGGAGAGCTTTGAGGAATATTTCTGGTCCGGAGGATAAAAAATATAAGGACCCAGGTGTGGCGTTAAAGGGGGAAGGGTGATACCCTTAAACATTCCTTTTTTTACTTTATAAAACGGAAGAGCGGTTATGATTGTCTGGTTTTTCTCTTCAAGAACAACATCCCAGTTATCTTCGCCACAAACAGCATCCAACCACCAGTCTCGAATGAAAACTGAAAGTTGAGATGTCTCCCTGCAAAATTTCCGATAGGTGTCCTTATCCACGTTCATTTTTATAGATTAAGCTGTTTGCCAAGGCGATAATTCGGTAACTTTTGATCTTTACATAACCGGCTTTCTCAATACTGCGGATGGAGGCCTTGTTTTTATTATTGACGCAAATATAGACATTATTGCAGTGTTGGTATTCTTCACTGATACGGCTCAGTACATGTGCAAAGATATTTTTTCCTCTTGCCATGGGTGCTGTTTCACAAAAATGGATATAAGCTTCATTTTCTTGTAATTCCATGGGTAACGCCCAATGTAAAAATACTTTTTCCGGAACACATTTTACCCACGACCGGTGAACACAAGTTTCACCAAGATATGCAAGATATCCGGAGTCACCATGGGCTAGAAATCTTTGAAATTTCTCCACGTTGGTTCGTGAATCAAAAAATAAGACATCATTGATGTTTTCCGGTGTTGCCATCTTTATTTCAGTAGGAGATGTTTGACCGGTAAGAGAATGACTTCTATACAATAATAGCGTTTCAGATGCAAACATCCGACGAAGCACTTTTAACATAAATTTTTTCATGAGCATCACGAGATTGTAATTATAACTTTGAGGCTATGTGGTTTCTCATGGAAAAAAGGTCTAACAACTTTCTGCAAGATAATAATCCGGCATTTTCATTGGCAGCTGTCTCGACAATTTTAAAATATACCTCTTTCCACCCGGGGTATTTATATTTTGAAAAATGGGTATTGTGCCATAGAATCGTCATGCAACCGTTAAATTTTTTGACCTCGTTCAGTAATGGATAAACCATTGTCATAGCTTCTGATGGCTTCAGATTATTGTACTTTCGGAGTGTGCCATCCATCAAAACAAGCGGAATTTCTGTGTGTTTGAACGGCCTGTCGTTGGTGATATCCCATGGATGGAACGGGAAACAAAAAGAGTTTCTGAAGCCGGGCATCTCGGCAAATCCGAGAGAGCTGTCATAGGTCAATCCGCTGTCATCAAGCACCTTCCCTGTTTTATCCGGCTGATATAGCAAGAAATGAAACCTGTTCCCAATAACCGGGCTCCTGAAGCTATCTATCTCGGCCCGCAGACGTCCGGGGTCATTGGAAGTGCCAGTGCTGCCGTGGATGCCTGTTTCGCTTCCTGATTGGGAAATTAATCGCTGTATCTTTCTCAGCCTTGGGCAGTCAAGAGTATAATCGGCATTTTTAATGCCCAGGTTTGGTATTGATGTGGCCAAAAAGAAAAAAGTCGAACTTGCCCCAAAATATTGCTCAATCTGAATGATCTCGTCAAAATTAAACCAGCCGTCCTTGCCAAGCATCTTCTTCACAAGCAAAATCAACGGAGTAAGTATATCTCCCTTTCGGAGAGAATACCTACTTCCTTCTAACCAGGCGCTTTCACAGGTATCGATATCATGTGTCAGGCATAAAACATAGGGCTTCCCTTCCCAAGTCGGATTTATTAGCGGTTTCCCTGAGGCCTGTTCCATTATAGTCTTCAGAATGTCAAAATAGTAATTGACAACAGGTGTCCCGGTAATGTTCAATCGATACGATAGGCTGGATGAAAACGGGAAGCGCCCAAAAACATCTCGGTCGCTGCTGAAATGCTCGTGCCATCCGCTCAACAGATAAAATGCAGATGCTAAAATGTCCTGGGTGATGAGGAAATGATCTCCTGAACGGATGACAAGATCTCCCGCATCCGTTCCGAAAAAAAAAGGAACCTGAACTCCCTTCCAGGATTTCCAAACGATTTGGTGATCTCCCGGGATATACCTTTCATGCCTGATCAACGGAGCTGTATTTCCTTGTTTTATTTGGATCGCAGCATCACCTTCCGTCCCATACATTAATGTGGCGGGCAATTCATCGATCCCGAATACCTCTTTGAAACAATGGAGAATATAGTCTATCTTTTTCTGCATAAAAACAATAGGATTCTCACGGGTAACCTGAATGATCTGCTTTTTCTCAAAACAAATTAAGCGCATTTATCCGGGATATCCAAATGGAAGGCGAAAAGGAGATGAACTTTGTAACGGTAAGAACCTGATACTTCAGGTTTATTGACTTTCTGCATTTATCTCTACCTTTGCACACCTGTTACTGGGATTTGTCAGAGAAAATCAAATGATGTTTGTTAATCCGGTAATAAGGATTGATGGTTAATTGTTTCCGGGTACTAACAGTCTACGGCAATGGAGAATCAAAAATCAATCGTTCGGATTTCTGTCATTCTTACCACCTATAATGCGGGAAAGACTATCCGGAGGACACTTAATTCTGTGTTCGCCCAAGATGGAATTAACCGTGATTTTGAATTAGAACTAATTGTTATTGATGACTGTTCGACCGATCAAACTCCTGATATTTTACTAGAATATGGGATCGATTTTTACCAGACGCCTGCAAATTCCGGTGGGCCGAATAAAGGCAGAAACATTGGTTTAGAAAAGGCGACTGGTGATTTTATTTGCATCATGGATCATGATGATGAATGGTTACCCGATCGCATCATAACCCTGCTTTCTGTTAGTCATCTGGCCCCGGTCGTTTCTTCGGGCCATATTGTAGTCTTTGGTGAATCAAATAGAAAGGTAGATCGACATAATACAACTTCTGATGAATCCGGGATAATTTGTTACAAGAAGAATGAAACCTTTCTAAAAACCTTGAGCCGCTCCTCAGGGGGACAATGCAGCTATATTGGCAGTGTGTTATTCAATTCTTCACTGAAATATCTTCGTTTTGAAGAGAATTTTGGTAAGATGGATTATGACTGGGGATTAAAACTTTTTGAAGGTAATTGTTCTGTGGAAATCTGCAGAGCACTTTACTACAGATACGTGGATGACGCCAATCTTTCACTGAACCTGGAATACCGTGACCTGGATTTTTATTACTCTCTCATGACATTGGAACATTATTCCGATATGTATCCACGTCAGGTAAGACAGGGATACAAACGGTTGCATGGAACGCGGGCAAGATATTTTTACCTGACAGGGAATATGAAAAAAGCCCGATTTTTCTTTGTCAGGGCTGGTTGGAATATCAAGAACATCCTTTATTACCTGACTACCTTCGCTGGTTCAAGATTGGTCAAGAAACACTTTACTATTTTTGGCTGATGCTATGATCTCCTGATTTGCACGCTCTTAGTATACCCTTCCGTAGGTACGGAAACTCTAATCCTTTTCTGGATACGTATATCAGGTACCCATCTGAAAATTCAACATGATAACCATTCCTCTGTAATGAGGCAAATAAATTCTCTGGATCGCCTTCTTTGTGATAAGTGCATAGGGCAATTTTCGGAGGTTGTAAAAGACTCATTGTTTGTTTGCTGCCTGCCAGAACCCGGCTTTCTTCGCCTTCGACATCGATTTTTATAAAATCAGCGCCATGAAGTTCTTCAACAATCTTATCCATGGTGATGGTGGTGTCACTGGTATGATCACTAATAAATTTGTTGATGATAATAGTCTTGTCTTTCCAGGGTTCGAAGGTTGCTTCCAAGGCTTCCAACCAATCAGGATTGACCTCAATAAGAACGAGTTTGCTTGCTTTTTCAATAACACTCAGGGAAAAATTTCCTTCGGCAGCGCCTGCATCAATAACAATATTTCCATCCTGAACGGCGAATTTTTCGGTGATATAGCGGTGTGCTGATTTTGGATGCTGCTCAATCAATAGGTTACAGAATTGTCTTCTTATTTGTTGAGGCTTCATTTTACGGGGGAAGTACAATCTTTTTCCATCCAATAAGCAATAATGCATTTGCTTTTCTTTATCCCAATAAGGTTTTACCGATTTCTCGGAAAACTCTTGCGAAAAAGGGAAAGGGAAAGAAGTGAAGCGGTCCTTCCTGAGAAAATAAAGGGCTTCTTTCATGCTATCATCCTTTACTTCAGAGGGGTTCCTTTGGTAATACTTGAGTACTCTCCTTTTATAAAGAAAAAACACAAACCTTTGAATCATCATATAGATGAAATTTCGTAACCAGAAGGGTAGTAGACAACGTATAGTCTTCATAATATATCAGATCTTTACCGGCGAATGACAATCCGACGATTGTATTTTACCAAATTTCAGGTGAAAAATTGTCGCCCCGTTCGATCAGTAAATTTTCGTTGATAAAAATACTCAAAAACCATAATTTAGCCCCCTAAAAATTTTTTTTATCTTGTTCCGTTATATTTCACAGAGAATCCTACCATTCCATGATTACAAAACAGTTCTTTAAAAGCTCATTGATTTATAGCATCGTTGGAGCTTTACCTTATGCCTCGGGATTCCTGTTGATCCCCTGGTTCATGGAACTGTTAACTCCAGCCCAGTTTGGCATTAATGCATTGTATATCAGTTTAATGTATTTCATACAAATTATTGCTGCTTGGGGTTTTGATGTTTCGGTGGGAGTTTTGTTTATCGAGCACAATGATAACCGGCAAAAAATGAGAGAATTTTTGGGCACGGTTCTGATAGTTCTTGTATTTTCTTGTTCGGTAACGGCGTTGTTTTTTATTACGGGTGGCATCCGGTTGTTTGACGTGATCTTTGGTAGTGGAAGTACGTTCGATCTTGTTCCTTTCGGGATATTCACTGTTGTCAGCGGGGTTCTGAACGGAATTTTCAAAGTTTATTCGAATCTACTGATATATCAACAACGTCCGGAAAGGTTTTTGTGGATCAATTTGCTCAACTTTCTGTTGACAATCGGCTTTAGCCTGGGTATTTTATATTCCTTCCCGTTTACCTTATATGGTCCTATTCTAGGAAGAATGATCCCTGCCTGTTTTTCAGCAGTACTGTCCGTAATTCTGCTTTCGACGGAGTATGGAACTTCCTGGAATAAGGAATATGCCATCAAACTTATCAAATATAGTTCGCCATTAGTCATCTTTGCATTGTTGAGTTGGATTGTTAACTATATTGATCGTTTCCTGGTGTTACGGGTGATGGGTGATACCACACTCGTCGGAATCTATGATTTTTCAGTCAAGCTGATACTTGGGATTGACCTTATTCAGATTGGATTGATCAGTAGTATGAATCCGAAAATTTTTACTATTTGGAAAACGGAAGGAAAGCAGGAAAGCACTCCGGAAGTAAACCGTTATTACAGTAGTTTTACCGCGATCAATCTTCTCCTGATTCCACTCTTTGTCTTCCTAGCACCCTTATTGATTCCAATCATTATTCACAAAGAGATATATTTTGAAGCTTTCGGATACCTGGCTATATTGGGAGCAGGGTATGCGACCAGGACATGGTATTATATGTCACTGGCACCGGTTCTTTTCTTTAAGAAAACACAAGTTCTTCCAAGAGTATTCCTTTACAGCGTCATTTTTGAGATTGCAGGGAGTACGGCATTGATCTACTTTCTGGGGCTCCCCGGCGCTGCTATCGCCAATTTCCTTGTTAAACCGGTCCAGGCTTTCTTTATGTTCCTGGAGAGCAGAAAAGTTTTCCGTTTTAAGGTGAATAAATTAAAGATCCTTTTTCTCCCTATTCTGTTTATCACCGTAGTCCTATGTAGCGAGTGGCTGGCGACAGATGTAACAAGAAATTTCATTCATGCGGGTCAACTTCTCACAAGTATTGCGTTGGTATGGTTGGCATACCGGAAAGAAATTATTCCTATGATGCGCAAAATATTGAACCGGGGATAAGAAAAGAGAAAAGATTCCATGAATGATTTGTGGAGCTGGAGGGATTCGAACCCTCGTCCAAACAAGCAGCAAAACTGCTTTCTACATGCTTAGCCGCCGGTTGATTGTCGGGATCGCACTGGCCCGGGGCCGGCCCACACAATCCGTAGTCCTTTTGTTTTCGCCTGACATTCAGGACCGATGTCCGGCTATCCCGACTTTTTTGATGCCTCATCCGGAACACCGTCAGGAAGGGTTTCCCGGGAGACAACTGAGCTTAATTTCTAAAATTAAGCAGCCAGTCTGTAAGAATAATTGTCGCCATTTATAGGCTGTGTGAATTGGCGTTTAACGAGACCGGTTCACAATGGCTCGGCATGCTTACAATTCCACTTCCTTGCTGTCAAATCCTGTCAGCCCCAAGTGAATATGCAAAGATACGAAAAATCAGGGCTCGGTGACATGAATTATGTTCTTTACGAACTCCGACACTTCATAATGTGATGAAAGAAGGCGGTGAAGTTCTGCAATAATGGGAAATTCCCGGTCGATGTCTATCTTGCCCGATAACTCCTTATAAAAGATATCTTCAGCAGTTTTTCCTTCCAGGACCAATTCATGTGAAATATGTTCGGTAAAAAATCCTTTCCCGATCAATAGCCCCAGGGTCCGGTTCCGGCTGAGGTCGTTCAAGGCAGTAAGTGCGAAATCGCCGTACCCGCAATAGCTGAACATCGTGTCTTCTTTTCCGCCATAGTGGATCAGGATCCTGCGCATCTCGCGGTAGGCTTTGGTGAGGATCATGAAACGCAGGTTGGGCGAATTGAACTGGGCATCGATGACCCCCATTACGATAGCGTACATATTTTTCAGGATACTCAGGATCTCAACCCCGATAATGTCGGTGGAATGATCAAGAAAGATGGTGGTGTCACTGAACACATTGGTCACTTCCTGAAGTTGTTTCTCGTGTTCAAATCCCAGGGTGAACGCAGTCGGAATATGATTGATGATCTCGCGGGCAAAACTGGGACCTTTCAGCGTACTTACCGGGTTAGGAAACTCTTCCCGTAGACATTGCCATATGGTTCGATTTCCTTTCCCGAATCCTTTTGCCAGGTTCACCAGCTGTACTTCCGGCCGGAGAAAAGGCCGGAGTGTTTGAAGGTAATCTACCAGTACCACCGAGGGAATAGCCAGGAAAATCAGGTCGGCATTAATTAATAAGTGGTCGTCTGTCGTGGCCATCAACCGGTCGTTTAAACGGCGGGTCGGGAAACAACGGCTGTTGACATGATGCTCGTTGATTTCACTGACGGTGTCTTTTTCGATAGAATGTAAAGTGACCCGGAGATCCGGTTTAACCGACAGGATCTCTCCCAGCGCCGTCCCAATGACGCCGGCTCCGATGAACATGATATTTTTTGTTTCTTTATCCATTTGTGTTGCAGAATCTTAAAGTTAATCAATTTGCTGAGGAAAAATGATGTCGAAGCAGGCTCCTTCATCACTTCTGGCTGTTATTTCTCCTTCAATCTGGGAAACAAGCATTTTAATGATCTGAGTGCCAAGTGTATGAGATGTTTTTGTGGCATACTCTTCCGGAAGTCCTTTCCCGTTGTCCCTTACTGTTAGTTTCCATATTTCCGGAGATTTTTCGGTGGCCGGCTCGTGCAGGTGAAGCCCGATCGAGAGGATCCCTTCGCCATTCTCTGAAAAAGCATATTTGAACGAATTAGTAACCAGCTCGTTAACAATGAGCCCAAGGGGAAGGGCTATTTTAATGTCAAGAATGCATGTGTCCATGTTGTAGTGAATATGGATTGGTTTATTCCTGAAAGCAGCTATAACGATATTTACCAGTTGAACGGAATAAATATCGAAAGGAAT
Source organism: Bacteroidales bacterium (assembly GCA_035403225.1). GTDB lineage: Bacteria > Bacteroidota > Bacteroidia > Bacteroidales > FEN-979 > DAIRDK01. The sequence continues at coordinate 10,723 of DAONET010000030.1, read as the reverse complement.
GTCGGCCAGGTCATCGTTCCGGTAAAGAAGGTCGTGAATGGATGACATAGCGCGGATGCGAAGTTGGAGTTCCTCGATAAGGTCCTTCATCTCCGAATTATTTGTTGAGTATCGCTGGAGAGTCAGGATGCTGAATAGTAAAGCGAAATTGTTCTTAACCCGGTGATGGATTTCACGGAGAAGAATCTCTTTCTGCTTGGTGTTTTCAAAAAGTTGTTCTTCATATTTAACCCGGTCTTCGATATTGCGGATAACGGTCAGTGATCCGGCAAACATACTGGTAGTTTGGTCGATGATAGGATTTGAAAGACTTTCAACCCAGAATTTTGATCCGTCCTTCCTGACGGCTTCGTAACAAACAAGGTTGGGTTGAAGTTTATGCTGCATGCCGAGGTATTGCTCTTTCATCATCTCCTGGTATTCGGGATGAATGATCAGATAAGGAAAGAACTCTGTTTTAAATTCTCTGGGCGAATATCCCAGGAATTCATCGCAATTGGGCGATATGTATAGGATCTTCAGATTTGCATCCATGTGAATGATCAGATCAAGGGTATTTTCCGCCAAAAATCTGTAAGAGGCCTCACTGGTTTTCAGTTTTTCTTCCGTTGCTTTTCGTTCAAGGATTTCTTGGTGGAGGCTTCCGTTCGCCATTTCAAGCATTTTTCGTAAACGTCGGCTACGAAAATACATTATGAAGGAAACGAGAGCGATTACAAAAGCAGTTAAAGCAAGTGTTCTGTGAATAATACTTGTTTTATTTTTTAAAGCCAGTTCTACTTTTTGAAGTCGATTCTCTCTATCCAGAATAATCTTTTTATTTTCAAGGTCTTCTAATCGGTTTGTCGCTTCGATAAAGTCAATTTTCCCTCTGTTTTTCTCATTATCATGTCTCGTTTGGGCACCAAGATAGTTGTCATAAGCAATGCAAGCGTCTTTATATTTTTTTTGTTTGATCAACAGTTCTTTTTGTATAAAAAACCCATAAGCTTTGAGATTGTCATTTTTACTATCTGAAATCATCTGAAGACCTTTCGTCAGAAAATATTCAGCGGAGTCCAATTTATTCAAGCCCAGATAAAAGGCTCCGGTATTAATAAGAGAACTAGAATAAAGGTTCATGAGCCCCTGGGATTTTCTGATGGATATAGCCATCTTGTGATACATGGCTGCCGCCTTCTGATCATGAATTTCCTGAAAAGCCATGGCCAGTAAGGTATAAGTGGAGCCTAATCCATACTTATACTCTATCTGTTGCTCCGCCAAGATTGATTTTTTTAAAAAGTAAATAGCTTTCGAATAGTCTTGTTGTTTGAGATATAAGGTCCCTATGTTTTGGTATATATTCCATTCACTTGAATCTTTTGCATGAATGGCCAAGTAGAGTGCATAATAGAGGTTGGTCGCTGCTTCAGAAAATTCTTTTTTTTCAATTTGGAGATCGCTAGCCCGCATATGAATAAGAATCAAGGTTAACGTGTCAGTTATTTTTTCGGCCTCAGCTGCCGCAACAGTATAATATGAATCGGCAAGTTCATAGCGAGAAATACCTGAAAAGATTTTACTTATGGCAATATTGGCACGGGCAAAAATTTCCGGGTTTTTGTTTCTGGAAAGCTTTATAGCTTTATAGTAGTAAGTGATTGCATCAACGTACTGATGTTTTCCATAAGCATCACCGCCAAGAATCAGGCAAGCATTTGCTTCGCCATCGGGATAATTAATCTCCTGAGAGTAATGGATAGCCATGTTTGCAAGATGGCAAGCGGCATTGAAAGATGTATCTCCGCACAACAATGCCAAACGATTCAAGCTGTCTATTTGTCGCGGAGTGATCTTTGTTGATGTGTTGGAACAGGCCGGACATGAGACCAGTATAAATACACAGATAAGTAAAAAAGGTAGTTTTTTTTGAGCTGGTTTCATTAGTGAATTTTTGCAGAAGGTTATCAGAACAAAATTATGAAAATTTATTTTGAAGGCTTCCACTAGGGGAATTACCTAGATAGATATTCATTTCTCTCCTGCGAAAACAGTTGGATCGTTAATGTCTTTTTTCTCCAGGCGGGCATTGTAGATGCTTGCATTCAGCTCGAACCCGATGAGCAGGATGATCGCGTTGAAGTAAATCCATAACAGCACGATCATCAGGGTGCCGATCGATCCGTACAGGACGTTGTACCGGCTGAAATTGTCTACATAAAAATTGAACCCGAAAATGGTCAGAATGAGCAGGATGGTCGCCAGGGAGGCACCTGCTGAGATGAACCGGAAATGATGCCGCTTGGCAGGGGCCAGGTAATAAAGAAAGGAAATGGAGAAAAAAAGCAATGCCAGGATCACCAGCCATTTCCCGGAGATCAGCATGAACAGATAAAAACCGCTTTCGAGGATCCGTTCGGGAAGAATGAGGTTGAGGATGGAGGTGCCAAAAGTGATCAGTCCGATAGCCAGAATCAGCATGCCGGAAATGATCAGGACCAGTAACAGGGAGATCAATCGCAGGGTGAACCACGACCGGGTCTCCAGGGTGTGTGACGTTTTGTTGAAGGCGTCCATAAGACTGTAGATGCCGCTGGTGGAGAAATAAAAGGTAAGGACAAAACTCACGGAGAACCAACCGGCATGGGGTTGGGTGACGACGTCCCTGATGATCCCCTCCACCGTGGCATCCGCCGAATGGGGGAGAAACCCGGTGATCAGCCCCATCAGAGATTCCTGAAAATCGGCGATCGGGATGTACGGGATGATGGTGAAAAAGAATACCAGCATCGGGAAGATGGCCAGGAAAAAGTTAAAGGAGATAGCCGCAGCCCGGCTGGTAATGGCGCCTTTGAACAGCCCTCTGAAGAAGAATACCATGACGTCGTACAGGGGTATGCCGTCAAATCCCGGTAACACGATTTTCCGTGAAACCCGGATGAGCTTCCGCAGGAAGGGCCACCTGATAATAACAGGATTAATGTTTATTCTTTTTCCCATTCACTGTTTCCCAGTACAGGGCTTTCTCCGCTTTTAAACTCATGTCGAGACTGCTGAAACGATGGGTGAGTCCTCCCACCGATATGAAATCGACTCCCGATTCAGCATATTTCCGGATATTGCCCAGCTGGATGCCGCCGGAGGCTTCCGTCTCATACCTGCCTTTCACCAGTTGTACCGCAGAGGCTACATCCTCGGGGGTGAAATTATCAAGCATGACCCGGTCTACCCCTCCGTAATTGAGCACTTCCAGTAACTCCTGAAAGGTTCTTACTTCAATCTCGATCTTCAGCTTTCGCCCGGTATTTTCAAGGTACTTTTGCACAGAGCTGATGGCATTGACAATTCCGTTGGCATAATCCACGTGGTTGTCTTTGATGAGGATCATGTCGTACAACCCGAACCGATGATTGATCCCGCCACCGGTACGAACAGCATATTTTTCCAACTCGCGCATCAGCGGAGTGGTTTTCCGGGTGTCGAGTATTTTTGCTTTCGTTCCTTTAATCTCCCGGTTCATGCGGAAGGTGTAGGTGGCAATGCCGCTCAGGCGCTGCATGAAGTTGAGAACTGTCCGCTCGGCGGCCAGGATCGAACGGATACGACCTTCAACAGTCAGGGCGATCTCACCGGTTTCGACAACGGAACCGTCGGTGGTGAATAGCTCCAGCAGGAGGTCCGGATCTACTTTCCGGAATACTTTTTCCGCAATGGGTAACCCGCAGATGATCCCGTCGTTTTTGATGATCAATTTTGCCTTCCCCTTGCTGTCGGGTAGTATGGTGGCCAAAGAGGTATGATCCCCGTCGCCGAGATCTTCCTGCAGCGTTCGTTCAATAATCTCGTCAATATCCATCCGCATTTTGTGTTATTCGGTGATCCGGAATAAGGGGACAACCCATTTTCCGTCTTTACCTTTTATTATAAAATAGATCTTCCAGGTTTTGGATTTTGATTTCATCTCAGCCAACGTATACTGCTCTTTCTCGGCCAGCGTTCCCTGACGGATAATCCGAAAGGAAGAAACCGGATGATTCTTGAAAAAATCACTGACGATCCTTCCTGCCTGTGCTTTGCTGTATGTGCCCCGGTAATCCGGGAGCTCCAGATCGCATACGTCGTTCAGCAACGTCCCGATAGTTACTCCGTCGCCTTCTTTCAGGGAACGGATCATCATATCCTGCTCTTTCACAGCAGTCTGTCCGGCAAGAGGGACAACTGCTCCGGCAAACAGCAGCAGAAAGATACTCGTCAACAAAAAATCCCGCGTTCTCATGGATGAAGAGATTTTGTAATTTTATCGTCCAAAGCCATAATGCAAACTTACTAAGTTTGCACAAAAATCGAACCGTTTTCGTAAAGATGAAAATTACTTTGCTGGTTATCGGAAAAACGGAGGAGTCGTACCTCCGGGAAGGGATCATGGAATATGCGGGACGGGTGAAACACTACATGCCTTTTGAAATGAAGGAAATCCCGGCCGTCAGGGAAACGAAATCGGTACCGGTGACAGATCAGAAAAGAAAAGAAGCGACTCTTCTTGAAAAATTTATTGGCGAGACCGATGTGGTGGTCTTGCTCGATGAGCACGGAAAAGAAACCGGCTCTGTTGAATTCGCCGGATTCCTGAACAAACAGTTCTCTGCCGGTCGTAAAAATCTTGTTTTCGTGGTGGGCGGACCGTTCGGTTTTGATGATTCCCTGAAGAAACGGGCTGATCATCTCCTTTCTCTTTCCCAAATGACCTTTTCGCACCAAATGGTCCGCCTGATCTTCCTGGAACAGCTTTACCGCGCGATGACCATCCTGCGTAACGAATCATACCACCATGAATGACAGTAAGTGTTGCTTTAACATTTTATTAACGCTTCACAAAACAATAATAAACGAAAGGCGGGGTTTTCTTTTTTTTACCAAATATCTAACTTTGCACCCACAAACTTATAAGTTATGGTAGAAACCGACATCAAAGCGTTGAATGAAAAGATCCAGCAGGAAAGTGCATTTGTGGATCTGATTACCATGGAGATGCATAAAGTGATCATCGGACAGAAGCAGATGATCGAAAGGATGCTGATCGGGCTTCTTTCCAACGGGCATATTCTGCTTGAAGGGGTTCCGGGGTTAGCAAAGACCCTGGCAATCAAATCGATGGCCCATATTATTGATGCAAAATTCAGCCGCATCCAGTTTACTCCTGATCTCTTGCCTGCCGACCTGGTCGGAACGCTTATCTATAGTCAGAAGAATGAAGACTTTATAGTCAGAAAAGGACCGGTCTTCGCCAACTTTATCCTGGCAGATGAAATCAACCGTTCTCCGGCTAAAGTGCAAAGCGCACTGCTGGAAGCCATGCAGGAACGGCAGGTCACCATCGGCGAGAAGACCTTTATCCTGCCGGAACCTTTCCTGGTACTGGCTACCGAGAACCCCATCGAACAGGAAGGTACTTATCCGCTACCTGAAGCACAGGTTGACCGGTTCATGCTGAAAGTGGTAATCGACTATCCGGACAAGAAAGAAGAAAAACTGATCCTTCGTCAGAATATCCTCCAGGAATACCCGGAAACAAAAACCATCATCAAAACCGATGATATCCTGCGCGCACGGAATGTGGTGAGAGAAGTCTATCTCGATGAGAAGATCGAAAACTACATCACCGATATCGTCTTCGCCACCCGGTACCCCGGACAGTATAATCTGAAGAAATTCGAAGGACTGATCAGTTATGGCGGATCTCCTCGTGCTTCCATCAACCTGGCGTTGGCAGCCAAAGCATTTGCCTTCATCCGCCGGCGTGGGTATGTTATTCCCGAAGACATCAGAGCCATTGCACATGATGTCCTCCGTCACCGTATCGGACTTACCTATGAAGCACAAGCTGAGAATATTACCACCGAAGATATCATCAACGAAGTACTGAATACGGTCGAAGTGCCCTAACAGCCGGTGAAACGATGATCGCGGCAAATGCCGGGAGATGTGTTGATGAACTGATGCGTTGCGAATGGAAACAGCTGAAATATTCAAGAAAGTAAGGCAGATTGAGATCAAGACACGAGGATTGTCCCGCCAGGTTTTTTCGGGACAGTACCACAGCGTCTTCAAAGGGAGAGGTATGGCCTTCAGCGAAGTCAGGGAATATCAGTACGGAGATGATATCCGCACCATTGACTGGAATGTCACGGCCCGCTTTAATCATCCATATATCAAGGTTTTTGATGAAGAACGAGAACTGACCGTTATGCTGCTGATCGATGTCAGCGGCTCCAACCGCTTCGGATCAAAGGACCGGCTGAAACAGGACATGATCACCGAGATTGCGGCCGTGCTGGCATACAGCGCTATTCAGAACAACGATAAAGTAGGGGTGATCTTCTTCTCTGACCAAGTGGAAAAATTCATTCCCCCGAAAAAAGGAACAAGTCATATTCTGCGGATTATCAGGGAGTTGATAGATTTTCAACCTGCCCATCAGGCAACCCAGATTGCTGAAGCGCTCAAATATTTCACCAACGTGATCAGCAAGAGATGCACTGCTTTCCTGCTGTCTGACTTTTATGATGCCGGTTTCGGCGACGCCTTGAAGATTGCCAGCCGTAAGCATGACCTGATTGCCTTGCAGATTTATGATGAGCGTGAAAAGGAATTACCTCCTGTCGGGCTGATCCGGGCCATAGACAGCGAGACCGGCAATATGGTATGGGTTGATTCGGAAGACAAAAAAGTGAGAGACAGATATAAAAACTGGTTCACCGGTCAGCAATCATTCCTGGATAACCTGTTTATAAGGAATGGAATCGATGCTGCAAGGATCCGTACCGACCAGGATTATGTGAAGCCCCTTACTTTGTTATTCAGTAAACGTGAAAGCAGAAGATAGGATGACCGGTTTGAAACGAAATAGTGTATGGCTTGTCTGCCTGACTGCCCTCATGCTTTTCAACACAGGGGGAATCACTGCTCAGAATATCAAGGTTGAAGCCCGACTCGACTCCAACCGGCTTCTGATCGGCGACCAGGTAGGTCTTCATCTTTCCGCCATTGCTCCGTCAGGTACCCTGATCCTCTGGCCCCGCATACCGGATACCATTTATAATACTATTCAGGTCATCGACCGCAGCAAGACCGATACCTCTTTTTCTGAGGATAAGAAGATGATGACCATCCATCAACGGTTGCTGCTGACTTCCTTCGACAGCGGTTTTTACACCCTGCCGCCCATCGCGTTCCGTTATCGAGTTCCCCCGGATACCACTACGCGCATGGAGGAGACGGACATGCTGCTGTTGAATGTCAATACGGTGGCTGTCGATACCACCAAGACCATCAAACCCATCAAAGGACCGATGAAGGCTCCCCTTACCTTCCGTGATTTTCTTCCCTGGATACTGGGATTGCTGGGGTTGTGCATCATCGTGGCCGGGGTTATCTATTATCTGAGAAGAAGAAGAAAACATGCTCCGATCTTCAACCTGATCCAGAAAGCGCCTTTGAAACCTTATGAAATCGCGCTGAACAATCTGGAGGACCTTCGGGGTAAAAAGATCTGGCAAGCGGGAAGATATAAGGAATATCATTCGGAGCTGACGGATATTTTGCGGAAATATATTGAAGAATTTTTTGCTGTACAGGCGCTTGAAAGCACTACGGATGAGATCATGGAAGGGCTCAGGGACACTGACAGGGTCACGCCTGAAAACCTGCAACGGCTTCAGGGTATCCTGACCCTGGCCGACCTGGTCAAGTTTGCGAAAGAACGTCCTGCCGGCAATGAAAACGAGGAGAAACTGAACGAGGGAATCCTGTTTGTGAAGGAAACGATCCCGGAGTCGGTTCAACCTGAACCAGAACCTGAAAACCAGAAGACGTGCTGAAAGGTATAACATTCGCGAATCCGGGATTTCTTTTCCTGCTGGCGCTCATCCCGCTGCTGGTGCTCTATTATTATTACCGCCGGAAGAAGGGTGATGCTACCATCAGTTTTTCGACCACGCTCCCTTTTGAACGGGGGAAAGCCACTTTGCGGGTGATCATGAACCATGTACTCTTCGGGATTCGTATGTTGGCTCTTTCTTTACTGATCATCGCCTTTGCACGCCCTCAAACCAGCCTGAGCCGGCAGGATATTTCCGTAGAAGGGATCGATATTGTGATAGCTCTGGATATTTCGGGAAGTATGCTGGCCCGTGATTTTAAACCCGACCGGCTGGAAGCTTCCAAAAACGTCGCAATGGATTTCATTGACGGCCGCCCGAATGACAGGATCGGGATGGTCATCTTCAGCGGGGAAGCGTTTACCCAGTGTCCGCTTACCACAGACCACGCGGTGCTGAAAAACCTGATGGGTGACATCCAGAGCGGAATGATAGAAGACGGCACTGCCATTGGCGACGGGTTGGCTACGGCCGTCAACCGGTTGCGTAACAGCAAAGCCATCAGTAAGGTCATTATTCTGCTGACCGATGGAGAGAGCAACATGGGCGCGCTTGACCCGATGTCGGCAGCCGAAATCTCCAAGATGTACGGGATCAGAATCTATACGGTAGGGGTGGGGACCATCGGTTATGCCCCCGTTCCGGTGCAGACCCCGTTCGGCATCCAACTTCAGAGCATGGAAGTGAAAATTGATGAGCCCCTGTTGAAACAGATCTCGAATATGACCGACGGAAAGTATTTCCGGGCCATTAACAATACCAAATTAAAACAGATCTTCCAGGAGATCGATAAAATGGAGAAGTCGAAGATCGATGTGACGGAGTTCAGGAAGAAACGGGAGGAATTTCTCCCTCTTGTCCTGATCGCCCTGGGATTGCTCGTTACGGAGATCTGTCTTAAGTATCTGTATTTGAAAAAAGTACCATAAAAACATATCGCCTTGTTCCGTTTCGCAAACACATATTATTTCTACCTGTTCCTGCTGATCCCGTTGCTGACACTGGCATTCGCGTGGTTTCTGCTTTGGCGCCGCAAGGCTGTTTCCCGGTTTGGCGACTGGGTCGTTGTGAAGCAGCTGATGCCGGAGGCATCCGTTCCCAAGTTGATCCTGAAATTCGCCGGCGCCATGCTGACCGTTGCTTTTCTGGTGCTAACCCTGGCAGGACCGCAGACAGGCTCCCGTATTGAGAAAGCGCATCGGCAGGGGATTGATATCATGGTAGCTCTCGATGTTTCCAACAGTATGCTGGCCGAAGACATCAAACCCAACAGGCTGGAAAGGGCGAAACAGTCCATTTCGCGGTTGATTGATAAACTGGACGGCGACCGGATCGGTATTATCGTATTTGCCGGGAAAGCCTATACACAGTTGCCCATCACCACCGATTATGCTGCAGCCAAGTTGTTCATTTCTACCATCAGCCCCGATATCGTTCCCACACAGGGAACCGCTATCGGTGAAGCCATCTCACGCGCCATTGCCTCTTACGGCGAGACCAAGAATAACAAAGCGCTGATCATCATTACCGATGGGGAAGACCATGAGGGAGATGTGATGGAAAAAACCAAAGATGCGGTCAAAGCAGGTATTGCCGTTTATACTATCGGCATGGGACTCTCGGAAGGAGCTCCTATCCCTATCTACCAGGGGAATGTCATGACGGGTTATAAGAAGGACGGCAGCGGGAACACGGTGGTGAGCCGGTTGGATGAGTCCCTGCTGCAGCAAATCGCTTCGGAAGGGAAGGGAGTGTATGTCAGGGCCAGTAATTCCGAAACAGGCCTCAGACCGATCATGGATGAGATCAACAAGATCCAGGAGTCGGAAATAGAAAGCAAACAATTTACCGACTACGAATCGCGTTTTCAATATTTCCTGGCTTTTGCCATCATCATTATGGTGGCAGATCTTTTTATCTTTGAAAAAAAGACAAACTGGCTTAAGCGGATCAGACCATTTAACTGAAACGAAAACATGAGAATTTTTTTGATCATACTCAGTTTCGTCCTTGTCCCGGTAGTGTACGGGCAAAAAGAGAATTCCCTCATCCGCCAGGGAAATAAGGCATATAATACGGGGAAGTACGAAGAGGCGGAAAAAAATTACCGGAAAGCGCTCGAGATGAACCGCGAATCTTTTCCCGGACAGTTTAACCTGGGCACCGCTGTTTATCAGAAAAAGAATTACAAGGAATCGGCCAACATTTATTCTTCCCTGGCCGGGAAAAACCTGGACAAGAAAACCAAGGCAAAGATTCTTCACAACCTGGGTAACTCTCTTCTCGAAGGGAAAGAATATGAAAAAAGCATCGCAGCTTACAAGAATGCGCTCCTGAATGATCCTTCCGATATCGATACCAAATATAATCTGGAGTATGCCAAGATGATGCTGAAAAAGCAACAGCAGCAACAACAACAGCAGAATCAGAAAAAAGATCAGAAAGATCAGAAAGATAAGCAGGATCAGAATCAGAAAGATAAACAGGATCAGCAAAAGCAGCCTCCTGATCAGAAAAAGATCTCTAAAGAAGATGCCGAGCGAATGCTTGAGGCCATGAAGAACGATGAGAAAAAGACCATGGAAAAGGTCAACAAGGAAAAGGCTAAAGCGGTCAGAGTCGCAGTGGAAAAAGACTGGTAAAACAAACGATATGTTCCGGAAAGTATCTTACATAACACTCCTTCTCCTCCTGGCCATCGTTACCGGAGCCCGGTGTCAGGATGTTCAGTTCACGGCATCTGCCAAACCGGTGGTAGGAGTTGGGGAGACTTTCACCCTTTCCTATACGGTAACGGGACAGGC
>DAONET010000029.1:0-29991 GCA_035403225.1 Bacteroidales bacterium | reverse complement strand
TCAGTAACAGCAAGCATTTGGAGGAAGTGCATAGGTGTTGGTTATTGTTAAGCACTAAGGCACATAAGGGCACACTAAGGCGCGCTATGGATTATCTTATTACTCTGCGGATCCCGTCTTTTAAATGCCGTACATTAAAATTGATCAACAGACCTAATTTGCAGCCGGAGATTTTCAGATATGTCAGGAGCTGTGCCAGATGGACACCATTCAGTGCCTCCACTGCTTTTATCTCAACTATGATCTCATCTCCAACCAGCAGATCCAAGCGGTATCCTAATTCCATCTTTACTTCATGGTAAAGCAATGGCATACCTTTTTGCTTTTCAACTTTTATTCTCCTGCAACAAAGCTCATAGAACAAGCACTGTTCATAAGCACTTTCGAGCAGTCCTGGCCCCAGTTCAGTATGTACTGCAAATGAGGCATCCAGTATCTGTTTAAACAGGATCTCCCTTCGTGTTTCTTCGTACATCCTTCTTTGCCTTGGTGGTTAAAAAATCATTTTCCCCAGTTGTCCCTGTCCAGTGATCGGTAGTTAATAGCTTCGGAGAGGTGTTCCGGACGGATCTCGTCAGCGTGATCCAGGTCGGCGATGGTGCGTGACACCTTCAGGATACGGTCGAATGCCCTGGCCGACAATCCCAGTTTCTCCATCGCATTCTTCAGGATCGTTTGACCCGTGTCATCCAGAGTGCAGTATTTTCGGAGGATCTTCGCGGACATCTGCGCATTGCAGTATACCCCTTTCACTCCCTCAAACCGCTTTTCCTGAACCTGACGGGCGGCCGTAACCCGTTCGCGTACTGTTTCACTTTTCTCCGATGGGCGAGCATCACTGAGGTCCCGGAATGGCACAGGGATCACCTCTACATGAATGTCGATGCGGTCGAAAAGAGGTCCGGAGATTTTATTGAGGTACTTCTGCACGTTTCCCGATCCGCACTGGCATTCCACCGTCGGGTGGTTATAATAGCCGCACGGGCAAGGGTTCATGGCAGCTACGAGCATAAAACTTGCCGGGTATTCCACGGTAATCCTGGCCCTGGAAATGGTGATTACCCGGTCTTCCAATGGTTGCCTGAGCACCTCCAGCACATTACGTTTGAACTCCGGCAGCTCATCGAGGAACAACACCCCGTTGTGTGCCAGGGATATCTCCCCCGGTTGCGGAATCCCGCCTCCGCCAACGAGAGCTACATCCGATATGGTATGATGCGGCGAACGGAAAGGCCTTACGGAGACCAGCGCTGTATGACGAGACATCTTGCCGGCCACGGAATGGATCTTGGTGGTCTCCAGCGCCTCCTGCAATGTCAACGGGGGCAGGATCGAGGGTAGCCGCTTCGCCAACATCGTCTTCCCTGCACCCGGCGGCCCTATCAACAGGACATTGTGTCCGCCTGCTGCAGCGATCTCCAATGCCCTTTTGATATTCTCCTGCCCCTTGACATCTGCAAAATCGTGTTCGTATTCACATAACCTCGCAAAAAATTCCTTTCGCGTATCCACGATGATCCTTTCCAACTCCTTCTCCCCATTCAGGAACGCGATCACTTCACCGAGGTTCTCCACACTGTAAACTTCCAGGTCGTTCACGATGGCGGCCTCCTTCGCATTCTGAGCAGGCAGGATCACTCCCTTGAATCCAGCCCGGCGTGCCTCAATGGCAATCGGCAACGCCCCTTTGATCGGGAGCAGACCGCCATCAAGGGAAAGCTCTCCCATGATCACATACGAACCGATCTTTTCCTGACTGATGATCTCATTGGCGGCCAGGATCCCGACAGCAATGGTCAGGTCGTACGACGATCCTTCTTTCCGGATATCGGCCGGCGCCATGTTGATCACGATTTTCTTACCGGGGATCTTGTATCCGATACTCCGAAGCGCCGCCTCAATGCGCTGATGGCTCTCCTTCACCGCGTTGTCGGGCAGGCCGACCATCATAAAATTGACTCCGAGATCGATGAAAACCTCAACAGTTACGGTGATCGCGTAGATCCCGAACACTGCACTTCCAAATGTTTTGACGAGCATACTCAAACCAGACTTTTTTCCCGTTAATCCGGTTTGATGCCAAAAGGTAATGCAGAATGATGAAAATTATTTTTGCGGCTTGTAGGCCGAACCGGTCAACAACTTCTGTCCATCGCGTTCTTTCAGGATTTCCAGAAGAGATACCTTCGGGTTACGTTCCATGTATTGAAGCAGGATGCGCCATCCGATGTATTCGCCAAGCCGTGGTGGCGACTCTTTCGAGAACTCAGCAGTGAAAGGTCCGTCGGAGAGGAAAGTCCGCATGGTCTGCCCGCTGGTATTGTACAGCAGGTTGTTCCCGATAATGGCCGCCCAGACATGTTCTTCATTTTTTGCTGCCCACTCATACTGCTCTTTCGTGTAACCCATCTTCACGAAGCCTGAGGTCTCGGGCATCATTGCATCGATAAAAAGGATCCTCTTTCCTGCCTGAATCATCTGGTCAAGGAGGGTGTTCCCCGGAAAATCTGAAGGGCAGACAGCAGAAAAGATGGCGCCCATGGCGTCGGACACAATGTAAACACGGTCGGCGCGCCGTTCGCGGTAAAGGGGAAGCTGGTCATCTTTGTACAAATAACACCCTTTCCCAAGATAGCAGTCGATGGCGATCAGCAGGACGGAGTCGGCAAATTGCACCGGATATTGGTAATCGCCTCCGCTGATGTAGCTGTAAACACGGGGCGCTTTAAACCCTTTGAAATAATAGGCCATGTGCCGGAAGGCATCTGTCAGCCCGGATGAAACCTCCGACATATCGCGAAACACAGAGTCGCTGGCCCGGAAAAAAGCCTTGTTCCGTTCGTTCTCCAGATAGTCGCGCATAGCGAGGATCTTCATCGAGTCGAGGTTGGTTTTCAGAAAAAACGGGTACTGCGATTTTAACTGTTCCAGTTCGTTCTTCAGATCAGTGGTGTTCAGACGGAACAAGTCACGGTCGTATCGGCGGATCACCGTTTCAGGCATCCCGATGTCCGAGACATCCACCTTCAGCCGGTCGCCCGGTGAGCTGCAAGCCGCCAGGGCCAGCATCAGCATAAAAACAGAATATAGCTTCTTCATACATCAACAACATTAACAATGAACGGTCTCACTGGTGGATTATTTTTTGATAAAATTATGGATTTTACCCGGCCGGGAGGGTCATTATCCTTAATTTTGTCTGAAAGCCGGGGCTCCCGTAAAATGAATAAACCATGAAAAAGATAACACTGCTCGTCATTTTTTCGACCTTTTGGATGATTCCCGTGGTGACAACGGCACAGAAGACCTCCTCCGTAAAATTGGGATTGAGGGTCGCTCCCGCCATCTGCTGGATCAATCCGAATGCCAGCGACTATGAATCTGAGGGTATACGCGCCGGGATCTCGGCCGGACTGGTAAGCGATTTCTACTTTACAGAACATTACGCAATATCCACTGGCTTTTCCTTTCTCTTCCCCTCGGGTAAGATCAGTTATCCTGACCGGTATGATGTCGATGATATCCCCATGAGCGGCTCCCTGACCCGCCAATGCAACTTCACCTACCTGGAGATCCCGTTCATGGTGAAGATGAAAACCAACTCTTTCGGGATGATGTCTTTCTTCGGACAGATCGGGTTCGGTACCGGCTTCCGCCTGAAAGCTACAGCAAAAGACCATTTCACCCCTGACCTTACCCCGGGACAGTCGGTTTCCGAAGAACAGAATATCAATTCTACCACGACCCTGATGAGAGAATCAGTACTGGCCGGAGTGGGAGTGGAATACAAATTGGATGCCTCTACCCGTTTGTTTGGCGGATTTAATTACAGCAATTCCCTGAACAACCTGTTTACCGGCACGAATCAACTATCCGAAGAAAAAGAAAAAGGAGTGCTGAATTTCCTTGAATTGAATATAGGCATTCTATTTTAAGACAGAATGAAGATCGCGTTAGCCCAATTAAACCTGATGATCGGGGATTTTGAAGGGAACACCCGGAAAATCCTTGAGGTCCTTGCAGAAGCCAGGGATCAGAAAGCCAGCCTTGTTGTATTTCCCGAACTATCTGTTTGCGGATACCCTCCGCGCGATTTTCTCGAGTTCGATGACTTCATCCGGCAGTCACAAGAGAGCGTGGACCGCATCGCAGCCGCCTGTACCGGCATTGCTGCCATCGTGGGATCCCCGTCTCTCAATACGTCGGGGAAAGGGAAGCCGTTGTTTAACTCGGCCTTTCTCCTGCAGGACGGTAAGATCAGCGATGTGATACACAAGACCCTGCTTCCCAACTACGATGTCTTCGATGAATACCGTTATTTCGAACCTAATCAGGAGACAGCGCGACTGGTCAACTGCTGTGGCCGGAAGATCGCCCTCACGATCTGCGAAGACCTGTGGAACATCAGTCCCAACCCGTTGTATGTAAGAGACCCGATGAGTGAACTGAGTAAACTGGGGCCTGACCTGATCATCAACATCGCTGCTTCTCCCTATAGCTATCTGCAGCAGAAAGAACGCACCGGGATCCTCTCTCGGAATGCCGCCAAATATCACCTGCCGGTCGTGTATGTCAACCACGTCGGCGGGCAGACAGAGTTGCTTTTCGATGGTGGCTCAATGCTGGTGAATGCCTCCGGAGAGATCGTGCAGCAGCTGCCATCATTCGAAGAAAAACTAATGACCGTCGATACCGGATCTTCCATCGCCTGCCCGACACCCGAGGAAGGTACAGACACAGCCTCAGGCATCTGGCCGGGAGATTCGATATCATCTATCCGTTCAGCCCTGGTCATGGGCATCCGTGATTACTTCCGGAAACTGCATTTCACCAAAGCCACCCTCGGCCTCTCCGGAGGAATTGATTCCGCCGTGACCCTTGTTTTGGCAGTGGAAGCGCTCGGAAAAGAAAACGTCCTGCCTTTGTTGCTGCCTTCAAAATTTTCTTCGGAGCACAGTCTCACCGATGCCATTGATCTGTGCAGAAACCTCGGAGTGAGCTATCACAAAGTCCCCATTGACGAGTCGTTTGCGGCGATGGAGCACACCCTGAAACCCTATTTTGAAGGTCTTCCTTTCAACCTGGCCGAAGAGAACATGCAGGCACGGCTCCGGGGAGTGATCCTGATGGCATTCAGCAATAAATTCGGGTATATCCTGCTCAACACTTCGAACAAAAGCGAAGCAGCCGTAGGTTATGGCACGTTGTACGGCGACATGTGCGGCGGCTTATCGGTGCTGGGCGACTTGTATAAGACGCAGGTCTATCAACTGGCAAACCTTATCAATGCCGGCCAGGAAATCATCCCGGTAAACTCGATCACGAAACCCCCTTCTGCCGAACTGAGACCGGGACAGAAAGATTCCGACTCATTACCGGAATATGACATTCTCGATCCGATCCTGTTCGAATACATTGAACACCGGGCAGGACCTGACGAACTGATTCGGAAAGGGTTTGATGAAGCAACTGTGAAGAGAGCGCTAAAGCTGGTAAACACCAACGAATACAAACGGTACCAATCACCCCCGGTCTTACGGGTATCCCCGAAAGCCTTCGGTTCCGGGCGCCGGCTTCCTATCGTCGGGAAGTATCTCTCCTGAGATTACTGTTCGATCTGTTCGACAGCCTTTATTTCCGGGATGGCCCGGATGATGGCCGTTTCGATCCCGTCTTTCAGGGTCATCCGGCTGTGAGGGCAATTACCGCACATACCCAACAAGCGGATATAAAGCGTGTTGTCTTCTTTCAGTTCAACGAATTCTACGTCGCCGCCGTCGGCCTGTAAATAAGGACGGATCTGGTCGAGGACATTTTTTGCTTTGGTTTCGAGTTCGGGGGATACTGACATGTGTTTATCTTTTTTGCAAAAATATGGTTTTACCTGATTTCTTTTAAGCGGAGACACCGGCCTCCGCTACTTCTTAAAGGTTTCTTTGACCACGTTGGAGATAGCCACCTGACGGGCGACATTTTCCGCGAGGTCACGGTATGCTTCGGCCACGGGTGATCCGTCGGCCATCGCGATGGGCACTCCTGAGTCGCCTGATTTGGTCACATCCATCACAAACGGGATCTGTGCGAGTAACGGGATATGGAGTTCTGTGGAGAATTTCCCGGCGCCACCCTGTCCGAAGATAAAATATTTCTTTTCGGGAGCATCGGGAGGGATGAACCATGACATGTTTTCAACCACTCCCAGCAAGGGGATGTTGAGATGTTCATTACGGAACATATCGGCAGCTTTTCTTACATCGGAGATGGCTACCTGCTGTGGGGTAGTCACCACAATGGCACCGGTGATCGGGAAATCCTGGATCAGCGTCAACGGGATGTCGCCTGTTCCCGGTGGAAGGTCCACGACCAGGTAATCGATCTCTCCCCAGAAGGCTTCGTTGAAGAGCTGTTTCAGCACGGCGGAAGCCATGGGTCCGCGCCATACAAGCGCCTTGGTCTCATCAACGAAGAAGCCTATAGATAGCAGTTTGATTCCGTATTTTTCAAAGGGAAGCACTAACATCTTCCCGTCCTTTTCGATCCCCTCGGGGCGTTTGTTTTGCAGCCCGAACATCATAGGAATCGAAGGACCGTAGATATCGGCATCAATCAATCCTACTTTTGCTCCGGCCTGTGCCAGGGCGATAGCAAGGTTCACCGCTACCGTTGATTTACCGACACCGCCTTTCCCCGATCCCACCGCGATGATGTTTTTCACATCCTTCAGGATGGCATCCACCTCCTTCTGCTTGGTGGTCACCCGCGAGGTCACCTTAACTTCCACTTCTGCATCGGGGGATACCTGGCTGTGGACCGCGTCGATACAGGCTTGTTTCAGCTCACTCTTTAAAGGGCAGGCCGGAGTAGTAAGCACCAGGGTGAACGATACTTTGTTGCCTTCCACCCTGATATCGTCGATCATGTTGAGCGTCACCAGGTCTTTGCCCAGGTCCGGATCAATCACCTGCGAAAGGGCAGATTTAATCTGTTGTTCAGTCATACGTTTTTATTTCTATTGGATTCCAGAATACTTTTTCAAAATCAACTACCCGGTCATCTGCAACTTCTATGCCTTCACTTTCTAACAGCTGTTTCATGACGTTTTGTCCGCCAAAATGGTGTTTTCCTGTCAGCATCCCGTTCCTGTTCACGACCCGGTGGGCAGGAACATGCTGTGTATCAGAGTGTGAAGCATTCATGGCCCAGCCGACCATCCTGGCAGAGCCTTTTGCTCCCAGGCATTCGGCAATGGCGCCATAGGTCGTCACCCGGCCAAACGGGATGCTTTTCGCCACGTCGTAAACTTTCTGAAAAAAAGGGATATCCGGAGAACCGGGTGAGACATGTGTCATAACTCCGTTTTCAGTTCTTCCAGAAATTTCCGGATTGAATATAGCGAATCTACGATCTCTACACGCTTCTCCACGTCATCGCGGTTTTCTTTTAACTTGTCTTTGGCTCCCTGAAGTGTGTATCCTCTTTCTTTTACCAGGTGATAGATGAGCCTGAGGTTGACCAGATCCTGTTGGGTGAAAAGGCGGTTTCCCTTCTTGTTCTTTTGGGGCTTCAGAATATCGAATTCCTTCTCCCAGTAACGAATCAATGAAGGCCTTACTTCAAAGAGCTCTGCCACCTCGCCGATGGAAAAATAAACTTTTTCAATTTTAGCATCCTTCTTCAGCATGACCTATATTCATTAATCCATGGTTTGTGAGGGTTCCGAAGACATGGTCAGCATCTCTTCAAACTGCGCCGGGGTGAGATCATTGAAGAAGAAATAAATCGGGTTGACAGGAACATTATTCTTTCGCACTTCGTAATGGAGATGCGGAGAGGTGGATTTTCCGGTGTTTCCCACATAACCAATCACCTGGCCGCGCTGAACCTTCTGCCCGGGCCGCACGAAGATCCTGGAAAGATGGGCATAAACAGTGCGGTAGGAATAGCCGTGATTGATCACGATCATGTTACCGTATCCTCCCTGGTTCCGCCCTGCTTCGGTTACCGTGCCGTCTCCGGTAGCGAAAATCGGTGTGCCCACGACCGACGTGAAATCGATCCCTTCGTGGAACTTTTTCACTTTATAAAACGGATCCAACCGCATGCCGAAATGAGAACCGACTCTCCGGAGATCCTTGTTTTTGATGGGCTGAATGGCCGGGATGGAAGCCAACATTTTCTCCTTATTTTTTGCCATGCTGAATACCTCATCGTATGACTTTGACTGGACATACATCTGGCCGAGGATGCGGTCCATCTTCTTGCTTGTCTCGGTCATGATCTCCGAGTAAGTGTATCCCTTCAGCTTTTCGTACCGGTCGATCCCGCCAATACCGGCTTCACGGACCGGACCCGGTATGGGTTCGGCTTCGAAAATGACACGGTAAATATTATCATCACGATCCTGAAGATCTTTCATGATAACGGAAACACGGTCAAGCTGGTCATTCAGGATCCGGTACTGGAGCACCAGCTGCTCAATCTCTCGTTTTTGGGCTTTTTCTTTGGGGGAATCCACAAGGTTGTACGCAATCACCAGTACCACGGCAGAAAACACCACACCGGTAGAAAGATGGGTAAAAAATGACAATAATCTCTTCCGGAAAGTGGTATGAACCCGGTCGAATGTCAGTGATTTTTTATTGAACCTGTATTTTACTTTGCTCATTCTTAGGATAATGAAGTTTGCTTGAAAACAGGCAGGCTAACACCTACAAAATTAAGTAAATAAATTAACTTTGCACCTGATTATTGTATAGCTCCTGTTAAAGATTGTTAAAAGCTTGTTAACTGTATGTTTATGAATTCTAACCAGATCAGACAACACTTTCTCGATTTCTTTTCCTCAAAATCACATACCATCGTACCATCGGCTCCCATGGTAGTCAAAAATGACCCCACCCTGATGTTCACCAACGCCGGGATGAATCAATTTAAAGATATTTTCCTCGGAAACAGGGAAGCTCTTTACCCCCGCGTTGCCGATTCACAGAAATGCCTTCGTGTGTCAGGGAAGCATAACGACCTGGAAGAAGTGGGTCACGACACCTATCATCACACCATGTTCGAGATGTTGGGGAACTGGTCTTTTGGCGATTATTTCAAGAAAGAAGCGATCGGATGGGCCTGGGAATTACTGCATGATGTCTTCGGAATCGATGAAAAACGGCTTTATGTAACAGTATTTCAGGGTGATGAAAGCGACGGGTTGGGTATGGATCGCGAAGCCTATGAACATTGGAGTTCCATCGTTCCGAAAGAACGCATCCTGATGGGATCGAAAAAAGACAATTTCTGGGAGATGGGCGACTCGGGCCCGTGCGGTCCCTGTTCAGAGATCCACGTTGATATCCGTGACGAAGCAGAGATTGCTAAAATACCCGGAGACCAGATGGTTAACAAAGGTCACCCCGAGGTGATCGAGATCTGGAACCTGGTCTTCATTGAGTTTAACCGGAAAGCCGATGGCTCGCTGGAACCGCTTCCGGCAAAGCATGTGGATACCGGGATGGGGTTTGAACGGTTGTGCATGGTGCTGCAGGGAAAGAAATCCAATTACGATACCGATGTCTTCCAGCCTCTCATCCAGGCGTTGGCAACCGCTGCCGGCATCACATACGGCTCAGGGCAAAAGACAGATGTGGCCATGCGTGTCATCGCCGACCATCTGCGGGCCATCTCCTTTGCCATCGCAGACGGCCAGCTGCCTTCCAATGTAAAAGCCGGGTACGTCATCCGTCGCATTCTCCGCCGGGCCGTGCGTTACGGTTATGTCTTTCTGAACTTCCGGGAACCATTCATCGCCGACCTGGTTCCGGTCCTCGTGAAACAGATGGGATCGATGTTCCCCGAACTTCATGCACAGGAACATCTTATCGAAAATGTGATCAGGGAGGAAGAATTATCGTTCCTGAGAACCCTTGAAACCGGGATCCAGAAATTTCAATCCTATATCGCCGCCTCCTCCGCGAAAGAAGGCGCCATCGAAGGGTCCTTCGCTTTTGAACTGTACGACACGTACGGCTTCCCGATCGACCTTACGCAGCTCATGGCACGCGAACAGGGATGGTCGGTCGACATGGAAGGATTCAGCCAACGGCTGGAAGAGCAGAAAGCCCGCTCACGGCAGGCAGCCGTCGTCAACACTTCCGACTGGACCATTCTTACAGAAGATGCGGAGATGCCTTTATTCGTAGGATACGACACATTGACCACCACCGCCAACATTACCCGTTACCGCCAGGTAAAGGTCAAGGAAGGCGTGTTCTATCACATCGTCCTGGATCAAACACCCTGTTATGCAGAATCGGGCGGACAAGTGGGTGACCGGGGTGAGTTGGCCGGCAGTTCACAAAAGATCATCATCGAGAACACCATCAAAGAAAACGACCTCATCATTCATATCACCACCAAACTTCCCGATGATCCTTCACAAGTCTTTACCGTTACGGTAGACGAAGAAAAGCGCCGTGCCACGGCCAACAATCATTCGGCGACTCACCTGTTGCATGCAGCCCTGCGCACCGTGCTGGGGAAACATGTGGAACAGAAAGGATCGCTGGTGGATGAGAACCGGCTGCGTTTTGACTTTACTCATTTCGCGAAGATGACGAAGGAAGAACTCGATGCCGTCGAAAAAATGGTGAACCGAAAGATCAGGGAGAACATCGAACGGGGCGAAACCAGGGATATGCCGATCGAAAAAGCAATAGAGATGGGCGCCATGGCCCTTTTCGGAGAGAAATACGGCAACCACGTCAGGATGATCACCTTCGATCCGTCGTACTCAATTGAGCTTTGCGGAGGGACGCACGTTCCGGCTACCGGGCAGATCGGTTTGTTCAAGATCATCTCCGAAGGAGGTATCGCAGCCGGCATCCGGCGTATCGAGGCCATCACTGCCGGGAAAGCGGAAGAATGGTGGAACGAAAAACTCAGCCAGCTGGAAGAGATCTCCGACGCCTTGAAAAACCCCAAAGACCTGGTGAAAGGCGTAAAGAACCTGATCGAAGAATCGCATGCCCTGAAAAAGGAAGTAGCTGAATTCTCGAAGATGAAAGCGGGGCAAATCAAAACCGACTTGATGTCCCGTGCCGAGAACATCAACGGGATTCGTTTTATCGCTGGTATCGTGGACCTGGATGCCGATTCCATCAAGAACCTGGCTTTTGATCTCCGTTCAGCCGGTGACGACCTCTTCGTGGTCCTGGCCAGTGAATCGGAAGGAAAAGCAGGCTTGACGATCGCCCTCTCAGATCAACTTGTCAGGGAGAAAAAACTCAACGCCGGTGCCATCATCCGTGATGTGGCAAAGAAAGTGCAGGGAGGCGGTGGCGGACAACCGCACATTGCCACAGCCGGTGGAAAAGACCCATCAGGGATCCCTGCCGCGTTCGAATGTGCCAGGACTTTTATTCCGTAAGATATTACCTCAGCCGGATCTCCTGCTTAACGGCCTCAATGGCTTTGGAGGCGGGGAGTTTGTGCTTTTCCATCGACAGATCAAGGATAATCCGGGACAGATCGGAGGAATTTGCATTCTCAGGCAGAGCTGCTGCAGCGCGGTTCACCAGACTGATCGCTTCTTCTTTCGCATGACGGATCAGTTCCCAGGTTTCCGGTGACACATAGAGTTGTTGCGAGAGATTATAATCAAACTCTTCGCGGATGGTCCTGAGCAACGTTGACTGAAACTCCCGGGCGCTTTGTCCAGGCTGATTGATACGCAACAAGAGGTTGTTCGGGCTGATTCGTTCAAGATACAGGATGAAACGTTCGCATGCCTGCAGGCGTAAAGGAACCAGCACTTTTTGTTCTTCCGTCAGCGCCTGCTCCATATGAGCCAGATCTTTGCGGCTCTTTAATACCGGAAGTACGATATAATGATAAATCAAGAAGATAATCCCTCCTATCATCACAAAAAGGATGATCACTTGGATGAGAAATGGCCAAATCATTTGCATAGAAAAGTCTTTCTTCAAAAGTACAGATTTTAATTCTTTATTTACTTAAATTTGCATTTTCACGAAAAAACTTCATATACACAAACTTATGATTCAACTCTCGAAAAGGATCCAGGCGTTATCCGAATCAGAAACGCTGGCGATGTCAAGAAAAAGCCGTGAGCTGAAAGCACTCGGACACGATGTTATCAATTTAAGTCTCGGAGAACCAGACTTCAACACGCCTGATTATATCAAAGATGCAGCCAAACAGGCCATTGATGACAATTATTCATTCTATCCCCCTGTTGCCGGTTACCAAGACCTTCGTGAGGCCATCTGTCTTAAATTCAAAAGAGATAATGGTCTTGATTTTACTCCCAACCAGATTGTGGTGTCAACCGGGGCCAAACAAAGTATTGCCAACGTCTTTCTCAGTCTCATCGACCCGGGAGACGAAGTGTTGATCCCTGCTCCTTTCTGGGTTTCTTATCGGGAAATTGTCAAAGTGGCTGAAGGAGTACCAGTATTCATCCCCACCACGGTAGAATCGGAATTCAAACTGAAACCCGAACAACTGGAAGCCGCCATCACCCCAAAATCGAAGTTGATCATTTACAGTTCCCCCTGCAATCCCACGGGGAGCGTCTATTCCCGCGAAGAGCTCCGCGCCCTGGCTGAAGTGCTGCGTCATCATCCCGACCTTTTCATCGTGGCAGATGAAATTTATGAGCACATCAATTTTATCGGAAAACATGAGAGCATCGGCCAGTTTGAATGGCTCCGCGACCGTCTGATCATCGTCAATGGCGTGTCCAAAGGCTTTGCCATGACCGGCTGGCGTATCGGTTATATCGCCGCTCCTGCCAACATCGCTCTTGCCTGTGATAAGCTACAGGGACAGTTCACTTCCGCGGCATCGTCCATTGCTCAGCGTGCTGCCCTCAAAGCCGTCATTTCCGATCCCGACACCCCCGAAATGCGGAAGATGAAAGCCGCCTTCAGGGAAAGAAGAGACCTGATGCTGAAATTATTGGCGGATATTCCCGGTGTGAAGCTCAACCGCCCGGATGGCGCCTTCTACCTCTTCCCCGATATCTCTTATTATTTCGGGAAAACAGATGGCACGATCCGCATCAATGACAGCACCGACCTTTGTATGTACCTGATCAACAAAGTGTTCGTTTCGCTGGTACCGGGATCTGCCTTCGGAGGCCCCGACTGTATCCGTTTCTCATACGCCACATCGACCGAAAAACTGACAGAAGCCGTCAGAAGGTTTAAATCAGCCCTGGCAGATCTGAAGTAACCCGTCAACCTGATTCCGGCTCATGACCGGATCAGAATAGAATCAAAACACCTAAAACCGCATACCATGACAGCACTTGATTTAGCACAGTATGGCATTACTGACGTTAAAGCCATTTATCACAATCTTTCCTACGAGGAATTGTTCAAACACGAAACCCGTCCCGAACTGGAAGGATTTGCCAAAGCTTATGTCTCCAGCACAGGCGCCATCAATGTAGATACCGGAATCTTCACCGGCCGTTCTCCCAAAGACAAATACATTGTCGAAGAAGATGAGACGAAAGAAAACATCTGGTGGGCCGGGCCCAACCGGAAATCATCCGATAACCATCCCATTCCCCAAGCTATCTGGAAAGATCTCTATAGCAACAGCTCCCAACAGCTCAGTGGTAAAGAACTTTACATCCAGGATGGTTTTGCCGGGGCCAATCCTGAAACGCGGTTAAAGATCCGCATCATCACCGAAGTAGCCTGGCAAGCGCATTTCGTAAAGAACATGTTTATCCGTCCGACCGAAGAAGAGCTGAAGGATTTTCAGCCCGATTATGTAATGCTGAATGCATGCCGGACCACCGATACCAAATGGAAAGAGCACGGGCTGAACAGTGAAGTGTATGTAGCCTTCAACCTGAAAGAACGTCGCGCTGTTATCGGAGGAACCTGGTATGGTGGGGAGATCAAAAAAGGATTCTTCTCCGTGATGAATTACCTGCTTCCGATGCGTGGCATTGCGGCTATGCATTGTTCTGCCAACATGGGTAAAGAAGGTGATACGGCTGTTTTCTTCGGATTATCAGGTACCGGGAAGACCACTTTATCGGCGGATCCCAAACGTCTTCTGATCGGTGACGACGAACATGGCTGGGATAACGAAGGAGTATTCAACTTCGAAGGCGGCTGTTATGCCAAGATGATCCACCTCAGCAAAGAAAAAGAACCGGATATCTGGGAAGCCATTAAACGGGATGCCATGCTCGAAAACGTTGTTTTCAAGGCAGGGACCAATGAACCCGACTACGACGATGGTTCGAAGACCGAGAACACCCGTGCCTCCTATCCCATTTATCACATCCGCAATATCGTTAAACCCGTCTCGAAAGGCGGTCATCCGAAAAAGGTGATCTTCCTCACGGCCGATGCTTTCGGCGTGCTCCCTCCTGTCTCCAAGCTGACACCCGACCAGACGATGTATCATTTCCTTACCGGGTACACTGCCAAAGTGGCCGGCACCGAACGCGGCATCAAAGAACCCAAACCCACCTTCAGTTCCTGCTTCGGAGCAGCCTTCCTTTTGCTGCACCCGACCGTTTACGCCCAGCAGCTGATCAAGAAGATGCAAGAACACGGCTCTACCGCTTATCTGGTAAACACAGGCTGGATCGGAGGACCTTACGGTGTTGGTAAACGTATCGATATTCCGCCCACCCGCCGTATTATCGATGCCATCCTCGACGGCACTCTTGATAAGGCAGCCTATACCACCATCCCTGTTTTCAACCTCCAGATCCCCACGTCACTGGAAGGCGTCGATCAGAAACTGCTCGACCAGCGTAACCTGTGGCCGGATCCGAATGCCTGGATGGAAGCCGCTAAAAACCTGGCCGGTATGTTCATTAAAAACTTTGAAAACTTTACCGATAACGAAGAAGGACGGCGCCTGGTCGCTGCCGGACCTGTCATCGGTTAACCTCTTTCCGGTTTTACGTTCCCTTCCTGTTGGGAGGGAACGTTTTTTTTCTTAACCTTGTTCCGCATGGCGAAAAAAACGAAGATCTATTCGAAGAAAGGAGATCTTGGCGAGACATCTCTCCTCGGAGGGACACGGGTTCCCAAGAGTCATGATCGCGTGGAGGCTTACGGCACCATCGACGAATTGAACTCGTATCTCGGGTTGCTTCGCGACATGCCCATTGCAGAACATTATCGGGAGGTACTTCTGCGAATACAGAATGCCCTTTTCATCGCGGAAGCCTGGATAGCCAAAGATCCACAGAAAAAGGTCACCGGGCTCCCTGCTTTCCCCCTTGAGGAGATCACCCTCCTGGAGAAAGAGATCGATGAGATGGTCGCTGAGATGCCTCCGCTGAATTCATTCATCCTGCCGGGAGGACATCCTTTTGTTTCGCAATGCCATATTGCCCGGACCGTTTGCAGAAGAGCCGAGAGAACCGTGATACGGATGGACCGTAAAGAATCATCGGATACAATAATAATCAGCTATCTCAATCGTTTATCTGACTTCCTGTTCGTACTGGCCCGGAAGATCGGTTTTGATGAAAATGCAAAAGAAATTACCTGGCCGGTAAAAGATTAGGAAGGATAGTTTGATTTTATCATTCTATTTTTTATACTTTTGCCGCACTTTTCTAAATACGCAAACTATGTATTGGACGTTGGAACTAGCTTCGAAGTTGGAAGACGCGCCTTGGCCTGCAACAAAAGAAGAATTAGTTGATTGGGCCATTCGTTCAGGTGCTCCTCAGGAAGTCGTTGAAAACCTGAAAGAGATTGAAGACGAGGGAGAGGCGTATGAACGTATTGAGGACATCTGGCCTGATTATCCGACCAAGGATGATTTCTTCTTTCACGAAGACGAGTATTAATTTTCTTCTTCCCCTGCGCTTACTCTGAAGAAAGTAAAATGGACCCTTCCGTACTTTCGTAATTCAGCGAAGTTCCGGTTTTTGCTAAAGTCATATTTGTCCGAATGTTCCAGGACGAAAATGCCCCCTTTATTTAATATTCCTGATGACAATACCTGTTCCGGGAGATCGGCAATCCCCTGCATGGCATAAGGAGGATCAGCAAAGATAAAGTCGTACTTCTCATGGATCCTTCGGATAAAGACGAAGACATTGGACCGGATGGCCTGTATCCCTTTCATGCCAAACTGTTCTGCTGTACTGGTGATATACGTCACACAGTTTCTTTCGATATCCACCGAGGTAACCGAAGGCACACCCCGGGAGATGAGTTCAAAGGAGACAGCGCCGGTTCCGGAGAAAAGATCAAGCGCTTTGAGCTGTTCCCAATCTACCATCCCGTTCAGCACATTGAACAACCCTTCCCGGGCAAAGTCAGTAGTGGGCCTCACGGGTAAGGAAGCGGGAGGATTAAGCCTCCTCCCTTTATATGTTCCACTTATGATACGCAACGAAGTAAATTTAGCAGGGTGAACCATTCCTGGGCAGGAACATTTTCCAGATCCTTCCCACCATGGATATCATTTATTTTTTGGGGGATAACCGGATCGCCGATATAAGTCCCCAAAAGCTCAAATAAATGGTCGGCCGCAGTAATCCGGCCGGTCAGGATAACCGTTGCCTTCCCTGATGGGACGGCAAACTGCTGTAAGACATAAAGCAGGTAATACCCCACATCTTCGGGGGCTGAACAAACGAACCTGTTATGGATCATCAGTCCGTTGGGGCCGATGAGGGCCACTTCGGCCGACTGTCCGGTGAGATAAACATACAGCACAGGACGTTCGGGATAGCGAAGATGGTCGGCCAGGGCCCCTTCCAGAAAAGCAGTGGAGAAATGGAACAGCCGGGAGACGCCCAGTACACGGGTCAGCATCTCCCTGATCTTTTCCGGGACCGCATACACATTCACCGCCCCGATGGCCGGAAGCGGGTCAGACATGACCGTTTCACCAGCTTCTAACTTATGTCCGAAGGAGAGGTATTCCCACATATCTCCGGGAACCAACAGGGTGGCAGGAACCAGGGTGGAGCTGGGCCCTTCCCACGAACAAACGGTCCGGCCAAAAGATAACGGGAGCCAGGAAACCACTTCGGGCGCCGATTCCATGAAAGCAGTGAAAGACCTTACCTGATCCGGCAAAGCCGAGGAAGCTTCGGCCAGATCGTTTCGCAGATCGCCTAACGCCAGACACAACCGGTTCTTTTCATCCACCACCGCCAATTTCATCCCGCTCAGACCTGCCTGACACAACAGGGTGTATTGCGATGCCTTCGCGGGATCGAACATACGATCGGCGACCAACAATTTTTTATCGATACGGCCGGGGATTACCATGCGCTATGCGATGAAAATGAATAAAAAGTTCATCAAAATAACGAAAAAGAAACTCAGGACCAGGTACATGGCTGTCTTTTTACTTCCAAAAAACAAGGCATATGCCAGCTTCACGATGTTGTTGCTGACCATCGCCTGCAAGGTGGCAATGATTATTTGGTGTTCCACGATCTGGAATTTGCCTGCGAAAAGGCTGATCAGGAAAGGATCGATATCAACCAACCCGACCAGGTACGACATGGCATTCAGTCCAACGGCCCCAAACCGATTGACGACCAGGTATGTCGCCACCGACAGCACGACAAAAAGCAAGGTGAAGAGGATGGCCGTTCTGAACTCCAGTGGATTCGTATCCAATTCCAGGTTATTATCTACCGACATCACCTTCCGGTTCCGGAAGAACAGAATAAAGAGTCCCGACACGGCAGTCGCCACAAAAAGCAGGACCATCCAATACCAGATAGCCACGAAAAGAGCGCTGTTGAAGATGAGAACCAGCACCATGACCCGAAGGTACATCATGCCGGTTGCTGCCAAAATGGCTGCCGCGTACTCATTCAGATGCGAAGGCTCCTGCCGGCTTCGCCTGGCCAGAATAACGGTGGTGGCTGTACTGCTGTATAAACCACCCAGAATCCCGGAGATCAGGATGCTGTTTTTCTTGACCACAAATTTTTTCAGCAGGTAACTGGCGTAAGAAATGGACGAAATCACCACTACGGCGAGCCAGATTTTATACGGCGTCAGCGAAAATCCGGGGTAGATCTCCTCATCCGGTACCAGGGGGAGGATTACTCCGGCAATGACCAGGAATTTCGCCAATGTAAAAAATTCTTCCCTGGATATTTTTTCAGAAAAAGAAATAAAGAAAGCCTTGGATTCCGACAACACCAGAATGGTAATGACAACGATTAGCGCCAGCCATAACGGACAAAGGATAACCAGCGGTCCCAGACTGTAAGTGATGAGGGCGATGACGATGGTGGTGATGCCGTAATCGGAATCCTGTTTGATATGGAAATAGTAATAAATCGCGAACAGTGCAGACAATAAAACCCCGCCGACGAGAAACAGTATAAGTCCCTCAGGATTAAGCAGATACATGATATACCCAAAAATCCCGATAAAGGTAAAAGTCCGGTCGGTGCCAAAAGTTCTTTCAACACCATGGTTGGTCACATGCACTTTCCGCTGTGAAAGGCCGATCAACAGGGAGAACACGGTGACCAGCAGAAAATGGATCAGTTCGTCAGGAATACGGGTTAATAGTTCCATACAGGCAAAGATAAGTCATGTTTCCCTAACCACAACCTAAAGTTCATCATGCTGCGGAAAATGATCCAGCATATTCAGTTTATTTTCCTCCCGGTTGATGTCGACCACCTGGTGATCAATGCCATTGGTGAGGATCAGGAAATGGACCTGAAGCGGCATGTTGTACATGACTGCCTGCTGTAGCACTTCGCGGGTAAGACGGATTTGTGGGGCTTTACATTCCACGATGAGTGCCGGTTTCCCGTCGCGGCGGTGAACCACCAGATCCGTTCTTTTGTTCCGCCGGTTGTACTTCAGGGGGGCTTCCACGGAGATCAGCGTCGCCGGATAGCGGAGGTGAAAAACCAGGTAATGGATCATGTGTTGTCGCACCCACTCTTCGGGAGTCAGGGCCACAAACTTTTTCCGCAGCGGGTCAAAGATCTCTTCTTTGCCGCCGGCTTCCTGACGGATCCTTGCATCAAAAGGCGGGAGGGTAAGTTCAGTTTTTATCACTTCATGCAAATTTCGAAAAAATTGACCAAAAGACGTAAATTTGAACACGAATTCACATGGCTTCAACCAGCGAACATATTCTCACCGACCTGAAAAACGGGATCTTTCATCCGGTATACCTGCTATACGGAGAAGAACCCTATTTCATTGACCAGTTATCGGACTACATTGAAAAAAACGTCCTGACAGAAGAGGAAAAGGAGTTTAACCAGACCATCCTGTACGGGAAAGATGTGAAGACACGGGATGTTCTCGGCATGGCACGCCGTTACCCCATGATGGCCAACTACCAGGTTATCATTGTGAAAGAGGCACAGGATCTGGACGATATCGAGGAATTTGCTCCTTATGCAGAGAACCCGGTGAAGTCGACAGTGCTTGTTCTGTGTTATAAATATGGGAAGATCGATAAGCGGAAGAAACTCTTTAAATTGGCCGAAAAGAACGGCGTTGTGTTCGAATCCGCCCGTCTTTATGATAATAAGATCCCCGAATGGATTCAATCGTATGTTAAAAGGATGGGGTATTCCATCAGCGAGAAAGCGCCCTACCTCCTCCTTGAATTTCTGGGCAACGATCTGTCGCGGATTGTCAACGAGATCGGGAAACTAAGCATTAACCTGGCTCCCGGTTCGAAGATCACGGAAGAGTATATCGAACGGAACATCGGCATCAGCAAGGATTATAATGTATTTGAGCTGCAGAAGTCGCTGGGGGCCATGGATGTCTTCAGGGCCAACCAGATCATACAGTATTTTGCAGCCAATCCGAAAGACAACCCGATGGTGAAAGTCATTCCGATCCTGTTCATGTACTTTTCCAAGGTGCTTTTATATCATACTTTAGAAGACAAATCGCGCAACAATGCCGCGGCAGCTCTTTCGGTCAATCCTTTCTTCCTGAACGATTATCAGCAGGCAGCCCGTAATTACTCCATGGATCGGCTCACCGGGGTGATCTCACTCCTGCGGGAATACGACCTGCGTTCAAAGGGAGTTGATAATGGAAATGCCAACGATGGGGAGTTGATGAAAGAGCTGGTCTACAAAATCCTTCACCGTCCTTCCACCCGGTAGTTGAATTCCTGCGAGTGGTAGGTCTCTTCGATCAGTTTGAAATATTTTTCCTGGATCACCTTCCGGCGAAGTTTCAATGTCGGGGAAAGTTCGCCCGTTTGTACGCTCCACTCTTCATGGATCAGCCTGAATTTCTTGATCTTTTCAGTCTGCCCGAGTGATTGGTTGTATTTCTGCACCTCCTCACGGATACGATGGATGACCCGGGGATTCTTCAGCATTCTTTCGAACGAAACGACATTGATGTTCTTTGCCTGACACCAGCTCAGGAGGTAATCGAAATTCGGTACGATCAGGGCAGCGGTATATTTCCGGTTTTCACCGATGACCATAACATTCTCGATGAAAGGAGATTCCTTCAGTCTCTGTTCAATCACCTGCGGGGCGATGTACTTGCCGGTGGAGGTTTTGAACATCTCTTTTTTCCGGTCGGTAATGCGGAGGTATTTCCCGTCTTCCAGCAAGCCGATGTCGCCGGTATGGAACCATCCGTCGGCGTCGATGACCTCCGCTGTTTTTTCCGGACGGTTGTGATAGCCCATCATGACGTTGGGTCCGCGACAGAGGATCTCCCCGTCTTCGGCAAATTTCACTTCCACTCCTGGCAATATCGGGCCCACGGTGCCGAACTTCATCCCTCCCGGGCCAAATCGGGTGACGGCGATAACGGGCGATGTCTCGGTCAGTCCATAGCCTTCGATGACAGGGATTCCTGCTGCCCAGAAGACCCTGGCCAATCGGGGGTGGAGACAGGCGCTTCCCGAAATGATCAGCTCAATCCGTCCACCCAACGATTGTCTCCAGCGTTCGAGAACCAGTTTCCGGGCAAAGAAAAGTTTGAACTCGAACCACAGATCCCGGGCAGGATCCATCTCAAATTCATGGCCTTGCCGGAGCGCCCAGAAGAAGACGATCTTTTTGATTCCGTGAAAAGTCCGGCCCCTGGCGACCATCCGGTCATAGATCTTCTCCAGAACGCGCGGAACAGCGGCAAAAGTGGTAGGTCTCACCTCCCGGATCACTCCTGCCACTTTATCCAGGCTTTCCACGTAGTATACGGTCATACCATAAGACTGATAGAGGTAGTTCAGCATCCGCTCATAGACATGGCATAACGGGAGGAAGCTTAAAGCACGGTCGGTATTACTGAACCGGTAAACCTGCGCGCACTCCATGAAGTTGGAGGTGAAATTGCGATGACTCAACATGACCCCTTTCGGCCGGCCTGTGGTTCCCGATGTATAGATAACCGTGGCGAGATCGTCGGGCAGGATGGATTCCCTGACTTTCTCAAATTCTTGTTTCAGCGAGGGATCTTTGCCCCTTTCCAGGATCTCGGTCCAGTGCCTTACCCCTTTGATCTTGCGGATGGAAAATACCTCACGCAGGCTTTTGATCTCGGGTAACAAGTCTTTGATTCGCTGATAAATCTCGTTATTGAAAATGATCAGGTATTCGATCTCCGAGTCATTCAGGATGTAACGGAAGCTTTCCATCCCGATGTTCGGATAGATAGGAACCTGAATAGCGCCGGCTTGCATGATCCCCATATCGAAAAAATTCCAGTGAGGTGAATTGATCATGACCGTGCCGATGCGAGAACCCTTCCCGGCCCCCATACCCATCAACCCCTGCCCTATCAATCGGCTGATCCGGAGATAATCTGCCGCCGAATATGCCCTCCATGCCTTGCCTTCCTTGCAACAAAAAAGTTGCTGTTTGTTCCGGAATTCTGTCCGGTACAACTCCAAAAGGTCAAATATCCGATTGATCGGCGGCATCGGTCAACTTTATTTAAATAACGATTCTATCTCCTTCTCGTATTTCTTACTGATCACCTTTCTTTTGATCTTGAGTGTCGGGGTAATCTCTCCTTCTGCCGATGACCATTCATGGTCGATGAGGGTCCATGATTTGATCTGCTCGGCGTTTCCCAGCCGTTTGTTATACTTGTTAATTTCCACCTGGATACGTTTCTTAATTCGTGGGAGACGCGTCATTTCTTCCAGGGAAGTATAGTTGATCCCTTTTACTTCGCAGTATGACTTCAGAAAATTGAAATCCGGGACGATCAGGGCCCCGGCGAACTTCTGATTTTCTCCCACCACCATCACCTGGTCAATGAACAGCGATTCTTTCAACATATCCTCAATAAGCTGGGGGCTTACATACTTGCCGAACGATGTTTTGAAGATCTCTTTTTTACGGCCTGTCAGCTTCAGTTGCCCTTCCGGCTCTATCTGTCCGAGATCACCCGTATGGAACCATCCGTCAGCATCGATGGTCTGGCGTGTCAATTCAGGATCTTTGAAATATCCTTTCATCACATTCGGTCCCTTCACCAGTACCTCGTCGTCATCCGCTATCTTAACGGTCACTCCTCTCAGCACAGGTCCTACTGTTCCGAATTTGATCCCGTTTTTATCGAAGTTACTGACCGCAATAACCGGAGAAGTCTCAGTGAGGCCATATCCTTCGATGATATGAATACCGGCACAGGTAAACAAGCGACTCAACCGGGGCTGCAAAGCTGCTCCTCCCGAGACAATGATGCTGATCTTACCGCCCAGGGCAGAACGCCATTTTTCATAGACCAGTTTATTGTAAAACTTCCGTTTGAGCTCATACAACCATCCATTGGCGCCATCCAGTTCGTACCGGAGGGCCAGGTGATAGGCCCACCAGTATATCCAACGTTTTATTCCTTTCATTTTATGGCCTGTGGCGACCAGCCGGTCGTTGATCTTCTCCAGCAAACGCGGAACCGTAGTCAGGATTTGCGGATTAACCTCCACCATGTTATCAGTGATCGTCCCGATACTCTCTACATAATACACCGATATGCCAAGGTACTGGTACATATAATTCATCATCCGCTCATAGACATGGCAGAGCGGGAGGTAGCTGATAGCCCGGGCTTCTTCACCATAAGGGGGGATATAGGATACCCCGATAAAGTTGGAGATAAGGTTGGCATGAGTCAACATCACACCCTTCGGAAGACCGGTGGTTCCCGAAGTATAGATGAGGGTGGCAACATCGTTGGTGGTGATCGAGTTACGGATCTCATCAAGCCGATCCTTATCGGGAAAATTTTTCCCCATCCCGATCAGTTCACTCAGATGACGGGCATCTTCGGTATCTTTATAAGCAAAAACCCCTTTCAATCCGGGGATCTCAGGGAAAATATGTTTGATTTTCCGTAGTAATTCCTGGCCGGAGACAAAGACGTACTTTACCTCCGCATGATTCATGATATACTTGTAATCCGATTCGCTGATGGTAGGATAGATCGGGACATGAATGGCTCCCACTTGTTGAATCGCCATGTCCACGAAGTTCCATTCGGCACGGTTCGGACTGATCTGTGCAATCGTGTCACCCCGTTGTACCCCTAAGGCAAGAAAACCATAACTGATATTATCAACGATCTCCCGGTATTGCTGAATGTTGTATTTTACCCAATGTCCGTTATCTTTTGAAGCAAGAACATCGTCTTTGGGCCTGTACTTCTGTTCATAGTAAGGTAAGAGATCAAAAATTCTGGTGATTTCCATTGTCTGATAGAATTAGGAAAAAAACGAGTGAATGTACAAATTTCCTGAAACTACCAGACCGTGTTACAAGTTCTTATGGAAGACTCCTGAGTTAGCTTGTGCCGTAGGCATGATCACCATATCGTTGATGTTGACATGTGCGGGGAGGGTCGTCACATAATAAGCCACCTCGGCAATATCATCGGGTCCCAACGGTGTAAATCCCTTGTAGACATTATCCGATAATTCCTGGTTGCCTTTAAACCGGACCAGTGAGAACTCCGTCTCAGCAGCTCCGGGAGCTATCTGCGTTACTTTGATGCCATGTTTGACAAGGTCGATGCGGGTGCCTTTGGTAATGGCATCAACCGCATGTTTGGTGGCGCAGTAAACATTACCGTTGGCGTATACTTCCTTGCCGGCGATGGAACCGATGTTGATGATATGTCCGTGTCCCCGGGCCACCATGATCGGCGCCACAGCCCTGGTCATATATAACAACCCTTTCACGTTGGTATCGATCATCTGCTCCCAGTCTTCCAGCGAACCTTCCTGGATGGGACCCAGTCCTGCCGCCAGACCGGCATTGTTCACCAGCACGTCAATTTCTTTCCATTCTTCGGGAAGCGAAGTGATGGATTTTTCAACCTCCTCTGCTTTTCGTACATCAAAACAAAGAGTCAGCACCTTACCGGGAAGTTCCTTTTTCAAGGTCTCCAACCGGTCACAACGTCTGCCGGTGATAATGACATCGTATCCGTTTTCTGAGAATTTTTTTGCGATGGATTTTCCAAAACCGGAAGTAGCTCCGGTAATAAGAGCAATTCGTTTCATATTGTTTCAATCATTAATTTTTAATATCAATGTCCGGTTTTCTCCTCAATCCATTTTTTCGCATTCACGAAAGCCTCGATCCAGGGAGTGACCTCATCCTCACGTCCGGCAGGATAACAGGGCCATTGCCAGGGCTGCACAGAGTCTTCGAGATGGGGCATGATCGCCAGGTGACGGCCGTCGGCAGAAGCGATACAGGCCGCATCAAACATCGATCCGTTCGGATTGGCCGGATACAGTGAATAGGAGAACTTAGCCGGGATATGGTAGTTTTCTTCAGTATACGGGAAGTTAAATTTTCCCTCACCATGGGCAACCCAGATACCAAGCCGTGTACCCGCCAGCGTTCCCAGCATGACTGAATGGTTGGGCAGAATACTCACATTAACAAATGTACATTCGTATTTATGAGAATCATTCCATGACATTTTGGGATGAACCTGATGTTCCGGGCAGATGAGTCCGAGTTCAACCAAAAGCTGACATCCGTTGCAGACGCCCAGGCTCAGGGTATCCTCGCGGGCATAGAAGCGGCGGAGTGTTTCCCGTGCTTTTTCGTTAAACATAAAAGCCCCGGCCCATCCTTTGGCGGAGCCGAGTACGTCGGAGTTGGAGAACCCGCCGACGAAGGCAATGAAATTCACATCGTCGAGTGTTTCCCTCCCTGAAATGAGGTCGGTCATGTGAACGTCCTTCACATCAAATCCCGCCATGTACATTGCCCACGCCATATCGCGGTCACGGTTGACTCCTTTTTCGCGGATAATGGCTCCGCGGATGCCGGTTGGTTTCCGGCGATTCGGGTCGATACCGTATTGGCTGGCTTTCCCGGTAAATGTCTCGGGGAATCGGAATTTCAGGGGTGTGTTCTTATAGTTGTGAAAACGCTCCAGGGCCAGCTTTTCTCCGCATTGTTTCCGGTCAAGGAGATACGAGGTGCGGAACCAGGTGTCGCGAAGCGGATCTATTTCGAATGAAATGGAGGTCGCCTGTTGTTTGATGGCGATGGTACGTTTGCCGGTAACGGTGCCGATGAGCATGTGAGGCACGCCGGCTTCCCGGAGCATCATTCGGGTCTGGTCGGTGTCCTTCACCTGGATCACCACTGCCGGTGCTTCGCTAAAGAGAGCTTTGATCAGGTCATTCTCTCCAAGGACACTGATGTCGAGATCCATGCCGCAGTTTTCTTCGGAGAATGTCATTTCCAGGAGAGAAGTGATCAGTCCGCCGGCAGACACATCATGTCCGGCCAGCACCAAACCGGCTGAGATAAGCTCTTGTACGGCCGTAAAGGCTGCCTTGAAGTGAGCAGGGTCGGATGCGTCCGGCACCTCGTTGCCCAGTTGATTGATCACCTGCGCAAAGCTGCTTCCTCCCAAGTGGAACCCGTTGTTGGTAAAGGGGATATAAATAAGTTTTGTATTCTCTTCCTGAGCCAGGTTCGGGCTCACGATGCGTTTCACATCCGATACTTCAGCCACCGCCGAGATGATCACGGTACCGGGAGAGTACACCGACCCTCCATCGGGATACTTCTGGGTCATGGAAAGGGAATCCTTCCCGGTAGGGATGTTGATGCCAAGGGCGATAGCAAAGTTGCTGAGGGCTTTCACCGCTTCATAAAGCCGTGCATCTTCTCCGGCATTTTTACAGGGCCACATCCAGTTAGCGCTGAGCGATACACCCGGCAGGCCGTGAGTGAGGGGCGCCCACACCAGGTTGGTAAGGGCTTCGGCGATGGCCAGTCTCGATCCGGCGGAAGGGTTGATCAAACCGGCAGCGGGAGCATGTCCCAGCGATGTTGCGATACCTGTGGTCCCGGTATGATCGAGGGCGGTTGCACCCAGGTTATTCAACGGGAGCTGAACAACGCCACAGGTCTGTTGTTTGGCGATCAGCCCCGACACAGCCCGGTCCACCTTATTGGTGAGCCAATCCTTACAGGCAACCGCCTCCAGCTGAAGCACCGCTTCCAGGTATTCCTGTATCTTCGCTGATTCGTAATAGAACGAAGGATGATGTATCACCACGGTCGAGTCGTTCATGATCGTCTTGGGCGGTTTTCCGAAGAAATCTTCCACATTCAGATCAATGGAACGTGAATGATCGCGGCGATCTTCAAAGACCAGTTGGTGATCGCCGGTGGTCTGCCCTACCTCATACATGGGCGCCCTTTCCCGTTCGGCGATTTTTCGCAGCAGGTCAACATCATCATCGCGGATGACCAATCCCATCCGTTCCTGTGACTCATTGCTGACAATTTCTTTACTCGACAAGGTGGGGTCACCAATAGGAAGAGCATCAATGTTCACCGTTCCGCCCGTATTCTCTACCAGTTCGGAGATCGAGTTCAGGTGTCCGCCTGCGCCATGATCATGGATGGAGACGACCGGGTTGTGTTCCATCTCCGACATGGCCCGGATGGCGTTGAAAACCCTTTTCTGCATTTCGGGGTTAGACCGTTGAACGGCATTCAGTTCGATGGAATTCCCGTATTCGCCGGTAGCAACGGACGATACAGCGCCGCCTCCCATGCCGATCCGGTAGTTATCACCTCCCAGCACGACAATCTTCTCTCCCGGACCGGGTTCTTCTTTGAGGCTGTCTTCGTGCCGGGCGAATCCGATACCGCCGGCCTGCATGATGACTTTATCGTATCCGTAAACCTTGTCCTCACCGGCATATTCGAATGTCAGCACCGATCCGCAGATCAGGGGCTGCCCGAATTTATTACCGAAGTCACTGGCCCCGTTGGAGGCTTTGATCAGGATCTCTTCAG
Source organism: Bacteroidales bacterium (assembly GCA_035403225.1). GTDB lineage: Bacteria > Bacteroidota > Bacteroidia > Bacteroidales > FEN-979 > DAIRDK01. The sequence goes on along the minus strand of DAONET010000029.1, from coordinate 2,705 downwards.
GATTTTTATACAGCCATCTCCGGGCGGGATAATGTTGTTCCCACGAACGTCCGCCGTCGATGCGGGGATAGGACGTCATGTACACGGCGGTCCCGGCCAGCGGGATGCTGCCTTTTCCGCCGGCCATGCGGTCACGAATCTCTCCGCCCGATCCGGTGGCCGCGCCGTTAAACGGCTCAACCGTGGTGGGGAAATTATGGGTTTCGGCTTTCAGAGAGATGACCGACGAGATGTCGCGTACCACGAAGAACGCAGGCAGGTCCTGACGTTCAGGGGCAAACTGTTCGATCCGGGGCCCTTCGACAAAAGCCACATTGTCTTTATAAGCAGAAACGAGTAAACCGGGGTGCTCCTTCGAAGTCTTTCTGATCAGGGAGAACAAGGATTCGGGCATCTCTTTCCCGTCAATGACGAAGGTGCCGTTGAAAATCTTGTGACGGCAATGTTCGGAGTTGACCTGGGAGAAACCGAAGACTTCACTATCGGTAAGTTCTCTGCCGATCTTTTCACTGAGTTTGACGAGGTATTGTATCTCTTCTTCACTAAGGGCTAAACCTTCCTGTTTGTTATATGCGTAGATATCGGTGATGCCGATGACAGGTTCCGGTTTTTTGTCAATTTGGAAAATGTCCTGTCCGAGGCCGTCATAAATATGCTGCAACATAGGATCATGATCCTTGAAGCCCGATTCGGCCTTTCTGAATTCCTCTATTCTCCGGATACCTTTTATCCCCATGTTCTGGGTTATCTCCACCGCGTTGGTGCTCCAGGGAGTGATCATCTCCCGGCGGGGGCCGACAAACCTTCCTTCCATCACCGGTGAGGAAAGGCATTCCGCTTCTCCGAAGAGCCAGGTTAATTTTTGCAGGTCGTCGGGAGCCGGTGTGGCCGCGGTCTCGACAGCAAACACGGTATTGTTTTTCCGGAAAAATGTTATCATAGCTGAAAGGTTTTTATCTCGTCCCATCTTCGCTTGCCCCTGTTTGGAAAAGCGTAAATGGTTAACAATCATTTAACTAACAAGCAACCGTTCTGCCCCGATGGCTGCCATGCAGCCCGAGCCTGCGGCCGTAATAGCTTGACGGTAGTGCGGATCCTGGACATCGCCAGCGGCAAAGACTCCTTCGACACTGGTTTTTGCCGTTCCGGGGACAGTAACGATATAACCTTGTTCATCCACTTCCAGTTGGCCTTTGACGAGTCCGGTATTCGGGTGATGACCAATAGCAATGAAGACTCCCCAGACAGGGATGTTGCGGGTTTCACCGGTACCGACATGACGCACCCTCACTCCCGTAACTCCGTCATCATCGCCTAAAATCTCTTCCACCACACTGCTCCATACCATCTCGATATTGGGAGTATTCAGCACCTTGTGCTGCATGGCTTTGGAAGCGCGGAGTTCATCACGACGGTGGATCATGTAAACTTTCTTGCATTGCTTTGCCAGATAGGTGGCTTCTTCAGCTGCGGTGTCGCCGCCTCCGACAATAACCACCTCTTTCCCGCGGAAGAAGAATCCATCGCAAGTAGCGCAAGCCGAAACTCCTTGTCCACGGTATTTTCGCTCCGATTCGAGACCGAGCCACCTGGCCGATGCGCCGGTAGCAATAATCAGCGTCTCGGCCAACAACACTTTTCCGTCATCGGCTTCCACGCGGAAAGGACGTTGTGAGAGATCAACTTTGGTGACGACGCCGGTCCTGATATCTGTCCCGAAACGCAAAGCCTGCGCCCGGAAATCTTCCATCATGGCCGGGCCGGTAATTCCGTTCGGGTACCCGGGAAAATTTTCGACTTCGGTAGTGATCGTCAACTGACCGCCCGGCTGCATCCCTTCGTACAACACCGGTTTCAGGTCGGCGCGGGCAGTATAAATGGCAGCGGTATATCCGGCAGGGCCGGATCCGATAATAAGACAACGAACTGGTTCCATCAAGCTTGATTTTTTGATGGTGTAAAGGTAAGAAAAAGATAGCAGAAACGCGGGATACAATACGCCGAACGTGAAGGACCCGGGATATCTACCTGTCAGATTATGACTATCTTACCCCTGGAGATCCCTGTTTTTGTCTTGACCGTCAGAATATATACCCCGCGGGGTTGGCCGGAAATATCTTCTTCCACCATGTTCCCTTTGTAACCCTGAAGAGATTGTTCCAGGATGATCCTCCCGCTCAGGTCGGCGATTTCCAGTGATTCGGAACCGGCCGGAAGTTCTACCTTAAAGATCCCGGTACCCGGGTTCGGGATGATCCTGCAAACCGGGGCCACGCTTGTTTCCATCCCGGTCAACAAGGCCATCACGGTATCCGATGGCTCCGACTCGCAGAGAAATGTATTTACAATAGTATCGTTTTGCAAGTCGGTAACATAGTAGTTATATATGGAAGGGCCTGTGCCTCCCGGCAAAATATCCGTGTAAGTCTTAGCGGTTACCTGAGCCGAAGTGAGTTTTACAAAAGGAGGCAATCCCCCTTCAGCGCTGCGGTAAACGTTGTATCCGGTAACAAAAAGGGTTGGGTTCGTCCCGTTATCGCATATCGGAAGATCCCACGAAAGAGTAACAGAATCCTGACTGGAAGTTGCCGAAAGGTTGACCGGTGGCCGACATTTAAAGGAAACCAGGATATTATCGATCAGCCACTGCTGGATATTGGCGCTGTTTTGTCCGGTGGCTTTGAATTTGATTTCCAGGGAAGTTC
>DAONET010000028.1:0-30155 GCA_035403225.1 Bacteroidales bacterium | reverse complement strand
GAAAGTCCTGCGAACCCCTGATAGTACTTCTTCTCCCTGGAGTGTGGCCGGATTTATCCGGGAGACGTCTGACCACAAAGTATATTATTCGATAAATCCCGCCATGATTGAATACCTCTGCTATGATTTTAATCTTCAGGTTGGGGATACCGTTACGCTCAAAGTGCTGTCTTCTCCTCATACGGTTATCAGTGTCGATTCTGTTCAGATAAATAATGGTCAGTTCCGGAAACGGATTGTTCTATCCAACGCTCTTTGTCCGGATCCGGATACCTGGATTGTGGGAATCGGGAGCCTGTACGGATTGATTTACAGCGCCGGGAATTGTTTCATCGGGGAAACCACCCGATTAATCTGTATGAATGAAGATAACGAGTTGATTTATCATAACCCTGATTTTGCCACCTGCGATTTCCCGATGGGAACCCCGGCGATGGAAGGTCAGGAGATGATCCGGCTGGAATACGTATCTGACCGGATGATTACCCTCGATTCGAAAATGGAAGGAACGGCCTCCTTTTATGATCTGGTTGGTCACCTTACCTTTCAATGTCCTGTCAGGGTCGGTCAGAACAGCCTTTCACATCAGTTTCAAAGAAACACGATGTATATAATCTCCGTTCGGGCAGATAAACAGGTGTATACGAAGAAAATAATCTTCTGATCAGCCATGGGACAAAACAACAGGAGGGCAGGGGAGAGATAAAAAAAGCCGGTGATACCATGACCACCGACTTTTTAACCTATTAACCTCTGTTGTCCCACCAGGACTCGAACCTGGACCGAGAGAACCAAAATCTCTTGTGCTGCCATTACACCATAGGACAATATGCTTGTTCGATTGGGTAAGCGAGTGCAAAAGTAGGAAAAATTTCCATTGTTAGCACCTAAATTTGTATTTTCGCCGTCACAAAGCTGAAAAAAACAGTTACTATGAAGAATTTTAATAAGTTGAACACCCTGTTCGGCTGGGTCGCTTTCCTGATCGCTTCGGTAGTGTATCTGCTTACGATAGAGCCTACTGCCAGCTGGTGGGATTGTGGAGAATACATTTCCACTGCCTTTAAACTTCAGGTAGGTCATCCGCCAGGGGCTCCTACTTTTCAGCTGCTGGGCCGGTTTTTCTCCCTCTTTGCTTTCGGAGATACCAGTCACGTTGCCATGATGGTGAATATCATGTCGGCGCTCTGCAGCAGCTTCACCATTCTCTTTCTTTTCTGGAGTATCTCGTACCTGGCCCGCAAGCTGGTAGTTTCCAACGGTGAGATGACCACTACGAAGATGTACACGGTCTTCGCCGCCTCGTTCGTAGGCGCCCTGGCTTATACCTTCAGTGATACTTTCTGGTTCTCGGCGGAGGAAGGCGAGGTATACGCCATGTCATCGTTGATGACGGCGCTTGTTTTCTGGATCATCCTGAAATGGGAAACGGTGGCCCACGAGGAACACAACACCCGGTGGCTCATCCTGCTGGCGTTCGTTATCGGCCTCTCCGTTGGCGTTCACCTCCTGAACCTCCTGGCTATTCCTGCCATTGCCTTCGTTTATTATTTCAAGAAGTTCAAACCCACCCGCTGGGGTATGGTGTTTACGTTTGGCATCTCTATCTTGCTGATCGCTTTCGTGATGTTTATCATCATTCCCTGGGTGGTGAAGCTCTCCGGTCAGTTCGAGCTGCTCTTCGTGAATGGCTTCGGGCTTCCGTTCAATACAGGCACCATCTTCTATTTCCTGCTTCTGATCGGACTGCTTGTCTTCGGATTGATCTGGACGCACCGAAAACAAAAGACCATCCTGAATACGGTCATTCTTTCCTTCACGTTCATCCTCATCGGGTATTCGACGTTCCTGATGCTGGTGATCCGCGCCAATGCCGACACTCCGATTAACGAGAACGCCCCGAAAGACGCCATCAGCCTGCTTTCGTACCTGAACCGCGAACAGTATGGCGACTGGCCTATCTTTTACGGTCAGTATTACAGCGCTCCGGTGGTCGACTACAAAGACGGGAACCCCATCTACCGGAAGAATACGGAAACGCATAAATACGAAGTGATCGACGATCGGAAGGGCACTATCTCAGTGTACGATTCTCGCTTCGAGACGATCTTCCCCCGTATGTGGAGCACCCAACGCAAGGGCGCTGCAGAGTTTTACCAGAACTGGGGAGGCCCGGGCGTACCGGTGACCATCCAGGATGATAACGGGGAGACAAAAACCATCAGCAAGCCTACGTTTGCAGAAAACCTGAAGTTCTTCTTCTCCTACCAGGTCGGACACATGTACTTACGGTATTTCATGTGGAATTTCGCCGGCCGGCAGAACGACGTGCAGGGCTATGGCAATCCCGAAAACGGAAACTGGCTCTCGGGAATTCCTTTCATCGACAAGGCCAGGTTGGGAAATTCGTGGACCGATCTTCCCGACAGCAAAAAGAACTGGGCCACCAACCGCTATTATATGTTGCCCCTGCTGCTTGGTCTTATCGGACTCTTCTTCCATATTAAAAGGAACTCCAAGGACTCGATCGTTGTCGGCCTGTTATTCATTATGACCGGCCTCGCGATTGTCGTCTATCTGAATCAACAACCGTATGAACCCCGTGAAAGGGATTATGCGTACGCGGCCTCGTTCTATGCCTTTGCCATCTGGATCGGCCTCGGCGTGATCCAGGTGGTGGAGTGGCTGAAGAAGATCATGGGCGAGAAAGTTTCGCTGATACTAACGGCAGCGCTGACCCTGGCCTTCGTTCCCGGCCTCATGGCGGAGCAGAACTGGAATGACCACGACCGCTCCGGCAAGTACGCCTGTCGTGACTTCGCGGCCGATTACCTGAATTCCTGCGGTAAACAGGGGATTCTCTTCACCAACGGCGATAACGATACTTTCCCGCTCTGGTACGACCAGGAAGTGGAAGGCATCCGCACCGACGTTCGGGTGGTGAACCTCATGCTCGCCGGCGGCCCATGGTATATCGACCAGATGTTCAGGAAGACGTATGATTCTGAAAAGCTGCCTTTGTCCATCAACCAGAAGGATTACCGGCCAGGGACCAATGATATCGTTATCTATTATAAACCGGAAAATGTCACGGATGACTATATTGAGCTGAAAGACCTGGTTGATTGGCTGAAAAGCGACAATCCCGCGACCTACCTGCAATTGCAGAACGGCATGCGGCTGAAATATTTCCCTACCAAGAAGGTGAAGATCACCGTCGATTCGGCCGCCTGCGTCCGCAATGGCATCGTTCCTCCTTATTTTGCCGACCGCATCGTGGATTCGATTGCCTGGACCATCAAATCCAACCAGCTTTATAAGAATGACGTGATGCTCCTCGACCTGATCGCTTCCACCAACTGGACTCGTCCGCTCTACTTCGCGGCGCCGGGAAGCGTCTCGCATGTCTTCAGTGTAGACTCCTTCGCCTTCCTCACCGGGTATGTATATAAAATCATGCCGGTCAGGGGCGACCGTTCCGAATACGTCCCCGGTTTGGGCACCATCGATGCTCGTGAATCGTACAAGCTTCTCATGAACATGAAATGGGGCAACCTGAACAACCCGGATGTTTATGTTGATCCGGAAAGCCTGAACAACGCCATCCGTCCGAGGACCAACTTCATGAGGGTGGCTCAGGGACTGGTCAGCCTCGGGATGAATAAGGAAGCGGAGATGCTGCTGGACAAGTATATCAAGGAGTTTCCCGATTCCAAGATTCCGTATGATTACTATATGGTGCCTTTTGCCGAGATCTATTATAAAGTAGGCGCCACGAACAAGGCGAATGCCATTGCCAGCCGGCTGATCGACATCGCGGGACAGGATCTGAATTATTACCTCTCGTATCCTCCCGATCGACTGGAAATCTTCACATCGGATATTCAGACAGGCCTGGGAACATTACAGAACGTGGCCCGTATCACCGCCAACTACCATCAACAGGCGTTGTCGGATAAAGCAAAGTCATTGTTTGATCTGCATATGAAATTTCTTCAGCGATAATTATGACAGGACTCCAGGCATTTATAACATGGTCACCCGATCCTGAGATCATCAGGATCGGGAGCGTGGCCATCAGGTGGTACGGACTGCTGTTCGCCCTCTCCTTTGTTTTCGGATACATCATCATGTTAAAATTCTTCCGGAAAGAGGGGATCCCGGACCGGGTACTCGATACACTGACGACCTATATGGTGATCGGTACCGTGGTAGGGGCCAGATTGGGTCATTGCTTATTTTACGAGCCTGCGTATTACCTGGCCAATCCTGTGAAGATTCTTTATGTTTGGGAAGGAGGGCTGGCAAGCCATGGCGCTGCTATCGGCATCCTGTTAGCGCTCCTTCTTTTTTCCCGGTCGCAGAAGAGGCCCTTCCTGTGGATCATCGACCGCATCGTCATCGTCGTGGCCCTGGCCGGCTTTTGCATCCGCATGGGCAACCTGGCTAACTCCGAGATCTTCGGAGTGCCGACGACACTGCCCTGGGGGTTTATCTTTGAACGGGCTGCTAACCCTGAGGAGAGGCTACTCCCCCGTCATCCTACCCAGATCTACGAAGGCCTTTCATACCTGCTCATCTTCGTTTACCTTCTCTGGTATTACTACCGTAAAAAAGGAGCTCCTGCTCAAGGATACATGTTCGGCATGTTCCTGATCCTGGTCTTCGGGATGCGTTTCCTGATCGAATTCCTGAAAGAGCCTCAGGTGGGCTTTGAACAAAGCATGTTCCTGAACATGGGGCAACTGCTGAGTATCCCCTTCGTCCTGGCAGGGGGCTTTTTGGTCTACAGGTCCCTGACAGCTTCGTCCAGAACCCGGTAATCGTTTCCCAGCACCATCCCCGGATAATTGCGGGAGAGCTCCAGCGCATAGATGAGATCAAAGTTTTCCTGCGTCATGGAGAAATAGATCTTTTTTTCCATCAGATATCTGGCCAGGTATTCCTGCTCCGTTTGTCCGGGTGTGGGGATGAAGATGGCGCGTTTGCCCATGGATACCAGGTCCATGATGCTGGAATACCCCGAACGGCAGATCACGATCAGCGCATCGCTGATCAGCTCTTTCAGCGCGTGCGTTTCCAGGTGAGAGTATACGCGGATGTGCGGCGCCAGATCGGCGACGGTGTCCTCTTCCGTCACCCCCCTGACGATGGCGGTCTTCAGGTCCGTGTTCATCAGCTGCGTGATCAGCTTCTGCTCCAGGATGGAACGTTGCGGCTCCGGCCCCGACAGCAGCACCAGGATCTCGATCCGGGGCAGGGCAGGGGGCTCCCCCGTTATCTCGCGCAGGTTGAATCTCGACAGGATGCCGGTATAGAGCGCGTTAGGAGGTAACTTGGCCGGATGCGACAGCTTGCCCGCCAGCCCAAACGGCTGTTTGACGTCGGGGATCCAGCAGGCGTTGAACCTGGATGCCAGGTGACGGATCAGTCGCGACAGCAACGGCCGGGCCCACCTCAAACCGCGAGGGACCTCCAGCGACAGCTGATGCGTGATCAGGATGGTGTAACACCTCTTGGTCCAGAGACCGTACCGGTTGTCGGAAACCACTACGCCGGGGTTCACCTGGTCAAGGATATGTCGCAGGCGGCGGTGCTCGATATATATCTGCGCGAGGAAACGCGGGGCGACCTGCATCATCCGCCAGGTGAAACCCGAATGTTGCGGATACCGGATCGGGGTGCCGGGGAAGGTGAGGCAAGGAAGGTCGGGGAATTCTTTCTTCAGAAAAGCCAGGGGACGCCCACTGGCAGCAATCACTACCCTGTACCCGTGCTTCAGGAAGATGCGGATTACCGGCACACACCGGGTGGCATGCCCGATACCCCAGTCGAGGGGACAGATGAGGACGGTCTTGTTCTTCAGAGCTCCTTTTTTCACAAAAATAGGGCATCATTCCCCGAAATGAAAAAAATGTGAATAACTATGCATTACTTTTTACGGCTGAACCGGATTAAGGGGAAAAAAACATGCTGTTATACCAAATCGCCCTTACCCTGGTTCCCGGCATCGGAGATATTTTGGGAAAGAAGCTGGTCATGATGGCCGGCAGCGCCGAGGCTGTGTTCAAAGAGCCGGCCCGGACCTTACAGAAGATCCACCGGAGCGCCGGTCCCATACTGGAATCCCTTAAAAACAAAGAGATCCTCCTGCGCGCCCAACGTGAGATGGAGTTCATCGAACGCGGCCGGATAACCCCCGTATTCTTCACCGACCCCGCCTACCCACGGTTATTAAGAAACTGCATCGACAGCCCTGTCATGCTCTATTTCAAAGGAAATATCCCCCTGAATGGCCGCCGTACCATCGGCATTGTCGGGACACGGAAAGCAACCGACTATGGAAAACGCATCTGCCGAAACCTGGTGGAAGGGCTGAAGGAAGCGGAGGTGACCGTCATCAGCGGATTGGCTTACGGCATCGACAGTTGCGCTCACCGGGCCGCTCTCGACAACGGACTCCCCACCATCGGCGTCCTCGCTCACGGCCTCGACATGATCTACCCGCCGGTACACCGCTCCCTCGCCAGCAGGATGGTCGAAAACGGAGGGCTGATCACCGACTTCATGAGTGAGACCCGGCCCGACCGGGAAAACTTCCCCATGCGGAACCGCATCATCGCCGGCCTGTGCGACGCCGTCGTGGTGGTCGAAGCCGCCACCAAAGGAGGAGCGCTCATCACCGCCGAGATCGCTAACTCATACAACCGCGATGTCTTTGCAGTCCCCGGCCGCCTGGGCGACCCCTTTTCCGAAGGAACGAATTTTCTGATCATGAGCAACAAGGCAGGCCTGATCCAATCGGCGAATGACATCGCGTTGTTCATGGGGTGGAAAAAACGGTCAGCCCGCAACCAGGGAACCCAGCGGAAGATCTTTATCGAGATGACGCCCGACGAAGAGGCGATCGTGAACCTCCTGGGGCGGGAGACAGCCGTGGGCATCGACGAGATCATGATCGCAGCCGGCCTCACCATGAGCAAAACCTCGGCAGCACTGCTGAACCTCGAGTTTGAAGGCGTCGTACGCTGCCTCCCCGGGAAGGTGTATCAACTGGTCTGATGGGATTTTCTTATCTTTACACAGATTTATCATCGATCGTTATGGAAGGAATAGTCATCAAGTCGACCGGAAACCGCAACATCGTCAGAACCAGCGACGGTGTCAGGTTCGACTGTGTGGTGAAAGGCCAGTTCCGGATCCGCGGGATCCGCACGACCAATCCCGTGGCTATCGGCGATCATGTGGAGTTCGAGGCAGACCCGGATCACGGATGCGGCTTGATCACCGACATCCTGCCGCGGGAGAACTACATCATCCGCAAAGCTACCAAGCTCTCCAAGGCGGCTCACATCATCGCGGCCAACGTCGATCATGCCTGGCTCGTGGTGACACTGGCCTATCCGAGAACTTCCAACGGCTTCATCGACCGCTTCCTCGTGACAGCCACCGGCTATTTTATCTCTGCCAGTCTCATCTTTAACAAGATCGATATTTATGATGAGGAGCTGAACGCGGCCGCTGATGAGTTGATCCGCATTTACGAGCAGGCCGGCTATCCCTGTTACCGCGTCTCCGCCCTGCGGGGTGACGGCGTGGATGACCTGCGCGAACGGCTCAAAGGACAGGTGAACCTCTTCTCGGGACTCTCCGGCGTGGGCAAATCGGCCTTGCTGAAAGTCATTGACCCTTCACTGGACCCGAAGATCGGAGAGATCTCCGGCATCCACCGCAAAGGGATGCATACCACTACCTTTGCCGAGATGTATGAACTGAAGAACGGAGGATTTCTCATCGATACCCCCGGAATCCAGGAATTCGGGCTCGTCCATTTCGAGAAGTCGGAGATACCCCGTTGTTTCCCCGAGATGGACCGTCTGCTGCCTGATTGCCAGTTTTCGAACTGCACTCACCTCCACGAACCGGGTTGCGCCGTGATCAAAGCCCTCGAGACAGGAGAGGTGAGCCGGTTGAGGTATAATAGTTATCTTAGCATATTGAACGACGAATGATTCGTCCTAAACATCCATCCTATGTTGGCCAAAACCCTGATCACTGAAAATTTTGTCCCGCTCAGGACCTCCGATACAGGCGCTGTCGCCCTCGGCATGATGGATGAATACCGCGTTTCGCACATGCCTATCGTCAACGACCTGGAATTGCTCGGACTGATCTCCGATACGGATATCTACAACATGAACAGCTTCGACGATCCCGTCGGCAACCACTCGCTCTCCATCACCGGAGCTTATGTCAAAGAAAATGATCATGTGTACGAGGTCATCAAGGCTTTCAGCGAGAACAAACTGACCCTGCTCCCGGTCGTGAGTGAGAAAAACCAGTACATGGGCGTGATCACCCTGCAGACCCTCACCCGCTTTTTTGCATCTGTCACCGCTGTCGATAACCCGGGCGGTATCATCGTGCTCGAAGTGAATGAACGGGATTATTCGCTCTCCGAAATAGCCCGGATCGTCGAATCCAACGACGCGAAAGTCCTCAGTCTCTACGTCACCTCCATCCCCGATTCCACCCGCGTCGCCATTACCCTGAAACTTAACAGTATCGATATCGGCCCCGTTATCCAGACTTTTGTCCGCTTCAACTACCTCGTCAGCGCTTCTTTCTCCAACAAGGATGTCTATAAGGAAGGCTTGCAGGACCGGTTCGATTCGCTCATGAATTATCTCAACATCTGACACGGGTGAACAAAGCTTTTCTCTTCCTGGCACTGCTGCTGATCGCGGTCGACGGATGGACCGCACCGGCCAGCATCCCCGATACCACCCGCCGCTTTACCATCGGGAAGATCACCATCACCGGCAACAAGATCACCCGCCCTTCTGTCATCCTGCGCGAGCTGACGTTTCGAGAAGACAGCGTGCTCGCCGCTTCAGTGCTGGCCGCGGATATCCAGAAAAGCCGGGAGAACCTGTTCAACACGTCGTTGTTTAACACCGTCGATATCGACACCGCTGCTGTACCCGGCTCGCCCGGAGTGCTGGAAGTGACGATACGGGTGATCGAACGGTGGTACTTCTGGCCCATCCCGTACCTGGAATTTCCGAATCGCAACATCAACGCTTGGCTCCGGGATCCGCTGTTCAAACGGCTTACCTACGGGGCGAATATCTCTTTCTTCAATTCAAGGGGACGGAACGAGACCCTTACGCTTCTTCTTCACTTCGGATATAACCGGAAATACGGTTTTACCTATACCGTCCCGTACATCAATGCCCGGAAGACCTGGGGGATCGGTTTTGGCGCCGATGCCGCCCTGAACCATGCCCTGCAGGTGTCGGTCGGGGACAACCATAACAAGTACCTGGAAACGGGATCGCACCTGTTGCAACAGCATTACTCGGCTTACGCGGAAGTCACGCACCGTCCTGCCTGGTATTTGTATCATACCCTGAATGTTTCGTACCATAATTACGTTTTCGACGACACCCTCCGGTCCGTCACGGGGTTCTTCGCCGGCGATTCGTCCCTTTATCAGCAATTTGTTACGCTCTCGTACAAGATCAAGTTAGATAAAAGAGATGTCAGGTTTTACCCGCTGAAAGGCTATTATGCCGACCTGATCCTGACGAAGCCGGGTATCGGCGGCGGTTATCACGACCTTTTTTCGGCACAGGCCAACCTGAGAGGGTACTGGAATCCTTTTTCCCGCTGGTATCTGGCGGCTGCCGTCACCGTCAGGTTGTCGTCGCCGGAGGTTCAGCCCTTCTTCCTGCAGGAGAGCCATGGCACGGGACGGGATTATGTCAGGGGATACGACGACTGCATCATCCCCGGTCATCATTACCTCATCGCCCGCACCAACGTGAGGTACGCTCTTCTGCCCGAACGCATCATCCGGATCCCTGCCGGCAGCCCGAAGTTCTCTGTCGCCCCCTGCGCCCTGTATTTGAACCTCTTCTGCGACGGCGGGTATGTTTGGAACGACGATCCTGTTCAAAGCAGCGAAAACTCGCTGTGCAACACTTTCCTGTTGGGTTATGGGACCGGACTTGATTTTACCACCTACTATAACGTGGTGATCGGGGTGAGCGGTACGATGAATATACAGGGAAAACCAAGGGCCTTCATTCATTTTATCGCTCCCATTTGATGATAGGTTAATCATATGAAAATTACCGTATCTTTGCATCCTTAATTTCAGCATGAAAACCGATGATCATTGCCCTCTTCGGTAATAGTATCCCTGACCCGTACCTGGGTTACCTTCAACAGTTGGTTGACAATCTATCGCAGGCGGGCGATCAATTGATGCTATACGAGCCTTTTGCCGTCTCACTCAAAGGCAGGATCCGTTTTGCCTTGCCGCCGATGGTTTTCAATAATCCGGAAGAGATCGTGGGGAAGACCGGCCTTTTTCTCTCCATCGGAGGCGACGGGACCATTTTGGAGGCCGTGACCATCGTCAGGGATTCAGGGATCCCCATCGCGGGTATCAACATGGGTCATCTGGGTTTCCTCTCCAGTATCTCCAAAGAAGAGATCCTCCCTGCCATCACGGAGATCAGGGAGAAGAAATACCTCCTCGACCGGCGAACCCTGCTGAAGATCGAGAGCCCAAAGGAGCTTTTTCCCTCGTGCAACTTCGCCCTGAACGAGGTGACCGTGTACAAAGGGCACACGCCGAACCTGCTGTCGATCAAGACTTACATCGATGGCGAGTTCCTGAACGGTTATTGGGCCGATGGGCTGATCGTGGCAACCCCGACGGGGTCCACCGCCTATTCCCTGAGCTGCACCGGCCCCATCCTCACGCCCGATGCCGAAAATTTTGTGATCACACCTATTGCCAGCCATAACCTTACGGTCAGACCTATCGTCGTACGCGATACCTGCCGCATCAGCATTGTTATCGATTCGAAAGAAAAAGATTTTTTTGTCAGTCTTGACTCCCGCATGGAACGGATCACCGAACCTCTTGAAATTGACGTTGTCAAAGCTCCGTTCCAGGTAGGACTCGTGCGGCTTTCCGGCTTGAGCTTTTATAAAACGATCCGCGAAAAGTTGAAATGGGGGCTGGATATCAGGAACTGACCTTTTTTCTTCAGCAATACTCAAATAAATGGCGATTTTTTTCGTTTACCATTTTGATAAATCAGAATTGAAGGAATTGAACAGAAAGAATACTACGACGGGATTGAAAATGGTTGCCTGTCTCCTGCTCTTCCTGCTGGCATTTGCGAAGGCGCCGGTAGCGCAGGAGTTTGAGGTGGGCCTGACCGGCGGAGGCATGTATTACCTGGGGGACCTGAACCCGGGAGGTCATTTTAAAAACCTGCATCCCGCTTATGGCGGACTGATCCGGTATAATATCAATGACCGGTGGACAGTGAGGGCCACGGCTATGCTGGGAACGGTGAGCGGCAGTACGGGAAATTCCGATTACCTGCCTGAGAGGAATCTCTCTTTCGAAAGCCCGGTGACCGACATCTCCGCCCTCGTTGAATTTAACTTTTTCGAGTATTTCACCGGAAGCCTCCATCATTGGGGCACTCCCTTCATCTATGGCGGCGCCGGAGTGACTTTCTTTAATCCGATGGCCGGCGGACAGGAACTGCAACCGCTGGGAACGGAAGGGCAAAATATCGGCTATGAAGGACGAAAACCATACTCCCTTACCCGGTTTAACTTCCCGTTCGGACTGGGTGGAAAATTCAGTCTCGGCAAAAGACTCTGCGTGACGGCCTTCTGGGAGATGCATAAGCTTTTTTCCGATTACCTCGACGATGCCAGCACTACCTATTACCTCAACGGACCTTCGATCGATCCCGATGACCCGGCCCAGATCCTCTCTGACCCGACCATGAGCTATGAACCCGGAATGAAACGGGGCAATGCCACTACCTCAGATTGGTATTCTGTTACTGGTATTACAATAACTTATAAATTTGCACTTGGTAACACTAAACGATGCAGGGACCTGAAATCACAACAATAACGGAACAAGAAATGGAACTGAAAGCCCGGATAAAGACGGATAGGATCCCTGCGCATGTGGCTGTCATCATGGACGGCAACGGCCGTTGGGCGCGTCAGCACGGGCTGAGCCGGACCAAAGGTCACGAAAAGGGCGTCGGCGCTGTACGGGCTGTCGTGGAAGCCGCTGCCGAACTGGGCGTCAAATACCTGACCCTCTATGCCTTCTCCACCGAAAACTGGAACCGGCCCAAATACGAGGTCGAAGCGCTGATGAATCTCCTGGTTCAGTCTATTCATATGGAGATGAAGACATTACAGGATAATAATATCCGTCTCACCGCTATCGGCGACTTGAAAAGCCTTCCTCCGGCAAACAGGGCGGAACTTGACCGGGCTATCGAAGCCACCGCTCAAAATTCCAGGATGAACCTCGTCCTGGCTCTCTCATACAGCTCTCGCTGGGAGATCCTGGAAGCCACCCGCAAAATAGCGGCCGATGTCGCCGGGGGAAAGATCCGGCCGGAAGAGATCAACATGAGCGCCTTTGGCTCCTACCTGGCTACTGCCGGCATCCCGGATCCCGAACTGCTTATCCGCACCAGCGGCGAATACCGTGTCAGCAATTTCCTGCTCTGGCAGATCGCTTATACCGAATTGTACTTTACCAATACCCTTTGGCCTGACTTTACGAAAGAGGAATTCTGGAAAGCCATCCTCGACTTTCAGCAACGAGAACGCCGGTTTGGGCTTACCAGCGAACAGATCAACGAATTAGAAGAAAAACGTAGGAAATAACCACGGATGAAGATTAAATACCTGATACTGCTCCTGCTACTTGTGGCAACGACTATCCCCCTGGAGGCACAGATCACCATCGGATCAGACATTGGCGTCGATTATACCAGTCCCAAGGAATATGAGATCGGTGGGATCACGTTTTCCGGAGTGCACTATCTCGACGAGAATGTGCTCCTCATGCTCTCAGGGCTCCGCGTGGGCGACCGGATCAAAGTACCCGGTGAAGAGATCTCCAACGCTGTCAGAAAACTATGGGACCAGGGCTTCTTCGAAGACATCAATATCTCCGTCAGCGGTATCTATGCCGGAAAAATCTTCCTCAGCATCTCCCTGAAAGAAAGACCCCGGTTGTCGCGGTTCTCCATCACCGGCGTGAAAAAGGCCGATGTTGACAATATCCGCGAAAAAATTCATCTCTCCTCGGGCGACTATGTCACCGACAACCTCATGATGAAATCGCGCAATATCATCATGAAATATTACACCGACAAGGGCTTTCTGAATGCCGAAATCACCAGCCGGGCGGTCAGGGATACCGGACGTGCCAACCAGGTCACCCTCTACTTCAACATTGTCAAGCACGGGAAAGTAAAAGTGAATGAGATCACCATCCATGGCAACAACGCCCTGACACGCGAACAGGTCAAGACATCCTTCAAAAAGACCAAGGAACTCAGCGTGTTCAACCCGATGAAAGGGATGGAGAAAATGGTGATTGACCTCGCCGGATCGGCCCTGAAACCCGATTTCCTCGGCATGGTCAATATTTTATCGAACTATGTCGATAAAAATATCAGGGTCAGGATCTTCAAGTCTTCCAAGTTTATTGAAGAGGATTACGAAGAAGATAAAATGAACCTGGTCAGTAAGTTCAATTCCTTCGGATACCGGGATGCCCGGATTCTCCGTGATTCCGTTTCGAAAAATGAGGATAACACCATCAACCTCGATATCTGGGTTGAACCGGGTATCAAGTATTATATCCGGAATATCCGGTGGGTGGGTAATCAGAAGTACACAGATGCTTTCCTCGGACATTACCTGAAGGTGAAAAAAGGAGATGTATACGACAAGTCGGCGCTGGAACAGGCTCTTTCGTACGACCCGAACGGAGGCGACCTGCGCTCGCTTTATATGGATGACGGCTATCTTTTCTTTGATGTCATGCCGGTGGAGGCGATGGTCGACAATGACTCCATCGACCTGGAGATCCAGATGCACGAGGGCAGCCAGGCCACCATCGGGAAAGTGACCATCAGCGGCAACACCAAGACCAACGACTATGTCGCCCTGCGTGAGATCCAGACCAGACCCGGACAGCTGTTCAGCCGCGACCGGTTGATCCGCTCGCAACGACAGCTGGCGCAACTCAAGTATTTCGACGCCGAGAAGCTGAATCCCAATGTGAACCCTAAACCCGAAGACGGCACCGTCGATATCGATTACCAGGTGGAAGAAACTTCCGCCGACCAGATTGAACTCTCGGGAGGATGGGGATATGGAAGGGTCATCGGGACCCTGGGTGTCTCCTTCAACAACTTCTCGATCCAGAACTTCTTCAAATGGAAGACCTGGCGGCCGGTCCCGACAGGCGACGGACAGAAACTCAGCCTGCGCGTGCAGACCTACGGTTCGGGATACCTGAGCTACAGCGCTTCCTTCACGGAACCATGGATGGGGGGAAAGAAACCGATCGCCCTCAGCCTCTCCTATGTCCACTCAAAATATACCAACGGATATTCTAAAAGCAGCGCCAGCTACGGCTACTTCATCATCGACGGAATTTCTGCCGGACTGGGTAATCAGTTGAAATGGCCCGACGATTATTTTTCGATCTACCAATCACTGAACTATTACCGTTACCAGACAGAGAACTATGATAACATCCTGCCGATCGGCAATGGCTACGGAACCTATCATTCCATCTCATACGGAGCAGCCCTCTCCCGCAACTCGATCGACAACCCGATATTCCCCCGCGTAGGCTCGGAAGTTAACCTGAGTGTGGAACTCACACCGCCTTATTCGGCCTTCAGAGGAAACGTCGATTATAGCGCCATGGAGGACCAGGAGCGGTACAAAATGGTGGAATACTACAAATGGAAATTCAAAGGCGCCTGGTATTCCAACCTCGTTGGTAAACTGGTGCTGACGCCCCGTGTTCAGTTCGGTATCCTGGGCGCCTATAATGCCGACCTCGGTATCACACCGTTTGAACGGTTCTACCTCGGCGGCGACGGACTTACGGGCTATAACAACATGGACGGTCGTGAACTGATCGGGATGAGGGGTTATACCAACCAATCACTGACCCCCGGATACCCCTCTTCCGTAGGAGGCGCGGTCTATTCGAAGAATACCCTGGAACTGCGGTACCCGGTTTCACTCAACCCCTCTGCCACCATCTATGCACTGGCGTTCGTGGAAGCGGGTAATTGCTGGGAGAAATGGAAAGATGTGAACCCCTTCAACCTGTACCGGTCGGTCGGAGTAGGGGTGAGGATCTTCCTTCCCATGTTCGGATTACTGGGTCTCGATTGGGGATACGGACTGGATAATGTGGCGGGCTCATCAAGCGCGAATGGCAGCCAGTTCCATTTCTCGATCAATTCATCCATCGATTAGTCAACAAAACATTGAATCTGAAATCAGGAGGATAAAAAATGAAAAAAATCAGTGTGGTTCTCATGGCAGTACTGTTCTCGGCGGTAGCTGCCCAAGCACAGAAATTTGCCTACGTCGATACACAGTATATTCTGGATAACATCCCCGAATATGCGGAAGCCCAGGCCCAGATTGATGAGCTTTCGGCCCAGTGGCAAAAAGAGATCGAAGCAAAATTTGCCGAGGTGGATAAAATGTATCAGGATTACCAGGCACAATCCGTACTCCTTCCGGAAGACATGAAAAAGAAAAGAGAACAGGATATCGTGGATAAGGAGAAAGAAGCCAAAGACTTGCAGAAACAGCGCTTCGGGAAAG
Source organism: Bacteroidales bacterium (assembly GCA_035403225.1). Lineage (GTDB taxonomy): Bacteria > Bacteroidota > Bacteroidia > Bacteroidales > FEN-979 > DAIRDK01. Next base: position 14,435 of record DAONET010000028.1, on the reverse strand, counting down.
ACGGCGACCTCTTTAAAAAACGCCAGGAGCTGATCAAACCTATTCAGGAAAACATCTATAACGCCATCCAGGAGATCGCGGTGGATAATAATTACATGATGATCTTCGATAAGGCCGGAAGCCTCTCGGTGATGTATGCCAGCCCGAAATACGATATCAGCGACCAGGTGCTGGATAACCTCGGCGCCGCTACCACCAACCGGAAGAAATCCTCGTCTGTCACTCCTTCTTCCTCCTCATCACAACAAAGCAAGGAGACACCTGCCCAGCAGCCATCCGGAGGTAACACGGAACGTGCACAACCTGAAAGAAAGTAAGTTGGCATGAAGCCGTTGAGAATAATGAATTATTTTACTAATTTTGTATCCCCTAAAAGTATAAACCTATAATTTTTACCAATGAAAAGAACAATCGTTTTAGTTGCCTTCCTGGCCCTGATGATCGGATCATCCTTCCAGTCATCCGCTCAGAGTTCCAAAATCGGTTTTATCGATTTTAACGGCTTGATCCAGGCTATGCCGGGTATCGATTCTGTAAAGATCAAACTGCAGACTTACCAGCAGACACTTACGGATCAGATGGATAAAATGAGAACCGAACTCGAAAATAAATACCTCGACTATCAGGCGCAGTCGGCTACCATGTCGGATCTGATCAAACAGACCAAAGAAAAAGAACTCTCCGACCTCCAGGCACGTATCGATGCTTTCTCACAGAAAGCTCAGGGCGATCTCCAGGCAAAACAGGAAGAGCTGCTGAAACCGATCATCGATAAAGCGCGTAGCGCCGTGAAAGATGTGGCCAAGGAGAACAAATATACCTCTGTCCTCAATGCCATCGAAGATGTGGTTCTCTACAGCGAACCCTCCGACGACCTCATGCCATTGGTGAAGAAAAAATTGGGAATCCAATAAGAGATATCAACTCAAAAAAAAAGCTGCCCTCTGAGGCAGCTTTTTTTTTATCCTCATTCCCAATTCCCCGATGACTCGTCGTACCAGCTCGCGTATTTATTGTAGTTATTCGAGATCCGGTTCACCTGTCCTTCGAGGAGGCGGGCGTCGATGTTTTTGACTTTGACGGCCGGGACCCCGGCCCACACGGTACCCGACTCCACGACGGTGCCTTCCAGCACCACGGCCCCGGCAGCGATGATCGAGTCGGAATGGATCACGGCACCGTCCATGATGATGGCTCCCATGCCGATGAGCACGTTGTCGTGGATGGTACAACCGTGAATGATGGCGCCATGCGCGATGGAGACGTTATCTCCGATATGGACGGGGGCCTTCTGATAGGTGCAATGGATGATGGCCCCGTCCTGGATATTTACATTATGACCGATCCGGATGGTGTGAACATCACCCCGGATGACCGCGTTGAACCAAACACTGCATTTGTCGCCCATGACTACATCGCCCGTGATCACGGCATTGTCGGCCAGGAAACACTCTTTCCCGAACTTGGGTAACACTCCTTTAACGGCTCTGATGATCGACATACTTATTATCTTCCGGTTGTTCTTGGGTAATCAATGGAATAATGCAGCCCGCGGCTCTCTTTGCGGGCCTCGGCCTGCCTGATGATCAGGTACCCGATGTTGATCAGGTTACGCAGTTCACACAACTTACGCGTCAGGATAGACCGGTTGTACAGCTCTTCGGTCTCTTTATACAGCAGGTTCAGCCGGTTGAAAGCGCGCTGCAAACGAAGGTTCGAGCGCACGATGCCTACGTAGTTGGTCATGATCTCCTGCACCTCTTTTAGCGACTGGGTGATGAGGACCATCTCTTCGTTCAGCACCATGCCTTCGGAATTCCAGTCGGGGATGTCTTCGCGGATGGTGGTCTCTCCGGCCAGGCGAGCGGCATCCACGCTGGCGCGGTGTGACATGACCAGCGCCTCGAGCAGGGAATTTGAGGCAAGCCGGTTGGCTCCGTGCAACCCGGTGGAGGAACATTCCCCCGAAGCATAGAGATGCCGGATGGAGCTGTGGCCGTTTTCGTCGACCTTGATGCCACCGCAGGTATAATGAGCCGTGGGCACCACCGGAATCATGTCGCGGGTGATATTGATGCCTTCGCTCAGGCACTTGGCATAGATGGTCGGGAAATGACGGATCAGCTCGTTTTTGTCGAGATGACGGCAGTCGAGGTACACATGCGGGTCACCCGTCAGCTTCATCTCGCTGTCAATAGCCCGGGAGACGATGTCACGCGGAGCCAGCGACAGGCGCGAATCGTATTTCTGCATGAACTCTTTCCCTTCCAGTGTTTTCAGAACGCCTCCGAAGCCTCTCACAGCCTCGCTGATCAGGAAAGCCGGGTTCTCGCCGGGGTTGTACAGGGCAGTGGGGTGAAACTGCATGAACTCCATGCCTTCTACCACTCCCTTGGCCCGGTATACCATCGCGATGCCATCGCCGGTGCTGATCAGCGGGTTGGTGGTGGTCTTGTAGACCTGACCCGCGCCACCGGTGGCGATCATCGTCACCTTCGCCAGGATGGTGTCGACCAGCCCCGTACGGGGATTCAGCACATATACGCCGAAACAGTTGATCTCGGGCGTCTTCCGGTTCACTTCGATGCCCAGGTGATGCTCGGTGATGATGTCAATGACGAAATGGTCCTCGAGGATCTCGATGTTCGGGTGACGAAGGACCTCATGCAACAGCGTGTCTTCCACTTCACGCCCGGTCTTGTCTTTATAATGCAGCACCCGGTATTCGGAATGCCCGCCTTCTTTAGCCAGATCGAACTCGCCGGTGGTCTTCCGGTCAAACTTCACCCCCCAATTGATCAACTCCCGGATGCGTTCCGTCGATTCGGTGACGATCAGCCGCACGATGCGCTCGTCGCAGAGCCCGTCGCCGGCAATCAGTGTATCCTGGATGTGCTTCTCATACGTATCGGGATTGTACGTCACCGCCGCAATCCCTCCCTGGGCGAAACTGGTGGCCGAGTCATCCATCTTCTGCTTGGTGATGATGCAGACCTTACCGTGGTTGGCGGCTTTCAACGCAAAAGTGAGACCGGCAATGCCCGACCCCAACACAACAAAATCAACCTTCTTTCTCATCTTTTTCTGCTTTACATCGAATGAGTATTTCTGTTTTAAAATGCCCTTCTTCAAGACAAAATTACAACAAGCCGGGGGAATTTTGACTGATTTGCCTGATAAAATCGAGTTCAGGTATATATCATATGACTTTTTTTTCGGAAATTCGTTGACTAAAACAACAACCTATGAAAAAACCCCGTCTATTGTTGAATCTGTCTCTTGCATGCATCTTTGCCCTGGCTTTTACCGGATGTAAGGATGATGACGAGAACGAAAAAGATTATCAGTCTCAAACCACTGTCGCTACCGAGAGCGGCTTTGCACAACAGGTATCTAACAACGCGAAGTTCTATGCTGATAAAGTGATGGCTATGGCCGTAAACGCGAAAACCGGCACACTGGATACGTTATACACGGAAGAGTGCCTGGTGGCTACCCTCGACATGACTTCGACGCCGAGCGTGCTGACCCTTGATTTTGGCGAAGAAAACTGCCTGTGTGCCGATGGCATCTATCGCCGCGGTAAGATCATCGCTTCCTTCAACGGTATTTATTTCTATCCCGGTACGGTAGTGAATTACAGCTTTGAAAACTATTACGTGAATGATTATCATATCGAAGGAACCATCACCGTGACCAACATGGGATTGAACACCTCCCAAAACCTTTATTGGGATATCGTGGTCAACGGACAGATCACCAAACCCGATAATGGCGGCACGTTCACCTGGAACGCGCATCACCAGATCGAATACGCCGAAGGCATCACCACCCCTTTGGATTATAGCGACGATCTCTTCCTGGTGACCGGATCAGCCACCGGCACGACCACCGGCGGACAAACTTACACGAACACCATCGTTACCCCGCTGCAGATACGTCTTACCTGCCAGTGGATCGGCCTGGGTGTGATCAATATCGAACCGGCCGGATGGCCGTTGTTCGTCCTGGACTATGGCGACGGGACCTGCGACAGCACCGCTACCCTGACAGTCGACGGACACGTCTATACCATCAACCTGTAATTTGTTTTTTCCACAGGAGGCCGCCTCGTTTCCCGGGGCGGCCTCTTCTTTTTTCTCCCGCGAATCCTTACTTTTGTCTTTTAAATCATCTCCCATGGAACACATCACCCAATACATCAGCGAACACCGCGACCGGTTTTTACTGGAACTCTTCGGATTGATTCGCATCCCCTCCATCAGCTCCGACCCGGAACATCAGAACGATATGCGCAAGGCCGCCGAATACTGGAAAGAGAAACTGATAGAAGCCGGCGCCGAGAAGGCGGAGATCATGCCGACAACCGGAAACCCGGTGGTTTACGGCGAAAAGATCATAGATCCTGCCAAACCGACGGTGCTCGTGTACGGTCACTATGATGTGATGCCGGTGGACCCGGTCGACCTCTGGACCACCGAGCCCTTTAAACCGGAGGTGCGTGACGGGAAGATTTACGCCCGCGGAGCCGACGACGACAAAGGACAGGCTTTCATGCATGCCAAAGCCTTTGAGCTGATGGTGCGCACCAACACCCTTCCGTGTAACGTGAAGTTCATGCTCGAGGGCGAAGAAGAGATCGGCTCACCCAGCCTGCCGGCGTTTCTGAAAGAACATCAGGAGATGCTCAAGTCGGATATCATGCTGGTGTCGGATACCAGCATGATATCGCTCGCCACTCCTTCCATCACCGTGGGCTTGCGCGGACTGGCATACATGGAAGTGGAAGTCACCGGCCCCAACAAGGACCTCCATTCGGGGATCTTCGGCGGCGCTGTAGCTAACCCGGCCAACGTGCTGGCTAAAATGATCGCCTCCCTCACCGACGAAAAAGGCAGGATCACCATCCCCGGCTTCTACGACGACGTGCTGGTGATCAGCCGCGAAGAACGTAACGAGATGGCCAAGGCGCCTTTCGATCAGCAGAAATATATGAAAGACCTGGAGGTGGAAGAACTCTTCGGCGAAGAGGGCTACACCACCAAAGAACGCACCGGCATCCGTCCCACGCTCGATGTGAACGGCATCTGGAGCGGATATACGGGAGCAGGCTCCAAGACCGTCCTGCCCGCCAAAGCATATGCCAAGATCTCTATGCGGCTCGTACCCAATCAGGATTACCGCAAGATCAGCGACCTGTTTGTTCGCCATTTCCAATCCATCGCACCCCCCTGGGTCAAGGTCGACGTGAAAGCCCTGCACGGCGGACAGGCGTATGTGTCGCCCATTGATACGGCCGGTTATCGGGCTGCCAGAAAGGCGATGGAGGTCGCCTTTGGGAAACGGCCCATCCCGGTGAGAAGTGGCGGCAGCATCCCCATTATACCGCAATTTGAAGAGATCCTCGGGGTGAAGTCGATACTCATGGGTTTCGGCCTCGAATCCGACGCCTGCCACTCCCCCAACGAAAACTACCCGCTCGACAACTTCTTCAAAGGCATCGAGACCATCCCGCTGTTCTACAAGTATTTTGCAGAAGAGAAATGTAAAATGTAAAATGCGGAATGCGAGGGGGATTGATATCTTTTTTTTGTTCATTTTCTTTTTGCTTGTCCAAAAAGAAAACGAACCAAAAGAAAAACGACAGCCGCGCCTTTTCGACGACCCACTAACGGCTCGATCCCTAAGCCAGCCAAGGCCGGTTATCGGCCTTCGGCCTCCTAACCGGCTGTGCCTGGCTTTTCACGGGATCTTCGCCGAGTGGGTACCCCGCCGAAAAGCCGATGGCGATTTTGAAACCGCTGGCTTTTTGCCTCACCTTCAAGGTTAGAATAAATCGCTAATTTTTCTTTGGTTTTCCAAACCCAATCGCACTTCACATTTTTACATTTCACATTTGAAACAGAAGTTTGAAGTGACAACTATGGAAGGACTGCCTTCTATCTTATTATCTGTTCGTAATATTGGGTGAGGACCTCTTTGCTGATAAGTTGATAAAGCTCATGAAATCTGCTTTTTAATTCTTTCCGTGTGCATTCAAAAAGTAGTTTCATTCCATTGATGGACGGGAAAAGATCTATCACCTGGATCGTTTTTCCATCAGTGACCAGCCCGAAATGACAACTCAGCCAAACAGCGTAGCTTTTTACTTGTTTTTGTGCCTTGTCCAACTCCACCTGTTTGTATAACCTGTCTTCTTTTTTGGCTTCCGCAACAAGAAGCGGTTGCCCCTCCAGTTTTTCATGTCCGGCATTAAAAAGAGCAAAATCAACTTCCAGAATGGTCTGTTTTGACCCGTGTGCCGCATGTACGATCATCCCGTCATACCGGTCGTCTTCTGTGAAACCAAGTCGTTGTAAAAGAGGAATAATAAATTTGGTCTCAACCTCTTTTTCTGTCCTGAATTGTTTGGTTAACACCTCGTCGAACCATGTGTCAGGTGGTTTGTTACGGATCACGGGCGATTTCACAGACAATTCATCCTGACTTGCTTCCACTTTTCTCTCCGACAGATAAACTTTGTCATCAGACCGTAATTGCCAGGTATCGCCGAATTTCATGATACCCGGATTCAATACAATATTCCGGTCGGCCAGTAACTCCGTTATCTTCGTGGAATTTTCCTCTGTTCTTTTTTCGTAGTTGAAATAGCTGAGCAGCGTCCTGACCTTTATTCTTCTGGGTTTTCCCTTGGTCAATATTTCCTCTGCCAGCTTATCGGCTATTTTGTTCAATGACTTGTTGTTCATGGATATCTTGTGATGGTCGGTTGTCTGCATGCCCGGTCTCCCGATGATATTGAATACTATCCAAAAATAGGAAAACTATCCCTGCTTTTCTGTATATCCTTCCATCATCACGGTCTCATACAAGGGCTTTCGCTGACTGATATGTCTTTCCGGATCCGAAAAACATTCCTTCGGATATCCTAAGATCAGTAATGCGGTAGGTTGAATATATTCAGGGATATTAAATTCTTTTCGGATGATTCGTGGATCAAACAATCCGATCATCACACTGCCTATCTCTTTTTCTCTGGCTGCTAACATCATGTGGTCTGTTACAATGCCGATGTCTAAGTCGCCGGAACATTTATGGTCGAATTCCCTGATTAAAGCATCTCTTTCATCTCTGCAAATGATCAGAATACATTGAGAACCAAAAGTTTTATATGCTTTCTGCACTTTTGCAATGTTCTGAGTGTCCCGGATGACAATAATCCGTTGAGGTTGTTTGTTACAGGCAGATGGCGCGACACGTCCCGATTCCAGGATGTAATCAAGTTTTTCTTTTTCGATGGTTCGTTCTGAAAAAGAACGGATGCTGCAACGCCGTTTGGCCAATTCTAAAAAATCCATCACCGAAACCGTATTATGGTATAATTTAATAACATGCTTCTGAAAAATAACTGAAAGGATGATGACTGCGTGGGATGGCTGTTTTATCCTTTCCTGTCAGAGGAATTACCTGGGTAAAAGTATTATTTTTTAGCTAAGGACATCTTATCAAAGGGCATTTTTCTCGCAATGACGTTGGCCGTGAAGACCAAAATGCGATCTCCTCACATTTCGCACTTTACATTTTACATTTAACGATGTACCATCACCGGGATGGCAGATGACTCGCGGGAGCCGGTCAGCCGAAGGAAATACATCCCTGCCGGCAGGCACGAAACATCTAACGTTACTTCTCTTCCCTTCACCCGGGATTCAATCACTGTTTGTCCGGTGAGGTTGACGATCTTCACCACGGCGGGACCGTCACCGGGGAGGGTGACGTGCAGCCGGTCCGTGACGGGGTTGGGATACACCTGCAAGGCAGGCGTCATCTCCGGCGTGGCGGTTTCCGTGATGGTAAAGGTCTCCGGCGAGGAAAACAGCGATCCCCGGTAGCCGTTGTCCAGGGTCTGCACGCTCCAGTAGTAAACGCCGGGTGCCAGCCCGTTGATGGTCACGGCGGTGTCGTGGCTCATGTTACCGGTGGATTGTATACGCGGATAACCGGTGGTGAGATCCGACAACGGGGCCAGGATGTCGGTGGCGTCGGGGCCGGTGCCGATCCGGAGGTTGTAAAACAATCCGTCGACGGGCGTCTGCCCGTCTGATGCTTTGCTCCACGACAGGGTCACCTGCCCTGAGCCGGGGACAGAAGCCGGTCCTGCCGGAGCCTCCGGCACGGTGTTCACGATAAAGCCGTCGTTGCCGCCCAGATTGCGGTAGATGGACGAACTGTAGTTGTTGTACGAGTCGAAGCCGGTGAAGAGCAGGTCGCTCCATCCGTCGTTATTGTAATCGCCCCACATCACCGAGCCGTTCTTGACGCCTGGGATCAGGGTGCTGACATCGAAGAAGTTCAAACCTCCCATGTTACGGTTCAGCAGCGCCACGGCCGAGCCGCCGCAGCCGGGGACCACTCCGATCACCATGAAGTCCATCCACCCGTCGTTGTCGTAGTCGCCGATGTCGGTGGAAGAAGAGATCAGGTTGTTGTCGACCGCATCCATCATCGTGAACTGTTCGTTGCCGTCGTTGCGGTAGATGTAGATATGCCCGTCGATGTTGATGTCCATGCCGCATTCCAGCATGTCGGCATCGCCGTCGTTGTCAAGGTCGGCCCATTTGATCTGTCCGCTGCCGAGACCGGCAAACGCGAACGGCACTTCGGTGAAGGTGCCGTGGTCATTGCGGTAGAGTTTGGTCACCATGCCGCCGCCGGAGTCGCCGTTGAGCGAAGCGTCGAGCCATCCGTCGTTGTTGAAGTCGACCCAGGCAACGGAAGCCGACTGTACGCCGGTGAGGGGCGCCCCGATGTCGGTGAAAGCCGTGCCGTTGTCGTTTCGCAGGATCCGGGCGGTGAAGAAGCCGTCGGTGCCGATGCCGGCCAGCAGGATGTCGGGGTCATTGTCGTTGTCAAAATCACCCCAGACGGCCTGACCGCCGTAAATCCCCGGAAGCTGAAGCGCGGTCACCGTGAGGTTCCCGTATTTGCTTTTGATGATCCTGGTGATGGGAACGCCGGCGCTGTCAAGTCCTGTCAGCAGCAGGTCGGGATCGCCGTCCAGGTCGAAATCGGCCCAGTCGAGACTCGGGTAATGAACGCCGGGCAAGGTGCTTGGCGCCTCGGTGAATACACCGGCATCGTTCCGGAAGAGTTTGGTGACGGCCGTGCTGGTAGCCGTTTCACCGGCGATGACCACATCCAGGTCGCCATCCTGGTCATAATCCCCCCAGCAGGCCTGGCTGTTAGCCATCTTGGTGAGAGGCGAGGGGAGAAGCGTGAACAGGTTCTGTGCGTTCAGCGGGCACGCGATAACGAGGGCAGCGACGGCGATCAGGATCCTGTTCATCGGCTATTTCTTTTGCGGTTTTTCAAAAGCATCCAGCCCGTTATTCAGGAATTTCAGGAAAGCTTCCACATCCAGGTCATACGCTCTGGGCGTCACCAGCACATTCCCGGTGGTGTCGAGCAGGACATAATAGGGCTGGGCATTGACGTTGAAGCGGGCGATTTGGAAGTCGGCGTACTTCTTCCCGATGGTCTTCTTCACTTTGCCGTCGTACTTGGAGGTGATCCATTCCGATTGCGGCAACTCGGTCTTGTCGTCTACATAAAGAGCCGTCACGATGAAGCGGTCGCGGAGGAGCTTGAGTACCCGCGGGTCGGACCACACGTTGGCTTCCATCTCGCGGCAGTTCACGCAGCCGTGGCCGGTGAAGTCGACAAAGAGGGGTTTGTTGGTCTGACGGGCGCACGACAGCGCCTGTTCGTAATCGAAATAACCCTGCAAGCCGTGAGGCAGGTGCAGGATGTCGGCATGTTTAGGCTTTTCGCATAAAGTGTTGGAAACTGTATTCCCGGATTGCGAATCTCGCAGCGAGCTCACCTCATTCCGGATGATGGCGTTGAGGTCGAAGTCGTGCGTCTGTTGCGGCGGCATGTAACCCGATAACATCTTCAGCGGCGCGCCGAACATGCCGGGGATCATGTACACCACAAACGAGAACGTGATGATGGACAGGGTCAGTCGCGGAACGCTGATAAAGGGGATGTCGGAGTCGTGGTTGAACTTCAGCTTACCCAACAGGTAAAATCCCATCAGGGTGAAGATCACGATCCAGATGGCGAGATACACCTCGCGGTCGAGGATGCCCCAGTGGTAGGTCTGGTCGGCGATGCTGAGGAACTTCAAACCAAGGGCCAGCTCGATGAAGCCGAGGACGACCTTGACGGAGTTCAGCCATCCTCCTGATTTCGGGAGTCCCGACAGCCAGGAGGGGAAGAAAGCAAACAGGGCAAAAGGCAGCGCGAAGGCCAGCGAGAAGCCCAGCATCCCGATGATGGGCTTCAACACGGCGCCACCGGCCGATTCCACGAGGATGGCTCCTACGATGGGACCCGTGCAGGAAAACGATACCAGCACCAGGGTGAAGGCCATGAAGAAGGCGCCGGAGAAACCACCCCGGTCCGCCTGTTTGTCGGTCTTGTTCACCAGCCAGCTGGGAAGGGTGATATCGAATAACCCGAGGAAAGATGCAGCAAAGATCATGAAGATCAGGAAAAAGAAGAGATTCGGGATCCAGTGCGTGCTGAGGAAGTTGGCGAAGTTGGGCCCGAGCGTCAGGGCCACCAGCGTGCCGATCACCGTGTAGATCACGATGATAGAAAGTCCGTACACGAGCGCCTGCATCCTCGCTTTGATCTTGTTCTCACTCCCTTTCATGAAGAACGATACCGTCATGGGGATCATCGGGAACACACACGGCGTCAGGATGGCCAGCAGCCCTGCTCCGAATGAGATCCAGAAGAAGAGCCAGAGCGATGATTTCTGTTTGACGGGTGTCGCGGGGGCGATGGTCGCCTTGACCTGAGCCTGTGTCGTACCGGCTTGCTTGACACTGTCGGAGCCCTTCATCCCGGAGTCGCCCGACTTGTTCTCGAGGGCAATGGCCTGAGCGGTAGCCTCGGCATTCGGGTTCCCCTTCACCGTGAATTCAAACTCTACTTCCGTCGGAGGAAGACATTGCTTGTCGTCACAACACATGTACTCCAGCTTCCCCTTGAGGATGAAGTCATTCTGTGTAAGGACGTTGATCTTTTGCGAGAAGGTGACTTTGTTGGCAAAGAACTTCAACACCATGTTGAAGTTAGGATCGTTCTCCTCAATGGGTTTGGGCTCGCGCACTTTGCCCAGCAGCGAGTAGCTGGAGCTTTTCTCGAACTGGAACGATGTGGGGACAGGCCCGTTGGGCGGGATGTCCTGCGAATAAACGTGCCAGCCGGGATCAGCTTTGGCTGTCATGAGCAATGTGGCTTCATCCGGTTTGGTCTGGATGATCTTGAATGACCATTTCACGGGTTCGAGAACCTGGGAAGGACTGGTAATGGGCAGAATGGTCAGTAACAGGAGGAGAAGACAATACTTTTTCATCGTAAAATATGAATAAATATAACTTTATGGTGAGCACAAAAATAGGAAAAAAACCAACACCCGCTCAGATGAGTTGAAGGGAGTTCAACGGACAGGATTTCCGGCATATTTGATGCGCAGGAAAGCCCGGGTGCGCGACGATACGCGGAAGCGGTTGTCGGGACGTTGCCCCACCACCCAGGCGATCTTGTTCCCCGACCAGAGGATCCAGGCATTCTGCTTGGCTTCGGTGGAGACTTTGGCGTCGATGAAGTAGTCAGACAGCTTCTTTTTCATGTTCATGCCGAAGGGGACGAACGAGTCGCCGGCTTTCCAGCGGCGGAGCTTCAGGGGAAACTCCAGCTTGTCGAGGTCGAGAGAGGCAAACTCCTTGCCCGACGGTATCTCCGTCTCCGGCTTGTTCTCTACCTCCTCCAGCAGCAGGATCACCGGGGAGGTGATCAGCGTGTCGCCTTGCCGGATGAGGTATTCCGGCAACTTTTCAGCTTCCGTTGCACTCCGGTGCACCCGGCGGGTCAGGATGATCTCATCCCGGTCTTTCACCGCCTTCCACCCGTCGGAGATGAACTCCTTCTTGCCGGGTTGATGCAGCGCCGCGGCGATATCAGCCACCACCGCCTCGTTGAAGCCGTAGGGCGAGAGCAGCTCGTACAACCAGGTGATCTCCGGCCTGAGGTTGTCGAGCAGGTTGATGGGAAGCAATATCTTACGCTCGCGTTTCTTCACCACCTGCAGCCGCACTTCTTCCACCTTCTGCTTATAGATGGCGACGGCTTCGCGGATGCGGATCATGTTCTCCGACATCGTCGACGTGAACCCGGGCTGGATGTCCTTCAACAGGGGAATCACCTCATGACGGATGCGGTTACGCAAGTACTTACGCGAACTGTTCGAGCTGTCTTCACGGTAGGTGAGACCGTTGGCCCTGACAAAGGCGCCTATCTCGTCACGCGTGGCGAATAGCAAGGGACGGATGATATACCCGTTCTTCGGGAGGATGCCGTGAAGCCCCGGGATACCCGTGCCCCGCAACAGGTTGATGAAGAAGGTCTCGATCTGGTCGTCGAGATGGTGCCCGATGGCAATGGAGTCGTATCCTTCAGCGGCCCGCACCTCCTCAAACCACTGGTACCGCAGATCACGCGCTGCCATCTGGATGGAGACACCCCGGTCACGGGCGTCCTGCGTGGTGGAAAAAGATTTACTATAAAAGGGGACATGGTATTTTTGAGCCAACCGCGAAACAAACTGTTCATCTTCGTCACTCTCGTCTTCCCGGAGCCCGAAGTTACAGTGGGCGATCGCGAAACGCAACCCCGCCTGATGGAACAACTCCGCCATGGCTACCGAATCAATGCCGCCGGAAACGGCCAGGAGCACCTTGTCTCCCTTACTCACCAGGCCGTTTGCCTTGATATATTCAAGCATCCTCTTCAACATGTAACAAAGATACAAAAACAAGGAGGGCAATAGCAAGTTTTACTATATTTGTGCCCAGCAGTCGGTGCTTGAAGGGGCGTTTCTTCCCCCGAAGTTAAAAGGGAATCCCGTGTAAATCGGGAGCTATTCCCGTAGCTGTATGTTCCAGCCTGTTTTTCGACTTCTCACAGTCACTGTTCCGTCACGGAATGGGAAGACACCGGAAAACGGAACAAGCCAGAAAACCTGCCGGCAGCCGTAACATATTGATTTTCGGGATAAAGATCAATAGACAATGTTTTTATTCATTTCAATTCTTTCTTTTATGAAGACAGAAAAGTTGCTTTTCATGGCAGTCTTTGTTGCAGGATTGTCAGGAGGAAACTTGGTTATGGCACAATCTGCGGCCTACACCAAACAAATCATCACGGTTAATTCGGGGACATACGAATATGCACCCCCGTTCAGCGACTTCGTGACCATCCAATCGTACGACCCGCTGAACAACACGGTCACCCCGGCAGGGACGATCCTGACGCAATCGGCTCAGGCCATGACTTGTGCCGGGAAGACCGCTTTTATCGCTGCCGGGGATTCTATCGTGAAATACGACCTGAACACGATGCAGCCCGTCATGGCCGTCGCTGACTCCGGCTTGTGTCAACTGGCCGTGATCGACGGTAAACTGGTGGTCTCGAAACAGTATCCCATCGTGAATCATTTCGTGGAAGTCAGGGATACGGCGACCCTCGGATTGATCGCACAGGTGAGCGGCATCTCGGGCGATGGCGGCGGCATCGTGGAGGTAAACGATACCGTGTATGTGGCCGTGAACGGAGGCTGGGCCGGCACCAGCGGCAAACTGGCGGTCATCAACCCGTTGGACTGGTCCCTGGTGACAGAGGCGGATTTCGGTCCCGAAGCCGTGGGGATATCGAACCTCTACCTCTACGCCGGCAACGTGGTTTCCGTGAACGAAACTCCTTACGGCGTGACCGGAACGGGCAGCATCACCGTGTACAACCCCGAAACCCGGAGCTATAACAACGTGATCCTGCCGCATACCGTCGGCGCCGGAGCCGGCATCAACGACGGCTTGTTGTATCTCATCCTGGACTACGGCATCGGCAGCATCGACCTGAATACCCTGACAGTCGCCGGCACCGCTATCGTCCCCGATCCGGGATCGGCTTCCTATCGCTATATTCTCTCGGCCGCCATCGACACCATCAACGGCCGGATCTACGCCAATATCGGCGATTACCTTACAGACGGCCACTGCCTGGTTTCCACCCTGACCGGAGATTCGGTAACCGCGTACTCCACCGGCATCTCCACCGAAGTCATCGCCGTCGACTACCGCCCCATCCCTTCCGCCATCGCTGAAGGCAGGCAGACAGCCGGATTTACCCTCTACCCGAACCCCGTGAGCGACGAAGTAAACGTCGTCACGTACACATCCGCCCCTTCCTGTCGCATCACCGTTACCGATATCGCGGGGCGTACCGTCGTTTCAAGCAACGTCGCCCTCCAACCCGCCGTGCCGGTCACCATCTCCTGCAGCCGGCTGACACCCGGGATGTACTAT
>DAONET010000027.1:0-30410 GCA_035403225.1 Bacteroidales bacterium | reverse complement strand
CCGCTACCTGCAATCAAAATGTTACCGTTATTGATAACCAACTGCCGACGATTACTTGTAAAGAAAATCAGACAAGAAACGCAGATCAGGGAGCATGTACCTATACGGTAAATGACACAGAGTTTGATCCGGCCACCATCAATGATAATTGTACCGGAACTGTCGTCGTCAATGATTATAATAATCTGGGTACATTGTCAAATGCCGTTTTCCAAAAGGGAATCACCACGGTAACGTGGACGGTCACGGATGGTTCCGGCAATACTGCTTCCTGCAGCTTTACTGTTACGGTTCAGGATGCTGAAAATCCATCGATCACCTGTCCGCAGGATATCGAACAACTAACCGATCCCGGACATTGTTCCGCAGCTGTCACTGTTCCGCAACCACTTTTCAGTGATAACTGCCCCGGTTCTTACCTGATCAATTCCTTTACCGAAACATCCAATGCCAGTGGCACCTATCCCTCCGGTACCACCACGGTGACCTGGACTGTATTCGATTCAGCGGGGAACAGTAATATCTGTCAACAAAACATCCGCATCATCAGTTACCCCGGTTCCATGGATGATGTTGCTTCTCTGATGGAAGACATGACTGTGGATATTCCGGTGTTAGCCAACGATACGGATTGTGATAACAATATAGTGGTATCCTCGCTGACCATCGTACAGGCCCCGGCAAATGGATCTGCTACCATTCATCCGGGAGGAATCATTCACTATGTTCCGGTGCTGAACTATTATGGCACAGATACCTTCACCTACATGGTTTGTGATGCAGATGCACTGTGCGATACAGCTACGGTGACAATAACCGTGAATCCGGTCAATGATCCGCCGGTGACCTACAACGAAAATATTTCGCTGTGTGAGAACACCAATACTTCAGGAAATATTCTTGAGAACGGGGATGAAGATGAGGTTGAACATACCTCGTTGACGGTGACAACTCAGCCGCTGTCAGGCCCTTCTCATGGAACCTTTGAATTGCAAGGGAACGGAGATTTTCTCTACACTCCGTATGCACATTATTTCGGTCCCGATATGGTGGTGATATCCTTATGTGATAATGGCTATCCATTGCCGGCTGCATGTACCAACGATACGGTGTTTATCAATGTGATGGAAGCAATCACCGCACAGGCAGGTGAGGATCAGGAGTTGTGTGATGCTAATTCTACGCTGCTTTCGGTCTCTGATCCGAATCCGGGGACAAGCAACTGGAGCCAGTTATCTGGCCCGAATATCGCTGTGATCCATCCGGCCAATTCACCCGTTGCAACGGTTTCCAACATGATACCCGGCACCTACCAGTTTGTCTATACCGTAATAACCGGTGAATGTGCAACCTGGGATACTATGATGGTTGTCAATCATTATCACCAGACGGCATATACAGGCCCTGATGTATTGATTTGTGAAAACGATACCGTGAATCTGACTGCTGCCACAGCCCAATATCAAACAAGTCTGCATTGGAGTACCACCGGAAACGGCACTTTCAGCAACCCCACTCTGCTGAATCCTGTTTATTATCCGGGAGCCCAGGATATCACTAACGGCGACGTCAGATTAATCCTTACAGCCTATGGATCCTCTCCATGCACGCCGGTAACAGATACCATGCTGGTGACGATTCAGGGCGCCGCTCAGGCTTGGGCCGGACCGGATGCCACCACCTGCGAGGGAACTTCTTTCACCGTGACAGGTGCTGTTGCCGGAAATTATAATTCCATTATGTGGACGCATAACGGACAGGGAACGATCAACAACCCTACTGCTATCTCCCCGACCTACGTCCCCGCAACCAATGAAAGCGGAACGGTCACCCTGACACTCACTGTAACCGGAATCAGTCCGTGCGGTGGAGCTACCGATGAAATGCAGTTACAGATTACTCCGTACCCGGAAGGCGGAGCAGGCGCTAATGCCAGCATTTGTGAGGGAGAATCCTATACTGTCAGCGACGCCTGGGCGGTCAATGCCAATGCCATTCTCTGGACCCACAACGGACAAGGGACCCTGATTAATGCCAATTCCCTTACCCCGACCTATATCCCGGCTCCCGGCGAAGTCGATACCGTTGAATTGGCCATGAGAATCTTCGGGTACTCACCGTGTGGCGAAGTCATGGATTCGAAACATCTCTTCATTAACCCGGCGCCTGCAGTAAATGCCGGTTCGGATATTGAAACCTGCGGCTCAACACCGGTGGAACTGGCATCTTCAGATGGAAACGGGTATTCCTCCCTGCTGTGGCATACCTCCGGAACAGGCTCTTTCAACGATTCCACCATCTTACACCCGGTTTATTACCCAAGCCAGCAAGATGTGCAATCGGGAGAAATAACCCTTACCCTTGTTGCTCACGGAATAGGCACTTGCTCAGATGCGGCCGATGCCTTGATTCTTTCCCTCACCAAACCGGCTTCTGTAAACGCGGGAGATGACAAGGTGCAATGTGTTGATAATCAGGTTGTTGTGAATGATGCAACCGCGGAAAATTACAAGTATCTGATTTGGACTCACAACGGAGCCGGCACGTTGACCGGAGATACCACCCTTCATCCAACCTATATCCCGCTGCCTGGTGAGACAGGAGAGGTAACCTTGGTGCTAAAAGTGTTTGCACATGCACCCTGTGACAGTATCGTGGATGAAAAGGTACTGACCTTCCATCCGGCCCCACAGATATCAGCGGGTCCCGACCAGATGATCTGCGAAGATGAAAACCTGCTGATCACCGAAGCCTCCGGTCAGCATTACGAAGATGTATTCTGGAGTACTACCGGTACGGGTGCTTTTGATAACCATCTTCTGCTGAACCCGGTTTATCATCCCAGCCAGGCTGATATTGAACAAGGAAAAGTGTCGCTGATCCTGACGGCTACTCCGTTGGGCGGTTGCCTCCCGATATCCGATACCCTGATGGTGACCATTTCCGGGAAACCTTCCGTAGAGGCAGGTCCTGACCTTAGTGTCTGCGCGGGAACCACCATTCATCTCAACAGCGCTACCGCTGCCAACTACAGCGCGGTGAGCTGGTCTGCCAACGGGATCCTGCTGAACAATAATCCGGACTCTCTGGCAGTGACCTATAAAACTCCATCGGGCATGGCCGGCGACATGGTGATGAACATCACGGTATCAGGAATTGGCGGATGTGCTGACAGAACAGCCTCCGACAGCCTGGTACTCACCCTGAACGGTGCCCCGATGGTAAATGCAGGACCTGATCTTTCCACTCAACCGGGAACATCGGTGGTCATCGATGCTACCGTCAGCAGCGGATCGGGAGTCTATGGTTATCAATGGGCCCCTGCTCAATACCTCGTAAATCCCGATGTGGAAGATCCGACAACGGTGCCGGTGAACGAAAATGTGACCCTGGTGCTTACCGCCCTCGATCTCGTAACCGGATGCGCCGCTTCTGATTCCGTGAACATCAACGTAGGGGTGGCTCATCTTGCTCCGGTAGCGGTGGACGATTACGCCCAGACTATCGCTGACATACCGGTGCTGATTCATCCGATGAACAACGATTACGATCCGGAAGGAACCACCTTGCATTATTTTATCCTCGAAGGTCCGCATCATGGATCTGTCTCCTCAACCGATGACAGCTCATTTACTTATATCCCCGATAAAGATTATCAGGGAATAGACTCCATCAGGTATTTCATTCAGGATTCCGATTCGCTGCCGCAGACTGATACCGCCATGATCTATATCACCATCGGCGAAGGAGTGCCCATCGAGATCTATAATGTGATCACTCCCAATGGAGATGGCGTTAACGATACCTGGACCATCAGCGGAATTGAAAAATATCCGGAAAATTCGGTGATCATTTTCAATCGCTGGGGTGACAAAATCCGCACATTCAACGGGTATAATAACTCGGATGTGATCTGGGACGGCACCAATAAAAACGGAGAATCGGTTCCTGACGGGACTTACTTCTACATCATCAAACTCGAGCATGTAGGATCGTACCAGGGATGGGTTTTCGTAAGGGGTAGTTTTTAATAGAATTGATTGTTAGTCAGAATAATAGAAAAGAAGTAATATGAAAAAGTCAGCTTTGATCTTGCTGCTGATTGTCGCCTCCTTCAGGGTCTTCGCACAGCAGGACCCCATCTTCACCCAATACATGTTTAATAAGGTGGCGATCAATCCGGCCTATGCAGGTTCCTCAGAAGCTTTGTCAATCGACATCATCGATCGTTTTCAATGGGTTGGTGTGAAGGATGGACCGAATACCATGTCGTTCGCAGGCCATACCAACTTAAAGAATCCACATCTGGGATTGGGGTTATATACCTACCGTGATGCACTGGGTCCGACCGTCGAAACCGGTGTAATGGGGTCGTTTGCCTACCGGATTTTGTTTCCCAAAGGGACTCTCTCCATGGGAGCTCAATTTGGCTTTGATTACCTGGATATCGATTGGAGTGCCCTCAATCCGGAGAACCCGAACGATCCATTGCTGAATGATCAGGTGAAGAACAGGGCAGTGCCTGACGCTGGTGTCGGATTCTATTATTACACCCCCAAATATTACATCGGGATTTCATCCACTCACCTGTTGCAGAACAGGATCGTGGTGTCGCAAAATGCCGATGAGGACAAGACTTCTTTCTCTAAACTGATGCGCCATTTCTACGCCATGTCGGGCGTGGTGATCCCGATAAATGAAAACCTGGATTTCCGCCCGGCTGCCCTGGTGAAATATACCCAGAACGCTCCCGTCCAGGCCGACCTGAGCCTGTCCGTGTTGATCAATAAGGTGCTTTGGCTGGGAGTGTCATACCGTACTGAAAACTGTCTCACTGCCATGGCGGAGATCAATATCCGGAAAAACCTGCACATCGGATACTCTTATGATGCCTGGTTTAACCAGCTTTCCTCCTATAATCACGGCTCTCATGAGATCCGAATCGGTTATGATTTTGATCTCTTCCACACCAACCGCATGCCGGAGGTAAGATATTTTTAATCTGATTTAGAACTCAGCGATGAGTTTCACGTTCAGCGTGCGCGGAGTCAGGTAGTTCGGAACGGCATATTGCTGGCCGGTGATGTCGGTAATCCATAGGTAGGATACGGTATTACTGAGTTGAAGGAGGTTGAAGATCTCCATCGATATCCACATCTGATCAAACACCCTGAGCGGATTGGTCGATTTGAATCTCGTCCTGTCCCCGATCAGTTGTTTCGAAAGGCCGATGTCAACACGGCGATAGGCGGGAAGACGGATATCCTGTTCCGAACGTGGTGAATCGGGAGGCCCGATGGGGAGCCCGGTGCCGTATACCAGCGTCAGGTTGACTTTCCATGTCGGCGCCTTCGGAATATAATCCTGGAAGAAGATCGCCAGATTGATCCGCTGATCAGTGGGACGGGGGATCCACTGCCCCTCGTAGTATTCCATGGTTTTCATCAACGAAAGACTGGCCCACGACTCAATCCCTTTCACAAATTCCCCGTTGACCCTGAAATCAATGCCGGTGGCGTACCCGTGAGCATCGTTGGTGCCATAATACCGGATCTTCAGGTTGTCGATCTCGTAAGGAATAAGGTTCTGTACGTATTTATAATAAACTTCCGTGACAAACTTAAACGGACGGTTCCAGGCCCTGAAATAAATATCGTTGCCTGCCACGGCCTGGATGGAGGTCTGTGCTTTCAACCCGGATACGATCATTCCCGTCAGGTCGGTCATCTCGCGGAAACTCGGGGGCTGGGAATAATAACCTCCCGAGATTCGGAAGACACAGTCGTTTTTCCATTTTGGTTTGACGGAAATGCTGACCCTGGGATTGACTACCACATCATGGTTGTAGTCGTTAAACATACTGCGAAGTCCTGCCGTTACCGCGAAATCGGCCTTTCTCCATTTGAAAGTCCAGGTGTTCTGCAGGAAAGCTGATACCCGGTTCGTGGACATACTCGTGTCGGCATGAAGCGAGTAACTCATCTCCAGCGGTTGCAGATCGTTGTTGGGGAAACCCGGGGTATCGGCAGGGTGGGGCAGGGAATACCCGGCCGAATCCTGAAGCTGGTACTCGCTGATGTAGTTGGTGAAGGTTTCATGCTGGTACTTCACACTCCATAAGGTCTGGCTTTTGTTCTTGTTCCAGGATCCCCGGTGCTCGAAATTATAAACAGTGCCATCGAGATAATTCCGGGCATGATCGAGGTAGGCTCCTACACCCATGATGTCGGTCACATTACCGTATTCCGACGACTGCTGGAAAGTTTCCAGCTTCCCGATCCAGTACTCTCCCGAGATATCATAAGTTTCCCGTTCCCAGGTCTGATATACGGAAGAGATCAGTTTGATCCTGAGATCGTCGTTGGGTTTCCAGGTCAGGGTCGCGGAGGTCAGCCAGTTTTGGTAGCTGTCTACCTCTTTCCCGTCAAAATAAATCTTTATCTGATAGGCTTCGTCTTGCGTTCCAAAGCTGGTCTCCCGGGTTTCGGGAATCAGCTTGTACGAATTATTGGAATAGATACCCAATACGGAGAACTCCCATTTGGGGGAGATGTCGTACCCGACCATGCCCTGAAAATCGAAGAACCGTGGTTTATAATTGCCTTTGGTATCCATCCCTTGCAGGAAGTAGCTGTTTGACTTGTACCGTGTACCGAGGAGGTAAGTGATCTTTTTGGCGATGGTCCCTTCCAGATGGGCATTGGCGCCGAGCAGGCTTACGTCGAACGACCCGCGGAAAGACTCAGGCTTTTTGTACCGGATGTCAAGAACGGATGACATCTTATCACCGTATCGCGCATCAAATCCTCCTGCTGAAAAAGAGATGCCGGAAACCAGGTCGGGATTGATAATGCTCATCCCTTCCTGCTGGCCCGATCGCACCAGAAAGGGCCGGTAGATCTCCAGGTCGTTGATGAAAACCAGGTTCTCGTCGTAATTACCGCCCCTGACGGAGTATTGAGAACTCAGCTCATTATGAGATGACACACCGGGCATGGTCTTGATCAGGTCTTCCACACTCGCATTGATGGAAGGGATCAGGGTAACGGTCTTCGGATCGAGACGGTTGAACGTGTTGGTCCGGAGTTGCTGGTCTTTGACTTCGATGGTCGAGAGTTCGGTGGAGATCTGTTTCAGGGTCAACTCCACTTTCCGGTGTTCATCCGGTTTCAGGTTGACCACCAGCGAATCGGTGTTATACCCTACAAACGAATAGAGGATCGTCACTTCTGTTCCGGCCGGCACCTTCATCTCAAAGTAACCGCCTCTCCCCGTAGTAGTTCCTGAGGTGGTCCCTTTGATGGCCAGGTTAACGTATTGCATGAAATTCCCTTCCGCATCCGAGACGGTCCCGGAAAGCACACCTTCCTGAGCCCATGACATTTTCACTGCCAGGAAAAGAAATGCTGCCATGAAGAGGATCTTTCTAACCATCTTGCCGAATGGGAAACAACACCCCGAAATTACGCTAATTCTCTTTATATTCCTTCTTTTTGAACTTTCCCTCTTTCCATGCCTTGATGAAACGGGCCCAGGCAAAGGGATCCAGAATGCTGATGGGCTGCTGCTGCCCGAAATAGTATAGTTTACTGGTTTGATTCTGCATGTAATTGTTGTAGTTCATCCGCCCGTCCATGGGCATCTTGTCAGCATACATCCTGATCTTGTCGCCGTTCAGGTTTTTCCGGGCGATCTCCAGGTCGTCATCAGGGATATCAAGGTTCAGGAATGCTTCTTTGAACTCCTCATATGTGGGCCAGGGGACGATGTAGGCGACGGGGAGGGTCAGGGTGTCGCTCGTCATGATCTGGATCAGGGAATAGCGCTGTTTGGTGATGGTATCCGGGATAATGAAGGTGGCTGTTTTATACCCCATGGCGCTGAACAGGACCGTATCTTTTTTATGAGCGACAAAAGAGAAATATCCGAAATTATCACTCACGGTGCCCCTTTTCGAATTTTTTACCATGATGTGGGTAAAGGCAACGGCATTCAGGCTGTCGGCCGTGACAACGACACCTGAAAATTGCACCAGTTTTTCATTGATCTCCTGGCTCGAGGCATGAGGTAAATACAACGCGAACAGAAAGGGGAGGAGAGCTGTGAGGTGTTTCATTTTTCAGAATTGGATCCGCAATCAACTCTAACGAAAAAAAATGCATTTTATTTCCAATAAAAAAGGGCGCTTCCAAATTTTCAGAAGTGCCCTTTTCCCCATGAAGTTTCTTTATTATTTAGCCAGATATCCCTTTTCCCTTGCTTCTTTTACACAAGCGGAGATACCTTTTTTGTTGATAGTCCGTAATCCGGCAGCAGATACCCTCAGGGTGATTTCACGATCTTCTTCGGGAAGATAGAAGGTCTTGGTCTGAAGGTTCGGGTTGAATAAACGTTTGGTTTTCCTGTTGGAGTGGGAAACGCTATTGCCTTTCATACTGCTTTTGCCCGTAATTTCACAAATCCTTGCCATGACGTTATACTTTTATTCGAAAATGGAGTGCAAAGATCGTAATTTTTTTTGATTCTGCAAATGTTTTTTCAAATCTCCTTCCTTTGTATGGGTGATGAAGAAGAGATGAGTACTTTTTTTTAGGCTGAAAGAATGGCTTTTCTCAGCATATTCAGCCCTTCCAGCGCGACCCTGCGGATGTTCCGTTCGCGATGGTCTCCCATGAGATAGTGTTTCGCGAAGACCCCACCGGGAGTGGCAATGGCAATCCAGGCTGTTCCCACAGGCTTTTCCGGCGTCCCGCCATCGGGACCTGCGATGCCCGACACGGCGATGGCATAGTCGGCGTGCAGCTTCTCCCTGACACCCAGGGCCATCTCCGTCACGACCTGCTCGCTCACCGCCCCGTGTTGCTCAAGCGTGCTGCGCTTCACGCCGAGGACCTCTTCCTTGACCCTGTTGGCATACGCCACGACCGACCCCTGGAAGTAACGCGAACTGCCCGCAACGCTGGTGATGAGGTGAGCTATGTAACCGCCGGTACAACTTTCAGCGGTAGCCAGCGTCGCCTTCTTTTCTGTCAGCAACCTGCCGATGACTTCTTCGAGCGTCTCGTTATCATAACCATAAATATATTGCGGGATGATCGCTTCCAGCTTCTTCACTTCGCCGTCGGTCATACGCCGGATCTCCGCCTCGTCGTTCCCTCTCGCGGTCAGTCTGAGCCTGACGATGCCGGGCTGAGGAAGATAGGCCAGGGTGATGCCTTCCGGCAGCTTCGTCTCCCAGGGCTCGAGCATATCCGAAAGGAACGACTCGCCGATCCCCTGAGTCCAGATGGTCTTATGATAGATGGCCATCGGGCGTAACTTCTCCCGGAGCCGCGGTATCACTTGTTCACTCATCATGGCTTTCATCTCGAACGGAACACCCGGCATCGAGACCACCACCAGCGGTCCGGTGCGGCCGTCCGCTCCCGCCTTTTTTTCAAACCACATCCCCGGCGCCGTGCCGTTCCGGTTGGGAATGACCTCACACCCTTCGGGAACCTCCGCCTGCGAGCGGTTGAGCGCGGTGACAGGAAATCCCCTGACAGTGAACAGATGCTCAATGTCATGATAAGCTGCTTCGGAAAAGACAAGCTTCGCGTGAAAGAAATCACCCAGAACAGCTTTGGTGATATCGTCTTTGGTCGGTCCCAGACCGCCGGTGATCAGGATAATATCCACCCGCTCCGTCGCCTCCTGCAAGGCGGTCATGATCTCGGTGCGGTTGTCGGGAATCACCGTCGTCCTCACCACGGGGAACCCGGCCATGCTCATCTGCTCGGACATCCAGGAGGCATTTGTGTTCACCACCTGACCGATCAGTAATTCGTCTCCAATATTGATGATTTCGGTTTTCATGGTACAAAGGTAAAAGCATTTCATGAATTGACCTTACCTTTGTAATATGATCACTGACGACCAGAAGAAACAACTGAAGGCCATGATCAGCCTGATGGATGAACCGGACGAGGAGACCTACCTGAAGATCCGCCATAAGGTATATGCCTTCGGGAAAGAGGCGCTGCCCTTCCTGGAAAAGGCGATGGAGGAGACGTTCAGTGAACTGATGCATCAACGGATCACCGGCATCATGCAAAGCATCCGGCAGGAGAGCCTCTACAGCGACCTCCGCGAATGGGTCAGGCTCGGCTCATCCGACCTGCTGAATGGCCACCTGCTGGTCACCCGAAGCCAATATCCCGACCTGGATGAGACTTCAATCATCCAACGCATCGAACAAATGCGAATGTCCATGTGGCTGGAACTCAACGATAACCTGACTCCCATGGACAACGTCAGGGTGATCAACCACATCCTGTTCGATGTGAACCTGTTCGAAGGAAACAAGATCCATCTCAATGCCCCGCAGAACCAATACCTGAACACGCTGCTCGAGACACGCCGCGGAAGCCCGCTTTCACTCGGGATGTTGTACCTGGTTCTGACATCGAAACTCAACCTTCCCATCTACGGAGTGAATCTGCCCCAACATTTCATCCTGACCTGCCTCAACGGACCGGCGACGGAACATACAACCGAAGATGACGTGCTGTTTTACATTAACCCGTTCAATAAAGGAGCCGTGTTCACCCGCAGAGAAATTGACCTGTTCCTCCGCCAGGTGAATATCCAGCCGGAAAACAGCTTCTTCCTTCCCTGTTCCAATATCGATATCATCGAACGACTGCTCAACGTGCTGATTTATACCTACAATCAATTGGGATACCCCGAGAAGATCATGGACCTGCAGCTTCTTCTCCGGGCGCTTCAGGAAAAAATCTGAAAATACCTGCATTACCTTTTGTCCTGAAACCGGATTAAGGAAGACCAAAAATCAGGATTATGACAAAAGAAGATGTTTTTAAGAGGATCGTCGGCTACACTATCCGGATCACGAGGATGATCGACCACCTTCCTAAAGAAGTGACCACCGAGGTGATCTCAGAACAGATCCTTCGGGCAGCCGTCTCCGCCGGAGTGAATTACCGGCAAGCATCCCGGTCGAGGTTGCGGAAAGAGTTCCTGAACAAAATGCACCTGGCCGGCAATGGCATTGATGATACCCTGTTCTGGTTCGAGTATATCGAAACGTGCGAGATGATCAAGCCGGAAAAACTATCCCAACTGAAAAAGGAAGGAGACGAACTCCTATCGGTCATCAGCGCTGGCATCAGATCAGCGAAAGAGGATCATCGGGTGACGGTCAGAAAACCGGCTGTAAAGCCGTGATAGCTGTTACTTGTTGTAATTCAGCCAGTTGAGAATGTTCTTCTCGACCCGGGCGATGACATCCGACGTGTCGGATTTAATGAATTTCTCACCGGTGATCTGCTCGTAGAGTTCAATGTAGCGGTCGGAGACCTGTTGAACGAATTCATCGGGCATTTCGGGCACCTGTTGTCCTTCTTTCCCCATGAAGTTGTGTTCCATCAGCCATTCGCGGACGAACTCTTTCGAAAGTTGACGTTGTTGCTCGCCGCGTGCCTGGCGTTCTTCGTATCCTTCCAGGTAGAAATAGCGGGAGGAATCAGGAGTATGGATCTCGTCGATGAGGTAGATCTTGCCATCACTTCCTTTTCCGAATTCGTATTTGGTATCGACCAGGATCAGTCCCATCTTGGCGGCAATTTCAGTGCCCCGCCGGAACAGCTCCCTGGTGTACTTCTCGAGAAGGGCGTAATCCTCGGTCGTGACCAGTCCGGTGCTCAGGATCTCTTCGCGTGAGATATCTTCATCGTGGCCTTCCGTCGCTTTGGTCGTCGGAGTGATGATGGGTTCGGGGAAACGCTGGTGTTCTTTCATTCCCTCGGGGATGGCGACGCCGCAGATCTGACGGGCGCCTTTCTGATACGATCTCCAGGAGCTTCCGGTGAGGTAGCCGCGGATGATCATCTCCAACGGGAAAGGTTTGCAGAACCGGCCGATGGTGACCGATGGATCAGGACTGGCGATTTTCCAGTTGGGGCAGATGTCGGCAGTGGCGTCGAGAAACTTCACCGCGATCTGGTTCAGTACCTGGCCTTTGAACGGGATGCCCTTCGGTAACACCACATCAAACGCCGAAATACGGTCGGAAGTGACCATTACCAGGTATTTGTCATTGATGTTGTACACATCGCGTACTTTCCCCTTGTAAAGGCTCTTCTGGCCCGGGAAAGAATAATTGGTTTGCTTGATTACGTTCACCATGGGAGTATATTTTGGTGCAAAGATAGAAGTTTAGGAAATAAAGTGCTGAAGTCAGAGAACGATCGCTACTCCAGTTCCACCGTCACGGCCGTATCGAGTTTGAGACCGAGGAGTCCTCCGGCGTTAGCATTTCGCATGGCGATCTGAAGATGGCCGCTGGTGGTGAAGAGGGCAAGCATTTCGCCGGGAGGCACGTCGAGGTACGACTTTTTTATGTCGGTGATGCGGTTGGAACGGGTGTTGAAGGTGATGGCAAACTTACGTTTCTTCACCACTTCTTTAAAGAGCTTCTCGGTGATATTGGTATAGACGTTTTCGTAATTATCGATATAGATGACCTTTCCCCGGATAGCGCTTTCGTCCACTACCGGGCGGAAAGCGATCTTCTGCCTGACTCCTTTTTTGGGATGTCCCAGCTCGCCGATGGGTTTGCCCTGGGCGATGTGACAGGCTACTTTGGCGAAGACATCACGGCCGGGGAAAGTAAAGTAATCGGAATCCTGCAACACATCGAGTTCGATCACCTGCTCCGGCATTTCGTCGAAGATCAGGGAAAAGATGCCGTTGTCGGCTCCGATGAAATAATGACCGTCATATACGACCAGGGTATGCGGTGTTTCGATGGAAGCTTCTTCGCAGATACCGAGAATATGAATGGTGCCCTGGGGAAAACTGTGATAGCAGTTTCTGACCACGAAAGCGGCCTGGTTGAGGTTGTGAGGCTGGATGGTGTGAGAGATATCAACGATCAGGGCTTCCGGATAATAACTAAGAATCGCTCCTTTTACCGATGCCGCGTAGTGATCGCGAATCCCCCAATCGCTGGTGAGCGTTATGATCGCCATCTGAAATTGATTACTTTTGCGTATCAAAGGTATAATTTTTTCATGAGCGAGAAAATAATCACGATTGAATCCTGCCCTCCCCTGGATATTGTCGGGGTGAATGATCAAAACCTGGAAATCCTGCGCAACACTTTTCCCAAAGTGAAGATCGTCGTCCGCGACAACGTCGTAAAGACTTACGGTGAAGAATCGGATCTGCTTGATTTTGAAGAGAAGTTCCGGATGCTGCTGCTTCACTTCGAGAAGTTCAACCGGCTCACCAAAGAGGACATCCGGTTGTTGCTGGAGGCCGCCGACGGAGACCATCCGCTGGAGGCCGAAGGTCATCACGCCGAAGTGCTTGTTCATGGCCGTAACGGGATGCTGATCCGCGCCAGGACGCCCAACCAGCGCCGGCTGGTGGAGGCCTGTGACCAGAACGACCTGGTTTTTGCCATCGGCCCGGCCGGTACCGGCAAGACCTATACCGCCGTCGCGCTCGCCGTCAGGGCCTTGAAAAACAAAGAGGTACAACGCATCATCCTGACCCGCCCCGCCGTGGAAGCAGGCGAAAACCTGGGCTTCCTGCCCGGCGATCTGAAAGAGAAGCTCGACCCTTATCTGCAACCCCTTTACGACGCGCTGCGCGACATGCTTCCCACCCAGAAACTCCTTTCTTTCCTCGAAGACAACATCATCGAGATCGCTCCCCTGGCCTTTATGCGCGGAAGAACCCTGAACAACGCCTTCGTCATCCTTGATGAAGCCCAGAATACTACTCCCGGACAACTGAAAATGTTCCTTACCCGCATGGGCGCCTCCTCTAAATTTATCGTCACCGGCGACATCACACAGATCGACTTGCCCAGAAACCAGGTCTCGGGGCTCATTCACGTGCAATCTATCCTTAAAGATACCTCCGGCATCGGGTTCATCTACCTCGATGAGGTGGATATCATCCGGCATAAGCTGGTGAGCAGGATCATCAGGGCCTATGAAAAAAGCAATGAGTAGTGGCGGTTAGCTGCCTTGTTTCACTCCCTCATGACCTTTTCATATCGGAACCTAAAAAACTGTAACTTTGCCGCTCAAAACCAAAAGGCATGTATACCTTATTCAAAAAAGAGATCAACGGGTTTTTGAATTCGCTTATCGGATACATCGTCATCGTTGTATTTCTGTTGATGATGAGTTTGTTCCTGTGGGTCTTTCCGCTTGAGTTCAACATCCCCGACTATGGGTATGCGGGACTCGACGGATTGTTCGTGCTGGCTCCTTTCGTATTTCTGTTCCTGATCCCTGCTATCACGATGCGGGCTTTTGCTGATGAGAAACGAAGCGGCACCCTCGAACTGCTGATGACCCAGCCCCTGAGCGACTTACAGGTGATCATGGCCAAGTTCCTGGCAGGGGTGGTGCTGGTGCTGTTCGCACTCATTCCAACCCTGGTCTGCTACTTCAGCGTGTATCAACTGGGGTTACCCAAAGGAAATATCGACTCGGGAGCCGTGTGGGGCTCGTATATCGGTCTGATCATGCTCGGAGCTACCTTCGTCTCCATCGGCATTTTCTCCTCTTCTGTCACCGATAACCAGATCGTCTCCTTCATCCTGGCCGTCGTACTTTGCTTCTTCATGTACATGGGGTTCGGACTCATCTACACCTTTGTACTTTCCGGGAAACTGGGACTGATGATCCAGTCGCTGGGTCTCAGCGCTCACTACTCCTCTGTCAGCAGAGGCGTGATCGACACCCGCGACATGATCTATTTCCTCAGCGTCATGGCTTTTTTCATCCTGCTTACCAAGCTTTCCCTGGAAAGCCGCAAATGGTAACCCAAACTGCAACGACGTATGGCGAAAAGTGAAAAACGAAACATAAAACGCAGCAACATCGGCTGGCTCCTCCTCGGAGTTGCTGCCATCCTGCTCCTGAACATTATCTCTTCCTTCGTATTTACCCGGTTTGACCTCACCGCTGAGAAAAGATACTCGCTGTCACCTGCCACCCGGGATCTGTTGAAGAAAACCGACGATATCGTCTTCTTCAAAGTCTACCTTGAAGGAGACCTGCCACCCGGATTTCGCCGGCTGGCCAATGAGACCCGCGAAATGCTCGATGAATTCCGGGCATACAACAGCGACATCCAATTCGAGTTCGTCAACCCTTCGGAAAACCCCAAAGCAAGCGAACGCAACGAAGTGTATAAACAACTGGTCGAACAAGGACTTCAACCCACCGACCTGCGATTGAATCAGAAAGGGGAGTCCCGCCAGCTGATCATTTTCCCCGGCGCCATCGTCTCCTACAAAGGTCGGGAGGTGCCCGTCCAATTGCTGATGTCCCAACTGAATGTGAATTCCGAGAAGGTGCTGAACAATTCCATCCAGGCCCTCGAATACAACCTGGCATCGGCTATCGAGAAACTCACTACCAAAATCAAACCTGCCGTCGCGATCATCGAAGGTCAGGGTGAACTCAGCAAGGCAGAAACCATCGACCTGGAGCAGTCCATGCTCGAGTATTACCAGGTCGACCGGGTTACCATCGGCCAGCAGATCAACAGCCTGGCCATCCGGCTGAAAGGAGACACCGTCCACGAACCGCTGGTGAACAAATACAAAGCGATCATTATCGATAAACCGGTGAAACCTTTTGATGAAAAGGACAAATTCCTCATCGACCAGTTCATCATGCGCGGCGGACGCGTGCTTTGGCTCATTGACCCTGTGTTCGCCAGCATGGACAGCCTGGAGAAATACAACACCACCATGGGCATCGCCAACGACATCAACCTCGAGGATATGCTCTTCAGTTATGGGGTGCGGCTCAGCACCAGCCTGGTGATGGACCTTTATTCCCTCAAGATCCCGTTGACCACCGGCATGATCGGCAACCAGCCACAGATCGAGTTTTTCCCCTGGTACTTCTTCCCGCTGGCAACGCCGGTACAGGGACATCCCATCGTGAACGGACTGAATGCCATCAAAACGGAGTTTGTCAGCGTGGCCGACACGGTGGAGGTGCCCGGGATCAAGAAGACCATCCTGCTGACGACCTCGCCCTATTCCAGGACCGTCAATGTGCCGGCCCTCATCGACCTGCAGATATTAAGTAAGGAACCTGACCGGGAACAGTTCAGCCAGGGGCCACAACCCGTGGCAGTGTTGCTGGAAGGATCGTTCACTTCCGCATTCCAGTTCCGCATTCCCCCTGAACTGGCCCAAAACCAGGCCCTGGGATTCCGCGAAAAGAGCAAACCAACGAAAATGGTCGTGATCGCCGATGGAGATGTCGCGAAAAACCAGTTCCATTACCGCGACGGATACCCGCTGCCCCTCGGATTTGACCAGTATACACGCGAAACCTTTGGTAACAAGGACCTCCTCATGAATGTGATGAATTACCTGACCGATGACTCGGGCCTGATCTCCGTGAGATCACGCGAGCTGAAACTCCGCCAGCTCGATACCGCCCGTCTCACCGATGAAAAAATCTACTGGCAACTACTCAACATCTTCGGACCTCTGCTGATCATCGGCATTTTCGGGTTCGTGAAACTCTGGATCCGACGCAGAAAATACGCACCGAAGCATCATCTTACTTTAAATGATTCTAAATAAAATGAAAAAGAATGTCTATATATTTCTCGGGGTACTGATCCTGGCCATCGTCGCCGTTGTGTTGATCATGACCTATACCACCTCGACACTGAGCGGGAAATCGAGTGACTTCGCGGTGAATGACACCTCGATGGTGACGCGCATCTTCATGGCAGACAAGAATAACAACACCCTGACCCTGGCCCGTAAAAGTCCCGGACACTGGATCGTGAACGGGAAGTACGAGGCTTCGCCTTTTAACATCAGCATGCTGCTGCAGACCATGCAGGACCTCGAAGTGTCAATGCCGGTCGGCAAGGCGGCGCGCAATGGAGTGATCCGGCAAATGGCGGCGAACTCGGTGAAGGTGGAGATCTATAAGCAGGCATACCGGATCGACCTGTTCGGTCTTCGCCTCTTCCCGCACGAGAAGAAAATGAAAGTGTATTATGTAGGCGGCGCCACCCCGAATAACCGCGGGTCGTATTTCCTCATGGAGGGTTCCGATGAACCTTTTGCCGTGCGCCTTCCCGGCTTCCGTGGAATCGTCAACCCGCGTTATATGCCGATTGAAAAATACTGGAGGGATTATACCGTGATCAAGCGCACCCTCACCGAGATCACCATGGTGAAGGTAGAGATACCGGAAGCTCCGGCCGAGTCGTACATCATCCGGAACTCCAAACAGTCCGTCTCCCTGCTTAGCTATCCTGACGAACGGCCGGTGCCGGGGCATGTGGATACCCTCGCCCTGATCAACTTCCTGAATGGCTTCCGGAACCTGAATTATGAGGTTTTACTGGATGACCTGGATAAAGTTCGCAAGGATTCGATATTGAGCCTGCCTCCCTTCGTAAATATCTCTGTGACCGATACAGCAGGGATCACCACCGTGATCAAGACCTTCCGCCGGCCTGCTACCGCCGGAGAAACCGATATGAATGGCAAACCGGTACCGTTTGATATGGATCGTTTCTATGCCCTGATCAATGACGATAAGGACCTGGTGCTGGCTCAGTTCTTTGTTTTTGACCGCGTCCTGCGACCCAAATCATTCTTCCTGAAATGAAACACGAGGAGAAATGTCTCCTCGTCATTGCCGGATTCCTGCTTCTCATTTATGGGATGAAAGAAGCATGGCTGGGGAATGGCGGGGACATGATCATTTACCTGAACGCGGGCGAGTTATTGCGAAACGGTCAGGCGGTGTACCATACCCCCATCTTCACAGGGGCCGGGACGTTCCTGAACTATTCCTATTCCCCGTTCTTCGCCGGGATACTGGTCCCGTTCACCTACTTTCCCGTCAAATTCATTTATACCTGCTGGGTGCTGCTGGATCTCTTCCTGCTGTACCGTATTTATGGCATTATTTCTTCTTTTCTGAAAATAAAAGTCATGTCGGCGGCCGAAACACTGGTCTTCACTTTCTTCCTGCTGCTCTTTTCTTTCCGGTACATCCTCTATAATTTTGATATGATGCAGATGACCATTGTGTTGCTGTATCTGTGCCTCGAAGGGTTCCTCCTGATAACACGATCGCACAACTTCGGTGGTTCCATGCTGATCGCCCTGGGTATCTGTATCAAGTTATTGCCGCTGGTCATGGTCCCTTACCTGGTGATGCGGGGAAAGTTTAAAGCCACGGCGCTCACCCTGATTTTTGTGGTGGTCTTTACTTTTCTGCCGGTGATATACCTTGGCCCCGGTAAGTTTAACGAGACGATGCAGGAATGGTGGACGGTCATCAATCCTTCCAACCCGGAGTTCGTGGCACACCAGAATTCCTCCGGGGAAGGCGTTCACAGCCTGTCGGCGCTCATCCCGGCCTATTTTGGCGCCCCTTCTTCTTACTATGATCTGGATCTGAAAAGGAACATCATGGATCTCAGCACGACAGGAGTACGCATCCTCCTGAATATTACCAGGGCTTTCTTTATCCTGCTGACCTTCGCTTTCCTGAAGAAGCCCTGGTTCAAAGGAGAGACCGACCAACGGATGTTTTATGAGCTGTCATACATCCTCCTGATCACCCCGCTCGTGTTCCCTCATCAGCAAAAATATGCCTTTATCTTTCTGGCGCCCGCCATCGCCTGGATCATAGCAGGCATGATCGGATTATTCCGTCATCCGGGTGGCGACATCCGGCGGAAACGGGCATCCCTTATCCTGATGTCCGTTTCGTTCGTGTTGCTGGTGCTCACTACCAACCTGTTCATCGGCAAGCATTTTTTCATGGTCGCTCAGTATTATAAGATGATAACCTGGGGGACACTGCTGATCATCCCGGTATTGTGGATGTTCCGCCCGGAAGCGGGTGAAAAAAAAGAGGCCGCTTGCGCAGCCCCTTTTCCCCAAACAAAATAACATACCATACTAGACAAGTCCTTGCGCCAGCATGGCATCGGCCACCTTCACAAATCCTCCGATATTGGCTCCTTTCAGGTAGTTGATGAATCCGTCGGATTCGGTCCCCCATTTCACACAATTCTTGTGAATATTGATCATGATATTGTGAAGTTTCTCGTCTACCTCTTCCCGCGACCAGCTGATACGCATGGAGTTCTGTGACATTTCCAGCCCTGAGGTGGCTACCCCGCCGGCATTGGCGGCCTTGCCGGGCCCGTACAGAATCTTCTTTTCCAGATAGACCCCGATGGCTTCGGGTGTGGATGGCATGTTGGCGCCTTCACTGACCAGGATACAGCCGTTGGATACCAGCATTCTCGCTTCGTTGCCGTCGATCTCGTTTTGCGTGGCGCTGGGCAGGGCGATGTCGGCTTTGACCTCCCAGGGTCGCTTCTCGGGGAAAAATTTGGCTTCGGGATACTTGTCGCAATACTCCTTAATGCGTCCGCGCTGTATGTTTTTAAGATGTTTGACATAGGCCAGCTTCTCCTTGTCAATTCCCTTCGGATCGTGGATGTATCCTTCGGAATCGGAGAGGGTGACGACCTTACCGCCTAAATCGGTGGCTTTTTCGGTGGCATATTGCGCTACATTGCCGGAACCTGAAACCAGGCAGATCTTGCCCTTCATATCTATGCCACGGGTCTTCAGCATCTCGGAGGCAAAATAGACGGCCCCGTAACCGGTTGCTTCCGGACGGACCAGGGAACCGCCCCATTCGAGCCCTTTCCCGGTCAGCACGCCCGTGAATTCATTACGCAGCCGCTTGTATTGTCCGAACATGAACCCGATCTCCCGGCCGCCAACCCCGATGTCGCCGGCCGGAACGTCGGTGTCGGGACCAATGTGGCGTTGCAGCTCCGTCATGAAACTCTGGCAGAAACGCATCACCTCGTTCTCGGTCTTGCCCTTCGGATCAAAATCACTGCCGCCTTTGCCTCCACCCATGGGGAGCGTCGTCAGACTGTTCTTGAATACCTGCTCGAAAGCCAGAAACTTCAGGATGCCCAGGTTAACGGTAGGGTGAAAACGAATGCCGCCTTTGTATGGCCCGATGGCGCTGTTCATTTCAATACGATACCCTTTGTTGATCCGGATCTCCCCGTTGTCGTCCTGCCACGGCACCCGGAACAGGATCACCCGCTCAGGCTCGGCAATCCGCTCCAGTATTTTCGCGGCCTTGTATTTGGGATTCTCTTCGATAAACGGAACCAACGATTCCGCTACTTCCTTGACGGCCTGGTGAAATTCTGTTTCACCGGGATTTCTGGCGATGAGATGCGCCATGAAATCATCGACCATTTTCTGCATCTGTGACATAAGGTGTGGATTTGTGTTCGTGCAAAAATTTTCACAATGATATATAAAAATAGGAGCATGTCAAGAGATAAAATCGGAAATAGATCATTATAAATAGCTTTAAATCAGAATAATAAGAATTATTCTTAATAAATGTACGTGATATACTGATATACATATAAGGATATTACTTAAATCGCTAATAATCTGTCATGTTTGTGTGTAATTGAGAGAAGTTTGTGTTATTTTTGGTACGATCATCCAGCCCGACTCATGGAATTGTCGAACGACCCGGCCGGCTCCGGTAGACATCATCCGGATAAGTTAAACGTAGAGAAGCTGGTTTCCGACAACCGGGAACGGCTCAAGGAGTTGGCTGTCATCAACGAGACTTCCGCTCTGTTAAAGAAAGCTCTTCCCATCGCCGAAACGCTGGCAGGTGTTTGTCAGATCCTGCCCGGAGGATGGCATTATCCCGAGCACACCGTGGCGCGAATCCGATACAGCGACATGGAGTTCACCAGCACGGGATTCAGCGAGACGGCATGGAAGATGGAACAAGCGTTTGAGTCGATCGACAGCCTGTCGGGCACGATCGAGATCTTTTACCTCCAGCCTTTTCCCAAAGCTGATGAGGGACCTTTCCTGGCAGAAGAAAGGAACCTGATCATCAACCTGGCTACCCTGATCGAAGGTTACCTGAACGGGATCAAGGGGAAAGAGGGACGGTTCATCACCCATGAACGGCTCAAAGAGCTGTCGGCCATCAACCAGGCTACGCGGATCCTTCGCTCCGGCGCCACCGTCGAAGAGACCTTGCACGAGATCTGCCTGATGATGCCCAAGGCCTGGCAATACCCCGAATTTGCCGTCTGCCGCGTCAAATACGGCAATATCGAACAGATGTCTCCCAACTTCCGCGTCACCCAATGGTTCCAGCGTCAGGTCTTCGAGACGATCGACAACCAGGAAGGAGTCATTGAGGTCTATTACCTGAAAGCTTTTCCGCTCTCTTTTGAGGGGCCTTTCCTGGAAGAAGAGGTACACCTGCTCCTCAATGTGTCGAACCTCCTGGCCGGATATCTCAACAGCGTGAAAGGGAAAGCCATCCTCCGCCGGTCGGGGCTGGTGAAGGAAGAAAAGGCGAAAGAACAGAAAAAAGAAGGACCGGTCCATTACAGCCGCCAACTGCTCCAGACTTTCCTGAACCGTACCAACGTCAACCGCGACCTGTACCACGATCTCATGCCGTTCAAGGTGAAAGAGATCCTGCTCGTGGCGAACTTGTACGACGCCTACAGCATCGAAAAAGAGGGCCGTTTCTCGGAACATGTCCTCGGAGAATATTATTCCCTTTCGTTGAGCTCCATGCCCCGCATCACAGGCGTTTCCACCAAGGATGAGGTGATGGAACAACTCAACCTGAAGCATTATGACCTGGTCATCATCATGATGGGTACCGACAAACAGTTCCCGGTAGAACTCAGCAGCGCCATCAAGACCATCTTCCAGTATATCCCCGTCTTCCTGCTTCTGAACAGCAATACCGATGCAGCGCTGTTTCGCGAAGATCAGGAGAAGCTGACCTGGATCGACCGTATCTTCGTTTGGAATGGCGATTCCAAGATCTTCTTCGCCATGATCAATTACCTGGAAGATAAAATCAATGTTGAAAATGATACCGACCTCGGGATGGTGCGAGTGATCCTGCTGGTGGAAGACGACCCTCAGTATTATTCCCTGTATCTCCCGAACCTCTATAACATCGTCCTGGAACAAACCAAACATATCATAGAAGATGTCACCACCGATGAACTCTACCGCATCCTCCGGCTGAAAGCGCGTCCCAAGATCCTGCTGGCTTCTACTTACGAAGAGGCGGTTTATATCTTCAACCGCTATAAAGATTTCATGCTGTGCCTGATCTCGGATGTGAAATTCAATAAAGACGGTAAACTGGACGAAAATGCCGGTTTCCGCCTGGTGAAACAGATGCGGAAAGAGATTAAAGAACTGCCCATTGTTCTGCAGTCATCCAACGATAACAATGCTGAAAAAGCGTATGAACTGAAGGTGTCATTCATCAACAAGAACTCGGATACCCTGCTGATGGATTTCAAAAGTTTTATCACGCATTACCTGGGTTTTGGAAATTTTATTTACCGCGATACCGAGGGCCGTCAGATCGCCGAAGCCCGTTCACTGAAAGAGTTTGAGGACCTGCTAAAGACGATCCCCGAGGAGTCGTTGTTGTACCACGCGAAAAAGGATCATTTCTCGCTATGGCTGATGGCCCGGGGTGAGATACAGGCAGCCAAGATCATCAACCCGGCCAAGGTGACTGACTTCCGGGACCCCGCCAGCCTGCGTGAATACCTCATCAACGTGATCCGGCAATTCCGTAATGAACAGAATACCGGTAAGGTGATCCCGTTCGAAGAGTCTGCCATCCGGGATGAAAAGAATATCCTGCTGCTCACCGAAGGAGCCCTGGGCGGGAAAGGACGGGGACTCTCGTTCATCAACACGCTGATATATAATTACGACTTTGAACAACACCTGCCCAATATCCATATCCGGACACCCAAAACCTCGATCATCGGCACCGATGAATTCGAATATTTCCTCGACCGGAACAAACTGCGGGAAAAGGTCGTCAGAGAAAACGACTACCAGACTATCCGGCGCTGGTTCATCCAGGGCAAACTGACCGAGACGCTGATCAGAAAGTTGAAGATGATCATCCGGCACATCGACAAGCCCCTGGCTATCCGTTCGTCGGGACTGTTCGAGGATTCGCTCAACCAGCCGTTCGCCGGCATCTTCGAGACCTACCTCATCCCCAATAACCATCCCGATCAGGTCATCAGACTTGAACAACTGATGGATGCTGTCAAACTCGTTTATGCTTCTGTCTATTCAAACGTGGCGAAAGGATACGTGGAAGCTGTCCATTACCGCATCGAACAGGAGAAGATGGCCGTCGTAATCCAGGAGGTCGTGGGGAGTCGCTACGACGATGTTTACTATCCTCATATCAGCGGAGTGGCACAGTCGTTCAACTATTATCCCTTTGCCCATATGAAACCGGAGGAAGGCTTCGCGGTCATCGCCATGGGACTGGGACGGTACGTGGTGGAAGGAGAGAAGGCTTTCCGGTTTTCACCCATGTACCCGAACCTGGAGATCAACACCCCGAAAGATCAGTACAAGGGATCACAGGTGCATTTTTACGCAGTGGACCTGAATAAGAAAGACCTTAACCTGCTCGAAGGAGAAGAGGCCGGACTCCGGAAACTCGATATCTGGGAAGCGGAAAATCACGGTACGCTGAAACATTGTGCGTCCGTTTATTCGGCCGAAAATAATCGCATCATCGCGGGGCTGGGTCAACCCGGCCCGCGCGTGATCAACTTCGCCGATATCCTGAAGTATAATTATATCCCGCTCGCCAAGACCATCGAAGTCGTGTTGGATGTCGTGAAAGAAGCCATCGGATCGCCGGTCGAAATCGAATTTGCTGTCGATCTGAACAAAGATCAGGAGTACAAGGCTACTTTCTACCTGCTTCAGATAAAACCGTTGATTGGCAATGCATCTGATTATGAGGTTGATATGAATACAATTGATCCCGATACCATTTTGTTATATGCTGAAAAAGAGATGGGGAACGGGATCGTGGAGGATATCCATGATGTGGTGTTTGTGGATCCCGACACCTTCGATAAGTCTCAAACGATGGAGATGGCAGCGGAGATGGATCGCATCAACCGGCAGATGATCGAGCAGAACCGCCGGTATGTCCTGATCGGGCCGGGACGGTGGGGCACCCGCGACCGGTGGATCGGCGTCCCGGTAGCCTGGCCGCAGATCTCTTTTGCAAGAGTAATCGTGGAGACCAGTCTTGAGGGATTCCCCCTCGACGCTTCATCAGGCTCACACTTCTTCCACAACGTCACCTCCATGAATGTGGGGTATTTCTGCGTACAGCCCGAGTTGTCAGGCAGTTTTATCCGGTATGATATTTTAAAACAACAATCCGATATCTCAAAGACGGCTTATTTTACGATAGCGCATTTCGAAAAGCCGCTGACCATCAGGATGGATGGCAAAAAGCGCATCTCCGTTATTACATGGCAGACATGAACCAATGTTTTTTCTTGTGAAAATGACGAAACATGCGCGTACACAGAATCAACAATCAGCCTGTCGCTCCGGAACAGGAGGTGATTGACTTATCTCCCCTCGATCCGTTGATCGGCAAGTACCGGGGAAAAAAGGGGGCGTTGATCCCTCTGTTGCAAGGCATGCAGGCGCTGTATGGTTACCTGCCGCGTCCTGCCCTGGAAAAGATGTCGGAGGAGACCGGAATCCCCCTCAGCGAGATGTTCGGCGTGATCACTTTCTATGCCCAGTTCCGGCTGAAGCCCGTGGGGAAAAACATCATCAAAGTGTGTCACGGCACCGCCTGCCATGTTCAGCATGCTGTCGAAATCACCGAGGCGCTGGAAGAGGCGTTGCAGGTCAGGGACGGGGAGACGACCGCCGACCGGATGTTCACCCTTGAATCGGTAGCCTGCCTCGGCTGCTGCTCCCTCGCTCCCGTCATGATGATCGGCGACCAGGCGTACGGCAAACTCAACGGCGCCAAGGCGGAAAAAATCGTCGGGAATATCCGGTTAATGCAGGAAAATAACAACATCACTCAATAATCATCCCGATGAGCAAAACCACTGTTACCGTTGGCTTGGGCAGCTGTGGCATCGCGGCCGGGGCTGGTAAGACCTATGACAGGATCAGGGACTTTCTGGAATCGGATCACCATGCTTTTGATCTGAAAAAGACCAGTTGCGTCGGTATGTGCTACCGCGAACCACTGGTGGAGATCACGGATGAGTCCGGGACATTCCTCTACGGCGATATGACCGAAGAGCGGGCCCTCGAGGTCATCGAACACCATCTGGCCGGAAAAGGACCTGTCCGCGAACAGGTGGTGTATGCCGATCAGTTTCAGGCCCCGGAAAACGATTTTATGGGGTCACAGCTGCGGATCGTACTTCGAAACTGTGGACGGATCGATCCGGAGTCGATCGATGAATATGAGGCCCGAAATGGATACAAAGCCATCCGGAAGATCGCGGAGGAGAAGATCACTCCGCAGGAGGTGATCGACATCGTGTTAAAATCGGGATTGAGGGGGCGCGGAGGCGGCGGATTCCCTACCGGACTGAAGTGGAAATTCGTGCAGGCAGGCCAGTCCGACGAAAAATATGTCATCTGCAATGCCGATGAAGGCGACCCCGGCGCTTTCATGGACCGCTCCGTGCTCGAGGGTGACCCGCATTCGGTGATGGAAGGCATGATCATCGCCGCCTGGGCCGTAGGAGCTACCAGCGGGGTGATATACTGCCGGGCGGAATACCCACTAGCCATCAAACGGCTGAATATAGCGCTGGAACAGGCCCGGGGAAAAGGCTACCTGGGGAAAAATATCTTCGGGATTGACGGGTTCCATTTTGATATCACCATCAAAGAAGGCGCCGGTGCATTCGTCTGCGGCGAAGAAACAGCCCTCATCGCCTCCATCGAAGGACGGCGCGGGATGCCCCGGAAACGCCCGCCTTTCCCGGCGATCCAGGGTCTCTGGAAGAAACCTACCAATATCAACAATGTCGAAACCTATGCCAACGTCCCCTGGATCATCCTCAACGGCGACGAGGCTTTTGCTGCTTACGGGACCTGCAACAGCAAAGGGACCAAGGTCTTCGCCTTGGCCGGCAAGGTCAAACGGTCGGGACTGGTGGAGGTGCCCATGGGCATCACCATCCGCGAGGTGATCTTCAAACTGGCCGGCGGCATCAAAGACGATAAAAAATTCAAGGCAGTACAACTCGGGGGACCCTCGGGCGGCTGCATCCCCGAATCGCTGGCCGACACCATCATCGATTACGACTCCGTCACCGCCACCGGGGCCATCATGGGATCGGGCGGCATGGTGGTCATGGATGAGACAACCTGCATGGTCGACGTGGCTAAGTTCTTCCTCGACTTCACCCGGAAAGAGTCGTGCGGCAAATGTACCTTCTGCCGCATGGGTACCCTGCGGATGCTGGAGATCCTCCAGCGGATCACGCAGGGAGAAGGCCGGGAGGATGACCTAGACCGTCTGGAGGAACTCGCCCTGCAAGTGAAGGAGAATTCGCTCTGCGGACTCGGTCAGACAGCCCCTAACCCGATCCTCACCACCCTCCGGTATTTCAGGGAGGAATACGAAGCGCATATCTTTCAGAAGAAATGCCCGGCGAAGGTCTGCCGCCCACTGCTTACGTATACCATCGACCCCGCGAAATGCACAGGCTGCATGGTGTGCCTGAAAAACTGCCCGGCTGCCGCCATCACCGGCGAACGCAAGAAACCGCATTCCATCGACCGGCAACGCTGCACCAAATGCGGCGTGTGCTTCTCCAAATGTAAATTTGATGCCATCGTGTTAACTTAACGTCAACGTATGTCCGACATCGTCTATAACATCGAACTCAATGGCGTCCCTGTCACCGGCACTCCCGGTGAGACCATCATGGATGTCACCCGCCGGAACGGGATATTCATCCCCACCATGTGTCACGACGACCGCCTGGAACCCTATGCCTCCTGCTACATCTGTGTCGTGGAGGTAGAAGGAATGCGATACCATCAGCCTGCCTGCTCCACCAGGATCGCGGAGGGAATGAAGATCAACACCGACAACGAAAGGGTCAGGAAATCCAGGAGGATGGCGCTGGAACTCATCCTCAGCAACCATTATGCCGATTGCACGGGCCCCTGCAAACAGACTTGTCCCGCCGGAGTGGATGTGCAGGGATACATCTCCCTGATTGACAAAGGACTTTACCACGAGGCAGTGGCGCTCATCAAACAGACAAACCCGTTACCCGCCATCTGCGGCCGCGTCTGCGTGCGACCCTGCGAGGCCCAATGCCGGAGAAACCTGCTGAATGAAGGAGCTCCCGTGGGCGTCGATTACATGAAACGATTCATCGCGGATAACGACCTGGCCTCCGATCATCCTTTCATACCGGTGAAAAAACCGTCCACCGGAAAGAAAGTGGCTGTCATCGGCGCCGGACCCGGCGGATTGTCCGCCGCCTGGTTCCTTCAGCTGGAAGGACATCAGGCCGACATCTACGAAGCAGCCCCGAAAGCTGGCGGATGGCTTCGCTACGGCATCCCCGAATACCGACTGCCCAACAGCATCGTCGACAAAGAGGTGCAAAACATCACGGACCTGGGAGTGAATATCTTCTATAACCAGCGACTGGGGGAGAATATCAGCTACCGCGATCTGAAAAAACAATATGATGCGGTCATCCTCACCATCGGATCTCAACAAGGTACCGGAGTGGGATGCGAGGGCGACGACGCCGAAAATGTACTCTCCGGCATCGACTTTCTGAAAAACATGGAACTGACCGGAAAACGGTACGACTTCACCGGCCGGACCGTGGCTGTCATCGGCGGGGGTAACACCGCCATGGACTGCTGCCGCACCGCGGTCAGATGCAACGCCGGGAAAGTGTATGTGATATACCGGCGCACGGAAAAAGAGATGCCCGCTAACCCCATCGAGATCCACGAATCAAAAGTGGAAGGCGTGGAATACCTCTTCCTGACACTTCCGAAGAAAATAAATAAAAATGATCAGGGTGGGGTGGAGTCGATCACCTGCATCCGCATGGAACTGGGCGAACCGGATGCCTCGGGAAGACGCCGCCCTGTCCCCGTGGAAGGATCTGACTTCAACGTGAAAGTGGATGTGGTGCTGGCTGCTATCGGCCAAAAGACGGATGTGAACTTTTTGGAGGA
The DNA here is from genome assembly GCA_035403225.1 of Bacteroidales bacterium. Taxonomy (GTDB): domain Bacteria; phylum Bacteroidota; class Bacteroidia; order Bacteroidales; family FEN-979; genus DAIRDK01. Next base: position 2,227 of record DAONET010000027.1, on the reverse strand, counting down.
TCTGAACTCCAACGCGACGGCAGGGGAGTTGAAACTCACCAAATGGGGCGACATGGAGGCTGACAAGTACACCCTGCAGACCGGCATCCCGTCGGTGTTCGCCGCCGGCGATGGCGTCACGGGCCCGGCAACGATCATCGAGGCCATCGCTCAGGCCAGGATCGCTGCCCGCAGCGCTCACCAATACCTCTCGGGCGAGTTGATCATCCCTCCCGAAAAGCCTTTCATCAGCCGGAAAGAGAACTTCAAACAACAGACTCCCGAAGATTATCGGAACCGGTTTGACCTGCAACCCCGCGAAGAGATGCCGGTGCTGCCCGCCTGCGACCGGAAAAACTTTTGCGAGGTGGAACTGGGATACCCAAATGAAAAAAGCGCACGCGACGAAGCCCTCCGCTGCCTGGAATGCGGCTGCGTGGCTTTCTTCAACTGCCGTCTTCAACAATATGCTACCGAGTACCGGGCCGACCAACGTGCCTTCCAGGGCGCCTTTAAGGAATATCGTATCGATTTCAGACATCCGTATATCGAAATTGATAACAACAAATGCATCCTCTGCGCCAGATGCGTCAGGATCTGCCACGAGGTGGTGGGCGCCGATGCACTTGGCCTGGTCAACCGGGGCTTCGAGACGTACGTGGCGCCCAGCATGGGCGATGCGCTGACCGACACCCCCTGCGAATCGTGCGGACTCTGCATCTCCGCTTGCCCTACCGGAGCTATCATCGAGAATGTCCCTTTCAAACCGGGACCCGTCAGGACAGAACTGGCAGAGACCATCTGCCCATACTGCTCCGTAGGGTGCGCCGTGACCCTGAAACACATCAACGGCTTTATCACCGGAACCACCGGAGCGCCCGGCATCGTGAACCCCGATACCAACATCTGCCGCTTCCCGAAATTCGGGTATCATCTCTATAACGACTCATCCAGGATCACCCGGCCGCTGCTCAAAACAGAGGACGGATTCCGGGAGATCGGCTTTGAGCAGGCTTTTGACCTGATCGCCGGGAAAATACACGCCGCTGAACCATCACAGCATGCCTTCGCCGCCGGTGCCCGGCTGACAAACGAGGAGATGTACCTCATCCGGAAACTGGCTGCTGCCACCGGAGAAAACAGATGCGGCAGCTTCCTTTACGCCGGACGCGCTTACCGGAGCGACCATCGTCAGGATGCACCCCTGGCCTCCCTGAAAGAGGCGAGCCGCATCTACCTGCTCGGGACAGCGATCAATCGCGACTTCGGCGTGGCCGGCTTCATGGTCAGTAACGCCCGCTTTGCCCGTAATATCCCGGTGACCCTGGTGACTGCCCGGGAACAACATCCCATGCGACGCAAGGTGGATGAGTTGATCCGGGTGAAGTCGTATTATGCTTTCGTCAAAGCGCTGAATCATGATCTTCTTTCCAGGGGACGGGAGGATACGATGTTTCTCCGCGACCGCGTTGCCAATGCTGATGAATATCGGTCAAAACTGCTGGCCGAGCCTTTCGGGAAGCTCCTCGACGAAGCCGGCCTCAGCGCCGGGGAACTGTCCTCCTTCGCTGATCAGTTCATCAACGAACCAAATGCTGTCCTGATCTGGTCCGAAAAGGAGTCGTCGCCCAATACGGCCCTCGAACTCGCTAATCTTGCGCTCATCACGGGAAAGATGGGAAAACCGGTGAGCGGGCTGATCGGACTGAGCGAGAAGAACAACTCGCAGGGATTGCGGGATTCAGGACTGTGTCCGGCCGGGGAAGGAAAAAATGAACCCTCCCGGAGCCTTGACGCCCTCCTCCGGGTGAAGAACCTTTTCATCTTCGGCGAAGATCCCGTGGGATGCGCCGCTACGACAGCATACGATGTTGAAGGGATGATCCGGAAGGTACCGTTCCTCGTGGTGCAGGATTACTTCATGACCGAAACGGCCCGGCACGCGCACCTGATCCTCCCGGCTTCGTTCCCTGCCGAGACAGGAGGCAGTTTCACCAACACGCAGCATGTCCGGCTGGAATTCGAGCCTGTCCTGAAACCCCGGACGGCCCTGAACAACCTGCAGCAGCTTTCGTCGCTCCTCGGCCGTTTCGGGATCACGGCTCCCGTCGACCCGAAAGAGATCTTCCGCGAGCTCATCACGCAGCTTCCTCCTCCGTCAAAACAGGAAAAAATGACGTTGGAATACACCCCGACCGACAACCCGAACCGGTTCTTCCACAATGGATGCGATGACGTGGAGAGAAGG
>DAONET010000026.1:26003-31717 GCA_035403225.1 Bacteroidales bacterium | reverse complement strand
CTTACTCGTAAGAGGGGGCAGGGGGGAGATACAGGAAAACAAATGCGAACTGTGAAATGCGAAAATGCGATCGGTTGGGTGCTCTGCACCTTGCCAAATGCAAAATGTGAAGTAACTTTACAGATCAGGATGATAAACTTGAAGAGGAAAATGTATAAGACCTTTTTGATAAAATATTCAGCCTGCGGGGCACAGGATCCAAATGAATGGATCGATGTGCCGGCAAATTACCGGGATATGGATTGTGCAACGGTTAACACGAAAAATTTTCTATGACAAACCCCACCAACACCGACCAAAACAACCCCATCGAGGTCTTCGCTGGCACTGCCTGGGAAGTCGCACTGGTGGAGAGCCTGCTGGAAAACGCAGAAATAAAAGTCTATGTTTATTATGGTGGAGAAGGAACGATGGCTCCCTGGGATTCAGGGGGCGGGCTCCCGATAAATCGATTAATGGTGGCAAGCAGCGACGCGGAGAAGGCAAAACAGGTGATCAAACAGTATTATGAAGCGATGCGGAAAGAAAATTTCCATTAACCCCGAATTTTTTCCCGATGTTGATCAAGCTATCCGCGATTTGCCGTATCTTGTACTATCTTAATAAGCTATCATGAAACGGAAACTTACCGGTCTGGGTATCCTCGTTATGCTGATTCTGCGGAACCCGCCAATTCCTGAATTTGCGGTGTTCAATAATATCAGCATCGTTGCAGTTCAGAGTTTCTCGCGTAAACGTCTGGCCTTGATGTTCCACCTGAATTAACCGGGAGGGTTCAACGAGCACACTTTTCACATAATTTCTACCTTTACCCAAGGAAAGTAAACTGATATAGTATGGCAAAACCGTTCAAACCTGACGACCTCGACGATATGCGAAACAACCCTGAAAACTACAAATGGGGAGTGTTCTATTATAACCCATTGGATTCCCGCATCATTTTGCCAAAGCGGAACAAGATACTCGGGTGGACGCTGAATTTTGCCAATCCGTATGCATACTTGATTCTTTTCGGGATAATCCTTGTTGCCGCGATCATCACGATCGTTTTCCCGTCCTGACGGAAAGCGGTTCGGCAGACAAAATGTTAAATGTAAAATGTGAAATGCGATGGGTTTGATGCTACGCACCTCGTGTTTTACTGGGTTTGGAGATCCCTTTCTGTAAGGACACGCCATGGCGTGTCCCTACTCCACCGTCACCGATTTCGCCAGGTTCCGGGGTTGATCGACGTTGCAGTGGCGCATGACGGCGATGTGGTAGGATAGCAATTGCAGGGGGATGATGGCTACCAGCGGTACCAGCATCTCTTCGGTCTCGGGTATTTCGATGGAGTGGTCGGCCAGGTTTTTCACGGTTTCGTCGCCTTCGTTCACAATGGCGATAATCTTGCCGTGGCGGGCTTTCACCTCCTGGATGTTACTGATCACTTTTTCGTAAGTCCCTTTGCGGGTGGCGATCACCACAACCGGCATGTGTGCATCGATGAGGGCGATGGGTCCGTGTTTCATCTCGGCGGCGGGATACCCTTCGGCATGGATGTAAGAGATCTCTTTCAGCTTCAGCGCTCCTTCCAGCGCCACCGGGAAGTTGATCCCGCGGCCCAGGTAGATCGAGTTGGTTACATCCTTATAGATAGCGGCGATATTTTTCACCTGGTCATCGAGACGGAGGGCTTTTTCAACCAGGGCGGGGATGTTCTCCAACTCATGCATCAGTTTGATCAGGGAAGAAGAGGGGAGGGTGCCTTTCTTTTGCGCCAGTTCAATGGCAAGTAAGGTGAGGATGACGACCTGCGAGGTAAACGATTTGGTGGAGGCCACTCCGATCTCGGGACCGGCGTGGGTGTATACGCCCGCATGCGTAGCCCGCGCGATGGAAGAACCTACCACATTGCAGATGCCCAGGACCGTTGCTCCTTTCTTCTTCGCCAGTTCGATGGCGGCCAGGGTGTCGGCGGTTTCCCCCGACTGCGAGATGGCAATCACCACGTCTTCTTCGGTGATGATGGGATCGCGGTAACGGAACTCCGATGAATACTCTACTTCCACCGGGATCCTGGCCAGCTCCTCGAGCAGGTATTCGCCTACCAGTCCGGCATGCCAGGAGGTGCCGCAGGCAGTGATGATGATGCGGTTGGCGTGAAGGATCTTCTGCTCATAGTCGCGGATGCCGCCCAGGGTGACTAATCCCTGATCGGTATGCAGTCGCCCGCGCATGGAATCGCGGATGGAACGGGGCTGTTCGAAGATCTCCTTCAGCATGAAATGATCAAACCCGCCTTTTTCGATGGCGCTGAGGTTCATCTCCAGCTGTTGGATATACGGAGTGATCTTCTGGTTGCGGATGGTGATCATGCGCAATTCCTGATTCCGGTTGATGATGGCGATCTGCTCATCGTCCATGAAGACGACATTCCGGGTGTATTCTATGATCGGCGTAGCATCCGAAGCGACAAAAAACTCATCTTTCCCGATCCCGATCACCAACGGGCTGCCTTTCCGGGCAGCGATGATCCGGTCGGGATTATCTTTGGAAAGAATGACGATGGCATAAGCACCGATGACCTGGTTCAGGGCAATCCTGACCGCTTCTTCCACTTCTACATGCTCGTTGATCTGTATGTCTTCGATGAGGTGTACCAGTACTTCGGTGTCGGTCTCGCTTTCGAAATGATATCCGCGGTTGATGAGCTCGCTGCGGAGGGACATGTAGTTTTCAATGATGCCGTTATGGATGATGGCCAGCGACTTATTCTGACTGTAATGCGGGTGAGCGTTCACCTGGCTGGGTTCGCCGTGCGTGGCCCAACGGGTATGAGCCATGCCGGAAGTGCCGGCGGTGTCGGCCCCTTCAATATACTTTTCCAGGTCCGAGACTTTCCCTTTGCATTTATAAATCTTCAGATCGCCGTTCTGGAGGCAGATCCCGGCGCTGTCATAACCCCTGTATTCCAGGCGGTGTAAACCTTTGATGAGAAGGGAACAGGCATCCCGTGGCCCGATATACGCTACAATTCCGCACATATGATTTGAAAAAGGGTTAGATTTAAAAACCGATCATGAAGAATGAACCTTGTCAACCTACTGGAGTTTTGAATAGGTAAGTTTGAGCTTTAATTTTCCGCTCCGGTAATTGGGTGTAAAGGGTGAAGTGCCATTCAGGATAACCCGGCCGCAATACAGCACGTCCTCGAGCGGATCGATGGGAGAGATATACAGGTACGGGTTTGCTGCGGTTTCATCGTCCAGGATGTCCTGCAGATAAAGGGTGATCCGGAAAGGATAGGTCCGGGTACTTTCTTTGTAAGCTCCTCCGTAATAACTGCTTCCTTCGTAATAATCAGCGAGAAGTCCGATATTGCCGGCAGAATCAATTTGGTAAATAGATAATTTCTCAGGAGGAGAAAGGGTCGTATCCTTGTCCGGATTCTCGAACACCAACTGTGCATTGGAGATGGCTATCTTGCGGTTCTTTATCAGCGAACGGAGATAAGGGATCTGTACTTTAATACGGGTACCCGACATGGCCTGGAGGAAGAGTTTGTCTTTTCCCAGTGCTGTATCGCCATATAAGACCTGCTGGCGGAATTCGGGGCAGGCATCGGCATATTTGTAATGATTGAACCGGGTAAAACGCGCGGCATCGTCTCCGATGGTGAGATCGTAGCTTAATGAATCTTTATCATCGTTATGATAATACAGGATGAGGTTTGAATAACCGGAGGAGGTGCTGAAGGTGATGAATCCGCCCTTCTGATTTACCGGTTGTGATTCGATGGCGAGACCTTTGAAGAAAGTCACGAAGACCTCGTTATCACCCAGGATGGATGCAGGGGCGCTCAGGAGTTTATTTCCCAGGTATTTGGTTCTTTTTGAAAGGTTGATCCTCAGTTGCGGGGCTGCTTTTTTCCCATATATCTTGACACTGTCGGTAGGACGCGGCTTGTAATATTGGTTGGCAAGCAGGTTGCTGTAGGTGGCCGCCGTTTGGTTGGAATAATAGGAAGAATCGGTGTACAGGTCTTCGCTGAGTTCATACACTTTAACCTGCTGAAGGGTGTTGGTGTCGCCGTAGTACCCGGTATAATACAGCATCAGGATCACGGAATCCAGCACCGGGTTATCGCCGAAATCCACCCCTTCGGTGGAAAGGAGGAACTGCGAATAGATCGTGGTGGAGGTTTTCCCGAAGACAGGGTCCATGATGGCTCCCAGCATTCCGTAAGAAGACTCGTCGGTACGCGAGGAATCATGCAGTACCGTATAAGCGATCACGGTCATGGTATCCGTGTAACAAACACCTAAGGTATCAGACGGGGGCAGGATGTCAATGCCAACTTCATAGGAATCCTTTTTGCACGAGAAAAGTGTTAGCAGCAGTAGCAGCCCGCACATCAGTGAAAGTGTTCTTGACAAGGGAAGCGGTTTTAATAAATCAGTTTATGATCCGTTTTCTCAAAATGATACCGGTTCATTAACCAGTATCTCATCATAAAAATCGGAATAAGCATCAATGTACCGGTCCATGGGCTGGAACTCGAGATAAGGCTTGTCCGATTCCAAAACATATTTCATCAATTCCGGGTTGATATCAGGCGACCCGATGATCACGCCATCGGAAAAATCAATGGCCGCTTTCATCATGTTAACGTAATTTGGAGTCTTATAGTGCTTCAGGTCTTTTGAATTTATACCATCCAGTTTCACTTTGTTGGCAAAATTCTTGTCAAAGGTATCTTTGAACTCGTCGTTGTATATCGAGACAACCACCCGTGATTCGCTGAACAGCGGGTTGTCTTTGTAAGCGCGCTTGATGTACAAAGGGGTGATGCTGGTCATCCAGCCATGGCAATGGACAATATCGGGGCCCCATCCCAGTTTCTTCACCGTTTCCAAAACCCCTCTTGCATAGAAGATGGCCCGCTCGTCATTGTCGGTATAGAACTTGTTGTTCTTGTCGTGAAAGGTGAATTTTCGCTGGAAATAGTCTTCGTTGTCGATAAAATAGATCTGCATCCGCGCCTGTTGAATGGAGGCAACTTTAATGATCAACGGATGGTCTGTGTCATCAATGATAATGTTCATCCCCGAGAGACGGATTACCTCATGAAGCTGGTTACGACGCTCATTGATATTTCCGTACCGTGGGAGAAAAGTTCTGATCTCTTTACCTTTTTCCTGAATTCCCTGAGGGAGATTCCTCCCGATGATACTCATGTGAGTCTCTTTCAGATAAGGCGTGATCTCTTGCGCCACAAACAGTACTTTTGCCTTCTCCATTATTTCTGTTTAGGATTATCCTGCTTTCAAAGAATTTGCAAAGATACTAAAAATTTTTTTAATCTTTTCCAAGCCAATATCATAATATATTGATAATGAATTAAATAACGAATTTCCCCCGTTTTTTTTTCTTTCCCTTGCATTACCTTTTGACTTCCCACCGGATTAACAGGTGAAATTCAAAAACCCCGAGACATGATTGTGTAGATGGATTGAAAGTGCGGCCTGCATGGCTGGCCTTACTTTCAGGTAGTCTGGCTATACTCCCGAAACATCCTGGCCACCCGTAATCCGCCAACGGGAATTTTCGGCGGAATGACTTAAAAAATCAATTGAATTATGAAAAAAGCTGGATTTATTTTTACAATGATGCTCATCGGAATGATGATTTGTGGTAATACGCTGACCTCTTTTGCTTCAGGACCCGGAATT